>DAOUEK010000129.1:0-6278 GCA_034430425.1 Anaerolineales bacterium | reverse complement strand
TTCCATTTACACTCGATTTCTTTCGGTTGTCAAGCGAAGTTCGAGAATGGTTTTCGAATGGCTGCTGTGCGATGAGTCGATGGTCGGTGGGTGTTTTTCCGCTTGTTTGTTAGAATGACGATCATCCGTGCTGGATGCGTGCAGCGAGATCGGATACCTGCTGATGGTTGAGATTGATGGCTCACAGGGAGAGGGCGGAGGTCAAATTCTACGCAGTGCGCTGGCTTTGTCGATCGTTACAGGAAAAGCCATGCGCATCAACCGCATTCGGGCGGGTCGGTCGAAACCGGGATTGCGTGCGCAGCATATAAAATCTCTTCAAGCGGCGGCAGCAATCGCCACGGCAAGAGTCGCCGGGGACCAGATTGGTTCTTCGAGTGTAACGTTCCAGCCGCTGGGGCTCAACGCAGGGGATTTTCGTTTTGAGATCGGCACGGCGGGAGCGGCCGGTCTGGTTTTACAAACGATTTACCTTCCATTGGGTTTTGCCGGTGGATCATCGAAGGTGAGTATCATCGGGGGTACGCATGTTCGCTGGAGTCCTTGTTTCCACTACCTCGATTGGCAGTGGGCGTATTTTGCTTCGCGGATTGGGTGTCGAGTTGCAATTGATCTCGAACGAGCAGGTTTCTATCCGCAGGGCGGGGGATGTATCCATGCGGACATCCATCCGCTGGGGGAAATTACGCCGCTTAATTTGATCGATCGTGGTGAGCTTTTGGAAATCCGGGGGGTTTCGATCGCCTGCAACTTACCGCAGCATATTGCGGAACGGCAGTGCAAGCGGACGATCGAACGGTTAGAACATCTGGGATGTGATCTTAGAGTCGAGATCGAGAAAATGCCAGCATTCAACAAGGGCTCGCTTTTGTGCCTGATTGCGGTTTTCGAACACGGCCGTGCATGTTATTTTGGCCTGGGTGAACGCGGTCTTCCGGCGGAATGTGTGGCGGATGTTGCCGTGGACCGGCTTCTGGGCTTTATCGAGAGCGACGGCTGCGTGGATCAATATCTCGCCGATCAACTTCTGCTGCCGCTAGCTTTTGCCGCAGGCGTGTCGGAGTTTCGAACCTCACAGATCACCCAACATTTGGTCACAAACGCCAATGTAATCCGTGCGTTCACATCTGCAAAGATTGCGTTGCTGGGCGAAATGGGCAGCTCGGGTATCGTCAGGATAGATCCCGTAAAATGAACCCGTTATTCTGTTCATGCCCTGCTCGGAGGTTGCGCACACAAACCGTTGTGTTCGGTGCTTAGTGCACGCTGCCGCCACCGATGAATTCACGCAAAACGGATTCCTTCGGCACAGCCGAATCATCCTCGACAGGTTCGACAACCTCGAGAAAGCGGCAAACCCGTTCGGCTCGCATATAGGCGTCTTCGCGCAAAGGATCGTCCTTATAGTGCTCTCTCCAGTCGAGGAAGTGATCCAGCATTCTTGGGCGATAGAGAGCAATCTCATAGGGCATCCCACTGTTGAGGATGTGGTCGGCGGTGTTGATGTAGGGGATGATGTTGCGCATTTCGCTGGCGCGAACGTAATGCCAGTGTTCGAGGGTTTGTTGTGGTTTGTACGCTCGATGGACTGCGTCGCGCAGCATCCTGCGGATCAAGCGCAGATCGGTCCAGCGGATGTATTTTCCCTGCGGGGTTTTCATCTGCAGCAAAGGTTCGATGTACAGCTTCATCTTGATCTCGGCAGGGATTTTTCCGCTCATGTCGGGGTAAAGACCGTGCAGGCTATCGATAAGCAGGATTTCACCGGGTTGAAGCTTAAAGGGTGTGCGATCGGGGAAGCGTTTTCCGGTCTTGAAATCGTAGAAGGGGATCAGTACTTCCTCGCCCCGGGCAATGCGGTTAAGGTGTTCGTTGATTAGCGGCAGATCGAGCGCCTGCGGAGTTTCAAAATCATAATCTCCGAACTCATCCTTCGGATGCATTTCGAGGTCGAAGAAATAGTTATCCACGTTGAGAGATGCGAATGTCATGCCCATGCGTTTCAAGCGTTGTTCGATTTTCTGGGTGGTCGTAGTCTTGCCTGAGGAGGATGGGCCGCTGACCAAGACCATTTTAAGGTCTTCACGACGTTCAGCGATCATTTCGGCAGCGATGTCGACGTCACCTTCATAAGCCGCTTCCGATTCGCTTACGATTTGCGCGAATTCACCATTGTGGATGTGTTCGTTGAGTGCTTCGATGGTATGGACGCCATGGGATACTGCCCAGTCCAGCGATTGCCATAATTTCGACCAGGGGATGTTGCCGGATGGTCTGCTGATTTGCTCGCCGGAGTCGCGGCTGCGTGCTCGTTCTAAACGATAAACAATGTAGTTCTTGGCAACCTTGGCGTGTCCATTTTCGATGAGAACTTTTTCAACGACGTCCTGGATTTCTTCGATGTGGGGATGATGTCCTTGGGGACATTGTTCTTCCAATTGTCTAACAACTTGCTGAGCGAGTTCTTCGGCGCGTTCTCGGTCACGCCCTCCCACAGCCACCGCGGCGCGGTAGATGGCGTTGCTGATGCGGCCAGGGTTGAACGGGACGACAGCGCCACTGCGCTTGATGACATGCGTGATTTTGGGCATCTCGATCCTCCCGTACCAAGTGTACACCATCTGCTTTGGCGTGATTGGCCTGCGTGTAAATCATATCGCAGATCGTAGTGACTGTTGATATCGAAGTGGCTGGTTTGCCGGATAATTTCTCCAGCAATTTTCAATCAAACACGCTATGTTGGTGCCTTGAATCGTTGAAAAAATTATGAATATCCTCTATACGCTTGGCGATAGAGACCATATAATCTAATTATATACAACCAAATGATAAACTATTCTGGAGGAAGATTATGAAGGGCGATCCGAAAGTCATCAAGAATTTAAATGAACTTTTAGCGGACGAATTGACCGCCATAAGCCAGTACATGGTCCATTCAGAGATGTGCAACAACTGGGGCTACAATGAGCTTCACGCAGCCAAGGAAGGTCAGGCCATCGATGAAATGCATCATGCGGAATGGCTCATCGAGCGTATTCTCTTCCTCGAGGGTATGCCCGTGGTTGATCAGCTCCTTCCCATGTCGATAGGCGGTAATGTGCTGGAGATGATCAAGAACGATCAGGCGGCTGAGGCCGGTGCTGTGAAGGCATACAACGACGGCATCGCCCTGGCCAGCGAACTTGGGGATGAGGCAACGGCCGATCTGTTGATTACGATCCTCAAGATGGAAGAGGGCCACATCGATTGGGCAGAGAAACAACTAACCCAGATCGAGCAAATGAGTCTCGAAAATTACCTTACATTACAAATCGGTGAAGCAGAGGAAGAAGAGTAATCGATCCGCTGCATACATATCTATATACGCTGTAGGGTTGGTTTACCGAACAACTCTAGAGTTCGGCCATCCACTCTGAAATCGGAGTGGGTGGTTTCTTTTTTGTGCAATTACATGCTTTTTACCAAACCGAAATCATCTGCTTACATCACCGGGATAGGCTTGAAGACATATCAGATGTAATGGGATTGAGACACTGCGATCCCGGGAGGGATGAAATGAAGATCTTGCGTAAGACAGCTATCCTCGGAGTTATTGCCTTTGCGCTGATTTCTATGGTGAGTTGTACCTGGAGTTTCCAGACCGACAGCGCGGATAGCGCTTCGAATGAAATACAAGAAGTTGCCGCTAATAATCCAACGCCTACGCCGCAGGTTGTGGGGAATTCGGCTAACCATTCGCAGGAATCCTCGGACTGCACGAACCGCTTTGCGATATCCGGTGGGGTAAATATAGCCACCGGTCAGGAGTTCCAGCCTGGCGAAACGTTCCAGGTCGTCTGGCCGCTGGAAAACACAGGCACCTGCGTATGGGATACGAATTACTCCTTGACATTCATTTCCGGTGACACGTTGGGAGTCCCGACCACCGTGGCGATGAGCTCGAACGTATCGCCGGGTGAGACCTATGACCTCACGGTGGAAATGACGGCTCCTTTGCAAGCAGGATCGTATGCGTCCTTATGGCGTTTGCAAAGCGGCGGGGGTGAGGTTTTTGGGCAAGATTCACCGGCCAATGCACCGCTGCGCATTGCCATAAAGGTCACCGGAACGGCAGCCACCACGCCGGAACCGACATCCACCCCAACCAGCTCGCCGCCAACAAACAGCAATGTTGCCATCAACCCGTATCCGTTTGTGGAAGCGATCAGCAAGGCGATGGGCGAGACCATGATGGTCAATCAGTGTTTCGATCTCGTCTCCGGCGAAGTGATTAGCTGTGGGCATCCACATGCGGATTTTAAATTCACGTACGCCAGCCAGCAGGGCGGCAATCTTCTACCTTGGAACGAACTCGAGTTTTCCGCAGGACAGGAAAATTTCCCCAGCCAGGATGATTGCCAGGACGCTGCGTATTATGGCTTGACGTTGCAGTTGGCGCTTCCGGCGGAATCCTCCACAGGAAAATTCTACTGCTTCCACACAGCGTACGATGGGGACGTGGTCTACGGTATGATCCAGCCAACAGATTTCAACGCCGGCGGTTTGACCTTCAATTACGTTACCTTCGAGCCCGAAAGCGGGTTTCCCATCATAAAAGCAACCGCAATGCCCAATCTCAATTTGTTCGTCATGCTGCAGATGGACGGAGTCACCCTGCTGGATGAAGAGTGCTACGATCTCACCACGGGTCAAAAAGTGTCGTGCGGCAGCTCGGAGGCCAGTTTCCGCTATAACTACAACAGTTACTATGGGGGCATCCTGGAGGCCAAGCCGGCCATCGAATTTGCAGAAGCGGTCACCACGCAGCCAACCAAGCTCAGCTGTTCGGGGTCGGTGTACATCTATGAAGCGGCAATCACCCTCGATTCGTATGCCACAAGCGTATACGTCTGTTTCAAGACGGAGTATGACGGTGATATCGTGTACGGTTGGGTGCACCCGACGCATTACAACCAGAATGGCATGACCTTCGACTTTGTGCTCTACGAGCCTTGAGTTTTCTACGGGGAAGTTGGCGTGGAATGGAGCTGCCCCAAAGGGGCAGCTCCTTCATTATTTTTTAATCCGACAGATTGCTTTGTGTAAATGTAGGGACCGACCAAATCCAATTTCAAGATCGTTTTAAGTGGGCGCACCCACGTGTGCGCCCCTACACGGTATATCATTGGAATGGAGGTTGATTTTCTGCATCCCATCATGAATTGAATTTGTTAGGGGCAATCCCCTGTGGCATCCATGATTTTTACGGGCCCAGGGTCAATGCGTATAGTTTGTTGCTGCCGGGTCAAATGGAAGAATGATGCTAAGATAGGATTGAACCGGTCGTTCTCGTTTCTTGGAAAGGTTGCCTGTGGAAGAAAACGTGCTTCAGCTCTATCCATTGCCGACCAGAGCACTATCATTAACGGGGCTCTATCTCACGCACGATTTACGCCACGCTCAAAACGAAATGGGCCGGTTAGTAATACTTGCGAATTTTATCTCCAGTTTGGACGGCCGCATTTCGATTGAATCAGCACCCGGTCAGGAAAAGATCCCGGATCAGATCGCCAATCCACGCGATTGGCGCTTGTTTCAGGAACTTGCCGTGCAGGCGGATCTGGTGATTACTTCCGGCAGGTATTTGCGGGAATTCGCTGGCGGGGAGGCGCAGGACATATTGCGCGTGTATGATGATCCCGACCTGGCGGATCTCAAGCATTGGCGTCTGGAACGAGGGCTGAAGCCATATCCGGACTTGGCCGTGATCAGTAAAAGCATGGCGTTTCCCGTGCCGGATGAATTAAGGCGAGGGGATCGAAAAGTGTTGGTGTTTACAACTCGGAACGCTGATCGTTTGCAAGCAGCAAACATGGAAGATCAAGTGGATCAAGTCATCGCTGTTGGGGATAAGTCGGTGGATGGTTCGGTGTTAAAGGAGGCGCTCAAAGCCCTGGGTTATAGGGTCGTGTATTCCGCTGCCGGGCCGAAGGTCCATCATCTTCTTTTAAAGGCGGGAGTATTGGATCGCTTATATCTCACGCTGACGAACAGAATCATCGGAGGGGAGCAGTTTTCAAGCATCGTTGAAGGTCCACTGCTGCATCCTGGGGCGGCATTTCGGTTGCATACTCTTTACTACGACGCAGCTGCGTTGAATGGCGAAGGTCAGTTTTATATTTCCTATGATGTCACATCATCGACAGAATCGTAGCTAACTGCGCAAGGGCTTTCTTCCGATCGAATACAATTCCGCATTGATTTCTACTCCTGACTCTTCGTAATACCTGACACAAGTA
>DAOUEK010000128.1:0-4012 GCA_034430425.1 Anaerolineales bacterium | reverse complement strand
TAAAATCCACTGTTGAGGTTAAATCTGCGGAAAGTATGTCGGCAGGATTACGTTGGGGCTGACATACGGAAAGGATCCGATCATGAACGAAATGATTGCTTACTGTGGTTTGGATTGCCTTCAATGTGGCGCGTTGATCGCCACGAGGACGAACGACGATGTGAAGCGCGCCGAGGTCGCAGCCTTGTGGAGAGAGGAATTTGGTGCCGATATCACGGCAGAAGATATTTACTGCGATGGATGTTTATCCGAGGGCGGGCTACTTTATCAACATTGTCATGTATGTGAAATACGCAAATGTGGCGTGGAGAAGGGTGTGGTGAACTGCGCATATTGCGACGAATACCCCTGCGCAAAGTTGGCCGATTTCCTCGCAGTGGTTCCAGAAGCAAAGACAAGATTGGATGCGATCCGGGCTGGATTGTAGAGACGGGGCTGCGGCAATCCCGGATCGGTATATTGAGGGGCGAGACAATGTCAAATCCAAACGTTTTAGGCGTGAAACTCGGATTCACGAATTGTTTCCTGCTTCCATGTAAGGATGGCTATCTTCTCATCGACACATCCTACCGGGATACCTTTTCGCGATTCCAGAAGCGCGTTACCAGGTTCGGGATCGATATTTCCGAGATTAAATATCTATGTCTAACCCATCACCACGACGATTATGCCGGATTTACTGCCGATCTGGTCGAGAAGACAGGATGTCGGATCGTCGTGCATCAGCACGCTGTGATTCCACTGCAGAAGGGGAGATCCGAAGAGACGATGCGGCCTTTCAACCGTCGTGTGAAATTCGTATTCTCGCTCTTCGAGTTGTTCCATCGGGAATTCAATTTTCCGCCACTGATGCTTGGAGAAAAGGACATCATTGTAGCGGGTGATGATTTTGGGTTGCTGAAGCAAATTGGAGTCGATGGCAAGATTTTATCCACCCCGGGACATTCCCGGGATTCTCTATCCATCGTTCTCTCGGACGGCAGGACCTTCGTAGGAGATGTCGCCATGAATTTCTTGCCCCTGACAGGCATAGGGCATCACCCGATTTATGTTGAAGACATGGCGGCAGTATACGCGAGCTGGAAAAAGCTCATCGAACACGGTGCGGAAGTCATCTATCCCGCTCATGGGAAGCCATTTTCAGTTCGAGAACTGGCGCGGGCATTGCCAGAACAAGCGTAACGGATCAATGGGACGCGGTCTCGGGGATTTGAAGTGCAAGATCGGAAAGCCGTGAGGCGCAGGGTATTCCATCAGCGGGTCAGTTTGTCTTGTATTCTGCTGGTCATCGATCAGGCGACGAAAGCGATTGTCCGTGCGAGTTTGATGCCCGGAATCCGCAACCCGATTGTCGATGACATCATATACATTACGTACATGCCCAACTGCCGGGGTTTTTCGTGGTTCATTCCGGAGATGCCGGATTGGGTTCAGGTTTTATTTCTCATCGTACGGATTTTGATCTTGGTAGTGGCCTTCCCTTTATTCGATTTCTATACTTACAAGAAGCAAGTGAGAATATGGCCGAAGATTGCACTGATCACAATTACCGCTGGTGTGGTGGGGAATCTGGTCGATGATTTGTTTGTTGGTTGCACAACGGACTTCATTCAAGTTCTCCGATCGCCGAGCGCAAATTTCGCCGACCTGTTTTCATACGTGGGAATTGTCGCGTTGACCATTGAGTTAGCGCGATGGTGGAAACGGAAGAAGGCCCGGTGGTTTGGATTACAGCATTTCCTTTCCCAGGTAATTCAAACACGCAGAGATTTCCTGGCCTTCCTGCGGGGGTATTTCGTTCGAGAGTAGTGCCTCGCTGACTGGGTTTGCCCTCGAGAGTAGAAGTTCACACAGGACCAGATTGCTTTATCTGCCAACGAATGATGTCAGGAATAGTGGCATCTTATTTCGTCGGTATGCTCGTATAATAGCTTATGGCTTCAAATATGGATGAACTTTTAATTCGCAGTGGGATCAAAGCCCTGGATCATGTTCTTCAAGGTTTCCGGCTGGGCGACAACGTCGTCTGGCAGGTGGATGATCTTGAGGATTATCGCCAATTTGTTCTGCCCTTCGCCCAGGCTGCTGTTGCAGACGGCTGGCCATTAGTGTATCTGCGTTTTGCGGCGCACCCTCCGGTGTTGGAGCCTTTTGCGGGTTTGGAAATTGTGGAACTAAATCCCGCTGCCGGTTTCGATACTTTTACCCGGGAAGTACATCAACTTATCGAAGCACGTGGCTCCAGGGTGTTTTATGTCTTCGATAATCTCTCGTCGCTGGTGGACAAGTGGGTGACGGATGAATTGCTGGCGAATTTCTTCCAGGTGACCTGCCCGTACCTGTTCGAATTGGATACTGTGACGTATTTTGCCCTCACCAGCGGCCACCATACTCATGAAGCGGTTGCCCGTATCCGCGATACGACTCAACTTCTGCTCAACATCTATCATGCCAAGGATCAGATGTATCTACACCCGATCAAGGTATGGGACCGATATTCTCCCCAAATGTTCTTGCCGCATCTCGTGGAAGGCGATCACTGGACGCCGCTGGCGCAAAGTGGGGAAGCTGCAGAAGTGCTGGTCTCAGCGCTTCAATCTCCATTGCGTAGTTCGGTGCAGCCGTTAGATCCGTGGGAAAGCGTATATCAGAAGCTTGTTCGTCATCGCGCCTCCCCTACAGGGCTTGACGAAGAAGACGAAGAACAACTGGCTTTAAAGCGCGAATTTATTCGTATGCTCATTGGACACCATCCAATTTTCAGTACACTCGCCGAGCAATTTTTCAATCTGGATGATCTCCTCGCTGTCCGAAATCGTCTGATCGGCGCCGGCCGGATTGGTGGCAAAGCCACCGGTATGTTGCTGGCACGCCGAATTTTGATGTCAATGGCTGAGCCGGAAGATCTCGAGTTGATCGAACGGTTGGAAGATCATGATTCGTTTTACATCGGTTCCGACGTATTCTTCTCATTCCTGGTTTATAACGATTTATTTCGCTTGCGGCTGCAGTTGACTCGTAATTCATCTTTGTCGTATGACGAATTTAAGGATGTGGAACAACGTTTCCTGTCGGGTACTTTCTCCGAGTCAATTCGGGAGCAGTTCCGCCTAATGCTCGATTATTATGGACAGGCGCCGGTTATTGTGCGTTCAAGCAGCTTATTGGAAGACAGTTTTGGGAACGCATTTGCCGGCAAATACCGCAGCATTTTTTGTGCCAATCAAGGTGACCCCAAATCCCGTCTCGATGATTTTATGCGGGCGGTAAAATTGGTTTATGCCAGCGCGCTCAATCCGGATGCGCTGACGTACCGCAGTCGGCGCGGCTTGGGCGAGAACGACGAGCAGATGGCGATTCTCGTCCAACGAGTTTCCGGAATTCCATATCGGCACTTTTTCTTCCCGGCACTCGCCGGAGTGGCTTTTTCGCGAAATTTGTATGTTTGGAACGGCCGCATCGATCCCAGGCAGGGTGTTATCCGTCTCGTTTTCGGATTGGGAACACGAGCGGTGGATCGCGTGGGCGCGGATTATCCCCGCATGATTTCCATCAGTCAACCTCACTTGCGCCCCGAAGTCGGTGCCAGGGTAGCGAAATATTCCCAACATGAAATCGACCTCCTGGATTTACAGGAAAGATGTCTTACGAGTTGCATCTTGCCAGAAGTACTCGGTGAGAGGGATTATCCCAACCTCGAGTTGTTCGTATCGGTTATGCAGGATGACCATCCTTACGATCCGGTTTCAAGTAATGTGAAATGCGAGCCGGAGCAACTCGTTTTGACTTTTAACAATTTGCTTCAAAAAACGGATTTCGTGCCCATGATGGGCAAGATCTTGCAAAAATTGGAGGCTGTGTATGGACATCCTGTCGATCTTGAATTCACGGCTTCTATCGACGCGGACGGGCAAGTAAATATCAATGTGCTTCAGTGCCGTCCATTGGTTTTGCCTGGATCGACCAATGGTGTTGTAATTCCAGAAGACCTGGAACCGCAGAGTGTGCTCTT
>DAOUEK010000127.1:0-9644 GCA_034430425.1 Anaerolineales bacterium | reverse complement strand
TTTCCTAAAAGTCAACATGCCAGGATGATGTACTCCAGCAATCATTCTATGGCAAATGCTCTGCTCTCTGGGATGATCAATGAACATTCCGTGCGCTTGGAAAACCGAATTCATTATAGCATCCGATGTCGGCGAGGATCTTCTCCGGTAATCAGTGTTTCGTGGCATAAGAAAACCCATAGTGAGAGTTACGTAGTATTTAGGCAGTTGGGCAAGAATGGTATCTCTTGACACCGTTTATATTTGCACCCAACTTTACCGGTAGGGTAGGTTATTCTCCCGCTTATCCTCCTCCTCGATTGCCAAAGGAGAAGAAAATGAAAAACCCTCGCTACCAGGTGAAAGGAGCAGGGGAGAGGGCTGCTTACGCAGCCCCCTCCTTGCCTGTCAGATTTCTTTCTTATTGCTCAATCCAGAACTGTGGTGGATCCTGGGTTCCGGGCGTGAAGACCAGCCAGTCCGAAGTATGGCTGTCCATGACGTTATGGAAGTTATCACTGACAACAACCAACCCGGGCGACATACCAACTGTGCCGATGGCGAACAGTCCCTCGGTAGACATCCTGACGATCTTCTTGGCGATCTCTAGCTGCTCGGCGGGATCCACACTGGCTTTGTACTGATCATACAGATCCTGTACTTCCTTCAGCGTTGCGGGTGGTTCCTCACCTTGCTCGCTGCCCGACTTGTACCACACGCCGAACGCCGGCCCCATCCACGAACGTTCGTCGAACGGGAACAGGTAGATTGGGTCGACCATTGGAACCAGTCCGCGGTCGGTCTCCCAGGTAGCGATCATGACTTCGTTCGAGGTGGCTCGCGGCCAGTAGATGTCGCGCGACATGGTCTCCAAGACGGTCTTGAGACCGATGTCATTCCAGCCGTCAACGATCAGTTCCAGGGTATCCATGCTGGCGCCGGAAACAGCGTCGGTCGCCTCTACGGTCAGTTCGACCGGTGTGCCGTCTGCGAAGGTGTAGAAACCATCTGCGCCCTTGACCAGGCCGGCGGTGGCGAGGAGTTCCTCAGCCTTCGCCGGATTATACTCGGCAAAGTAATTCTCGATGTCCTGCTGGAAGAGCGGTGAATCGCGTACGACGGTGATCGTGCGCGGGATACCCTGTCCCAGGAAGGCGACGTTGTTGATCATCTCGCGGTCGATCACCAGCGACAGCGCCTGTCGGAACTCGAGGGTCTGCATTAGGGCGCGGTACTTCTCGTCCGCATAACTCTGGTTCGGAAAGAGCGTGACGTTGGACGCAGCGGCCGTGCTCCACAGCAGTGTGTGGTAACCACCGGCATCGGCGTTATCCTGGTAAACGGTGTACTTGGCGAAGTCGATTCGGCGGTGCTGCATGCTCAGTTCGCCTGCAATAGCCATCACATTGATTGCCTCGTTGTCTTCAACCAGCGTGTAGTGAATGCGATCGATGTATGGGAGCTGCTTACCGTCCGGGTCGACTTTCCAGTAGTAGGGGTTGCGCTCCGCGGTCATCTCGGTCGCGCCCTCTTCCCACTCGCTCACCTTCCAGGCGTACATCACGGGCAATTCGGTGTTGAAGTTGAAGGCCTTGTTCTCGAAGTCCTCGTAGGTCGCCTCCGGGTTGTGCTTGGGATGGTACTGCTCCAGGTAGTGCCTGGGGGCGAAGAACCCAAAGCGCTCGAAACCCAGCGGCCACTGGCCGCCGTGGAATGCTAACCCTACGCTCTCGGCCAGGCCGTTGGGGGCGGCAAACTTGAGGGTAATCGTGGCATCGTCGATCTTCTCCAGCTCCATTGGTTCGCCATTGACTACCCACTCTGTGTGCGGGGCAGCCGTGATGTTCGGATCGTTCTCGATGTCTTCCCACCAGAAGATGACGTCATCGACGGTAAAGGGCTCGCCATCCGACCACTTGAGGCCCTTGCGGAAGTACAAGGTTAATTCCTTGCCGTCGGCTGACCACTCCCACTTCTCCGCCAGACCGGGCTGGATGGGGTCGGCAGGGTCGCGCGGCCAGCGCAGAACGGCATCGTAGATCAGGCGCCCGAGTGCGTGGAAGTCCTTCACGCCGAGGAAGGCGCGTTCCCAGGTGCCGCCGTACTCGCCAATCGACTCGACGGGTTCCACAACAAGTGGATTCTCCGGCAGACGCTCTTCGACGGGAGGAAGCCCCATATCGGCCAGCATCGGCGCCTCGCTATAGGCAGCAGCCGGTTCCGCAGGAACAACCTCTTCGGGTTCTCCTGCTGCAGGCTCTTCTGGGGACGCTTCGGGGGGTGCTTCTGACGTCCCTGGGAGGGGGGTGGTGGCACAAGCAGAGAATACCAGAGACAAAAGTAGAGTGAGTAATACGGTTATCCAGATCGTGCGTTTACTTGCATGGTATATCGTTTTCATCCTCTTACTCCTCGCAATATGAGTAGAACTTGACCGAACGTTGACTCTATCCTTATGGTGTATTTTCAGCTGTAGTACTCCTTTCAAGGCCTCCCCCCACTCCGGGAAGCCATCACTCACCTTCGTTACCGAATATAGTCTGCCCGAAATGGGCGCGGATACTCGCTATTCATGATGTACTTGCAGTAAACGGAAACGGATGTCTGTCCGATCGAAATCAATCAACCAGCTGTGAAAATACCCGTGATCTTTTTCTAGGGTGCACTGGCCCGGATGACGAGCTCGGGTGTTGCAAGGACCTCCTTGCAGGCCTCCTCGCAGCCGCTGATGCGCTCAAGGAGCAGCTTGACGGCCTGCCAGCCCATCTCATATTGCGAAACATGACAGGTTGTCAGCGCCGGTGTTACCAGCTGCGCCAGCGAGACGTCATCGTGACCGACGACAGCGATATCATCCGGAACCGACAACCCCATCTGGGCGCAGGCTTTCAGTACGCCAACAGCAACGAGGTCGTTGAAACAAAACAGGGCCGTAATCTCTGGATGCGCCGCCAGCAGCTCTTGTGTTGCCTGCATCCCCCCCTCGACCCGGGGAGAGCAGTTGGCCACGAGTTCGGAGTCAGACTCATGCCCTGCGGCACGCAATGTGTCATAGTACGCAACGACTCTCTGCTGTCCTGAATAGGAATTCTTAGGGCCTGCCAACATGCCGATAGCACGATGACCTGAATTCAACAGATGTTCGATCGCCACCTTGCCGCTGCGCCTGTCGTCGATCAGGACGGTGCCGATCCCTTCTTCATCCATTTGGCGGTTTACAAGAACCACGTAGGGGAAATACCCGACGATCTCGCGCAGCTCGCTCTCTTCAAGGCGCGAACTGCAAAGAATAAGGCCGTCCACTCCCTTTTCTTCCAGAGAATAGATGACCGCTTTTTCACGATCCGTTTCTTCTTCCGTGTTACAGAGAAAAATATTGTAGCCTTCTTGATAGGCTAAGTGCTCAGCACCCCGGGCGAACGCAGAGAAAAATGGGTTGGAATTATCCGGAACAACCAGCCCAAGCGTTCCGGTTCGGTTGGTCGCCAGGCTTCGAGCGACCCCACTGGGTCTATAGCCAAGGCGCTCGATGACTTCACGTACCCGTTGACGTGTCGCCTCGCTGATGTCTCCCTTGTTGTTGACCACGCGGGAGACCGTCATCAGCGACACTCCTGCTTCTTGGGCGACATCGGCCATGATGATGCGTCGACTCATGTCTTAGCCTTGTGAGGAATTCTGTCCGTTAGCGCTAACGTTAGCGCTATACTAGTAAATTTCAAGCCAATTGTCAATACCTTTCCAGGAATCCAATGATTTCAAACAAGGGGAGAATCATGAAATGGATCGAAATGTGAGGTAAATTACCCCACTGCGCAACACGTTGTCTCAAATAAAAAAAAGTTATGATTCAATTCAACCTCGTCCGCAAGATAACAACCTGGTCACAATTTCAAACTTGAAGAACTGAATCTTCTTTCTTAAGGATAAAAATCCGCAGTTTTCGCGAAATTCGCATTATAACTTGAAGTCGATTAACCTCAGCGAAGGGATTTCCTTCAATCCAACTCCAGCAAAGAACGCGTGAGTTCAACCGCCATGGCAGCGTCAGGCGCGTAGCCGTCAGCGCCGATCTCGTCAGCGAAAGCCTGCGTGACCGGCGCGCCGCCGACTATGATCTTGATCTTGTCTCGCAAACCCGCCTCTTCAATGGCGGTGATTATGTCTTGCATGGTATCCATGGTGGTCGTTAATAACGCCGATAAACCAACCACATCCGGTTCTTGATCCTTAATGGCTTCGATAAAGCGATTTGACGGGACATCGATGCCCAGATCGACGATTTCAAATCCACCGCCCTCCAGCATCATCCCTACCAGGTTTTTACCTATGTCATGTAGATCACCAGCGACCGTACCCAGGATAACTTTGCCAGCAGATGGCATGTCGGCTTCCGACAATAGAGGCTTGAGAATATCCATCCCGGCGTGCATGGCACGGGCGCAGAGCAGCACTTCGGGCATGAAAAGTTCACCGTCACGGAAGTCAATCCCGACACGCTCCATCCCTTTGAGCAGGCCATCCTGGAGCACTTCTCTCGGAGATAGACCTTCGTCCAGCGCATCGTGGGTTAACTGCGCAACGGCATCATCATCCCCTGCATAAAGTTTAATACCCATTTCCACGAGTGTTTCACTCATTCTTCGAGTCCTTTCCAGGTTAAGATAATTGCAAGTGTGGGCGACCTGTGAGAGAGACATGCCTCTGCCCACCGCATCAATCCATCGCCTCCTTCACCTATATCTCAACTTCTTGTCTGGCTCGATAGTCCTTGATAAAACGTTTCGCAAATGGGTCTTTTCCCAGCAGTAAATCCGTGGCGAGAATAAATTCACGCACATGATCGACGCGAACGATCGGCGCATTGACGCCCTCCAGTAAAACCATCGCCAGGAATACGTTGTTGATCACCCCCCGATCGGGCATACCATATGAGACGTTACTGGCACCGATGGTCATATTCACGCCGAGTTGATCCTTGATGCCCCGTATCGTCTCCAATGTGACTCGTCCTGCATCGCTATCCGAGCCCACGCTGAGGCAAAGTGGATCGATGAGGATATTCTCAGCCCTGATGCCGTTTTCCTGAGCCCGCTCGAAAATCTTGTGCGCGATCGAAATGCGTACCTCAGCGTTCCCGGGAATGCCGCGATCGTCCATGCACAGGCCGATTACCACAGCCTCGTGCGCGGCAACGAGCGGCAGGATGGCTTCCAACGAACGTTCTTCCCCGTTAACGGAGTTGACCAGCGGCTTTCCTTGGTAAATCTTCAAACTTTCTTCTAATGCTTTCGGATCGGCAGTGTCGATGCTGATCGGGACATCGACCGCTTTCTGCACTCGCTCGACCGCCCGAGGCAGCAGGTCGGATTGGTCGACGCCTTGAGCGCCGACATTGACGTCGATGATATCCGCACCGGCTTGAGCTTGAGCGATTGCATCTCGTTCCACCATACTCAGATCGCCCAGGCGAAGCTGTTCGGCAAGCACCCTGCGGCTGGTAGGGTTAATGCGTTCGCCGATCAGCGCTGTCGGCCGGTCCGGGCCAATGTAAACGCTGCTTTCTGTTCCGCGAAGTTCGGTTTCCATAACCCAAATCCCCGTCTCGTCCTTTTTGGGAAGAACAGGGGCTGACTGCGTCATCCGCAGCCAGCCTTTCCGGTACTGTTAAGCTATGTTACACATCCGCTGACCAAGCATCCAGAAATTTCATCCCCGCCCGCCAACTTCGGTGATTCCCACAGCATCTCCAAAACGCTGCTCATTATGCCCAAATATTTTTTAGAATGCAACCTTGAACCAATAAACGTTGTGATGGCCGAAAATGTCCATAGTTCCAGTGTAATCGCACCAGAATTCGGTACGGACATGGTTTTTCTCCTTACAGGCTTAAAACCTTTTCATGAAGAATAGAGCCTACTAAGACTATCTTAGGAAGCATTCATTATTTTGAATTTCAGACTCCACAAAAAAATGAGGAAGACCGAAATTTTTGCCCATTTCCTTGCGTCGAATTATTCGGGGGGTATGGGGTCAGCCAACAAGATGATGGCATCGAAAGGTTGTAAAGTTAGGCTGTCCACCACCGGCTGGCCGTTGTTCACTTCCGGTGCCTGCGTGCCTAAAATGCGCTTGATACCGGTCCGTTCGATGTCACCACGTAGTTCATCCAGCGTGAAGGTGCAGGGCCTGTTTAGCGGGTTGACCAGCACAAAGCCGTTCTCGAAGTCGCGTCGCCAGGGCCCAGCGCCTCCCTGGTTCACCCGGACATTATCGATGGCAACCTTCCCACCGCCCCCAAGTAATTGGAACGTCAAACGGAATCCACCCGTGGTACCAGTTGTCATTGGGAAGTAGGCTTTACCCGCATCACCCGTGACCACACCTGGCAGTAGATAGTGAGGAACCTCATCAGTTCCATTCCATATGTAAGACCTGAGTTCCAGGTCCAAACTTTCAATAATACGCCAATCGAATTCAACTACGTAGGTTTCACCAGGGAGAAAAGTTACAAGATTGACGTTGCTGCTGGTTGCGATACTGTTCCATCGAGAATGGTCAGGATTGTCAATCACCAAGCTGCCGCTACCATCGATCACCTCGCCAGGTTCCTGGCTTACGTACACACCAGAAGCAGATCGTAATTCAGCCGGCATCGTCCCGATTTCAAAATCCTCTTCCCAAATGGTCACGGCCGGGGACTTGTGTTCTGCTGCATCTCCCAATGGGTTCCCAAGGTAGCCCTTATTCTCCAGAGCTTCCTCGGCTACACCATCATGATTGACGGTGTACTCGTCAAACCAGAACGGCGCACTTAGGTTCCCAAGGAGATCATATTCATAAAAACCATCTCGCAGCAAGGCAGTGCCCATAACAAAACGGTGATTCTGATAATCTCTTATAGTGGGCATCGTGGCGGATTGGTTACCACAACCCTGCAAGATATTGATTGTAGGAGACATGCTATTCGTCTGCATGATGGAGTATTCTTCAAAGATCAATCGCCATGCCGGTTCTGAAATGTCTGGTAGAAACTCAGAATCCCAACCTTCATTGACACATTCAAAAACATATCCATTTACGAAATGTGCCAGCTGAATTTCAGGAAATGCCCAGCTGTTCCCAAGAATGATTTCTTTATTTCCGACTTTGTCCCTGATATTGCTTAACAGGCTAATTGAAGCCTCGCGCGTCATTTCGCTGGATGAGGCAGGCGTTTCATCACGCAGTCCATTGCGATTAAAATCATAGTCAAGTAATGCCGGATCCCAGCGATTATTTATATGCGGATTGATGTGCCCAAACAGATTGTCAAAGAAAATCCCGTCCCAGTTCCCGGAATTCAATACTGTATTCACCACCCATTCAATCTGGTAATCTTGAAAAGTTTGACCATTTATCACCGGACAATATTCTGAGATGTTCATTTTAAGGATCCACGGAAACCCTGGATCTGGTACGAATTCCCCATTCGTTTGTTTGACAATCCATTCATCTGCCAAACCGATTTGAAATTGGTTATATATGTCCACAGTAGCTTCATCGCCCACTTTCTGCCGGATGCCGTGTTCGTGCGCTATGGAATATGGGAGTATGACAATATCAGGATTTTTTGATCGCAGTCTATAAGTCAAGCCCGAATCCATTGTTTGATGAACTACTTCAAATCCGGCAATGACATCAAACATGGCCAGTCGGTCCTCGATTTGATTAACCGAGTAGTAATATTCTGGTACGCCCTCATCCATACCATAGGCCATGCCGGTAGGTGAGCCAAGTGCGTAATTACCCAGGCGCGGGAAGGTCATAGACTGTAATTCTCCCCAGTGATCGGGTTGTTGATCTACTACTCGGACATCCTGGCTCAAGACATGAAGGTTATCGATCACAACAGATGCATTTTTTGTAGTGTTAATACTTAAAACATATTCTTGAGCATTGCCCATCATTCCCCCTACTGTGAACGAGCCATGCGTATCAGCATTTCTTAACATATCGGATGTACTTATCCATAAGTCTTGGAATTCAGATTTTTCGCCTGAAGGCTGGATAATGAAATACATGATATTTTCTTCTTCGTCGCCGCGTTCAAGAATTGTGTAGTCAAACTCAACCAGATAAATAGTATTCCCGTTAAGCGGGAGGATTTCTGGATTGGTCTTCAAATGGCCGTATTGAGATAGGCGAATGGAATAATCCCCCTCAATTACCTGATCTGGCTCATCAGTAATTACTGCCTCACCATACTTGCTGAACGCAAAACCAGGCAGAAGTTCCCCTGTTTCTACGTCATCGTAATGCAGTTGGGTGTATACAGCCTCACCACCGAAATCAATAGTAACTGGCTCTTCAACAATTACTGCTGTGGGCTTAGGAGTCTGAGTGTCTATATCAGGTGATTGAGTTGTGTAAGGGGTATCAGATACGGTTGCTGTGGAAGGGCCACAGCCAACTAGAAACACGAAAAGCGGGAAAAGAATTATATTCTTATGCATAAGTCCGCCTCCTAATAATCAAAAACTTCAGCAATATACATATTAACTCGCTATTCTTCCGTCACTCGCCGTGTCCGCCTGCAACCGCTTGCCAGGCACACTTTATTTGGTACTCTGACTACCTCGACATCTGGTACTTCACCTCTGGAATTGGAATCCAGTTTGCATCCCAGTCCGCGTACAGCTTGAACACTGGCCACTCAATTGGCCAACCGTCACCTACCGGTGTGAATGCGAATCCTTCCTCTATTTAGGATCGCTCGAAAGGCAGATCGTATGGCAAAAGAGCCCTCCATCAGAGGTTCTTAATTCTCAATTTCAGGAATTTGATTTCGATCTCAGAAGAGATACGAGGCGGGCTACGCTTGAATCTCCACACCAATACAAGACTTCACAATCATAGCATGAATTCGACCGATCCCAGAACTATCATGAATGGAAATCTACCAGCTCAACTCGACCCACGAAACTCAGGGTTGAATGCACTCTGGTTCTGCGAAGACGACATAACCGCATTTTTACCCAGCTGGAAATATCCCCAGTATGCTGAACTTCTATCTATTACAAAAGTAATTAAATTGTTGGGGCATGGCATATCAACACCCAAGGAACAATTCCCGCGCGAGTTATTCAACGTATCGATGTCGAAAAGAATATTTCGTATTACTGAATCACAGGCTCAACAATTACTCGAGCAATACAATGAATGTACTTTTTCCCCAACTCGTACGAGGCTCCTGGCAGCATATATGTATGGTTTGGGACACTCGTGCGGAGAGATTATGGAGTTTACTGGTTGCAGTCGAGGGCTTTTGTTGACGTGGTGCTACAAGTATAAACAAGAGGGCATCGATGGATTGAGGGACAAACGCCGGCGAGTAACCGTGAAACCTCATTGATTTAGTCAAATTTAACTAACTCTCTAGGGCGTACTCCCTTAGCTTTGTCGAAGGACTCCAGCGAATGGTTCGCACTCGTCTTTATCCCTCCGAATCAGAACCATCAGTGGTGCGGAGGCCATACTGATACACCATAATGAATACGTCATACAAAAACCCATCGCCCGGGGAGAGTGATGTGTGGAGGTTCTGCTTCTTGAGGAAATTAACGTGGAGCTGCTTTCCCTCCTTCTAAATTCCGAATACATCGCTCAGGTAGACAGACCGTTAT
>DAOUEK010000126.1:0-3853 GCA_034430425.1 Anaerolineales bacterium | reverse complement strand
CGCTACGAACCTGATCTTACCTCAAAATAATCCATTATTACTTCCTACATTCAGCTATTCACATGATAGAATCCTCCAGGCGGGAACGACGCCAGAGGGGGAAAGCACGTTGTCAATCAACCGACAAGATTGGGTACCCTGGCCTATCGACGCAAGCCTTACCATAGCTGGCGTTACCTACGCCTGTCAAACGCTCAGCAAGCAAATCGCTTTAAATAAACCACCAAATCTACAGCAAATACGCTCGATCGTACCCCAGATTTCCACCGAGTTAGCGCTACGCCGCTGGTTGGACAAGGAACGTCTTCCATACCTGCTGTATGAGGATCAGCCTTTTACACATCCTGCCCGTCCATCGATAATTCTTGGGGGTCGCCGTGTTGGTATCCACGGCGTATACATATCATCACGCCGCCAAATTTCAAGGGCTTTACACAAGCCGGATATTCTTCTTCCGGCAGACATCAGATTGCTCGGCAGATTTTATAGCTCAACACGTGCGACAGGTGACGATATAATCGTTTTTGCCATCTACCTGGGTCTTGCAACGCATACAAGCCGCGATCTACACAAGGTATTGTCCCGAGAACAACCTGTCTTCCTTATCGCAGTTCCAAAAATAAATGAGTGGATGTATTCCACACACCCCTCATCACTCGGTAAATTGCTGATTTCGGCGGAAAACCCTGAGGGGCTGAATCTTGAATTAGCGGGATGCACCGACAAGCATACTCGGCACAAGGAAACCGTAGAGCTTGATGGGCAAACCGCTGTAACGAGTCAGGAGATGTCATCCCTTTTCTACGTCCATCCCGACCGCCTCCCAACCTCTGATACCCAAATCTACAGCCCCATCTTGAAAACTCGCTGGAATATTAAGCCAAGTACATGGGTGAATCTTTGGATATATGGAATACGATTGTACTTTCTTGGATGGTCTACCTGGCGAGGGCTTCAAGCTCCTTCGTCCCTAATCTCAGATTTCGCACGTAATCATTCCTTCTTGCGGCGGAATGAAAATCCATGTACAGCCAAATATGCTGCACTACGTCCAATGCGTGAACTCATTCAATTGATACGCCAGAATTAGGGCATCTTGAGATCATACCCCCACATTTGCATCCTCAAGCCTCTCCGAGTATCCTTATTAATTAGTCTGCGTAGAAATTCTCAACCAGGAAACGAAGATGTATATCGCCATTGAAGGAATTATTGGTGTCGGGAAAACGACCCTGGCTCGCCTTCTACAACCCGTTTTCGAAGCGGAGTTATTGCTTGAAGCGTTCGAAGAAAACCCATTCCTTGCGGATTTCTATAGCGATCGCGATCGTTTCGCTTTCCAAACCCAAATTTTCTTTTTGCTCAATCGCTATCGCCAACAGCAATCGATCGTTAAAGATGATTTTCGAAACAATAATCTCCTCGCAGATTATTGTTTCGAAAAAGACAAAATATTCGCTCAACTTAATTTAATTAACGACGAGCTTGATACCTATCAACTCGTCTATGATGCCCTTGTTGAACGTATTGTGACACCCGACTTAATTATCTACCTTAAAGCCAAACCGGAAGTGGCGATGCAACGAATCGCTATACGCGATCGCACCTACGAACGCCAAATGGACAGCAAGTACCTTGAAGCGCTTCATGAAACGTATGAAGCCTTTTTTTCTGACTATAAATCCGTTCCTGTTCTGCCCATTGACACGAACGGACTGAATTATGTTATCTACCCCGAACATTTGATATACATCACGGAACGCATTCAAGCAAGCCTGGGAATTCCTCCTTTCCAGCCGGAATTACCACTGAAGGGAGATTTGTAACCTTGGATATTTCTCGTGATAAATTGATCGAGTTAGCCGAGTTGGAGACAAAAATTCGAACGGAAACCGCCGGGATTGTGTCCAGTTACTTGATCGGTTCTGTTGCTGCCGGAAATCCGATTCTTGGGGATACCGCAGATGTAGATTTAATTCTGATCCACGAAGATAAACCAAAACACCAACGAGAAATTCAACGCTTGTCTGAGAACATCCATCTTGATATCTACCACCATTCCAAGGAACGCTATATGCGTCCTCGTGAGCTGCGCGTCGACCCCTGGATCGGTCCCTCGCTAAGCGCTCCAGTCTTCATATACGATCCCCAGCATTTCTTTGAGTGGGCACAGGCAGGCGCCCGAGGGCAGTTTTTTCGTTCCGATCATGTTTTCAGCCGAGCAAGTGCGTTTTATAAACGCGCCCACCAAGCCGCGTCGCTGTTATCCCTTTCCAACCGATGGTTAAAGATATACACACGCATCGTCCTCGAAGCAACCAACGCCGTCGTCACACTTGCCGGAAATCCTGCGGCCGGACGTCGACTTGCGTTGGATATCGAACGCATCACCAGGGATGCAGGTTATCCGCAGATCTATACGCAGTTCCTCCAGTTACTCGGCAGCGACACCTTGAATACCACATTGCTTCCGCAATGGTTATCCGCCTGGGGTTTCGCTTTTGATGCCGCTTCAGCCATCTCCACTGAGCCGGAGCTAGATCCATGCCGACGCATGTATTATTTACGAGGCTTCCAGGCTTTAATCGAAATCGATAAACCGGAAGCGATCCTGTGGAAGATGTTGACGACCTGGGAACGTGCAATCCATACACTGACGAAAGCGGACAAAGCAGCTCCTCACCAATCCGATTGGGACGCGGTGCTGCTTCGGCTGAAACTCGGACCAACTTCGATGCCAACACGCGGTGAAGACCTTGAACAATATTTAGATAACATCGAACGCACTTTAAATTCGTGGGCAGTGCAAGTCGGTGTCTGAGGCCGGGATGTAGAGTGTTAAATGAAAAAATTTGTGGCGATAGCAGGAAACATCGGTGTAGGAAAATCAACCCTGGTTACACTTTTATCTAAGCGATTGAACTGGGAACCTTTTTATGAGCCCGAAAGTGATAATCCATACCTGGCAGATTTTTATCTAGATATGCGTACCTGGGCTTTTCCCTCCCAAATCTTCTTCCTGACGAGACGTCTTCGTGATCAAAGGTTGCTTTTGAATCATCCTACCTCCGTGATCCAGGATCGGACAGTTTACGAAGATGCGGAGATCTTCGCTCGCAATCTATTCCTCCAGAAACAAATGATCGAGCGCGACTATCAAACCTATTGCGAACTCTATCAGGTGCTTTGTGATTTCGTTCCGCCTCCTGATCTCGTCGTATACCTGCGCGCTTCGCTCAGCACACTTTCCAAACGGATCGCCAACCGTGGTCGTGACTACGAGTCAAGCATTCCACAAGATTATATCGGTCGTCTGAATGAACTCTATGAGGAATGGATCAATAGCTTTTCGTTATGTCCGGTTCTCACAATACCAGCAGACGATCTAAATTACGTCGAAAACAATGCCCATCTCGATTTGATTGTCTCCAAAATCAACGACAAACTCGCCGGAAAGGAGGAGGTCCTTTTTGGTGAGGACGAGATGTCCGCTCTGCACTGATAAGAACTCCATATTCTCACATTCAGTCTCTCCGCATGCGGCATTCGCTTCAATGGATTAATAACCCACTATGGTTCTCCGTGTAGAAGCAAGCGTATTCTTGCTGTCGGCCTATAGTAAAAAGTATATCGGAGACATATTCCGAGTAAACCTTGGATGTTCCCAGCTTGCTTCGCATGTGTGAATCCTGTAAAATCAAACTAAGTCCGTATGTGGAATCGGGCAACAGCATTTCCACCGCTAAGGGAGAGCCCGATGAACATCATCAAAGTCTCATCCGGGTCACGTACTTCAGCTGTCGCAGGCGCGATTGCGGGCGTCGTTCGAGAACATCGTCGAGCAGAAGCTCAG
>DAOUEK010000125.1:0-57590 GCA_034430425.1 Anaerolineales bacterium | reverse complement strand
TCCATGTCGGACCAAGTGATTACGTGCCCTGGTTGACGGACCGCAAGTGGTGTCATATTCGCATGGAAGGGACGACGTTTGGGGATTTGCCTTTGAATCTCGAGTTGAAACTCGAAGTGTGGGATTCACCCAATTCCGCCGGTGTGGTGATTGATGCCGTGCGCTGTGCGAAACTGGCTCTCGATCGGGGTTTGTCAGGTCCGATCTTGGCTCCGGCATCCTACTTTATGAAGACGCCGCCGAAGCAGTACACCGATGATGTTGCCCGCCAGATGACGGAAGATTTCATACTTGGGGAATCGCAATCCACCGGTTCGAGTAAAAAGTCTGCGGATTGACGGACCAATATTGAAGGTTATTTCGCACATATCACCTCGCTTCATCCGATCCTGTGCTCGATGCGGCGTTTTGGTTCGACCGCGTTTAGGTGCATTGTGAAAGCCATGCGATTAAATCAACCAGCTCCGATCGAAGAACATCCACTCGAGCTGGTGACGCTAGAAAGACCCCAATCCGAAAGCGGTCAGATCCTCGTCCGGGTACGGGCTTGCGGCGTTTGTCGCACAGACCTGCATACTGTGGAGGGGGAGATCGTCCCGCCGGAATATCCGCGCACGATCGGCCATCAAATTGTCGGAATCGTCGAAACCGTCGGTGATGATGTCGATAATTGGGAACCCGGGGATCGTGTGGGTATCCCCTGGCTGCATCGGGCTTGTGGTGCCTGCGTGCATTGCATGTCGGGATTCGAGAATCTATGTGAACACGCCGAGTACACGGGCTTCCATGTCGACGGTGGCTACGCCGAATGGGCCTTGGCGGATGCTCGCTATGCACTGCCGCTCCCTGAGTCGCCGGATGAATTCGTACTCGCACCGCTGCTCTGCGCCGGGATTATCGGTTACCGTTCCTTGCATCGTTCCGACTTGGAGCCGGGCGAGCGATTGGGGTTGGTGGGCTTTGGGGCCAGCGCGCATTTAGCCATTCAGGTTGCCATACATTGGGGATGTGAAGTGTATGTATTTACACGCAGCGAAGGACATCGCCATCTGGCGAACGCGTTAGGGGCAGCATGGGTGGGCGGGATCGAGGATCAGGCTCCTGCACTGTTGGATCGTGCTGTATTGTTCGCACCTGTTGGTGATCTCGTTCCCTTGATCCTGGAGAAGTTGCGCCCAGGCGGCACTCTGGCGATCAACGCGATAACCATGAGCCCCATTCCTGCGATGAATTACGATCTGATTTATAACGAACGGACTTTGCGCAGCGTCGCCAATGCCACGTTTCAAGACGGGATTGAATTCATGCAGCTTGCCGATGAGATAGCCTTCGATGTCTCGGCTGTTCAGTATGCGTTGCAGGATGCCAACCAGGTATTAATCGACCTTAAAGAAAGCCGCATCGATGGTGCCGGGGTGTTGATCCCGTGATCCGTATGGGAACGTCCGGTTTTTCTTACGACGATTGGATTGGCGCAGTCTATCCCCAGGACATGCCGCGCAACCAATGGCTGCCCTTTTACGCTACGCTGTTCGACACCGTCGAATTGAACGTGACCTACTACCGGATCCCCTCCTGGAAGGTTGTGAAAGGTTGGGTCGATCGCACGCCGCAAGAATTTGTATTCACTGTGAAAGCGCACCGTACTTTGACCCACGAACGCAAGGAACCTGATTTCGACAGCTATTCTGCCAGCCTTGCGCCTCTGGTAGAAGCCGGAAAATTGGCCTGTGTCCTGGCGCAATTTCCCCACTCATTTCGGCCCAATCCGCTAAATCGGGATTACTTGCTTACTGTTCGGGAAGGTCTCCCGGATTATCCTGTCGTAGTCGAATTCAGAAACAGCGCCTGGGTCACAGAGGAGACCTTCGCCTTGTTGGAGTCACACAATCTAGGATTTTGCTGCGTTGACGAACCGAACTTAAAAGGCTTGATGCCCTCCATGGTGCATGCGACGGGCCCGGTGGCATATGTCCGTTTTCATGGACGCAATGCCGAACGCTGGTGGCAGCACGAACATGCCTGGGAGCGCTATGATTATACGTACGAAGAACCTGAGCTCGCGGAGTGGATTCCCAAACTGCGTGCGTTAGACTCAGCAGCTCCGCTTACACTTGTATATGCCAACAATCATTACCGGGGACAGAGTGTAGATACCCTGCGAAAACTGGAAACACTCCTGGTCAGTGAGGCTTGAGCGATGCCGCGGTCGGTCGCTGTACGTCAATTCTTGTGATCGTAAACAGCCGAATGGTATAATGAAGCAATTATCCTCGGAAGGTGATCCATCTCGCTAACGGATCGGTGCACATCCAGAACAATGGAAGGGTGAATGATGTCTGGACACTCAAAGTGGTCAACCATCAAACGGAAGAAAGCAGCAAACGACGCCAAACGTGGTGCGATTTTTACGCGTCTGGCGCGGGAAATAACTATCACTGCGCGAGAGGGTGGCGGTGATCCGGAAACGAACTTTGGGCTGCGTTTGGCGGTCGATCGGGCCAAAGCTGAGAACATGCCCAAAGACAATATCGAACGAGCGATCAAGCGCGGTACCGGCGAGGATAAAGAGGGAGCTGCGTTCGAACAGACCATCTATGAAGGTTACGCGCCTAACGGCATTGCCCTGCTCATCGATGTTGTCACCGACAATCGCAATCGAACGGTATCGGATATCCGCCACACCCTCACGCGATCGAATGGGAACTTGGCTGACGCCGGCTCGGTTTCCTGGCAGTTTAAACGTGTGGCGTATTTCGCTTTCGCTGCGGAAGGTTTGGATACGGATAAGGTCTTCGAGGTTGCCGTCGAGGCGGGGGCCGATGATGTGGTCATTGAGGAAGATATCGAGATCTTTGCTCCCGTGGAGGCCTTCAAAGAAATCAGCGATGGTTTCAGGGCTGCCGGTCTCGAGCCCGAGGAATCCAGTGTGCGCATGGTCCCCAACGCCACGGTTGAACTGTCCGCGGAAGATACACTCAAGATTATGGGGATCATCGAAGATCTTGAAGATCTCGATGATATCCGCAACGTATATTCGAACCTCGAAATCTCCGAGGAAGCTGTCGCTCTGCTCGCTGCGGCTTGATCCAGAAGATCGAAGAGACCACACCCCGCATGCTAGTCATTGGTATTGATCCCGGTACGGCAAGTACTGGTTATGGTGTGGTGCGGCAGACGCAGGAGGGGGAATTAGATGCGGTTGATTTCGGGGTAATCTCTTCGACGCCAGACGAGCCGATGCCCCAGCGTTTACAGAAGCTTTTTGTTGAATTGCAGGAATTGCTGGAGAAGCACCAACCAGAAAGCGGCGCGGTTGAAAAACTTTTCTTTCAACGCAATGTAAAGACGGCGATATCCGTCGGTCAGGCACGTGGAGTTATCTTGCTTGCACTGGCCGAAGCAGGTATTCCTGTGGATGAATATGCGCCGATGGAAATCAAACAAGCCATCATCGGTTACGGCGGTGCCGATAAACAACAGGTTCAGGATATGGTCAAAGCCTTGCTGGGGTTGTCGGAGCGGCCCCATCCCGATGATGCCGCCGATGCCCTTGCCGTGGCCATTTGCCATCTGCACTCGAGCGCAACCAGGCGCCGCATGGAGGAGGTCCATTGATCGCTTCTCTCCGAGGGATCGTCCAACATATTGGCGAAGACGATATCGTGGTAGAAGTGGGCGGAGTCGGTTTGCGGGTTGCTGTGCCGCACAGCTTGCTCAACGATGTTGTCTTGGGGAAACCTCTTTTCTTGTTGACGCAGCTCGTTGTACGAGAATCTTCTCTCGGTTTGTATGGCTTCGGCAATGCCGATCAACGCGATCTTTTTGATTTACTCATGCAGGTAAGTGGCGTAGGTCCACGGCTGGCCCTGGCCATTCTATCGAACTTATCCGTAGATGTAATCAAAAGCGCCGTGGTCAACGATCAATCCGAAGTGCTCACGCGAGTCCCGGGTGTTGGTGAGAAAACAGCTGATAAGATTATTTTCTTTCTCAAGGATCGCTTGAAAGCCTCACTGGAGGAAATGGGCATGCCAAGTGAAGTCGACACGGAAGTGCTGGGAGTATTAACCACCCTGGGATATAGTCTGGTTGAAGCGCAAACGGCCATTCAATCGATCCCGGAAGATGCTTCAGAGGATATCGAGGAGCGAGTGAGATTGGCATTAGGTTTTTTCGCCAGTCCGTGATCGATGAAATAGCGCCAATATCTCGGGCATACCGCACCCTTCGGGGTGATATTACCAAACAAGTCTGGCTACATCAGGAGGAGATAAGGTGACCCTAAAGGATCAATTGATCACATTCATCGGGCCTGGAGCGATGGCATCTGCGATGGCTTCCCGGTTGATCAAGGGGGGGATTCAATCGCCAGAAAATATACGCATGAGTGGACCGCTCGTGGAGGAATTGGAGGAACTGGAAAAGCGTTTGGGGGTTTCTACCACCTCGGATAACCTCAAGGCGGTAAAAAACGCAGATGTGGTTGTGCTCTCGATTAAACCGCAGATCATCAAGGAAGTCATGGATGAATTAAATGGTGCCATCCCTGAAGGCGCTTTGGTGCTTTCCATAGTGGCAGGCGCGCGCCTGGATAGCATTGTGCAGGGTCTGGATCATGCCGCCATCGTTCGCTCGATGCCCAATACGCCCGCTCAAGTAGGTGAAGGGATCACGGTCTGGACAGCGACGGATGATGTAACCGAGCAGCAGCGTGAACGCGCACGCTTGATTCTCAATTCCTTTGGCAAGGAAGTATACGTGGACCATGAAGATTATCTCGACATGGCAACTGCACTGTCGGGTACTGGTCCGGCGTATGTTTTTCTCATGATGGAAGCGATGGTAGATGCGGGAGTGCATCTTGGCTTCTCCCGCCGTATCTCCGAAGAGTTGGTCATACAGACTTTTAAGGGCTCGGTGGCATACTATGAAAATTCCCCGCGTCATTTGGCGCGATTAAGAAATCAAGTGACATCACCCGGGGGAACGAGTGCGGCTGCGCTGTATTATCTGGAGAAGGCAGGAGTCAGAACCGCACTCTCTCGGGCAATTTGGGCTGCATACGAGCGTTCCGTTGAGTTGGGCAAGGGAAAGAAAAGCGACAAACCTGAAAGAGAATGAGTTAGTGGACCGTCGTACTGTACTCTGCTTGTAAACGATGATCTGAAAGCTCGAAAAGTGATTCTGGAGCAGGTCAAAAAAAGGGTCGGCTGGACAAACGGATGAGCATCAGGTATGATTCGCGCGTACGAATATCTGCCCTTGAGTATCGAAAGCCCAAGCTATTATTGGGATCATACATTGGGGGATTCAAACGGCTTGGCCTTCGGGCAACACCCAGAAGTCGCCAGCCGTTTTATATGCGCCATGATCCCGGTCAACTCGTAAAAATCAAACCCCGCCTGGAGGAAGTATGTCGGATATGATAGGCGATCTTTCCTCAGAACTACGGCAGAAGATCGAAGCATTCGATACGAAAGTCACTTTAAAGGATATTGGAACAGTTCTCGAAGCCGGCGATGGTATCGCGCGTGTTTCGGGTCTTATGGATGTCCGTTCTCAGGAACTGGTGCGCTTCGAAAACGGCGTGTTGGGCATCGCTTTCAACCTGGGAGCCGATTCAATCGGTGTGATCATCATGGGGGATTACGCCGGTATTATAGAGGGCACTACGGTCTTCAGTACGAATCATATTACTTCGGTTCCTGTCGGGGAGGGCCTTATCGGACGGGTGGTCAATGCACTCGGCCATCCGATTGACGGTAAGGGGTCTGTGTCGTATGAGGATTACTTAGCCGTCGAGCGAATCGCGCCGGGTGTCGTCAAACGCAAGGATGTTGACTCACCGGTGATGACAGGCATCAAGGCCATCGATTCAATGGTGCCGATTGGACGGGGACAGCGAGAATTGATAATAGGGGATCGGCAAACAGGGAAGACGGCCATCGCTGTCGACACGATTATCAACCAACGCGACAAGGATCTGGTTTGCATCTACGTCGCCATTGGCCAGAAGCGAGCCGGAGTCGCCCGCACTGTGGCGACTCTCGAGAAATATGGCGCTATGGAACATACCATCGTCATCGTGGCTGCTGCGGATGAACCGGCCGCTTTGCAATACATTGCCCCGTACGCAGGTTGTGCGATCGGCGAGTATTTCGCGGGAAAGGGCAATGACGCGCTGGTCATTTACGATGACCTGACCAAACATGCCTGGGCATATCGCCAGGTTTCACTCTTGCTGCGTCGCCCTCCGGGACGGGAGGCCTATCCCGGAGATGTGTTCTATCTGCACAGTAGGCTCCTGGAACGAGCCGTTCGTCTTGCGGACCAATTCGTCATCGTGAATAAGGATTTTGAAGGTGAAGCGAACGAAGCCGATGCCGTGGATGATGTAATTTACGGCGGACCGCTGGCGTTCCACGATGCCCAAGAAGCGCTCGAAGCGATGCCGGATTCAAAGAAATACCGCACCGTCAAAGTAAGTGGCTCGGGCGGATCGTTGACGGCATTGCCAATTATCGAGACACAACTGGGGGATATGTCCGCCTATATTCCCACCAATGTGATCTCCATTACCGATGGGCAAATTTACCTCGAGCCAGATCTCTTCAACGCCGGAATCCGACCAGCTATAAATGCAGGTTTGTCGGTTTCACGTGTAGGTGGAGATGCACAAACCAAAGCAATGAAGCAGGTTGCGGGAATGCTGCGTATGGATATGGCAGCCTATCGTGAAGTCGCTGCCTTTGCCCAGTTCGGATCCGATTTGGATAAGACAACGCTGGCCCAACTGAACCGCGGCCAACGGCTGCAGGAAATCTTAAAACAGCCTCAATACCAGCCCCTGTCATTGGGACACCAAGTGGTCCTACTCTATGCAGGCACAAAAGGTTTGGCGGATGAGGTTAATCTCGATCGTCTCGGTGAGTGGCAGGCCGCATTGCTACAAATGCTGGAAGTTTCGCACGCCGATATCATTGACGAGATCGATGAACACCAGGAGCTGACTGCAGATATCGAGGACAGACTCAGAAAAACGATCGAAACCTTTAATCTTAACTGGTAAGAATAATCCTGACGAAACAAAATACAGGTGGATATGACATCCCCACGGGAAATGCTTCAGCGAATTCGAAGTGTACGCAACATCGCCCAGGTAACTCGGGCGTTGCAAGCGGTGAGTGCAAGCCGAGTGCGTAAAGCGGAAGCGCGGGTTAGACAAACTCGTCCCTACGCGAGAAAATCCTGGCAGGTGCTTCGACATTTATCTCGACAACCGGGACGCAATTCCGTTCATCCCTTACTCACCAAACATGATGAAATTCGTAACGCGATTGTTATTCTCATCAGCAGCGACCGTGGTTTGGCTGGTGCCTATAACACCAATGTTATGCGCTATGCTTTGGAAGCATTTCAGCAATCCGAGATTTCTGTGAAATACATCGCAGTTGGCAAAAAAGGGAGAGACATTCTCCTGCGGCGGCGTAAAAAGCTGCTGGCGGAATTCAGCGATTTACCGGAGGAGCCAAGTTTCGTGGATGTGTCGGCCATCGGGCGGCTGGCGATCGATGAATTCCTTGCGCATCGTGCGGATCAAGTGTGGTTGATTTATACTACTTTCGTTTCAATGCTGCGCCAGGAACCTACCAGTCAGCTTCTGCTGCCCTTTGAATTCGAGGAGACTTCCATCAACCAAGCTGCCTCACGAGTTCAAACGGTCGAAAACCATCGGGCCGATGACTGCGAGCCCACCTATATGTTCGAACCCGCTGAATCTACGATTGTCGATCGAATTATCCCCCGTCTCGTGGAACTTCAAGTGTTCCAGGCGATTACTGAATCCCTTGCCAGCGAGCATGCCGCTCGCATGATCGCCATGCGCAATGCGACAGAAAATGCGAATGAGCTTGCTGATGCGTTGAACCTGGAATACAACAAGGCACGTCAGAGGGCGATTACCAGTGACATGTTGGATATTGCTGGTGGAGCAGAAGCGCTAACCAATTCATAGCGACGCAGCGTGTTTTATCTGGAGGTATGAATGACGACGAAGGGGCAAATCATGCAGATCCAAGGGGCTGTTGTGGATTGCGCGTTCCTCCCGGGTGAATTGCCGGATATCTATGATGCCATCGAGGTTCCGACGACAACGGACGAACCCTTGATTTTGGAAGTTCAAATGCATCTGGGTGATCATCAGGTGCGGACTATAGCCATGGACTCGACGGATGGCCTCAAACGCGGATTGGAAGTCATTGCGACGGGTTCACCGATCAAAGTGCCGGTAGGGGATATCACATTGGGCAGGGTTTTCAATGTCCTTGGTCGTCCGGTGGACGATGGACCCGAGGTCGAGGCAAAAGTGGTTTATCCCATCCATCGCAATGCGCCTGCATTCGACGAACAATCGACGAGCGTAGACGTCTTTGAGACCGGCCTCAAAGTGATCGATCTGATCGCGCCGTTCACCAAAGGCGGCAAAACCGGCATTTTCGGTGGTGCCGGGGTCGGTAAAACGGTAATTATCATGGAGTTGATTCGCACGATTGCCACCGTTCACGAGGGCAATTCTGTTTTTGCAGGTGTTGGAGAACGGACACGCGAGGGTACTCAGCTGTATCGTGAAATGCTCGAATCGGGTGTGATGAAGGATACGGTAATGGTTTTCGGGCAGATGAACGAGCCCCCTGGCGTACGTTTGCGAGTCGGTCTCACGGCGTTGACAATTGCAGAATATTTTCGTGACCAGGGTCGTGATGTTTTGGTCTTCATCGATAACATCTTTCGCTTCAGCATGTCCGGTGCGGAGGTTTCCGCTTTACTTGGACGCATGCCCTCGGCCGTCGGCTATCAACCGACTCTCGCAACGGAGATGGGTCAGCTTCAAGAAAGAATTACTTCCACAAAGGATGGTTCGATTACTTCCATGCAGGCGGTTTACGTGCCGGCCGATGATTATTCCGATCCCGCACCGGTGACGACGTTCACGCATTTGGATGCGACCATCGCTCTCGAGCGTTCGATCGTAGAAAAAGGGATTTACCCTGCGGTCGACCCGCTGGCATCGACTTCACGTATCCTCGATCCGCAGATCGTCGGAGAGGAACACTACAACGTTGCACGCTCGGTGCAGCAGGTCTTGCAGCGCTATAAGGATCTGCAAGACATTATCGCCATTCTGGGCATCGAGGAATTGAGTGAAGAAGACAAGATCGTCGTATCTCGGGCGCGAAAAATCGAGCGGTTTTTCTCACAACCGATGTTTGTCGCCGAGAAATTCACCGGTCAGGAAGGTCGTTACGTTTCACTTGCGGATACAATACGAGGCTTTGGTGAGATCCTCCATGGCAAACACGATGATTTGCCCGAGCAGGCATTCTCGATGGTCGGAACGATTGATGACGTCGTCGTGAAGGCTAGACGTCTGGCTGAAGAATAGTGGCGCCAAGATCGGATTGGAAGGATACAATTATCGATGTCGATCCGCTGTGAAATCGTAACCCGGGATAAATTATTGTTTGAGGGCGATGTCGATATCGTTATCGTTCCCGGTTCGGAAGGGGAAATGGGAATTCTACCTGGACATGCACCACTAATGGCGACGTTGGGATATGGTATCCTTCGTATTCGTGTCAAAGGTGAAGAACAAGCGTTCACGATTGGCGGCGGCGTGGTCGAAGTCAGACCGGACATCGTGACCGTGCTGGCAGAAGTTGGTGAAGGTGTTGAAGAAATCGATATTCAGCGTGCCGAAGCTGCAAAAGCAAGGGCGGAGGAATTGCTCAAAAGAGCGTCTCCACCCGATACGGATGAATACCTTTCCATTCAAACTGCATTACGGCGCTCGAAGATACGTTTGGATGCCGTACGGCGATTCCAACCGACCCGGACAGTTCGCCCTGACAAACCGTATAAAGATAAAGAAAACGAAAAAGAAGAATAAATCTCATGCCACTATTTGGTAAAGATCTCGGAATCGATCTTGGTACAGTAAACACGCTCATATGCGAAGGTGGTGAAATCGTGCTTCACGAGCCCACCATCGTCGCCATCGACATCGAGGAGTTGAAAATTGTTGATGTCGGTCAGTCTGCTCGTGAGATGGACGGAAAGGTGCCTGAAGTCATCGAGGTCAGCCGTCCGATGCGAGACGGTGTTATCGCGGATTTTGAAGTCACCCACCGTATGCTGGGCCATTTTGTGCAGAAGGTGTGTGGGCCGGCGCGATTGTTCAAGCCGCGTTCGATGATCACGGTGCCGCTCGGTGCAACGAGTGTAGAGAGCCGGGCAGTTCATGAAGCAGCGCTGCAAGCCGGGAGTCGTGAAGTCTTTTTAATCCAGGAGCCCTTGGCTGCGGCGATCGGAGTGGGAATGCCAATCGCAACACCTTCGGGGAATTTGGTTGTCGTTCTGGGAGGGGGCGTCACGCAGGCAGCTGTGATCGCTATGAGCAGTATCGTGGCACAGGATGCGGTTCGTGTGGGCGGGATCAAGCAAGACGAGGCGATTGCTTCGTATGTGCGCAAGAAGTATGGCTTGATAATTGGTCCCAGAACTGCCGAGCAGGCAAAAATCCGCATCGGGGCTGCAATTCCGCAAGATCAGGATCAAACTCTGGAGCTGCAGGGACAGGATCAAGTGACAGGATTGCCGCGGCCGGTTACGATCTCCACTCGTGAAATGATCGAGGCGATTCAAGAGGTGTTGCTGATGCAGATCACTGCCATCCGCAATGTCCTCGAGCGGACTCCGCCGGAACTCGCCTCCGATGTTATCGACCGAGGCATGGTGATTTGTGGAGGTGGGGCGTTATTGCGTGGTATGGACAAGTGGCTCACCCGCGAGACAGGTGTGCCGGTATATCTGGCCGAAGAGCCGGTGGCATGCATTGCCAAGGGGGCCTTAAGAGCGTTGGGCATGTTGGATCGCTTGCACCGCACCCTGCCAAAGCCGTAGAGGTTTTATTTCAACCGGATTGATCGTCTTACCGGCAATGGATATGCATCTGTCGCCGACTGGTCAGGATGTTGGTTGCGGATATTCATCCGCAACCGATGCCTGGCAGATTTATATCTGCCGATCTTCGAAATAAGTTATTGTAATAAAAAATCAGCATATCTTTACCTCCTGGCATCCATCCGATCATTATCAGCACCAGATGAATATCTAGCGCCATCATATGAAACGGCAGCAGATAAATGCCCGGCGCCAACTTGTTATTTCATCCTGTGCGGAAGACCGAGTGAATCGAGGTCTGTAGTCGAAGGATGATTGAAAAGATGAGTTAGAGATAATAGGTCATATGCTGCAGGTGGAGAACAGGATCGATGTAGCGCACTTTTACGTTTTCAGGCACAGAAACCGACGTCGGAGCGTAACACAGGATGGCCTGCACGCCGGATTCTACCAATTGATCGGCGACCCCCTGTGCATCAGCTGCGGGGACAGCCAGCATGGCAACACGAATTTCCATCTCCCGGATCATAGGGATCATCTCCCGGGTATCGCGGATCGTGAAAGGCCCGATGCGTTGTCCGATCTTTAGCGGATCGTTGTCGAAAGCAAGTTCGATGCGGAAGCCTCGATCCAGGAAACCTGCGTAATGGGCGACGGCACGCCCCAGGTCGCCGACACCGACCAGCGCGACTTTCCACACGTTTTCAACCTTTAGAATCAGCTGCAGTTGTTCGGTGAGGAAATGAATGTCGTAGCCAGTCCCCTGTTTGCCGAATTCGCCGAATTGGGAGAGATCTTTTCGAATTTGTGCGGAGGAAATTCCTAAACGATTGCCTAATTCTTGCGAAGAGGTGATATCTTCCCCCTCTGCAGCCATTTCCGTTAGCGCACGCAGGTAGAGCGGTAACCGTCCAACCACAATGTCCGGTACTTCGGACGCGGACATACTTCCCTCCGAGAGCAGGTTTTCAATCGCCAACTCTATCACAATCCAAGTTATGGTGCAAATTCCAGATAAAATCCTGTTTGATTCCGGAATAGATGCAACTTTTTCAGAAGTTGAGCGGTTTTTTCTGCGTTTGCGCGCACAAGGTATAATCAAGCAGAGTATTCGCAGCACTAGGTAGTGGGAAAGCATATGTTTTTCGATGAAGCGAAAATTTTTATTTCATCCGGGCGGGGCGGGGATGGAATCGTGCATTTCCGAAGGGAGAAGTATGTCCCCCGCGGTGGGCCGGATGGCGGCGATGGTGGCGCAGGGGGCGATGTTGTCCTCGAGGTGGATGGCAAGCTGAACACACTGTCGGCCTTTCGACGTGCCAGCCATTTTAAAGCAGAAGCTGGTCGTCGAGGTGGAGGATCGAATCAAACCGGTCGGAATGGAAAAGATGTGGTGATCTCTGTGCCACCGGGAACCTTGGTGCGTGAGGAAGCATCGGGTGATCTGCTCGGTGATTTGGTACAGGATAGTGAACGATTGATCGTCGCTCATGGAGGAAGGGGCGGACGTGGAAATGCCCGCTACGCAACCTCACGCAACCAGACGCCGCGCATGGCGGAGAAGGGGGCACCAGGAGAAGACCGCTGGCTGCTGCTGGAGTTACGTTTGATCGCGGATATTGGCATTATCGGTGTTCCCAATGCGGGAAAATCGACCTTGCTGTCGGTGGTGACAAACGCAAAACCGAAAATCGCCGATTATCCATTTACAACGCTAGCGCCGAATTTGGGTGTTGCCCGCTTGGATGACGTCGATCTCGTACTGGCAGATATCCCCGGTTTGATCGAAGGTGCGCACAGCGGTGCGGGTTTGGGTTTCGATTTCTTGCGCCATATCCAGCGTACCAGGGTGCTCATCCATCTCATCGACGGGTTTTCTGCGGATCCGATCGCTGATTACTCGCAGATTAACGCCGAGTTGGCTTTATTCGATGAAAACCTGTCCGGGAAACCGCAGGTGGTCGCAGTGAGTAAAATGGATCTCACGGATGTAGAAGCACGTTGGCCGGAGCTTGAAAAGGAATTTAGAAAGCTGGGCTGCCGAGAAGTACGTGCCATCTCTTCGATCAATAAGCGAGGGCTGCGGGAATTGCTGGGGAGCGCCAGGCGTGCGTTGGAGGAAGTCGAAGAACAACCAGAAGTTGATGAAGAATTGCCCGTTTATCGAGCCGAACCCGATTCTGCGGAATTCGAAATTACCCAATTGAATGACGGGGAATGGCGCGTGAAGGGCAGCGCCATCGAGCGCGCTGCCGCGATGACGTATTGGGAGTACGACGAAGCGGTACGGCGGTTCCAGCACTTGCTCGAGCGGCTGGGTATTGAAGCTGCCTTGCGTGAAGCCGGAGCGGAGGATGGGGATACGATTCACATCGGGGAGTATGAACTCGAATGGCAAGAATGATTGGCGTACTCGGCGGTACGTTCGATCCACCGCATCTGGGGCATCTGATCCTGGCCGAATTCGGCAGGGCGGCGTTTTCACTGGACGAAGTCCTCTGGGTGCTCACCCCTGTCTCTCCCTTGAAAACGAATCGGGAGATTACACCCCTCGAGCACCGATTGGCGATGGTTGAAGCGGTGGTGGCGGACCATCCTTCATTTTCTCTTTCGCGTGCAGATATCGATCGGCCGCCGCCGTATTATGCGCACGGAACGATGGAAGCTCTCCGAAAAACATCCCCGCAAACGGAATGGATTTATCTGATGGGATCCGATTCGTTAAACGATCTGCCAAGATGGAATCAACCCCAGCGCTTCGTCGAGATGTGTGACGCCTTGGGGGGGATGATGCGACCTGGTGCGGAATTTGATGCAGCGGAGTTGGAGAAGATCATCCCGGGCGTTCAAGAAAAGATCCGTTTCTTCGATGCGCCGTTCGTCGGCATTTCAGGGCAGGATCTCCGCCAGCGGGTGTGCGATGGTCAGACGATCCGCTATCTGGTTACGGATCGAGTTTTGACATATATCAGCGAGCAGGACTTGTATTCTAGTGGAACAGAATAACGATCTGTATTTCTATCAAGATGTTTATAAATTCTGTTGAATGAAATGGGGAAAACGATCGTTGAGTGGATTACGGCTCAGGCCCTACAGCCACCGGCCGATCCGAATTGGAGCACCATTCTGACCAGGAGCCGGGGAGCAGGCGGGCACCGGTCAGCCCCAGGTGTTCCATTACGAGCAGGTTAAAGCAGCCTGTAACGCCCGATCCGCAGTAAACAACAAGATTACCGGGTTCTTTATCCCCTATCAAAGTCGAAAAAACTTGGCGTAGTGTTTTCTCTGCAAGAAGTCCATCGCGCTCGTCCAGATTCGCGGCCCAGAATCGATTCAATGCGCCGGGAATATGGCCGGCGACGGGATCGAGCGGTTCTTTTTCGCCGCGATATCGTTCCGGCGCACGCGAATCGATCAAGTGTCCTGAAAAAACTGCGAGGTTACCCTGAAGTTCATCAATGTCGATGCGCATTTCAGGGCGCACTCTGGCTTCAAATTGTGCAGGGCTGCGATCTTCTTCGCCGCTCCTGGTTGGATAGCCGGCGCGTTCCCAGGCGGGGAAGCCGCCTTCTAAAATGGCAACGGCATCGTGCCCCAGGAAACGCAGCACCCACCAGATACGAGCAGCAAACCCGCCGCCTCTCGAATCGTAAGCCACGACCTGGGTTTGGGAGTCGATACCCCATCGGCTAAACCTTGCAGCCATGTCTTCAATCGACGGCAGCGGATGACGTCCATTCGAGCCTGTGCGTGGCGCGGATAAATCCCGGTCGAGATGTGTGTAGATCGCGCCGGGGATATGTGTCTCTTTGTAGGCGCGTTCTCCGGCCGATGTGTCCTGCAGATCAAAGCGACAATCGACGATGGACCAATTGGGATCGTCGATGTGTGCGAGGAGATCTCCCGGCTGAATGAAGGTCGAATATTCCATTTGCTGCTCCAAGCCTTTGGTGAGTGGATCGATTGCTTTATTCAGTTTTGTTTTGCTTCTCTTTTGGCGCATCGCTGTCTCGGGGTACGGCACGTTTGAGCTGCTCCAGAGAGATGGGTGTATTCCGGCGGCAGCGAGGGCATCTGGCATCGTAATGTGTGCCGCCCGATTCCTCGAGGGCTTCGAGCGCAAAACGCAGTTCGTCTTGTTTTACGGCGAAACTATGATTACATCGAAAACAACGGATTTGCATATTCTTCCTCCTTGATCGATCAGATTTTACCCGCAAAATCGATCATGTGCTTACGCTTCTTTGGATTTTGCTGCGATAGCAATGCCCATTAAGACCAGCACCGCGCCAATGATTCGCAGCGGAGGTGGGGTTTCCTCCAGGAGTATATGAGCCCACAGGGTTGAAGCGACCGGTTCTCCCAGCAGAATCACGGATACGAGCGCGGCAGGAAGGTAACGCAAAGCCCAATTGATTGCGGAGTGGGAGAAGAGTTGGGGAATCAGAGCGAGCAGCAATATCCACAGCAGCGTTGTTGACGAGAAGGCCGTTAAACTCGTCCCCGTCAGCAGGGTGATGAGAAGCAACCAGAGAGCGGCAGAAGCGTAAACCAGAAAGATATAAGGGATCAACTCCAGATCCGCGCGAGTCTTGCGTCCGATGAGGATATAACCGGCGGCGCCCAGTGCGCCAATGATGGCAAGGATGTCGCCCCGGATGGCCTTGCCGCCCAGAAATGAGGACAAGGATGGGCACTGCAGGCCGGCGTGCCATGTGCAGGCATCGCTCGCAGCGATGATCATGCTGCCCAAAATCGAAAGAAGTAAACCAATCGCGATCTTCCGCCCTACAGGTTCATCTAAATAAAGTGGGGAGAAAATCGCTACGACAAGTGGGGCGGTTTGCACCAGGGCAACGGAGCTGGCAACCGAGGTGAGTTCCAGGGAAGTGATCCAGGTGGCGAAATGCAGCGCAAGGAACGAACCAGCAGCAAATGACAGTAATACGGTGCGAGGTCTCAGGCTGCGAAATGAAAAGCGGTAGCGGGCGATCACCAGGGGCGTGAGCATCAGTGTGGCGAAGCTCAATCGCAAGGCGGCGATGGCCATGGAGGCTGCTTCGACTTGTGCGTAGCGCACGAAAATCGAAGCCGTGGATGATGCTAGTACTCCAAACAACAATCCCGCGATCGGAGTGCTGGGCGCTGATTCGCGCTTATGTGTTTCATGTGGAGGTTGGAGCGGGATTTTTGACATGGACTTCTTGACAAATGACCGTTCAGGGGTCACAATTTTATATGTGCCGGACTGGATTTGTTGATGGTACTGGATTTGAACCGCCCGGTCAATCGGAAACGTTTTCTTGCAGAGAGGGAGGTTAGACATGTCGTTTCAGTTGCCAGATCTTGCTTATCCATATAACGCTTTGGAGCCCCATATCGATGCTCGTACGATGGAGATCCATTACACGAAGCATCATAACGGATACATCAATAATTTGAATGCAGCCCTGGAAGGGCAAACCGATTTGCAAGGCAAGTCGATCGAAGAACTGCTCGCGGATTTGAATGCGATCCCTGAATCCATTCGTACAGCCGTGCGTAACAATGGTGGTGGCCACAGCAACCACTCACTCTTTTGGCGAGTCATGTCACCGGATGGTGGCGGCGAGCCGAGTGGCGCGTTGAATGATGCGATTGCCGCCGGTTTCGACAGCTTCGCTGCATTTAAAGATCTCTTTTCTAAAGCAGCAGCCACACGCTTCGGAAGCGGTTGGGCATGGCTGGTGAAGAAATCTGATGGCGGCCTTGAAGTGTTATCGACGGCGAATCAAGATTCACCGATCTCGTCGGGATTAACCCCCATTCTCGGTCTTGATGTTTGGGAGCATGCATACTACCTGAACTATCAAAATCGTCGACCAGATTATATTGCCGCCTGGTGGAATGTGGTACATTGGGATGAAGTTGCTCGATTGTTTGAGGCTTGATATTTCAGCTGCATAGAAATTGAATACCGTAAAACCTATACCTTATTTTGGAGGATCAAGACATGACCCATATCATCACCAGTTTGTGCCTCCGCGATTCCGGATGCGTTGACGTGTGTCCGGTGGAGTGCATTGTGCCTGGGAAACCAGTCGACAAGTGGCCGTTGTACTATATCGACCCAGACACTTGTATCGACTGCGGCGCATGTATTCCGGAGTGTCCGTACGATGCAATTTTCGTAGAAGAGGAAGTGCCTTCGGATTACAACGCCAGCGGTGGTGAGTACCTGAGTAAACCGGCCGGGACAGCGGGATTCGATACCGTTTACGATGGTGAGAACCACGGCGGTGAAGCGGTCCATCTGGAACACACGCGCGTCCTTGAGGCAGGAGAAGTTGTCGATCTTACTGCGGATATTCAGTTGAATTACGATTATTTCAACGACGGACCAGGCTACGACGCAGCAGATTGACAGAATCTAGATAAGTAAGAGGGAGCCGTAAGGCTTCCTCTTTCATTGAAAATAAATATGATAAAAACGATCAAGCAAGGAAATTATAAGTTGTGTTTTGAACCTTCATTTAGTAATTAGGATGATCGATGATGGCTGTTACAACGCGTAAAGAATCCGATTCCCTGGGTGAGATCGCCGTCCCGGGGGATGCGCTGTATGGCGCACAAACCCAACGCGCCGTTGAGAATTTTCCCATTTCCGGAATGCGACCCTGGCGCGCTTTCATCTGGTCGATGGCGGTGATAAAACGTGCAGCTGCGGCGGTTAACCTGCAGTTGGGGTTGCTCGATCCGGATGTCGCCCAAGCGATCATGAATGCTGCTGACGAGGTGATTGAGGGAAAGTGGGACGATCAATTCGTGGTGGACCCCTTTCAAGCCGGTGCCGGCACGAGTCACAACATGAATATCAACGAGGTCATCGCCAATCGTGCCACACAGTTGATGGGCGGCGCATTGGGGGAGTACCTCGTTCATCCCAACGATCACGTCAATATGGCGCAATCAACGAACGATACCATCCCGACGGCTATACGTTTGGGGTGTCTCTGGCGGATGGATGAATTACAGCATGTCGTGCGAGACCTTGCATCTGCGTTGCGCACCAAGGCGGAAGAATTTGATGATGTGATCAAATCCGGGCGGACGCATTTGCAGGATGCAGTGCCCGTGCGCCTGGGCCAGGAATTTGGCGGTTATGCAAGCGCTGTTGCGCGAGATGCCGAGCGGATCGAGCTTGCAGCGGATCGGCTAAGGTGTTTGGGTATCGGAGGGACGGCGACGGGAACCGGTCTCAATGCACATGCGGAATTCCGCCACCGCATGGTGGAAGTTTTATCCAAGCTGACGGAATTGGAGCTGCGTGCTTCGGACAACCTTTTCGAATCCTTGCAGTCCATGGCTGACATGGTCGATTTCTCCGCCTCATTGCGAACGCTGGCGATCACATTAACGCGTATTGCCAATGATGTGCGCTTGTTGTCCTCCGGTCCCACAACGGGTTTGTATGAGATTCGCTTGCCCGCCGTACAGCCGGGTTCGAGTATCATGCCTGGAAAGGTCAATCCGGTAATGGCGGAAATGCTGAATATGGCCATGTTTCACGTCATGGGTGGCGATACTACGGTTGCGTTAGCCGCACAAGCCGGCCAACTCGAGTTGAATGTAATGATGCCCATCATCGCACATAATCTCTTCGAGATGATGCAGGTGGCCATCGGTGCAATCCGTGCATTCACCCAAAAATGCGTTCTTGGCATGCAGGCTAATCCCGAGAAGGCTGAACACTGGCTTCAACAGAACAACATTATTGTAACGGCGTTAAATCCCCTGATTGGTTATCAAGCCGGGGCTGCGTTGGTGAAACAGGCATCATCTCGCCAGGAGAATGTACGCACAGTCGCGGTAGCGCAGGCGAAAGCAGGGAAACTGATGCATCGTGAAGAGAATCGCCCGGTACGTGTGGAAGAAGTGGAGGCTGCGCTGGGAAATCTGCGCAGCCTCACAGAAGGAGGAGATTTCACTTAATCACCAACAGTCTACTTATCGTTCAGGTAATTGTTTCAATCAAACGCCACACTGTTGTAACCAGTAAAGTTATCCCGAATCCCATCACAAGGGGGAACAGCGCGGAGATGATCGTCCACTTTTTACTACCTGTCTCTTTATAAATCGTGAACAATGTCGTGCTGCAGGGATTGTGGATCAGGCTGAAGAGCATCACATTGATCGCCGTAAGCAGTGTCCAACCGCCGGCTTTCAAAACCCCGAGTGTTGCTTGATTCGAGTCGAGTTCGAACATCACCCCGGCGCCGCTGCCCACGGAGTCCATTCCGGTAAGCAGCACCGTCAACATGAGGATCGTGGGAATGACGATCTCATTTGCGGGAATAGCAACAATGTAGGCGAGTAAAACAACCCCGTTAAGACCCAGGAACAAACCGATGGGATCGAGGATGCTGATCAAATGTTCGGCAATGCTCAAGTCTCCGCCGTTGATGTTCGCCAATAACCAGATCACGGCACCAGCGGGTAGGGCGAAGACTACGGCCCGCCAAAGCACGAAAATGGTTCGATTGATCATGGAGGTGTAGATCGTTTGCAAGATGCGCGGGGGTCGGTAGGGCGGCAGCTCGAGGCTGAATGTGGATACTTGTCCTTTTAGCCAGGTGCGGGAGAGCGACCAATTCACGAGGAACGTTAGGAGGACACCGAGCAGGGCGATACCCACGACCGAGAGCGCAGAGATCAATCCGGCCAGATGCACGGGTACCAGTGCGCCAACAAACAGCGTCGCCAGGAGAATTTGTGTCGGCCAGCGTCCGTTGCAAAGTGCGAAGTTATTGGTCAGGATGGCGATCAAACGTTCACGCGGGCTGTCGATGATGCGAGTGGCGATGACTCCTGCGGCATTGCATCCAAACCCCATCATCATGCTTAACGCTTGCTTGCCGTGCGCGCCGCTGCGTTTGAATATTTTATCCAGGTTGAAGGCCACGCGCGGCAGGTAGCCGAAATCTTCCAAAAGCGTGAAGAGTGGGAAAAAGATGGCCATTGGCGGCAGCATTACACTGATCACCCAGGCGGTGGACAAATACATGCCGTCAATCAGTAAACCCTGGAGCCAAACGGGCAGGATGGTATCTGCGGCGAGAGATTTGAGAACGGGATGGAATTTGTCGATTAAAAGATTAGCCAGCCAGCCGGAAGGTATATTTGCGCCCGAGATCGTGATCCAGAAAACGAGGGTAAAGAGAAGCAGCATAAGCGGAAAGCCCAGGATACGGCTCGTTACCAATCGATCGATGGTGCGATCTAGATCGAAGCGCGGGGGTTCATCCGGTCGTCTAACGGCACGTTCTGCCAATCGTGAAGCGTCCGAATATATCCCTTCCAGCAATCTTTCGTGAAGGTTGCCGCCAATTTTCCAACGCAGATCGCGTGCATATGCGAGGACTCGTTCTGCTTTGGGGTTCATATCTTCAATCATGTTACCTGTTCCTCCGAGAGTTGAGCTTGGAGATCAACACTCTCTGTTGTGGCCTGGGTTAATTCGCCCAAATCCCCTTTCTCGAAGGCTTCGACAATCCGTTCATCCCCATCGAGGAGACGAATGGCAACCCAGCGTGGATTGGGAAGTGTTGGGAATATCCCTCGGACTTTCTGGGATAATCCCGAGATGATTTCTTCCAATTCTTTGGAAAATCGCTGGATTTTATACGGTTTCGTTTGGGTTTTTCCCGTGGCCACGTCGTTAATCGCTTGAAGCAAATCGTCGAGTCCTTTCCCGTATCGTGCAACGCTGGGGACAACTGGGACGCCTAAATCTCTGGCCAATCGTCGTTCGTCGACAATTAATCCATGACGCTTCGCTTCATCCATCAGATTCAAGCAAATGACCACGCGATCCGTGATTTCCATGACTTGAAGGACCAAATTCAAGTTCCTTTCCAGACGTGTTGCGTCTACCACGACGGTAGTAACGTCTGGTTGTCCGAAGAGGATGAAATCACGTGCGATCTCTTCATCAACGGACGTTGAAAGGAGGGAATATGTCCCCGGCAGGTCGACGAGTTTATAACGCCGATCGGCGTATTCAAAACCACCTTCTGCACGGGCGACCGTTTTGCCCGGCCAGTTGCCGGTATGTTGGCGCAGGCCGGTGAGGGCGTTGAAAACCGTGCTTTTACCGGTGTTTGGATTGCCGGCCAGCGCGACGACAAAGTCCCATTCTTCCATGTCAACGCCCAATTTGAGCAAATTGGCTGCGTTATGGGCGGGACAGCCTTCACATCCTCGCTGGATGACTTGGCTAGATTTAGATTCGTTCATGACTTACCTCTGTGACTGATTCGATGAAAATGTATTCTGCTTGCTCCTCGCGTAAGGCGATCAAGGCCTCCCGGATGCGGTACGCGGTGGGATCTCCGGAGGGGCTGCGATATTCCGCTTGCACGGTGGCACCTCGCAGCACTCCCAGATCGAGCAAACGACGACGTTCGGCTCCCCGGCATGCCGGTGAAATCCCCAGGACTTTCCCACGTTCGCCCAGATCGAGGCAGGCGAGAGTCTTGCAAGGTAAGCTTGCTCCATCTATCACGGCTTCAGGTTCGGGAACCACAGAGAGATTGTGGGCTACGATGGGTGCCAAGACGTGTTCATCTGCTTCAGCCCAGAAACGGATACGTTCGCTTGTTTTTTCGGTGATTTGCACTTGCATTCCGGGAAATATCCCTTCCGCGACCAATTGTGCATAGATCGTGCTGGGCTCATCTTCGATGTGAACAATACGTAAGCGTTGTCCGGTTTCAAAGGTGGGGAGGGGTTTACCGCCGTGCGATACGAAGTCTCCCGTCGCATCCGGAATCGGATCACCGTGGGGGTCGTGGGTGGGGTGACCCAGTTGCTCGGCTAGAAGATCGATTTCTTCAGCAGAGAGGAAGTGCTCGCGTTTCTCAGCAAGATCGTGCCATTCGGCTTCTTCAAATCCCGTCTCGTCTGCAAGGTAACGTTCCCACAATCGATGCGCACGCAAGATGTGCAATGCGGATCGTTTCCCTTTTGGAGACAACTTGAGTTGACCTTCTTCGTAACGCAACAATTGCGCTTTTTCCATCCTGGCAAGCAGCTCACTCACATGATTTGTCGAAGTCTGTAAGACGCCGGCGATGCTTTCCAGAGTGGCGTGTAGTGATTCCATTTCACGGCCATGGATGTGCTTCAGTGCATCTTCGATCTGGATTCTCTGTGCGTATTCTCTTGACCTGCGGAGACGAGAGAGTACACCCCTTTGCGGCCAGAAGAGTAAGGCCACAAGGATTATCCCCGCAATTGTGATGATGTATGGATTTATCGAGCTCATTACAATGCCATCCCCGGTATTCCATTAATGAAGCCAATTGAATCATTGATGGATACCCCTGCGGAATAAAGTTAGGCAATCCTAACTTTAGAAGATTATATCGGCTGCGCGACGGGTTGTCAAGTGGTTACAGGGCATCGCAAAGTAAACCATCACTTGACCTGGATGTGCTCTGGTTCGCACAGCGGTAACAAGAAAAATGGAGTGGGACTATAATATTGCGAAGATGGGCCATACTTCAATAATATTGACCAATTTGCAATGGCAATCGATGGAATCACACGTTCGCGCCAGTTTTCCGCGAGAGGCCTGTGGTGTCTTGGCCGGTGAACATGGCAGTGTACATTGGGTGGAGTCGGCTACGAATGTAGAGGACGGCGAGGGTCGATTCCGTATGGACCCGCAAGAACAGCTGGATGTGATGCAGCGAATCGAAAACGAGGGGCTGCGGTTAATCGGCATCTATCACTCTCATCCACATGGCCCTGCCAATCTCTCCGATAGTGATATCCAGGAAGCGGCGTATCTCGAAGCGGCGTATTTGGTTTGGTCGCCTGATGTTGAGAAATGGTCGTGTAGAGCTTTTCTGATCGAGCATGTTTCTGCGCGGGAGATCCCAATTTATATCTCTGGAAAAGGAACTCAATCATCGTAGTGGTGTTTTTATATGGACTGTACATCTCAACCCTCAATTCCGTTAAAGGAGTGATATGCAATTCCACATTGTCCTGGCAGCGTTGTTTTCCGCTTATTTTCTCGGGTCCGTTCCGGTGGGCCTGTTGGTTGTAAAACTGGTTCGTGGTAGAGATATCCGCCAATGGTTCAGTGGCAGAACGGGCGGCACGAACGTGATGCGCATGGCAGGATTTTGGGCAGGATTTGTCACTGCAATTCTGGATATCGCAAAAGGCGCGTTAGCCGTTTACCTCGCGCGCCAATTAGCCGACGGGAACACGTGGGTGGAGATGGGGGCTGGCTTATTGGCCGTGTTGGGTCATAATTATTCGATTTTTCTCATGGAACGAAAAGAAGGGAAACTGCGCTTGCGAGGTGGTGCCGGTGGTGCAACAACAGCCGGCGTGGTATTTGCTTTTTGGCCGCCATCGTTACTCATCTTGATCCCGATTGGCGCAATGATTCTTTACATTGTGGGATATGCCTCGGTTGCTACCATGTGCATCGGTATCGAGGTGGCAATTCTGTTCCTTTGGCGGGCGCTTGTTAGTCAGTCTCCGTGGGCGTATGTGTTCTTTGGCATTTTTATCGAAGTGATTTTACTCCTGGGGTTACGTCCCAACATCCAACGATTGCGTCGGGGAGAAGAGCGGTTGATCGGCTACCGCGCTCGGAAAGCTGCTCAAAATGGGCTTCAGCCGGTGGATACCGAAGAACCCGAAAGTGCCCGTAAAGGTTAGGTAGAGCAGGATTTGTATTACTCATCTCCAGGCGCTAATTGATCCTGGTATTCATTATGAATAACCCATCTCCGTGTTGGGGGTATGTACTCCTAATTGCTTTTGAATTCGTTCTTTGACGATAAAATTTACGAGGCTCAGGTGAGCGTGAGAATTGCCGCCATGGTGATCGCGAAGAGGGCTCCGAATTCTATTATGCGTCCACGTACGATTCGTTTTTGACGGTGAAGAAGAATAAGCCCATTCGTCAAATACATCAACATTCCGAGAAACAAGGCGCTTTGCAAAGGGGGGATCGGCCAATAGTGAAGTGCCCAGGCCAATTGTGTATTCAGCAGGCTGATCAGAAGCGCGTATTTTACGGCTTGATCACTCAGCTGGTTTAGGTGCAGCAGACGCCAGACAACGGCGGTGTTGGCGAAGAAGATCAGCGGCATGGAAAATACGGCCCTCAAGTCCGCGGCCAGAATGGCAAAGAGGGCGCCGATCAAGAGAAGATGGGCGAGGGCAGACAGTCCAACCGAGGCGACATCGAAGCGTGTGTCTTTTGGATCTACGACAACGAATTCCGCCATGATCACGGCCATCAGCAGAACAGCCGTGAGGATCAATCCAATCCAAAGCCCCGGACCATCGGGAATGTAGGTTAATATCGCACCGGTTGCCGCTGCCGCCAGGCCGGGAATGACCCAGTGGATGGGCTGTACCTTTGCGTTTTCTGATTTTGGGTGAGAGTGGATCAGCCAATCTGCACCGGCAGCTGCAAGTGCGGCTGCCAGCGAGATCATCACGAGGCTTGCATTGAGTTCAAAACGAATGAGTAAACCGAGGATGGAAAACTCGGCTTCGAAAGCGGGCAGCGCCACGATGCGGATCAAGGTGTTGGTAAGCAGGATCAGTGCCGTCAGCGTGCTCATGCGGTCGCGATCCGGTCGCGGCAATCTGACATCCATGGACGCATTCTAGCATCCGATTCCGGCGCTGTCCATGCAGCAGTTAAAGATCATTCCTATTCCGAATTCGATGATCTGCGTAACCTGTTGGATGCGTGTATAATGCCTGCCAATGATCTTTGCAATTGCAATCCTGGGTTTGTTCTCTGCTGCGCTAGTAAATCTATTGGCGGATAATCTTCCACGACGCCAGGGGATTCGGCTGCCGCATTGTCTGGCCTGCGGCGCACCTCGCACAGCAGGCGCGTGGCTTGGAAGTCTTGCTTTTCTACGCATGCGGAGGCGTTGCCCTTACTGTGGGACGTCTCGCTCCTGTCGGGATTTCCTGGTTGAAGTTGCCCTCGTCGCCATTGCAATCTGGCTCTATCTTCGTGATCCCAGTGCCAGTGTATTTTGGCCAGCCTTGATTGTCGCCGTAATTTTTGTTCTGATCGTGGTCATCGACATCGAACATCGCTTGATCCTGCACGTGGTCAGCATACCATCCGGATTGATCATTCTGTTTGTCAATTCGCTCGATCCAAGTCGGGGGTTTCTAAAAGCACTTGCTGGTGGCGGGGCTGGTTTTCTTTTTGTCTTTTGCATGTTTCTATTGGGCGGATTATTTGGCCGTTATATCGTCCGCGTGCGGGAGGATGTGAACGACGAAGTGGCCTTTGGATTTGGCGATGTGATGCTGGGCACGATGTTGGGGTTGACTGTGGGATGGCCGGGGATTGTCCTGGCACTCATCTTTGCCATCTTCGCCGGCGGCATTTTTAGCTTGTTTTACATGCTCTTCATGACGCTGCGCGACCGATACAGTGCATTCCAGCCGATTCCCTATGGGCCTTTTCTCATCTTCGGTGCATCATTGGTTTACTTTTTTAGGGAATCAATCGTTCGATTCGGGCCGCTTGGATAACGGATGACCCCCGCGACGATTGTCGCGATTTTGTTAAAAAAACGCTCCCATTGTGTGATAATGAAGACCAATCCACCTGGATTAACCCCTGGGTACTACCAGGAATGCTTGTAAACGCAATGTACAATTGCGTGTGAATGAACTGGTGTTTCGAGTACTTTCCCAAATTCGGTTTATTTAGCCAAGGCAAGGATTACCTAATGAATAACATCATCCAGCGATTTCGAAAGGTGAGGCCAGTGAAGTCCTCGTTACGCAGTCGGTGGTTGTCGAGGATCAAACGTGGCCAGGGTCTGGTAGAGTTTGCCCTGGCTTTACCCATTCTTCTTTTCATCATCCTGGGTTTTATCGAAGCGGCGAGATGGTTCCAGGCTTATCTCTCCGTTCAATACGCAGCCAGGGAGACAGCTCGCTATGCGGTAAGTGGGCAGCCTCCCATGATGGAAGAGGATGGCGAGAATTCCTGTGAGGAAATCGGACATCCAGATAATCCGGCAGATCCATATGACTTGCCCGATGAATACATCGAATGTCGTATAGATTGGATCAAGCACGTCGGGCTTCAAGTTGCCGGGCTGGCTCTCCCAAATGATCCCAATCAAGATAATATTCAAAAAGCGGGCTATCTTGGTGTTCTCGTTCGGGGAAGCCCGACATTTGGTAGTGTACCCGTAGCTGATCATCCGGGAGCGGCACGCACCAAGATCGAGATTACCATCGTCTACAACCATCAGGTAACTAATCCCTTCTTTGCTGCGATGCTGCCAACAATTCGGGTTGTGGGACGCATCCAGATGGTGAACGAACCCTGGGAAGGGGGCGGTGCAGATCCGCCACCCGTTGTTCCCACAGCGACACCGCTTCCCCCACTCGACACCGATGGTGACGGTTGGAGTGATGTTGAGGAACGGGATATCTATGAAACTTTCCTGTCCAATCCCGATACGGACGGCGATGGCTATGATGAAGGTCCATCTGGACAAGATAATACCTCTGAGCGGGCATTAGATCCCTGTTATCCGGATGCTAGCGATTGTCATTAGCGAAGTATCCCAAAGGATTCGGTGGTGAATATGATGAGGAAATTTAAACTTCTCCGAGATAAAGAACGGGGGCAAAATTTCGTAGAGATCGCGCTTACCCTGCCAATCCTTATCGCCCTACTCACAGGGATGATGGAGATCGGCTTTCTGGTCCACAGCGTATCAACTGTCGCGACTGCTGCGCGTGAGGGTGCTCGTTATGGCGCACGAGGGATGTATATCGATCCGGAAGAAATCGCCAGCGTCGCCCAAATTGCGATGGAATTGAGTCTGGATGTCAACATGGACCTCCCGAATGCCAATACGCGGATAATCGTCACACACGTGGACATCGATCCGGATGGAACCTATCACTATCTGCATAGCGAGACGTTGGGCGATCTGGCTGTAGCTTCCAAGGTGTGTTTAGCTTCGCCTTGTGGAGAAGACACCATCAATGTTGATGCGATAACGGTTGAAAACGTCGAATTCAATGATGACGTTGAACGCTGTAATGAGATTGATCACGGATGTCGAAACGATCTCGTGATCGTAGAGGTATTTTACGCTCACGAACTAAAGATGGGCCTCATGATGGAGAGTTTTATTAAATATGTAATGCCCACACCGATCATCATCGAACAACACAGTATTATGCGTGTTTTAACCAGGCGGAGTCCATGGAGCGCACCTCCATCCTAGCCTTGATCCAGATGCGTTGCGAACGATCTTAAGTACTTGTTGCATCGATTTTTACAAATAAGAAAGGAACCTCCTATGAGAGACTGGATAAAAGGAATTTTCCGAAACTCTTCAAATCCCACCCGCTCTCACAGATTCCTCGGGATGGAAAAACCTGTTGGCAAGGAGTCGAGCATTCATAACCGGAAAGCGCGATCAGGGCAGAGCCTGATTATCATTGCGGTAGCCTTCATGGGCATAATCGGTTTTATCGGTTTTGCCGTCGACACCGGAATCATGTATCTGCATCGAATCTGGCTGGGCCAGGCAATCGATGCAGCAGCACTTGCGGCCGGTTACGAGCTTCCTGATATCGAAGGTGCCTGCAGTCGAGCTGTGGAGTATTTGGATGCGAATGGGTATACCGAGAGTGATGAATTCACTTACCAGATCATCTTTACGGCAGATGAAAACGCGCCCGGTGGCCCTGTAGGAGAATTTGTTATCGATTCCGATATCGACAATATCATACAGCCAGAAGATTGTGTGACAAATGTGGCCGTGCCTTCGGAACATGATATGACGCACTACCATGTGCGCATCGCAGGTGATTTAACCGTGCCGGTCGTTTTCATGCGGGTATTGGGTTTCGAAACCATTCAAGTTGGCACGCCGGCTACGGCGAAACGAACCGCCCAGTACGATGTAGCCCTCGTGCTGGACGTTTCCGGTTCGATGTTGTTCGACAGCTGCAACTGGCTAACGGATGAGCCTGAATATACCGAGCCATACGCGTGTGAAAATGTCCATGGAGAATGCCAGGCGCCTTTCAGCGAAGTGGATTTCAATGGCTACGCCGACATCGATGCCATGATCACGGATGGCTGGGATATCAACAACACCGACGCTGTGGAATTCCAGCCAATAAATGGTCATGATGGTGCGGGTGTCCATATCTACCAGGATCCGGCTACAGGTACAGAGGGATCACTGAGTTGGGACTGGACCGTTGCTATTCCGGAAGAGGAACATATTGCCATTTACTTCTGGGTGAAGAACGATTCTTCAAATCAAATGGATTATGGTGATTATTGGGATGATGCAGACTATGCCAGAGTATCCTGGCGGGCAGACCCTGCGGATGGCTGGAATATCGTCATGGCGGTCAGGGGTGGTAGTAGTTTCGATACGGATTGGGAACAATACGCTGTAATCCTCGATACGGATGAAATTGATGATTACCTGGAAATCCGCTGGGATACTTACCATGTGGAAAACGACGAAGGGTATATGCTCGATGATATCGCTTTGAGGACATGTCCACACAAAGATGGACCTTTCGTCCAGTATACCGGCGGATGTAATACCTCTAAACCGAGGACTTGTGCCAGTGAAGCGCCGGAAACAATCTTGCCAGGACAGTCTGTGGGTTCCTATAGTACGCCCAGAGCCTACCTGCTACAGCAGCCCATGACTGACGTGATCAGGGGCGCGGAGACTTTCATCAATATCCTCGCCCAACGCGCCGACGATTCCGGTATGCCGCGCGAAGATCAAATCGGTTTGGGAAAATTTGAACAATATGCGAACAAAGTACTTGATCTGACAATCGATTACGAAAACATCGTTGATACGATGTACACTACCTTCACCGCAAGCGGATATACGAACCTGAGCGGCGGCATGCGTGTCGGTCTGAGTATCCTGGGGGATGGTCGCCCCAACACCACCCACTTTATGATCTTATTGACGGATGGTGTACTCAACAGGTGGGACAATCCCTGTGATGGATCGCATTATTTAGGTCAGTCCTGCAGCCCATCTAGCTGTGTGACATGCGTCGACGAGATGATCACGGAAGCACAGATCCAGAATGTGACCGTCTTCACCATCGGTCTTGGTTATGATGTTGTAGATGAAGAGTTCACTGCATATGGCGATTCGCATTACACGGGTATGAAGCTTATGGAGCGGATTGCACATCTGACAAACGGACAATCCTACTTTGCACCAACATCGGAGGAACTCGAGGAGATCTTCGAGTGGATTGCAGATGCCATTTTCGTGCGGCTGACTCTCTAATCAGAGCGAAGGATCGATCGCGAACTCTTCGAGCTGTATAAACGTGGCGATCACTATCGAAGCATACCGCCACATGGCAGAAATACCAAATCGCTGGGCACGTTACTTCGTGCCCAGCGATTTTTCTAGCCAGATGTCGTCTATTCCACGTATCCTTTAAGATAGATCTCGAGAGCGTTATTTAGCCAAGGTTCTGTAAACACTCTGGATGATCTTCCCGGGTGTCGAATCCACAAGAAGGATGCGGAAGGTCCTGTTTTTCAAGCATGTTGAGGCTTGCCCAATAATCGATCTGCAGCTAGGATTTCATTAATGACCGATTCCGAACGCACCCGGCAAGATCGCAGCAAGTGGTTTATTGGCCTGTGGATAGCTATTGTATTGTTTTATGTAGCCTGGGTGATTGTTAGACCACTTTCCGAGACGCGCCCAACCTGGTCCTTGCTGATCACCTTTGGTTTGCGCAGCTGGACCACGGGCGCTTTGATTCTCGCTTCCATGCGGACAGAGGCTTCTTCACGACATCGAACATGGCGTTTTACCTCATTGGCGTTTGTATGCTGGACGATTATTGATGGCATGAATTTTACCTATTGGTTAACCGACTCTATGCTTCCTGGAGTCCCGCATTGGATCGATGCCATTCGACTCTGCGCTTATCTCGCAATGATGATCGTAACCTTCAGCTATCCAACGACTCCTGTCGAGGGGCTGGGACGCACGCGCAACCAACTGGACATCGTTTTAACCGGCATCGCTGTTTTGGGGTTGTCCTGGTTGATTTTCCTGCTGCCCATCTTATCCGTCCGTTTCCTCAATCCAGTAATCGTATTTTGGCGGTCATTGTTCCCGATCTTCGATCTTTTATTACTTGTTTTTTTTACTCGCTTACTGCTGTTAGCCGAAACAGACCGCGATCGCAAGATGCTCAACTACCTGACTCTGGCGACATTGTTTTTCGGCATTTCCGATTTAATTTATGGGGTACTCTCGCTGCAGGAGAGCTATTCCCCCGGAGGGGTGGTTGAAGTTGGCTGGATGATCGGCAGCAGCTTCTACTATCTCGCCGCATATTATACGATCCGGGATTCTGCTTCTCGATCCGGTTCTGATCGCGAAATGAGCAGACACCCGATCACTCGTCGATTAGGTAGATTGATACCGGTCGGTCTTACGGGGATCGTGATCGGATATATACTCTTGGATTGGTGGTTGGGAGGGCAGGTTGAGCTGGTTGGCGTAGCTTTGGTGGCGTTGTTGGCCGTCTTACTCGTAGCGCGTCAGGGTGTGATTGCTGGGCAAATGGAATTCCGTCAGTATGCATCCCTGGTCACCAATGCTGTGGATATGGCCTTCGTGTGCGATCTCGAAGGGAGACTGCTGCTCGTCAATCCTGCGTTCTTGCGTGACCTCGGTTTGGACGCCGAAGAATGGGAAACACGGAAGGTGCAGGATGTTATTCGGAATGCATCCCGCTGGGATCAGTTGGTGGATGAGGCGCAAGCAGCAGGCTGGTCCGGAGAGATCACGTTCCGCAAGCACGATAACTCCACATTCCCGGCTGCGCTGGCTTTACGCCCGATTGAAGATGAGCGCAAGTCGAAAGTGGTGCTGGCAGGAACCGCGCACGATCTGACCCAGGTTAAACAGCGCGAGAATGCACTGCATGATGCCTTGCGTCAGGTCGCTGCAGCGCGTGCGGAACTCGAATCGCTCAATCTTGCCCTCGAGGAAAAAGTGGAGCACCGCACGCGAGAACTGGAACAAACGGTAAATGATCTCGCCCGGTTGAACGAAGAGCTTCAGGAGCTTGACCAACTGAAGACCGAATTCGTTGCCCTGGTTTCACATGAGTTGCGTGCGCCGTTGACGAACATCAGCACGGGGATCGAGTTGCTTCTTAGCGGTCACCCCAGATTGGAATCTGACAGCCTGGATTCACTGGAACTGGTTCAAGCGGAGATTAAACGATTATCCAAGTTGGTGGACACGATCCTCGATCTTTCTGCGCTGGAAGCGGGTCGTTTCCCATTGGAGATTCGCACGGTAACCCTAAACACGATCGCTTCTCGAGTGTGCCAGCGGTATGTCGAAGAAGATCAAGCAGGACGGCTCAATTTGGAGATCCCGGATAACCTGCCCCTGGCGATAGCAGATGAACAGGCGGTGGAGAGCATTTTCCATCATCTCCTGGATAACGCTTTGAAATACACGTCGCAGGGAGAAATTGTCCTGGAAGGCGGGAGGGAAGAAAACCATCTGTGGATCGCTGTAGATGACGGCGGTGAGGGAATCCCGGAGCATGAACGGGAACGCATTTTTGATATGTTCCATCGCCTCGACACCCGCGACAATCGTGATATTTACGGTTATGGACTGGGTCTTTCGATGGTCAAGCGTCTGCTCGAGGCGATGCAAGGCGGTATCCGAGTTGAAGAAAGTCAACGTGGCGGCGCTCGCTTTGTATTCTGGTTGCCAATTTAAATGGGAGTCGAAAGCCATGTCAGGGGTAGCGATGAAATGGGCGATAGACTATAGTTGTCACGGATTTGTGGAGGTCGAAAGTGACTTTCAAACTCTTGGTCGTGGATGATGATCGTACGCTGCTGCGTTTCCTCGGGGAGTATCTCGAGCGTGAACGGTACGATGTGATTACAGCCGATCGAGGATCGAAAGCCTTGCGTCTCTTCTTCCAGGAAAAACCCGATCTCGTCATCCTCGATGTAATGATGCCAGGAATGGATGGGTGGGAAGTGTGTGCCCGCATTCGTGAGATGGCGAGTACACCGATCATTTTCCTAACGGCAAAAACTGCGGAAACGGATAAGCTGCGTGGTTTTCGTTTGGGCGTCGATGATTACATCACTAAACCATTCAGTTTGCCTGAGATGGCGGCGAGAGTCTCCGCTGTCCTGGCACGAACGGATTCTATCCGTCTTGGCGAGCCGATGGTATGTCATGCGGGAGATCTGGCGGTTGATTTGCGCAAACGACAGGTGCAGATCAACGAGCGGCTGATCGATCTGACGCCAACAGAATTCCGTTTGCTGGCTGCGTTGGCAAAACGCACAGGGGAGGCGGTATCCCAGACGGAACTCATTGAGGATGTTTGGGGGACAGATCGACGTGGGGGAGGAAATGCGTTACGCCGTTATATCGCCATGCTCAGGGAGAAAATCGAAAGCGACGCAACACAACCGGTGCGTCTTGTAACTGTACGTGGATATGGCTATCGCCTCGAGTCATAATTCTTCTTCGTTTCGTACAACGGCAATTGATTGATCGGGACAGCATTGATCCAACGTAAACTTTCCGCGCCTATGAACGCAGGCGCGTTTGGTTGATTCGGCTCCTCGTATTTATAGGACGGAGGTCATATAGGTTGGTGTAGGTATATTGAAAGGTGAATTTCGAAGCGTCTCCGTTATCATAAAAACAGGAGTCTTGGGTGGGAGGTGTACCGTCAGTTGGTATGTATCTTGGGTAGGTGATGAAGTGATGCGGTCCGAAAATGTAGAGAACGCAGCCGCTACGGTGGCAACAGAAAAGCAATGCGAGCGAGTCTTGATCGCAGATGATGATGCAGATTTCCGCAGCATCCTAGTTCGACGGGCACAACGATTGGGATTGGAAGTAATCGAAGTCGAAGATGGGGAAGAAGCGATCGAAGTGCTTAGAAATAATTCGTTCGATTTGATTCTACTAGATTTATGGATGCCCACCTATTCCGGTTTGGAAGTATTCCGGGTTGCCCAAGAAGTCGATCCGGAGCTTCAGGCAGTTGTATTGACGGGTAGTGCCACAGTAGAAACCGCTGTTGAAGCGCTGCGTTGCGGCGTCTACGATTATCTTACCAAGCCGCTTGAATCCCTCGCCGAGCTCGATCTTGCTATCACTCGGGCTCTTACGCACCGCCGCTTGTTGCAAGAGAACGCTCGCCTGTTCGCCGAGGTACAGCGGTTGGCAATCACAGATCCTCTTACCGGGTTGTTCAATCGTCGAAAACTGGATGATACCTTGGCCATTGAAGTCGAGAGGGCGTATCGATACAATCGCCCCCTTTCATTAATTATGCTTGATCTGGATGGAATGAAAAAGTTAAACGATAAGTACGGTCATCAGGCAGGTGATGAAGCATTGAAGATCGTAGCCGATAAAATCTGCAAGCAAATACGGACCGTTGATATAGCCACGCGTTACGGCGGAGACGAGTTTGTCATTCTCCTGCCTGAAGCGGATTTGGAAGCAGCTCGCAATGTCGCCAAGCGGATTTGCGCCAAGATCACCAGTACAAGTTATCAAGGAGAGTATTTATCGGTCAGTGCGGGGGTCGCACAATGGTCGCCGGATTTTCCCAAAGCCAAGCAATTTCTTAAGGTCGCCGACCAGGCCATGTATCAAGCGAAGCAAGCGGGTGGAAAGCGGTTATTTGTGCTCTCACCATAACAACAGGATATTAGTCCTATTAGGACGAAGTACCTGCTTTTTAAGGCAATGGGAGTCGTGTTACGCTCGATATAACAATGCAAGATTGTCGATGTTTGACGCTTTGATTTGGCGCCGTGGGGGATGCCCTAAGCGGGAATCGAACAATCGCAGCAAAGAAACATTTTACCAGAGGGGGAACAACTTGCGATGGCGGCAGGCAGATCGCGGGGCGGTTGCGCGAGGCGCGGCCAAAACAGTACTTAATGGTTATCCGTAGTCCCGGAAATTTGGAGGACCGATGGATGCGGTACATAAAAAACTGCTAGACAAATCCGAGGCACCAAGCGAAGATCATCCTGGTACGCAGTCCCAGGTTAAATGGCTTCTTCGATTTATCTCAGGGTTGCGGGCAAAATTGATCGTCCCGTATGTCTTACTTACTTTGGTGATTGCCATGGTGGGTGTGTATGTCGTGACACGCTTGGTGACATCATCGATTCGCGAGCGATTTGTCAATCAGGCTTTCGAAGCGAGTCGTGTTGTAGCGGATGGAATCGTACGCAAGGAACGCGAGCATCTTGAAAATCTTCGTTTGATGGCCTATACCGAAGGCGTACCAGAAGCCGTATTCGACCACGATGCGGAAGACCTAAAATCGCTTCTCTTGCCTCTGGTGCTGAACAATGGTGTCGAAGCACTGACCGTTATTGATCTCGCTGGCACCGAGATTCTGACACTTGCTATCGATCCTTCCACAGGCATATATCGAGAATCCAGTGGGGGGGATTTTTCCGCTTACAAACTGGTTGCGCGGGTGCTTGTCGAACAAGTTGATTCCCTCGGAGATAAATACGTAGACATACTTGTAACGACATATGGGGTTTATCTCTTCACAAGCACACCGATCCGTACAGAAGATGGCGATTTGACCGGTGCGTTGCTTATCGGCTCTCGGCTTGAATCACTCATCGCAGAGATAAAGAATCAAGCCCTGGCAGATGTGGTCGTTTTAGATCAATCTGGAGAATTAGTTGCGACCACACTTGTCATCCCCGATGAAGGGCCAGAAGCACTCGAAGTTGACCCGGACATCCTGGCTGAGGACCAAACCGCCATAACGCAGGACATTGAATTGTACGGCCGTGATTATCAAATAGTAGTAGCACCTTTGATCATCCGCCGACAGGATATGGGCATCCTTTCGGTGGTATTGCCCAGTAACTACATTGTCTCAACCATGGCAACAAGCCGGAACATTTTCAGCATTATCTTCACGTTGGGTACCGTGGCAACCATCGTCGTGGGTTACACCCTCGCACAAAGCATCGCCAAACCGATTCTGCGATTGCGCAGCATTTCACAAGCTGTTGCGTCTGGCGATTTAAATCAATCCACCGGTTTGAAGGGATCGGATGAGATTGGCGAACTCGCCAGCGCCTTCGATACGATGACGCACCACCTGCGCGAGCGCACAGCCGAAGCAGCCAGGTTATATGCCGAAACGGTAAAGCGGAATGAAGAACTGGCCGACGCCAACGCCCGTTTGCAAAGAACGCAAGCTCAGTTAGTCCAATCCGAGAAGTTGGCCTCCGTTGGTCAGTTGACCGCGGGCATTGTTCATGATGTTAAGAACCCATTGGCTGTGATCAAAGGATTGGCGGAGGAATTGCAGGAAGAGGTCGGTCTTGGTCCCTCTACTCTGGATCAGTTGAAGACCATCCGACAAAGTGCCACGCGGGCGAGCACAATCGTGGAAGATTTGTTGAAATTCGCACGACAGTCGACGCCGGAAATGGAAACTCGGGATATCCGTGAGACGGTTGAATCCTCGATGCGGTTGACGGAATATCTGATGCGAAAGGCAGGAGTGGATTCTCAGCTCGACCTCCCCGAAGAATCCGTGATGATGACCTTCGATGCGACGCAAATTGAACAGGTTCTGATCAACTTGATCACCAACGCAGTGCAAGCGATGCCGGATGGCGGAAAGCTGCGCGTCAGCCTCGGCAAGGCGGAAGAAGCGGTCGCCATCGCTGTGCAGGATTCAGGTATCGGGATTCCGCGGGAGAATCTTTCACGTATTTTCGATCCCTTCTTTACGACAAAACCGGAAGGACAGGGAACCGGGCTGGGATTATCTGTAAGTTTTGGGATCGTCACCCATCATGGTGGTCGAATTGAAGTGGATAGCAAGATGGGAAAGGGCACGACGTTTACGGTGTTGCTGCCACGAACCCAAAAAGCGAATAAAGCGGAATGAGGAAAGAGTAAGGGAAGATTATGGAAAGCGTTGTAGAGCAGCATGAAGAAGAACACAAGGAGAAGCGCAACGAGTTAGTGCAGTGGCTGCTGCTCGTGCCGCTTATCCTTTTGCTTCTTTTTGGATGTGGAACGTGTGGAATGATGCGTGGACAAACCGCCCATGCCGATACACGTTCCCAGATGGACGCGGATTACAGTCCATGGCCTTTCATGGTGCTGCAGCCGATCAACCCGGATATCGTCGAAGAGATCCGTCGAGACGCCGAATATTATCCCGGTCCGGGAGGCGATTCTTTCGACCCCATCGTAGAGCCAGGCGATTTTTGGGCTACTGCAACGCCTACTGAAGCTCTGGAGGGAACCCCAACGGCGACTGAATTAGCCAGTTCGACACCGTCCGCGACGATGACGCCCACTGGGTCTACTACTGCGACGATGACTGCCACGGACACTACAACAGCTACTTCCACGGATACCGGAACGCCGGAGGCGTCAAGCACGCCCAGTATGACGGCATCCCCCACGAACACACCAACCGAGACATCCATACCATGGCCGCCACCACCAGTACCGCCACCGGGACCTCCTCCAAACACGTACTGGTTCTACGATGACACCACACCTTTTAGTTACATGATGTATTCCAGCATTCCCAGTGGAACCTATCGCAGTGGTTCGAGTGCGACTTACTACTCGCCGCAATTCACAAGCGGCCAGCGGCTCCTGTCTGGAACTACCACTGTGCGTTTTTATGCTTACAATCCTTCCGCCATCACGGTCAGCCTGTCTGTCCAACTGCGAGCGGGATCGACGGTGATCGGCTCGGCTTCGTTTGCATTACCTGGTAATGTCACATCAGCCCATTTCTTCTCCGCTTCGATCGCAAACATTGAACACGATTTCATCAGCGACCAGCGGCTTATACTTCAATTAAGCGTCGGATCTCCAGCAACGCTCTTCTGGGATGGCGCCTACCACTATTCCGGTGTGCAGATTCCTGCTGTCGTCAGCGTGCCTACACCGACGTCGACTCGAACATCGACGGTTACGAGTACGTCGACAATTACTGATACACCCACGATCACGAATACACCCACGATAACGAATACGCCTGCACCGACGAATACAACGGCTCCACCACCAGCGACGTCAACCAACACGCCCGTAGCGACAGATACACCCGGTCCGACATCGACTTCCACGGATACAGCAACGCCGACCGATACACCAATCGCTACCGACACACCGACAGCGACGGCGACGGATACGCCTGTTGCTACCGACACACCAACAGCGACGGCGACGGATACGCCTGTCGCTACGGATACGCCGACAGCGACAGCTACGGATACGCCTGTCGCTACGGATACGCCGACGGCGACAGCGACGGCGACAGCGACGGAGACATCGACACCCACATCGACCGAGACACCGACGCCCACTTCGACAGACACGCCGACACCTACATCGACCTTTACGCCCACTCCAACAGCGACAGCCACGCCATCTTGGTGGGACTGTGATTGGGACTATCGCATCCAGCTCACCTTCGACAACCTGGCGCAGTCTGAGAACCTGGATAACTTCCCCGTCCTGGTGACGCTCAATAGCGGGCGCATCGACTACGCCTCGACACAGGATTTGGGTGAGGATATCCGTTTCGTTGACAGTGACGGGGTCAGCGTGTTGGCGCACGAAATTGAAGAATGGAATGAAAGCGGAGACTCCTACGTGTGGGTCAACGTCCCGCGTGTCGACGGCAACTCGAATACCGACTACATCTGGATGTACTACGGGAATGCTAGTGTCGGAGACGGTCAGGACGCCAATAACACCTGGGTGAACTATCGCGGCGTCTGGCATCTCAATGAGGATCAGACAGGAACAGGAAACGCTGGCCTTTATCAAGATTCCACAATCAACAACTTCGATGGTGATGATCAGATATCCGCCACGGGGCAGGATGGCCAAATCGCTGGCGGACAAGAATTTGATGGTGCTGATGATTATATTGATTTGGGAACAACCAATATCGTCGATGGCACGGGTACATTTACGTTTTCAGCCTGGGTAAATCTCGACACGTTGCCTGGATTGAACGATCACTATGGTGTGTATAGCCGCTATCCGGGGGTAGATAACGGTTCCTTCAGGATTATGATGGGACAATGGGCAGTTGCCAACGATTCGCTCATCGACATCTCGACCAACGATGGATCATGGCATGACTCGACGGCAAATTCGCAAGCCTCTACACTCACATGGACGTACCTGGCCGCGGTCTATGATGGCCTCGGTAATGTGGATTTCTTTTTCGATGGCAATCCGGATGGCTCTTCTGCCTACACGGAACCGAATGTAGTCGCTGGTGCAGGTCAATATATTGGGGCAGGAAGCTCCGGAATTTTCCGGTTGGATGGGTTCATTGATGAACTGCGCCTCTCCACCACCATCCGTTCAGCTGACTGGATCGCAGCGCAGCACGAATCGATGACCGACGCTTTCATTACTTACAGCGCCGAAGAGCTGTCGACGAGCTACTGCCCGGTAGCTTCTTTGAAAATTTTAGTAGCCGGAGTCGCTATTGCATTGGGCAATGCCGACTTTGCGATACTGCGCTATACAGAGGATGGGACGCTGGACAGCAGCTTCGACAGCGACGGCATCGTCACCACATCGATTGGTACGGATGATGACATGGGCCGCAACTTGGTCATTCAATCGGACGATAAAATCGTCGTCGTTGGATGGAATGTGGTCGCGGCCGTGGATCACGATTTCAGTGTAGTTCGATACAACGATGATGGTAGCCTGGATTCGTCCTTCGATAGCGATGGCATCGTGACCACGGATATAGCTGGCTCGTACGATCATGCCAATGTCGTCGCCTTGCAGCCCGATGGCAAACTCGTTGTTATTGGGAGTGCCAACAATGGGGCGGACAACGATTTTGCCATCGTGCGCTACAACAGCGATGGCAGCCTGGACACATCTTTTGACTCGAATGGCATGGTAATGACTGACGTCAATTCGGCGAGTAATATTGGTCGCACCGGAGCACTCCAACCTGACGGGAAGATCATCGTGGCGGGTTGGGGTTCTGTAGCCGGCGACGAAACATTCATGGCCGCCCGGTACAATGCAGACGGCAGCCTTGATACCACATTCGATGGCAATGGAATCGTAAGCACCAACGTAGGTTCTGGGGAGGACGAGCAGGTCAGAGCGATGGCTCTGCAGCCAGATGGCAAGATCATCCTCGCTGGTTTTTATGTGTACCCTGTTTCAGGGCATGAGCGCCTGGCGTTGGTACGCTATAACAGCGACGGCAGCCTTGACACAACGTTCGACGGCGATGGCATCGTGACCACAAACGTCGTCAGTGGAGAAAACGAGGGAGCGTATGGAATCGCGTTGCAGGAAGACGGCAAGATCGTCGTAGTGGGGTACGCAGGTACCGATATCGACTTTGCCGTGCTGCGTTATAACGCTGATGGAAGCCTTGACACAACGTTCGACGGAGATGGCATCGTGCTTACGGATATTTTCTCCGGAGGAGACGATTGGGCCTATGATGTCGAGATTCAATCCGATGGTGCAATTGTGGTAACCGGGTTTGGAACGAACGGTGACACGTACATCGTCGTCGCTCGTTATAACATTGACGGTTCGCTCGATACGACATTCGATGGGGATGGCATTGTGACCACGGATGTTGTGGCTGGAGATGATGAAGGGCGCGCGGTCATCATCCGATGACTCTCTTGCGCATCGTGAAGTTAAATTCTTGAGGCAGGAATAGAACAATGATTGAAATCAAAGCTTTGGTCGCTGATGATGATGCGCAATTGCAGGACATCATGGTGCGGCGGTTGCAAAAAGCAGGCCTCAACCCCGATCGTGCCAACGATGGACGAATGGCCTTGGAACTCATCGAGAAGACCAATTACGACCTGATCGTGACGGATATCTATATGCCCGGTGCGACGGGTCTAGCCTTGTTGCGGCGGGCGAAGGAAAAAGATCCACACTGTCAGGTCATCGTCGTGACTGCAGCCGCGACTCTGGACAATGCTGTTGAAGCCTTGAACAAGGGTGCCTTTGGCTACATGACCAAACCCTTCGATCACATCAGTGTCTTCAACAGCATGATCGCCAGGGCGCTTGAATTTCGTAAACTTATATTGTCAAATCAGCGCTTGGTGACGGCACAGCGAAGACGTGGCGACCTGCTTGAAGCGGAAGTCACGGAGAGAGTGAAGCAATTACGCCAGCGACATAAAGAGCTTATGGATTTACTCGGTGCTTTACCCGATGGAGTACTTGTCGTCGGGGAAGATGGCCGCATCAAACTTCGCAGTCCGGTTGCTGAAAAGTGGTTGACGGTTGAGTTGAATTCCGAGAATCAGCCTATTCGAGACTTTATTGTGAAGGCGTATGCGGCGGGGGGGTTGTGGGAAACCCAAGTGCGACTCGGTGAACATTTACTGAACCTGAGATCTGAGGAGTTGCCGGTCGTTGATAATCATAACCGCCGTGTAGTGATTATTCGAGAAATCGTGTCGCGGGATGTCAAATTTGATTCGAGGCTTATTGAACCTCTCACTAAAATCCGTCGAAGTATCGATTGGCTCGAAAAAAACCAGCAGCGAAGTAACCTCTCCAGTTCTATAGAATTCTTGAGGCTTCAGATTATGGAGCTTGAAGGTCTCGCACAGGTGTCCGAGAAATCCAATGGATTGAATGCGGTGGAGCATACTGAAACTTCAGCCGAAAGGGAAATAGAAGGCGCACAAGCTGGGTCAATTGTTGACAAGCAGAGTACAGCACCTGCTGCCGATCAACCTGCAACAGGCGGAAATGGTCATACGAAAAGCGGTAAATTGATCGCACTTCCAAAAGCGGAGCCCACTCTTAAGCAAGCGACAGGTATTTCACATCGACCCCTTTTACGTAATTCCCCCGAAAAGATACAAGCTGTAGTCGCCAGAGAACCCGAGCCGATTGCTACGAAACTTTTTAGCGAGGAAGAAGTCGATTCGGCGTACGAAGGGAAACCGGAGATCGATCCGATTGAACGGGAGAAGGCATTCGAGAAATTGATCGCCATGCTTGAAGGCGGCGCAAACGTTGGAGCAAGCGGACGATTGGATCCGCAAAAGCCTGGCTCGTTCAATGCTTCACAGGATGATACCCCTTGGCCACCGCTGCCGCCGTCCAAAGAAAAATGATACCATCGATTAAAAAAACTTCCCGGGAGTGATTCGTTCCCGGGAAATCTGTTTTAACCTAGGCCGCCGCTCGTTCTTTTCGGCGGAACCAGCTGCGCCATTCTCGATTATCCCAAACCACGAGGATCGGCGCAGCGTTGAAAATCGATGAATACGTTCCGCTGAATACACCGATCAGAAGAATCGTAACGAAGTGCCGCGTGGTAACGCCTCCAAAGAGCAGCAAAGCCAATAGGGTTAACATCACGGTAAGCTGTGTGTTGATCGATCGGTCAAGTGTTTGAACGATGGAATGATTGACCAATTGCTCAAATTTGAGCAGGCGGTGCCTGCGCTGATTCTCGCGAATTCGGTCGAAAACAACAATCGAGTCGTGAACAGAAAAGCCAATCACGGTTAATAATGCGGTGAGGAAGAGCGCATCGACTTCCCAGCCAAGAAAATGGCCGAGGATTGCCTCGACACCAATAACCACAGCGACATCATGAAGCATAGCGATGATGGCGGCAATACCAAAACGTCTGGCGTTTGGCACACCACGGAAGGCGTAGGTGATATAAAGGAGAATGAAAAGCGCTGCGAAGCCGATTGCTCCCGCTGCCTGTTGTGCGACTTCGATACCAATCGATGGCCCGACCGAGTCGAAGCGAAGCAGCGTTAACGGTTCTTCAAAACGCGTTTCCATCTCTTCCAGGATAAGCGCTTTGGTTGCTTCGTCGATTAATTTGCTGCGAACGACGATGTCCGTAGTGCCGGCGCTTTGTGCGATTGGATCGAGAACACCCAAATCGTCATACAATTCGACGACCTGTTCAGATGCCGGTAGAGTGCCGGATTCGAAGCGTACTTCCAGTATGCTCCCACCTGTAAAGTCGATTGCCAGGGGAAGGCCCCAGATGATGATCGCAATGACCCCGGGGATGATCACGATAGTGGAGAGCGTAAAAAACCAATAGCGTTTGCCGACGATGTTTAACATTGTGTGGCTCCTAAATCCCGAACCAACGCGGATGTTCCGCGAAGCGGATGTTATCCAGAACGATGTGCAAGAGAGTCCGCGTGACGGTAATCGCGGTAAAAAGGCTGACCATGACACCCAACGCCAGCGTAATGGAAAAGCCTTTCACAATGCTGGCGCCGAAGGTGTTGCCGAACCAATACAGGATCAGACAGGTGATCAGCGTTGAAATATTGGAATCTCGAATGGAAGGCCAGGCGCGTGAGAAACCGAGATCGATGGCCGTGCGTAAGTTGCGACCACTACGCAGTTCTTCTTTCAAGCGTTCGAAAATCAGCACGTTGGCATCGACAGCTACACCGATGGAAAGTACGAAACCCGCGATGCCCGGCAGGGTGAGTGTGACCGGAATGGTTTTAAACAGCGCGAATGTGATCGCCGCATAGCAGAGCAACGCCAGATCGGCCAGCAGACCGGGAAGCCGATAGTACAAGGCCATAAACGCCATCACGACACAAAGTCCCACCAGACCTGCTGTTGTACTCTTCTGGAGTGAATCCTGGCCCAGCGTCGGGCCGACTGTTTTATTCTCCACGACTTTGAGGGGTATTGGCAGGGCGCCATAATTCAATTGGATCGCCAAGTTGTTGGCCTCCTCCCGGGAGAAGTTACCGGTAATGCGAGCCTGGCCGCTGGGAATAGCTTGTTGAATCTGCGGGAAGGAAATCAATTGCTTATCTAGAACGATGCCCAGGATGTCACCAATATGTGTAGCAGTGTATTCGGTAAATATTTCACCACCTTCTTCGGTGAACTCCAATCCAACGAAAAAGTTACCAATTTGATCCTGACCGACCCCCGAGCTTTTAAGATGTGCGCCGGTAAGAACCGTATGGAAGATTTTATCTTCCGATGTATCAACCGATTCTTCCTCGCTTGGCGTGGTCTGCGCCTCATCCGCAGCTGGCGTTGGTGTCGCCGTCTCTTCGGCAGCGACATCACTTTCTTCCAATCCGAAATCGGTTTTGATTCGTTGGCCGGGAGCCAGTGAATAGACATCTTCGTAGCTGATTTCGATAAACTCGAGCAAGCCGGTTTCCTTGATTGTAGCTATGGCTTCTTCGGGCTTGCCAATTCCCGGCAGTTCGGCCAATATCCGGCGCGATCCTGCGATCTGAACAACAGGTTCGGTGAGACCAAGTGCATTGACTCGTTTCTCAATGATCGATGCTGCGGTGTTCAACTGCTCGGGCTCGATTTCCGTCGTCTCTGGCAGATCCGCCTCGAGGAGCACACGTAGTCCACCTTGCAGATCCAAGCCCTGTACGACTTCAAAGTCTTTATCTAAAAATGATAGATGGATTCCCGGATTGTCCGGAAGCACGATCCAGATTGCGCTGGCCATGATAAGTAGGATGAAAACGAAACGTCTGTAATGGCTTGTAAACATCGTAATGAATTCCTCCTGCGTCCATGAAAAACCAGCCGCTCCTGGCTGGGAGAGCTGGCAAGACATTCTGATTATACTGCGTCCCGTGCTGGAAAAAAAGGTTGTCGATAATGTCGGCCTTACTCGATCTCAATGCCTAAGTCCTGCAAGGCCTGCAGGGAACGTTGCAGCACTTCATCCGGGGTTAAATCGTCCGTTTCGATGTAGATATGACAATTCAAACGTGCATGCACTAATCTCTCTTTCTGCGCTTCGTATTCTTGTGATGTCCATGAGAGGGATTTTCGCTCTGTACACACCGGGTAGGATGCGTCGAGGTAGATGAGAATTGCTGGCTTTGTGAGGACTTCCCACATATTTCCGACATAGGAATGTTCTTGTGCGATTTGCCGCGCAGATAGCTTTTTAGCTTGAAGAGCACTGGCCAGCGTGGTCTTTCCCGATGCACAGGGACCCACAATGGCAATTCTTGCTTGATTATCGTCTTGGCGCATCTCGCATATTCATTCGATTTATTTTAATGGCATTCGAACATACAGGTTGCGAGTATCGTTGTTGTCGTGGGGGATGATACACATCACGAGAACACTGATATCGTCAACAGGACGGCCTTCATCGAGTTCCACGGCACAATTTAATAAATGCGAAGCCCATTCTTGCGCATTCGGTGGACCTGCATTGAGGAGTTCTTTTACATTCTGCATGATGTCCAGGCATTGTCCACTTCGCTCGCCAGCGTACATCAATCCATCGGTGTAAACAATCGCAGCCAAACCTACTCGAAGTGGGTATTCGTGGATCGATGGGCGGATCGCCTTACGGATACCGACGGATTCGGCGGGATCGTCGATCGTTTCGATCTCCCCGTCTCGAACCAAGATCACAGGTGCGTGGTTGTTGCGAACGATGACCAAACTCTGACTGAGCAGATCGACAGAAAGGATGTTCAACGTTGCCATCACTTTGCCGGCCCGATGGGTGAAGAGGTAATCCGAGGCAGCTCGGGCGACGGCGCCATCGCGCACACCATCGGCGATTAAACTGATCGCTTTCCTGGCGACGATGTTGGAGATCGCCTTTGCGGATTTTCCTGATCTTTGACCGTCGACCAATACGAAGGATAACCCGCCACTTGGGCGCTCCACCATCTCGAGCGTGTCTCCACTTTCGGAAGTTGCGTATTTTCGGATCTTCGCAGCAGCAAATTGTGCTTGCATGGGCTAGATTGTACTTCTCATGCCCGGCAATGTCCAACTTGTAAGGGAATAGCAAGGTGACTTGATATCGAAGTAGGATATTGTTAGCATGATACCTACAGGGGGAAGACGTGCTATGCACGATCTTTGTGGGAGACGCATTTTAGGCATTATGGAAAATCATTCGATTCATCTGCCGTCGACCATGGTGCAAGCGATAAGTCGCGTCGCGGACATGGTTGGCGATACGCATTATTCCGTTGTGTCGGAATACCCTGCCCATTTGCCAGCGATTGAAGGTGACGAGGATCGCCTGGTTCAGGTTATCGCCAGCCTTGTTGCACACATTGTCCAAATGACATCTCACGACGAGGTGCGCGTCCGCGCTGAATTCGTCTCGGCCGGCGATCAAGTATATAGCTTCCAACTCTCGGATGAGAAAATGCGCGATCTTCAGAATCATGCGCCCTGGATCATTGTCACTGTCAGCAACGTCGGTCCGGAAGTGAATTTGCCCAGCGTCGACATCCCTGCGGAAGAAAGCAGGCTGCATCAGGACAGCGTAGCATATATTTACCCACTTTCAGATTGTGAAAGAATCATTTCCACATTCGGTGGGCATTTATGGCTGCTCGGAAACGAGAAACTGGGGAAACGCTTACAGATGGCATTGCCGCTGCGGGCGACTCAAGTGGGTGGCGCCGATGTATCTCCGCTGCGTCGGATCGTGGAAGATCGTCTTCCTGATGCTGATAAAACTGGGAATACGATTCTTGTGATGGTGGAAGAAAGATCAATCCGGGATCTGCTTGTTAAGGAACTCAGAACGGCAGGTTATGAGCTCATCGAAGCAGTAAGGGCGGGAGATGTCTTACCATTGGCCAGGGAACACCGGCCGGATTTGATCTTACTTGATTTGCTTGCTCGCGATCCAACGGCGATGGATATCGCCATGATACTGAAGCACGACCAAATTGCTCAACGAATCCCGGTGATCTTTCTGACTACAACGAGCGATCCGGATGGGAGTATTCGCTTAGGCGCCGCAAATTTTCTCGTTCGTCCGGTTGGAACGGGTGCATTGTTAGCTACTGTGCGTGCGGTACTTCATTCGGGTTTTAAGCCGGCTTCACGAGTCCTCATCGTCGAAGCAAACGAGGCAGCCCGCGAGAATATGGTCATGATGATCCAGGCACATGGTCATCGGGTAACCGTAGCTACGGGCCCCGAAGAAGCCTTGGCACTCGCTGAAAGGGTCGAACCGGACATCATCCTCGTGAACGTTCAATTGGCCCAGGAACGTGATTATTGGCTGCTGCGAGGTTTACGTCAGTTGTCGCAGGAAAGCGCGATTTTCGTTCTTGCAGACGTGCTCAGCGATGAGGAGGGTCGAGCTGCGATGAGCCGTGGTGCATCGGGTTATGGAGATACAGGGAAGCTTTCCGACATCCTAGACCTTGTTGGTGGGGACGACGAGGAATAGACTTCCACAGCGCCTATACACTTCTGTTCCCATCCAGGGAATAGATTCCTTGGTCGATACGCAATTGAATTCGCATTCAAGTGGGCTAGTAAACATCCACGGTCGTTCCGTGGCCTGCTTTTATGATTTCTTCGGCTTCAATCACCGGCGTACACCAGCGAAACAGCCATTTCGCTTCTTCAGAGCGCATATTTATACAGCCGTGGCTTTTGGGACGACCGAAGTCTGTATGCCAATAGGTGCCGTGAAATGCCACACCCGTTTTGTGGAAGAACGAAACCCACGGGACTCCCGGAAGTTCGTAAGCTTCCAAATTGGGCGTTAGATGTCCATCCCCCATATGACGCAGCGGCGTTTTCTTGGTGATGTAGAATTTACCCCGTGGTGTCGCCGTAGGGATGCCGTTTGGCCCTGGCTCTTGATTGGGGATACCGCTGGATATGCGCGTGCGAAAGATGAGTTCTTCCTTCTCGTAAGCCCGTAACTCTTGATAGGCCAAGGAGACTTCGATCCTTTTTTCGTGCGGTTCGAGATGTGTGGAAATGGGTTCGAGTTCTTCCTTTTCGATTAAGCGCAGGTGCTCGGCACGAGTATAGTATTTAACCTTTAGCAGATCATCGAGAAGACAGTACCAGGTTCTACCATCATTTCCCTTTTCTATAGAAGTGACCCATGCAGTTGATTGATAGTAAAGGCGGTAGAGTGGATCGGATTGTGGGTCAGGCTTTCTGTAGGCTCGTGTGAATGGTACGCACACTTCGCAGAGGGCACCATTTTCCGGCACCTCACTGCGCGGCTGGACTGGCTTCCAACTCACACATTGGATATGACCGGAATGAATGAAACCATCAGAAATCTGATACCAAACCGGGTTATAAACAGGACCATCATCTGAACGGATGCGCTCCAGAAGGGTTAACAAAGTGTCACGTTCGATGTATGCATACCGAGTTGCCTGAAAAGATGGTTCACGATAGAGCCCGATGGAGCTGACCGTAACTCGTCCCATTCCGACAGGTCCGTTGATGTTGATTGGAGGAGGGGGTGTGCAGATTATTCCCCCGGCGGCCAATGCGGCAAGCTTAATGAAACTCCGTCGATTCACAGTATCCATTGCTTGCAAATTGTACTGATTATGTCTACAAATAACAACGTTCACACAGATTTTGCCAAGATTATCCTCGGTTATTGAAACTTAGGAAATGAATATGCGGCAGGGTGGGCTGGAAAACCTATTCTTCCCCGAATTGGACAAACCCATCATGGTATAATGCCCCGCATCCGGGGAATCCGTGAAAATCGGTTACGACTTCGATATAGATCAGAATCATAAAGAGATCATTAGGAAAGCAGCTTGCAGGACGTACGTGCTTTTATCGCTATTCATTTGCCTGAAGATGTCATTCAGCAATTGGGAAACCAAATTGCAATCATCAGCGAGCTTGTACCGCAGGATTTGATTCGTTGGGTGCGAGAGACTAACGTTCACATCACATTGAAGTTCTTAGGTAATGTTGCCGCTATCGATCTTGATGAAATCACAAAATCAATACAGTACACCGCAGTCAGGCATGCTGCCTTTCAATTTGATGTTGCTTCGTTTGGATGTTTCCCGGATATCCAATCGCCTCATACATTATGGATCGGCATTCGTGAACCCACTGGTGCACTCTTGCGTTTACAATCTGATCTAGAGGATGGTTTAGAAGGGTTTGGTTTTTCACGTGAGCGGCGGAAATTCAATCCCCATCTGACGATCGGTCGTGTGAAACGCCATATTCGTCGAAATGAGATATCAGATTTGGCTCAGCATCTTGTGCAGGTCAAGGTTGGAAATATCGGGACAGTTCAAGTGAGTGAAATAGCGTTGATGCGCAGCGACCTTCGTCCGACAGGCGCTGTTTACACTCGGATCGCTGTTGCTGAACTCAAGGAGCTGGTTTGAGTTACGAGTATATGCCCGTTGTATCTGTAATCGGTGCGGCAGAAAGTACAGCGGCGCAGGATGCCGACGCTGAGGAAATTGGAAGATTGCTCGCGGAGCAAAATATAATTCTTGCCTGTGGTGGTCGGAGTGGTGTAATGCAAGCGGCATGCCGTGGCGCGCGAAACGCAGGAGGTTTGGCCATCGGTATTCTTCCCGGAACTGATCGGGATAGCGGCAATCCTTATCTAAGTGTCGCTCTTCCAACCGGCCTCGGCCATGCACGCAACGTACTGGTGGTTCTTGCAGGACAAGTTGTCATCGCCATCGGTGGAGGATTCGGCACACTCTCAGAGATTGCGATGGCTTTGAAGATGGGGAAGAAGGTAATTGGCCTTCGCACATGGCAAGCTGAAGACTATCAGGGAGAACCCGCTGGTATTCATGCAGTCGAATCCCCTGAAGAAGCAATATCTGCTGTGATTTCGTTCTTAACCACTACAAGACCAGGCAGTTAACGGATGTCAGAAACCGCTATTGAACTCGCACACACCATTGTGGAAACCCTCGATGAGAAAAAAGGGGCTGATATCGTTCTTCTTGATTTGATCGGTGTTTGCTCGTTTACAGATTTTTTTGTTTTGTGTACAGCGGTCAGTGAACGTACACTCAAGGCGCTTGCAGAGGAAGTCCACCTTCAGATTAAGAAGAAGTATTCCAAAAATGAATACAGCCTTGAAGGCGATGCAAGCAGTGGCTGGATACTCATCGATTATGGTGACGTAATCCTGCATCTCTTTTCGGCGGATTTGCGTAATTATTATAAGCTTGAGGAATTATGGGAGGATGGGAAAGTTCTTTTGCGAATCCAGTAGTTACCAGATTGCGAATTGCAGAATGATCGAATACCATCGTGTAACATACTGAGAGATCGACTACGGGGATTCGATAAAGGAAGCCCATTTTCCCATGGGCTTCCTTTTTTCTAACTAGGTCTCAGGGCGACCGCATTAACGAAGACGTGTAAATATCTACGCGACCTCTGTGCCTCGTTGGTAGGCTTTGATGGCTTCTTGCAGTTGATCGTTCTTCATGTAGGCATCCCCAAGCAATTGCCAAAGGTCTGGCGCTTCGGGTTCACGATCCAGTGCTGAGTTTATGTCTTCGATCACCGCCTGCAACTCTTTTTTACGTTTGATTAGCTCAGTGTAATGCAGTTTTGCTTGTTCGATATCGTCCGTTGCAAAGGCTTGCCGGGCGAGATCGAGAACCTCGGAAGGCTCTAACTTCTTCGGTTTTGCTTTAATAGCACGAGCTGGTTCCGATTTGGGCTCTGGTTCGGGTTTGGGCTCCGGCTCCGGCTCCGGCTCGGGTTCGGGCTCCGGTTCAGGCTCGGGTTCGGGTTCAGGCTCGGGCTCGGGTTCCGGCTCGGGCTCGGGCTCCGGTTCCGGTTCAGGCTCGAGTTCCGGCTCGGGCTTGGGTTCGGGCTCGGGTTCCGGCTTGGGATCGGGCTCGGGTTCCGGCTCGGGCTCGGGTTCGGGTTCCGGCTTAGGTTTCGGTTCAATCGCAGCCGCAGTTGATATTTCTTCGATTACTCCTTCGGGTTCCAGGAAGTCAATTTCTTCCATTTCGGAGATGGAATCCGTAATCGCCGTTTCTTGTTCCATGGAAGCCATCCGTGCAGCTTCTTCCACGGCGGATTGCTCTTGGACGGGTTCCGGTTGTTCGAATTCGGGCTGCGGTTCTTCAATAGTGGCAATTTCCTCTACCACGGGTTCGATTTCAGCTGCAGTTTCCATTTCGGGTTCCGCATATGGCGCTTGTGCAACTTCATCATGAACCACTGGAGCAGAGGGTGGCATTTCATCTGCAGCAGGTCGCAGCCAATCGGGAATCTCGATCTCAATGTCGGTATCGGGATCCCGGTAGACTGGACGTTGGGGTTCTATGGATTCAATGGCCTCATCCGATTCGATGGAAGGAACTTCTTCCTCAACTACACCGGAATCCACTCTGGCATGTGAAACCATCGTCGGCGCATCCGGTTCGGGTTGAGAGGCAGCGACCTCCAATAACCAATCAGGCGCTTCGTCTTCCGATTCGGCTTCGGGTAATTTGAGTGGCTGGGTTGCCATGCGATCGAGCCAATTGGTTGTCTCTTCGATTTCTCGTCTATCGTAGATGGAAGCATCCGCCACCGGTATCTCTTCGATCGGTTCAGCTGGAACTGGTTCTCTCGGAGCTGGCTCCACGCCAGGTTCAGCTTGCTGCACAGGTATAACCGGGACAGCTTCCTGAGATGCGGGTGTTTCCTCCCGTATCGATGGTTCGACGCTGGGCTCGATCCCTACGTCAACATCGAGACCACGCTGCGCGGCCAGGTCTTCGAGCCAGTCGAGGCCTTGCTGTGGTTCTTCAGGAATATGCTGCTCTTCCATGATGGGTGCGGCAGGTGTACCCATACCTGCGGAGTCTGTGGCTTGCCAATCTTGCAGTGCGGAGGTATCTTCTTCTACAACCGACTGCTTGGCTGCGAGATCTTCCAGCCAATCGAAAACCTCATCGTCTTTCAAGTCCGTTGTATCAGCGGCAGCGATCTCGTCGGCGAATGCATTCAAGGTTCCGGTGTCGACGAGTTTTTGTTCCGCAATCGGTCGTTCTTCTACGGGTGCTGGCTCATGATCGGTTTCATCGGCAGCGATTTCCCTGAGCCAATCGATCGTATCTTCTTCGGCAGCCGAGATTTTAAATTCCTGAGAATCTGGCTCGGCAATACCATCGAGCCAGTCCGGTGCTACATCCTCGGATGGGGTTTCTTCCATTACGTCTTCTGTTGACGGCTCATCAATGCCGTGCAACCAATTCGGGGTCTCTTGCCCGGACGTCACCTCGAAGGATGGGGCAACCTGCTCCATTTCGGGTTCGCCGATACCTTTAAGCCAATCCACAGCTTCTTCGCTTTGGATGGATTCAATCGAAGCCATAGGTTCCACTTGTTCAGCAGCAGGGGGTACCTTTTCGGGTTCGGCGGCCGGTCTATCCATTTCCTTTGAATCCAGATCCGATAACCAATCCAGGGTGTCATCGTCAGGCCCCTTCACCATGCCCGGCACGAGTTGTTCGACTTCTGCGCTGGCTTGAATTCCTTGTTGTGCTTCAGCCTGTGGCATCTCTTCAATTTCTTCACCTGGCTTGGTTAAATTCTCCAACCAACTTGGTGCTTCTACGCTTTTCGCTTGTACTCCACCGGCCTCGATTTCTTCTTCCTCTTCGAGTGCAGCAGAAAAATCCTTTTTCGAGATTTCGACCGAATCAGGAGTGGCGATATTTTGCAGCCAATCTGGAGTTTCAGCTGCGGGTAATTCGCCGGGAAGCATTTCACTTGGCGTGAGGTCAAAATCGTCAGGCGGTGCAGCTGCTTGTGAGGCGGGCTGAATCCCGCCTGCATGGGCTTCCGCTGGGGCGGGTTCTCCGATGCCGGGTTCCCTGCTTCCATCGAACCACTCGGGAAGCGTCACTTCCGACTTGACTGCAGTTTCTTCACTCACCGACTCTTCTTCGTCATCGTCGAACGGAATTCCTTTCTTCTTTATTTCCTGGGATTCGCGGTCCCCGAGCCAGGTGATGATTGTGGAGGTTGCGCCTGGTTCATGTGCACCCAACCAGCCTGGAAGCGATCCGGACTCGTCTTCATCGTCCAGGTCACTTTGTTGGGATACTGCTTCTTCGATTTCCGGCTCAACGCCAAGTACTGGTTCGTTAGTGATGGGGGGAGTGGAGTCGCCTGGGCTGGGTGCAACTTCACTCATATCTGCGGCGATATCTCCCAGCCAATCGGGTAAATTGCTTCCGCTGCTTCCGTCTTGCGCGGCAGAATCATCCGGAGCAATATCCTGCATCCAGCTCGGAATTTCAGCCGGCGCGAGTTCGGCATCTTCATCGCCCGTAGCTGCTATCTCTGAAGGTGATGGGTCACTGGGCAAGATTCCCGCATCGAGGGAATCAAGTTCGTCGTCGCTGAATGAAATTGGCACTTCCTGAATCTCACCCGTCGACTCTGTCCATCCGGCTTCACTCATCCATTCCGGGATTTTATCTTCAGCAGATTTTGCTTCTTCCTCTGAAAGTGTTCTTTCAGCTTCAGGAGAGGCTGACTCTGAGGGTTCATCCGGCGTAAGGGGGGGAGGGGCATCAGAATCTTGATTCATATCGCTCGTCGCTTTTTGGGTGGATTTACCGAGTTCTTCGAGCCATGTTGGTCTTGACGGTTTTTTAATTGTGCCCGAGTCGGTGTCCCCAAGTTTTACTCCTAGAGATGCAGCCCAGGACGGTTTTCCAGGCTCCGTTGACGGCATGGGCTGGCCTGGGCTCCAATCGAGACGTTCCAATTTCACACTGCTTGCATCAACGGTATCCGAATCGATACTGGCATCCTCAACGAACGCCATATACGGATCAATTGCAGCTAATCGTCGATGGTATGTGCTGGCTTCTTCCGTTTTATTGTTTACTCGAAGCACCGAAGCCATAATCCGGTTTGCTTCCAGGCAATAAGGTAATTTTTCCAGGATTTGATAACCAACTTCCGCAGCTTCAAGATATTGATTTGTACGCCAATACATGGATGAGAGCATCACTTGTAAATCGGGACGTTCAGGATCTTCCTGAAGGGCTGCGCGTAACTCTGCGATTGCCTGAGAATACAATTCGCCATGCGCGTACATGCGTGCGAGTGCACCACGCGTCATCCGTACTTTCGCGGGTTCGATTCCATCTCGATTGCCGATCAGTCGGCGCAGCTCCTGTTGGATCGCTGGATTGGCGGGGTTGGTCTCAAAAGCGCGTTCCATATGCCAAATTGCGGAGTCTAAATTGCCTTCATCTTCACGAATGATGGCCATTCCAATGTGAGAGACAAAATCATCTGGTGCAGCTGAGAGAACGCGTTGGAATATGTCAGCTGCATCACCATAGCGCTTGGCTTCCAGGTAGGATTTGCCCAGCAGACGATAGGTTTCCAGGTGTTTTGGATAAGATTCAAGAATTCTACGGCAATGGGAAATCGCCTCATCGAGATTTTGCTGTTCGATGAGGTCATCGATAGTTTTAATATAGGCGCGTAGCGTTATCTCTGCCATGCAGGTACCTCGTTAGTAGTATGCTATAGTTGCAAGGTTTGTGCAAGCGAGCGAGGTTTTGAGATTAATGCGATTCTTAAAATTTTCCTCATCCTTCGGTTTAACAGAAACTAGCGAAGGAAAATATCACGAATAACCTGGAAAAACATGCTGAGTTACGATTTCGCGACTATCCTTGGCCCTTTTCTTATAATCCGTGCTGGGATCGAATCCGATCGATCAACGTGTTTATCGTCGGTTCCGGATAGAGAGCGGGACCCAGTCGATCCCCATCAAGTGGCAGATCCTGCGTGGCAAGAAGAACGGCTTGCAGGTTATCTCTCAGTGCTTGTGGATCGTATCCACCTTCCAGGAAGTAGATGATTCGCCCCGTGCAGTGTTTATCTGCATAGGATTTTAAATATTCTCCGATTTGATGATATCCAGTCGTGGTTAATTGCAGGTTGGCCAGCGGATCGTTCCAATGTGCATCAAAGCCGGCGGAGACAAGGATGATGTCGGGGGAAAAACGTTCGCAGACCGGCGCAACAAGCTCGGTGAAGACCCTTTCGAAGGCCTGGTCACCGGCACGAGGTGGCAGGGGAATGTTGACCACCGTTCCTTCTCCCTGATCGAGTCCTGTCTCTTCAACAAATCCTGTGCCGGGGTAGATTCCCGTTTGATGGGTGGAAAGATACAAAACGTCCGCATCCCTTTCGAAAATGTCCTGTGTGCCGTTGCCGTGATGGACATCGAAATCCACGATCAAAATGCGCTCCAAGCCCAGGGATTGTGCGTGACGGGCAGCAATGGCAATGTTGTTGAGAAGGCAAAAACCCATGGCCTTTGTAAATGTGGCGTGGTGTCCAGGCGGACGAACCAACGCGAAGCCTCGAGACGCTTCTCCGCTGGCAACTCTCGAGACGATTTCAATCGCACCTCCGGCAGCCATTAGTGCTGCCTGGAATGATGCCGGTGTGACGTAGGTGTCCCCGTAATCCACGAAACCAGGTCCCTGTTTGGCTGCCTGCTCGAGCGCAGATAAGTAGTTTTCCGGATGCACGCTCGTTAATCTATCGAGCTTTGCAGGAGCAGGTTCAACAAATGTTGCGGCATCACTTACAGGAGGGGTAAATACCTGATCGAAGTATTGAAAACGACGTGGATTTTCCGGGTGTCCTTCCAGCACATGATCTGGAGAGGGCACAAGCGTATATATACAAGCTTCCGATTGGGTCATCAGTTGTATCCTCTTTCTGGGTCAAACGTCATCGCCAAATTCCAAAGGCTTTATCTAGAATGCACCTTTCCCCATGATGACCGCGATGGGTGTCATCAGCAGAATTTTAATATCCAGCCAGAGAGAGTAGTTGTAGATGTAATACAGATCTTCATCGGTGTTGAGGTGCATCGGCTTTTCGCTGCGTCCATTAATTTGCCACCAGCCCGTGATGCCTTGCGGAACCGCGAAGCGTTTCCGCTGCCAGGGTCGATACCGATCTACCAACCAGGGCAGCTCAGGACGGGGACCGACGAGAGACATTTCCCCTTTGATGACATTGAAAAGCTGAGGTACTTCATCCAGGCTGTAGCGTCTAAGGAAACGACCGACTTTGGTAACGCGTGGATCATCGGCACGTTTGTGAATAACCTCGTTTTCTCCAGCCTCTCGCAATTTCTCCATTATCTTGATTTCGGCATCTGCGGTCATCGTACGGAATTTAAGCATCTCGAAGGGTTTGCCATTCTCGCCCACCCGCGTTTGCCGGAATAAGATTGGCCCTGCGCTGTCTACCCGAATTGCGATCGCGGCTGCAGCCATGATTGGCGATGATAGGATAACCAATATCAGACTGATCGCGAAGTCGAAGGCACGTTTGATCATCCGAGGTACACCGCGAATAACGGGCTCTCGCAGACCGATAAGCGGGAAACCGCCAAGCATTTCGACATTCGCCTGGACCAATGCCAAAGAGAAATAATCCGGGATTACCTTGATCCGTATCGGGAATCGTTCCAGGTTTGCGACGAGGGTGTGTAGTTTGTCGTATGCTCGCGGTGGTAAAGTGCTCCAGACTTCCGAGACGTCCTGGCTTTCGACGATTCGAAGTAAGTCGTCAAGCTTACCAAGGATGGGAACCCCATCGATTTTCTGTCCTTCAAGATCAGGATCATCATCCAGGTACCCGATCACCTGGTAGCTTGAAGCATGGTAGCTTCGGATTGTTTTCAAAACCTCTCGTCCTAGAGTGCCGGCTCCGATGAAGAGAACTGGGGTTGGACCAAGAATGGACCGGCTACGACCAAGACGTGTATAAACCAAGGTTGCAGCTCGAAATGTTGTCATAAAAACGAGGGTGAGGATAAAGATATAGGCGAATTGAAGGCGGGAAACTTGACGGTAGCTCATATAAAGTGAACCGGAAAAAAGAATAGTGGCTGCTGCAGCAGCGGTAACCAGTTGCGTGAAACGCGAAGTCAGTCGACGTGGCCGATCGAAATTATACGCTCCTGACATGACCAACGCACCTGACCAGCAAACGATGGCCAGGATGTACACCGGCAGCGGCAAGATTTCATCTCCGGAAGCCAGTGTCTTTCCTAACGGAAGCAGCGCTCGCAGCCAGGTGGAGGTCAACAGGCTGAGGGGGGTGAGGAATATATCCCCGATGAAGAGCAGAACGGAGAGGCGGCTTATGCGTCGATTCATTCAATCACCATTTCACAATCAAATCCATAGTATTGCTGCCGGTTACTCGATCGAATAGCGCTTCAATCCTAACAATTGCGCCGTAATGCGCAGGATAAACACGGGATTGTTGTATAGATATCGGCGCCAGAGACGTCCTGGTTCGGAGAGCAAACGAAATAACCACTCAAGGCCTGCGCGCTGCATCCAGAGTGGGGCTTGTGGTTTTCTCCCCGTAAGAAAGTCAAAAGCAGCACCGACGCCGATTAAAACGGGTGCTCGCAGGTGGTGTATAAACTCGGCCATCCACTTTTCTTGTTTCGGCGTCCCCAAACCTACCCATACGACGTCGGCGTTGGATTCGTCGATGCGTTGAATGACGCTTTCCTTTTCTTCGCTTGAAAGCGGCCTGAAGGGGGGAGAATAGGTGCCGGCGATAAGTATTCCCGGGAATCGTTCGTTGAGTGTGGCCGCAAGCTGCTCGGGGACTCCGGGCGCACCACCGTAAAGGTAATGTCGCTGGCCTGTAACCGTGGAACGTTCGCAGAGCGCAAGCATTAGATCGGGACCGTAAACCCTTCTGACGAAAGGGAATCCCTTCATGCGGCTCAACCAGACCAGCGGCATTCCATCCGGCGTCACCAAGCCTGCCTGGTTATGAATTATTCGGAGATCTGCATCTTTCTGACACTCCATGACACCGTGAACGCCCGTAACGCAGACATAATGCTGCTCGCCGGTATCGATCCACTTCTCGATGGTCTCGATCGCCATTTCGGGATCGATGGCGCTGACAGCGACACCGAGGATGTTCACGCGATTATGCAATTCTCTATCTCCAAAAACCGAAATATCGGAATGAACAATACCATATAACTCGATTTCACTTAATAGAACGAAAGGCTTTGGTTTGAATCCGCGATTTCAAATTTCGAGATTGCCTAATCTTTCCGTGTAGGAAAATCACTATTGTTTTCGTTCGAAGTCTAAAAAAGGCTTTGATATGATACTTTCGGAAACACTTGGAGTGCGCCATCGATCGTAGCATCAAGGATTTCTCGGCCATCTGCTTCGTAGGTTGCCTTCGCCAGTCGATACGCGTATTCAGACGTGCGTAGATCGGGCAATTGCCAGCGCGTCCCGTGAGCGAAGTAGTCGGGATGGAAATGGTCGGGGTCTTCATCACCAGAGGTAACAACTTGATGCGGAGTCCCTTTCGATTTGAAACGATGGTCGACCCCGATCAGAATCACTTGTTGAAATCCCAGATAGTATGCGATCTGCAATGTCGCATATGTTACGGTAGCCCCACCCCAGATTTGCGCCGATAAATCGGTTGAGAAACCGGGTGTAAACGTCTCGTGCAAGAAAATCGTATTTGAATCGTTTTGAAATAACCGCCGATACCGCCAATTGAGGAACTTCAAAGCCTGGATTGTTAGAATTTCTTCTCGACTTTGCAGGATTACAAGATCGTTCATACAGACATAGAACGTTGGCTTATAGTCTATCGATGATTGAATAAGAT
>DAOUEK010000124.1:0-8011 GCA_034430425.1 Anaerolineales bacterium | reverse complement strand
TCAGAAAGAAATTGATGGACACGATGATGATCAACTCGTTTTTATCGAAGATGAATTATGTTTATACCCGGTTGCTGGGATTGCTAATGGAATCTCCAGACCAGATTGGGTGAGATTTGTATCTACGGCTGACCTTTTGCAAATGGGTTCAAGGGATGATGGATTATTAAAAACTGTAGATATAGTTGTGCTTTCTAATCCACTGACAATTAATGAATTAATTGAGCACCTGGAGCCAATTGATCGTGTGGGAGACTACTTGATTGCTAATTATTCTGATATCGAACGCCATATTGATGTTTCGCGATCTATTCCCGAACCCTGGCAACTAATCAACGAGGATTCTCTTTTCATTGCGGATGCAAACGGCTCGATGTATTTTACATTTAATCCTTCGCCCGAACATATTGGTGATTCAATAGGTTTGCAGATGTCACTTGATGTCACACAAAATTGTTGCTATATTCTTCACACTCAAATCCAGGATCGATTCGAAAGTGATTCACATCCGTGGGTTGCAGTCCAACAATTAGTTGTAAATGATATTGTGATCTGGAGTCACGATATTTCGGGAGACAAGGTATGTGGTTGGCTGCCGGTCGATGTTTATCTCATGCCGACTACTGCCAGGTTGGACATCCAGTTTAGGGTCGTAGCTTTTACTGGGCCGAATGCACCAGTCGATTGGAGAGTAATTGCTTTGACGGGAATCCGTAATATATCGATATCAGATTGTCCGTAATAATCATATTACTTTGAGGAAAGTTGCTAGCACCAATCGACTAGGCAGCGATTTGTCAGCTCACGGTAGAATGGAATAGAATTTGCAATACTTGTGTTGATATTTGGATTAATTCGGCAGGACGATTTAGGGCAATTTATGAAGCGGACACGGTTACGCATATTTCTACTATTCGCCCTGGTGGTGCTCTTCACCTGCGGCCTGAGTTCGCATCGGGCTCAGGCGTTCCTGGGATTGCGCGGGCCTTTGCCGATTCCCCCCAGTGTCCAACAAGAAAAACTGGCGGCCTTCGATCAACTATTCGATCAAACGCAGCAGCACGGCCGCGTACGCCTGATCGTCGAATTGAATGTGTCTTTCAAACCGGAAGGGGAATTATTCAGCGGCTTGTCACGGCACGTACAGCGCTATCTGATTTCCAAAGCCCAGAATCGAGTGACCGATCGACTCAAAGCTTTTCACACCCGTATAATTCGGGATTTTGAATTCGTGCCCTACATGGTCGTAGAAGTGGATGCCAACGCGCTGGCGGATTTGGCCAGCAACCCGGATGTGTTTCGTATCCAGCAGGACCTGCCGCAGCCGCCAACGCTGCAGGTCAGCATCCCCTTGATAGGCGCGAACGCGGCATGGGGCCAGGGGTATACGGGGGCCGGTCAGACGATCGTCGTACTGGATACGGGTGTGCAGAGTACCCACGATTTCCTCAGTGGAAAGGTAATCGCTGAAGCGTGTTTCTCGTCGACGATGGGTGGCGCCTTCCCTTCAACAACGCTGTGCCCGGATGGATCCGAGGAACAAATTGGGCCGGGAGCAGGCATCAATTGCCCTGACGGACTCGAAGGCTGCAGTCACGGCACGCACGTGGCTGGAATCGCCGCGGGAGACGACGTCAGCCTCGACGGCGTGGCGCCGGATGCGGAAATCATCTCCGTACAGGTCTTTTCGGAATTTGACAGCACAACCTGTACTGCCTTTGGCTATAGCGGTGATTGTGTGATGACCTGGACGTCCGATCAGATCGCCGCTCTTGAGTGGATCTATGATATCCATTCCTCATATTCCATCGCCGCAATTAACATGAGCCTGGGCGGCGGCGAGTACACGAGTAACTGCGATATAGACCCTCGCAAGGCACCGATCGACAACCTGCGTTCTGTGGGGATTGCGACCGTCATCGCTTCTGGCAACAACGGGTACCGAGAGGCGTTGAGTTCGCCGGCATGCATTTCCTCGGCGGTCAGTGTGGGTGGATCGACGGACAGCGACACGATGTACATCAATTCGAATGTGGCTTCGTTTCTCTCCTTACTGGCTCCGGGCTGGCAGATTTATTCTTCGATTCCGGATAACATGTATATCAACATGAGCGGCACGTCGATGGCCGCACCGCACGTCTCTGGCGCCTGGGCGTTGATCCGCTCCAAAGTGCCTTCGGCAACGGTGGACGAGATCTTGAACGCACTGCAAACAACAGGTGTTTTAATCGACGATACCCGCAGCGGCGGGGTAATTACCAACATGCCGCGCATCCAGGTGGACTCAGCACTGGCCCTGTTCGATACCGCAACCGAAACCCCAACAGCGACCAGCACGGATACACCGACGACCACGCAAACGCCAACTTTCAGCGCAACGGCTACGGAAACGCTAACCGCCACGAAAACCCCCACGAGCACAGCGACGAGCACGGCCACGGCGACGGCCACGAGCACAGCCACACCGACGTCCACATCGACTCCAACGAGTACCGCTACAGCCACTCCGACCGCCATCTTTGAAGACGTGCCCTTCGGCCATTGGGCTTTCGATTACATCAACTCGCTGTACGATGCTGGATATGTGGCGGGTTGTTCCGCCGATCCGCTGCTCTACTGCCCGGATAACATCCTCACCCGTGCCGAAGGTGCGGTTTTTGTGTTGCGGGGGAGTTACGGCGCCATTCCCAATCCACCATATTCGCCGCCATTGACGCCCAGTTTTGCCGATGTCGATCCCAGTTTCTGGGGTTATGGGTGGATCGAGAGTTTGTGGATTGATGGATACACGTCGGGATGCGGCACCGATCCGCTGATTTATTGTCCAATGCAGGAACACACACGCGCGGAAGGAAGTGTCTTTTTCATGCGCATCATGCATGGTGTCGCTTACGAGCCGCCAGCGGCAACAGGCATTTTTGACGATGTCGAACTGTCTGCCTGGTATGCGAATTGGGTGGAGGCTGCGTATAGCGAAGGCATCCTCCCGGCCTGTGATGAAGATCCGCTGCAGTTCTGTCCCATGGAGCCACTTACCAGAGATTGGGCAGCATACATGATGGTGCAGGCAAAAGGCGGCCTGCCGTTGAGCGCAGCTGCATTAGAGGCTGCTTCAGCCTCCGAGCAGTTCAGTTTTGCGATCGCTTCCGATATGCGTTCGTTTGCCGGATCAGGGACCTACGATACGCCTTCCTACTTCCGTGGAGCGGCTGAGAAGATCGCCGAGATCGGCACAACGAGTTTCATGGTCAGCCCGGGGGATTTGGATCATCCCTCCTACGCGGCCTGGACGATTGATACTTATCTCGGTGATGATTATGATTGGTATCCCGTCGTGGGCAACCACGATACTAACTGGCATAGCTTATCCTGGCTGATGGACTATGATTATGGGAGCGTAAATCCCGGTCCTTCCGCCTGCCCCCAAACAACGTACTCCTATGATTACGAGAACGCACACTTTGTCATGCTGAATGTATATTGCAATCGAGTTGGGGTGCGATCCACCGACGGTGATATCAGTGATCACCTCTATGATTGGCTGGTGACCGATTTGGACGAGACGGACCAGGAGCACATCTTCGTGTTCGGTCACGAGCCTGCCTTTCCACAGGCCGATCCTGAAACGGGGATCGAACGGCACGTCGGGGACAGCCTGGATGCATACCCCAATCGGCGGGATCGATTTTGGCGCTTGCTGGATGACTTTAATGTCGTCTTTTACGGTTGTGGTCATACGCATGCTTTCAATCTGATTCAAGTCGATGGCGTGTGGCAGCTGGATGGCGGACACGCTTCCGGCCTGGGCTACGAGGGTATTGCGAGCACATTTATTATCGTAACTGTGAATGGCGAGCACGTGCGCTACGAAGTCTATCGGGATGATGGCCATGGCGGCGAGTATCGCCAGGATCAACGTGGTCTCTTGCGTTGAGGCTGCTCCCTTCGTGTTTTGATTCAGATTGATCGTTACGACCTACCATGTTTTCGCGTGCCAGATCGATACACGGCGTGGGGTCGTATCTTTTTTTGCCATTTCGGGTATCATTACGACCTGGAATTAAAGGTGGAAGTAGCACAATCTCGAATGAGGAAATAGAAATTAGTGACTTTCCTTGGTAATATTTTGCGATTGAAGACATGGTTTGAGGAGGAGCATTTCGTATGACGGAACTTTCAACCGGAGATACCCAGCCTGTAGCTGTTGCGTCGAAGCTTTCATCGAATCGGGTGTTCATGATGATCCTTCTGATCGGCATACTGATGGGAATGGTGATCATGGGCTTGCTCGGGTATGGGATGTATTTCTTTGGATATATCACGATTCCGGGCGAGGAGCCGCTTTCAACGGTGCATGTGACGGAAGTGAAGATCCCGGTTTGCCCAACTTGTGAGCCGAGTTCTGAAGAACCAGAGGTAATTGTGGTGACCCCGATTTTGAGTCCAACGCCGGATTTTGGCGCTACGGCAACTGCTGCTTGTGGGTCTTTCAACGATCAATTCCCAGGGACACCCTGCCCGACGTTATCCAATCCCTGACGTATAGAATAACGATGGTTATGGATCTGTTTGGTTTATTAATTTCGCTGCTGGATGCATGTGTGTAATGGATAACGTTCGCCCGATCAAGAGCGATGCCAGGGGGTTCGCGTCGAGAATCCAGGACCATGCACAGGATTTTGCCGTTGTGATACCGGCGCACAACGAAGCGCCGGTTTTAAATTCTACATTGAATTCGTTGATCGAAATTTCAAATAATCTAGCGCAGATTCATGTTATTGCCGATCACTGCTCTGATGCCACTGCAGCGATTGCGGCCAGGGCTGGTGTCCAGGTGCACATCCGCAGCGATCAGGGCCCAGCCGGTAAAGGTCCGGCGCTGCACTGGTGGCTTTCAGAAACCCGTATGCAAGCATCACCGGAACAACTCATACTCGTGATGGACGCGGACAGCCGCATCTCACCTGGATTTGTCGAGAGCATCCAGTCCCATTTCGTCAACGGAAATTGTGTGGCGCAAACCCGTATTGAACCTGTGATTTCGTCGAAGACGCCACTGGCGTTGTTGGCCTGCCTATCTGAAATCGTCGAACACAGGATTTATGACTCGCTGCGCGCTCGTCTGGGATGGCCAGTGCGTTTGCGCGGTACGGGCATGATCTTTCGTCGAAAAATTCTGGAAAGCTATTCTGGATTTCTTCATACCAACGTCGAAGACTTGGAACTAACAGTCCTCATTGGCGAAGCAAATTTGCCGATTGCCTACTTACCGCAGATTGTCGTCCTCGATCCCAAACCACAGAATCCCAGAGGCGCCATGTATCAACGAGCACGATGGCTGCGGGGTCAATTCCAGGTGGTACGCGATTATGCCGCACAAATTCTGCGTCTCTTCCTTCGTGGACCGAAGGGTTGGTCTTTGCTGGCATCGGGGTTATTAAAACCTCGCTCGTTCTTTATCCCCTTGAAGATCCTCAGTGTCCTTTTCTTCCTGTATATGGCATTTCAAGGTTTGGGATGGCTTTGGGTCACGCTGGCGACATTTGGTTGCGCGTCGATCCTCATCGATCTGGGGATGTATCTGTATGGTCTCCGCTATTCCCGTTTTCGTTGGAAGACGCTCCTCGCTCTGGCGGCTTCGCCATTGTTTCTTTTCCTGTGGGTCCAGAGTACGGCGCTGGCGTTCATCCATCGTCAACCCTGGCTGAGTAGTCGACGGCCTATCGCCAATCCGCCTCGCCAGCGCACAACGCAAGTTCCCTGATGCAATCGGACGCACTGGAATCTCGATCGAAATTCGGCACCTTTCTTCTATTGATTTGCTGCTTCCTTTGTCTATACACGCTTACGTTCAACGGGGTTTTTCGTGTAGATGATGAGCATATACTGGCTGCTCGGACGCAGAGCCTGGCACTTTTCGGGGAGCTTTCCGAGCCTCAGGTTTATGGCAACCAGCGTGTCCAGGCTTTGATCCCCCTGGGTGATCCGGCGACGCAAATCGAACCGGGACAGGCCGTTCTTGGGGTGATTCTGGTCCGAATCGCGCAAAGTCTGCATTTCGGTCTCACGCAGGTGTTGTTTTCTCTCAACAGCTTTCTAACCGCCCTGTGTGTCGGCCTGGTGTTTTTGATCGTCTCGCAGCTGGGTTATTCACGGCGTGCATCCATCTGGTGTGCGGTGTTCTTCGGGGCTGGATCGATGGCATGGCCGTATGCGCTGACGTATTTTCGTGACACGCTGGCCATGACGTTGAGTACGTTGGTTTTTCTTGGTTGGGCTTGTCTCTGGCGCTACCAATACGGCAGATGTTGGACAGCTTACGTTCTCATTGGGTTCGGCACATTGGCTGGTGTGCTGGCAAAGAACAACGTGGCTGTACTCCTTGTAGCCTTGGGTGTTGTCGGGTTTGTCCATTGGCTGCGGTCGTCGAAAACGCGAGCGGAACGGTTCCGGGGAATTCTGGTCGGTGCCGGTGTCATCCTTGCTGTACTTGGAATTTTATTGCTGCTGCCGCAGGATGGCCCTTTCGCTCGTTTCAGCCTGGATTATTACCATTTTCTCACCCGGCACTTTCTGGGAAGTCTCAACGTGGATTTATTTGCGGCGATAGCCGGTCCGTTTGTTAGTCCCGGGAAAAGCATCCTCTTGTTTTCCCCGCCGTTGATGTTCGGGTTGGTTTCGGTTCGGCGGATCATGAAAACGAAACATGGTGAATACACACTGCTGGCGTTGTTGTTCGCGTTATTCCTCGCCATCGCACAGGGCTTATTCTATCGGGAACGATGGGCCGGTGGATTTGGCTGGGGGTTGAAATTCATGCTGCCGGCGTTACCCGCTTTATTCCCATTGCTGGCGCCTGCGGTAAACTCGTTATTGAATGAAAAACCCCGGAAAGCCGGAACCTGGCTGAATGTCATTCTGGCGTTGAGTGTGTTGGTTCAACTTGGGGCCGTGCTGGTGCCGTGGAATCGATCGTACAACCATTGGCAAGCATTGGGGGCCGATCCGTACGCTGTCTCCGCAGTCTGGAAGCTGCGTTTTCTGGCCATACCAACACAGGTCACGGGCTTGTTCTCCTTCAGTCAGTGGGGGATCGCCTGGCAGCGTCTGTTTCCATCCAATGCGATCCGGGTTGTGTCGATATTGATCCTGGCGTTGACCTATATGGCGTTGTCTATCAGATGGCTTCAACACCTGGGGACAGAAACGTGGAGCAGGAGACGATATCTCATCCTGTTCACATTGTCGATTCTCATCATGCTGCCGGTCGCAACCTGGTGGGCAGCATCAGCTGATCCGACCTGGGGGGACGATCATCCGGAATTTGGCGCGGCGCTGGATGCAGTTCGCGCTGATATTTCGGAAAATGATGTTATCCTGCTGGATTCGTATGGCACAAGCCTATGGTATTACTGGATGAACCGCTGGGATCAGTCGCAACGATGGTACTCACTGCCGTTTTCGGTCGCGGGTGTCGTGCGGATTGGAGATGAGGAATCACCGACTTCTGCTGAAGTGGAAAATCTAATTCTCGAGCTAAAGAGGAGTGTGGACTCGATCTGGTACCTGACTTCCAGTGAGATCGCAGATTACTCAGCCAATCCGGATCGACGCTGGATCGAGAGTCAATTGTCGCTGGATTCCTGCGAGAAATTCGATGGTAGTTATGAAGTGGAAGTATGTCGGTTTTCAAACCCAAAATAATCTCAACGTGCCAGGTGGGATGTACACAAAACGATTTTCAAGTGGACTGTCTCGATTCTAGAATCGATTTCTGATGTTTTCGCGAGATGATAGGTCGCGCTATTCAAGCGGCAGGCCGCCCTTGGCCTGCACCATCATGTAGGCCGCCCAGGCACGATCGAGTTCGTTCTCCGGGCAAAACTGCAGCGGAGAGGTATTGCACACCGGTAGAATGCCGTTGTTGTAGGCCGCTTCGACCCAATTTACATACCAGGCGCCCAGATCAACGTCGTCGAAGATACCAGTCGCTGCGGGTGGTTCGTAATCT
>DAOUEK010000123.1:0-54694 GCA_034430425.1 Anaerolineales bacterium | reverse complement strand
GTTTTATCATCCGAACGAACGATGGGAAGTTGAACCGTAAAACGGCTGCCCTGCTCTGGCGAACTATGCACAACCAGCCGGCCGCCGTGCAGTTGGACAATCTCGCGCGAGATCGCCAGGCCTAAACCCGCACCGCGCTTTTTCTCTGCCGTGCGTGCTTTCTCCAACTGATAAAACCGCTCGAAAATGCGGGAGAGTTCTTCGGGGGGAATTCCTGCACCCTGGTCATCGACATGAATCGATACCCAACCGTTCTCCAAATCTGCACAGATCGTCACTTCACCGCCTGCCAGTGAATGGTCGATGGCGTTGTCAATCAGATTGGTAAACACCTGCGCCAGCCGATCGCCGTCTCCGATAATGGTCGGCAGCGTCGGCAGTTGATTCGACAATTCAACCTTGCTTTCCTGCGCACGGATTTCCAGCCGGTCCAGTATGCTCTCAACGATATCCGCCAGCTGCACCGCGTCGCGCTTGAAATCCACCTGCCGCGCATCGAGCCGCGCAAGATCCAGCAGATCTTCGACCAAACGCCGCAGGCGATCAGATTCATCGAAAATCACCTGCGCCGCATGTTCGATGTTTGCACGGTCTTCCGCAGTTCCGTCCAATATAGCCTGTGCAAATCCCTGGATCGAAGTTAGCGGCGTCTTCAATTCGTGGGATACATTGGCCACGAAATCCCGCTGCGCTCGCCGACTGAATTGGACGCGCTGGACCATCTCGTTAAAGGCAACCGCCATGCTTTCCGCCTCGGCCGGTCCGAGGGGTTCGATGCGCTGGTCGTAATCGCCCGCTGCAACTGCTCGAGCCGCTCCGGCCGCTTTACTCCACGGCGCAGCGATCCAACGGGCGACCAACCAGGCGAGCAGCGCCGAGATAATCAAGGCCAGTATCCCCGTTCGCAGGAGTGGTTGGATCAATTCATTCCCCCATGTGGAAAACCGCCGCAGCGTGGTTGAAGGTGTGGCCAAGATAACCCAACGATTGTTGGGAATATTTACAGAAACGAAGATCCACGAGCCGGAAAGCAGACCCCCGAATTTGCCCTGCTCGGTTAACTCACTCTCAACTATCATCTCACGCACATCTTCCGGCATGGTTAGTGCTTCCGGTCGGCTGTCGGAAAGAACGTTTCCCGTATCTTCGAGGATCAAGAGCCGAACATCGGCTGCTTCATCAATACGCTCTAGAACAGCGGTCAAGCGATCGGTGGGCAGATCCGCCAGCACGTTTCGCTCCCGCAGTTCGAATGCGCTGCGAAAGACGTTCAAGCGGCGGTATTCCAGACGTTCGAGATTATTGAACGTGACGTAAACCAAACTCAATATCACCGGGGTCACGATCACCCCGGCGAACATCAAAAAGGTAAGAAACAAACGGGAACGCAGGGAGCGAAGCACGCGACTACTCACACACCAATTTGTAGCCTACGCCCGTAATCGTCTCAATGCGCACGTTCTTGCTCTTCGATAACCGTTTGCGCAGGTTTGCAACGTGCACATCCACGGTGCGCGTTTGGCCGTAGAAATCGAAGCCCCACACCAATTCCAGCATTTGCTCGCGTGTGAGCACGATGCTGCGGTGTTCACAGAAAGTCAGCAGCAGATCGAATTCCTTCGTACGAAGGTTGACAATGTCCCTGTCAACGCGAACCTCCCGACTGGCCGGATCGATGGACAAGTCGCCGAGATTTACGGGAGCCGCATCTTCACGCGGGTTTCGCTCCATGCGGCGCAGGATCGCTTTAACGCGCGCCACCAGCTCGCGCGGGTTGAAGGGTTTGGTCATGTAATCGTCGGCGCCCAGCTCCAGACCGACGATCTTGTCCACGTCATCGTCGCGGGCGGTGAGCATGATGATCGGCACTTCCGATTCCTTCCGTACGCGCTGGCAGACCTCAAACCCGTCGATCTCGGGCAGCATGATGTCCAGGACGACCAGATCGGGTTTCTGCTGCTTGATTTCCTCCAGCGCCTGCGCGCCGTCGCTCGCCGCGCAGACCTGGAACCCATCGCGTTCCAGGTACATGCGTGCCAGATCGATGATGTTGACTTCGTCGTCGACGACCAGAATCTTCTCACCTGCCATCGGGTTCACTCCATGGATGCAGTAGGGACAGCGTTGCATGTAGCATACTATTCCCCCTACGGAAACGAAAGGTTATATTGTCACCAATTCGGAGGATTGGATCGCGAAGAGAGTACAATTCACCCAGAGAACAATACATCTCGTGATTACCGTACAATTCCATTATTCTGTTGAAATCTCAACTTCAAGTGGAAAGTATGCATCCAGAAACGCGATTTGCGGATTCTGATCTTCAACATTCGGATCGGTCAACAACTGCAGGCCCGATCCATCCAGCGATACGGAAAAGATCGAGAAATACGGCGTTCGTCCCGATTCGAAGTAAATCGTCCTGCTGTCCGGCTCCCACACCGGCCGCCAGTCCAGATTGGGGTTGGCGGCAATGGGAATCGGATTCCCGTTCCGAAGCAGGTCATAGATGTAGATGTCTTGACTATAGTTGCCGCTGGCTTCATCCAACGCCGGAATCGAGGCAAAGGCGAGCCACCGTCCATCGGGCGATATGGCCGGATGGGTGCCCGCCAGTCGCTCGCCTACAATGTATGCAGTTTCACACGGCTTTTGATTCACAGTCTCAAGACAGCTGTCGAGATCCAGCCGATACAGCGCGCCTTTGTTTTCGAAGACCAGTTCCAGCGTCGATTCACCAGGAACCCAGGATGGATATCTCCCTGGGACGAGTTGGATGGGCGCGGCGGATGGGTTTTGATAATCCAACAAAGAAATCACCCAACGCTGCGCTTCACTCTCCCGATCCATAGCTGCATAGGCAATATAACGACAATCCGCGGACCAGACCGGCTTGTCGTAGACAACCTCCGCCTCGTCGATGAGCGCCTGCATGCTCTGACCGTCGCTATCCATGACCCATATCGCCCAGTTGGGAGCCTCTTCCACATGGTAGCCACGGATTTGGACGAAGGCGATCTTCTGGTTGCCGGGGCAAAGTGCCGGCTGCACCTCGGCTTCGGCCGTGTCGGTCAACCGTCTGAAATCATTGTCCTCTGTATCGGCCAATGATATGGAGACAATATCCATGCTTTTAACACCGTCGTGCAGGTAAATCGTATTGTATAGCAGCCGGTTCTCATCGACGTGTACATACGCCTGCCTTTCCACGCTGATCACATCTTTTAGAACGAACACTCCGTCAGGCAGATCGGACAACGAAAAACCTTGTTTCTTACCTGCAACCAATTCCGCCCGGGCATCCGCGCTGGCGGTAAGCGCAATAAACACATTGTATTTCTCCGGCACTGCGAGGGACTCGTCATCCCCAAATAGAACCGGGATAGACCATTCCCCTGCCGTATTGGGGACTGAATAATATGCTTCAACCGAAAACACTCGCTCTCCTGCGGACAACGGTTGAAGCAGGACGTGAATGGATGATTTCTCCGACTCGAGACCCGCATAGGTCCCCTGTAATGTCACGCGCGGCGTAACGAGGTCCGAGTCAGCGAGATTATGGAGTTCGATCGTTGCGCCGTCCAAAGGATACATCGCGGGAGTGGTTAACGTATCTTTGGGCTTGCCATCGCTTGTCTCTTCGATCGAAGGTATCGGTGCCCCAACCAGCGCATCTGCGATTTGTGCCACCGCGCCAGCCGTCTCGGCCTGCATGGAGTTACAAGCAGCGAAGAGCAGACTGATCAAGAGAAGCACGAACAAGTTCGTCGCCTTGGTCTTCATTCTCCCCTCCGACTGGATGATTGAATACGGTTCTCCCAGGCACAACCTGAGTTCAAGGTTACTCATCAGGCATCGGCTCGAGACCGATCATCTGAGAGACCGTCACCAGGGTGTACCCACTATCGCGCAGGTAACGAATCATCTCCGGCAGTGCTTCGGCCGTATGCCAGCCGCGGCCGTTGCCGTGCATCAGGATAATCGAGCCGTTCTGCACGCGCTCGCGAACGAGTCGGTTGATATTCTCGGCGTCATTGTCGGGCACCGGATCGGCCGTATCTGCATCCCACTGGATCGTATAAAGTCCGTGATAGGCGACAACGCTGAGCAGCATGGTGTTGTACAGGCCAGCGGGAGGTCGAAAGAGGCGAGATTGCCGGCCGGTAAGGCTGTAGAGGATGTTTTGAGTCTTGACGATCTCGCGATGCATGTCGATCTCTTCCAGGTCGATCATGTCGGGATGACTCCAGGAGTGATTCCCGAGTTCAAATTGAGGGTACTGCGCCAGCAGCTTCGTCTCCTCCGGATGGGTGCGCATCCAATCTCCGCCTAAAAAGAAGGTAGCTGGTGCATCCGCATCCAAGAGCGCCTCCACGATATCGGCATCAAACCATGCCGGCAGCTTCGGTTTCTGGCACATATCGAACGTCAGGGCAATGTAGGGCTTTTCTCGATCTCCGTGGAAAATCAGATGGACATCCGTGTGAGGAAACGTGGGCGCCACGTCAGGATATGGGGAGGTCGTGGGTGTTATGGATGGCGGGACAATCGGCGAAGCTTTCTGCGTTGGCTTTCGCGTCGGCGTTACTGTGGAACCAGCAATCACAGATAGTTCTACTGACTGCGTGCTTGTACTGGTTCTTGAGCCAACCGTTCGCGTAGCTTGTTGACCAATCGCAGTTCCAGCCGGCTTACACGAAGTCAAGATCGCAATCGCCACCAAAACGATCAGGACGAAAGCCGCTTTGATCTTCATCTATGTTACCTCCCATGGAGTCTTCAATATCTCAAACCGAATATAGCACCCCATGGTTACCGGATAGTTGCCGCAAAATCACCATTCCCTTCCCCAGAACTGGTCTACGGCAGCATTCTCCCCAGGCGATCTTTGATTTTCAAACAGGAAACCACGCCCGACAAATTCCCCCGCCAGTGGACCGGTCAGTCCCCCAGATACCCACCCATGACGGCGATGGCTTCGATTTCCACGGCCGCGCCCATGGGCAACGCCGCCACCTGCACCGTCGAGCGCGCCGGCGGCTCGTTGGCGAAGAATTCCGCATAGACGGCGTTCATCTCGGCGAATTCCCCCATGTCCTGCAGGAAGACCGTGGTTTTAACCACATTCTGCAGTGAAGATCCACCCGCGTTGAGTATCCTGGCCAGATTGGTTAAGACCTGGCGTGTTTCTGCGGCAATCCCCCCGGACACCATCTCCCTGCTTTCGGGATCGACCCCCAACGTGCCTGAGACGAACACCATGTCGCCGGTTTTAATCCCCAACGAATATGGGCCGATGGCCGCAGGCGCATCGTCCGCGATCAGCACATCGCGTTTCATTATCATTCCTTTCACTTTCTGGAGTTTGAAACTCACAAGATTGTACGCCTGGACCAGACCAATTTCAACGTCAAAAGTAGAGACGATCCGATGGGTCTCCTATACAGTTTTTTAAACATTTTTGGACTCACAGAGGCAACAAGATAAAAGTAAGGGCGACCCTGCGGGTCGCCCTTACATAAACTTCCTTCGAGGGTAACATAGTCACCCAGAGATTAATTACACGACGATGTTAACCAACCGGCCGGGCACCACGATGACCTTCTTCGGCTGCTTGCCTTCCATGTAGCGCTGCACGATTTCGCTTTGTAATGCCTGTGTTTTGGCATCTTCCTCACTGATCCCGACGGGAACGTTGATGCGGTCGCGCAGCTTGCCGTTCACCTGCACGATCAGCGTGATCTCCTCTTCCTTCGCCAGTTCAGGATCGAATAGCGGCCACGGCTGCTGGTGGATGGAATACGGTTGATCCAGACGCGCCCACAGCTCCTCAGCAATGTGCGGTGTCTCCGGCGCCATCAAAAGCAGCAAGGTCTCGATGGCCTGCTTGAATCCCGGTGTATCATCAAGGCCGGCATCCTTTGCCTCGGAGATGGCATTGGTTAATTCCATCAAGGCCGATATCACCGTGTTGAACTCAAAATTTTCCAGGTCGTGGGAGATCTGACGGATGGTTTGATGGACTTTTCGTTCAAGTGCCCGAGTCTCTTCCGCTTTCTCGTCTCCCGCCTCGATGTCCGCCGTCTCGAGTACAAGTGTCCAAACCCGATTCAACCAGCGTACGACGCCCTGAATATTTTCCGGGCTCCACGGACCGCCTTCCGACCAGCGGTACCCGAACATCAGATAGCCCCGCACGACATCCGCGCCATACATGGCCACCTGTTTGTCTGGGTCGATCACGTTGCCGCGCGATTTACTCATGCGCTGGCCGTCCGGTCCCAGAATCTGACCCTGGTTGCGCAGCTGCAGCATCGGTTCAGGCCCCTCGGTAACACCCATGTCTCGATTTACTTTGTGGAAGAAACGGGTGTAGATCAGATGCATGGTGGCGTGCTCCATGCCGCCGGTATAGGTGTCGACGGGCATCCAGTAATCGTATTCCTTGGGGTCGAAAGGTCCCCGGTCGTAATCCGGGCTAAGGTAGCGCAGGTGGTACCACGACGAACACATGAAGGTGTCCATCGTATCCGTCTCGCGCTCCGCCGGCTCGCCGCATTTCGGACAGGTTGCGTGCTTCCAGGTTGGATGAAAGGTCAACGGGCTTTCGCCGGTCGGTTTCCACTCCACATCCTCGGGAAGCTCGATCGGTAGTTGATCCTCCGGAACGGGTACGATACCGCATTTCTTGCAGTAGACCATGGGGATCGGCGCGCCCCAATAGCGCTGCCGGGAGATCAGCCAATCATGCAGGCGATAATTCACGGCGGCTTTGCCGATCTTCTTCTTCTCCAGGTAGGCGTTGGTTTGATCCACCGCGCTATCCCCTGGTGTGCCGCTCATCGGGCCGGAATGGATCATCGTGCCGTACTCGGCGTGGTAGAGCGCATTCCGATAGAATTCCACACCCCAGAGCATCTCCATGATCGTGCGCTTGTCCTTCACGTTGGATTCCAGGCTCTGGCAGCGCGCCAGAATTTGTTCGTCGGCCTCGGCGGAATCCCACTGCATCACTTCGTCGTGGAAGATGAACAGCCATCGCGTCCCCACGATCTCGATCCAGGCTTCGGACTGGAGATGCGCTTGTGCGATTTCGATATAGCGATCGACCTTTTCCAGCGGAATCTCGATTTGGAACGAACCATCGCGCTGCTCGAAGGGAATCTTCTCCTTCTCGAGTGCCTCGCCAAAGCCGTCCTTCACGGTCTTTGCGAGGACGATCGATTTGGTCAGCCCATCCGGACGATCGATCACCGGGATGATCGGCAGGCCAAATTTCAGCGCGAATTCGAAATCGCGCTCGTCGTGGGAGGGGACGGCCATGATTGCTCCGGTACCGTAGGTCATCAGGACGTAGTCGGCAATCCAGATCGGTATGCGTTTCTCGTTCACCGGGTTGATGGCGTAGCCGCCGGTGAAGACGCCCGTCTTCTCCTTATCGAGCGCTTCGCGTTCGATGTCCGCCTGGCGTGCCGCTTGATGCACATATGCTTCCACCTCTTCCGCTTGATCCGCCGTGGTGATTTTTTCCACCAGGGGATGTTCCGGCGCAAGCACCATAAACGTCGCGCCCCAGAGCGTGTCCGGCCGCGTGGTAAACACCGGCATCGGGTCGCCGTCTTCGGTGTGGAAGGTCACGCTGGCGCCTTCGCTGCGCCCGATCCAATTTTCCTGCAGGATGCGAACGGGATCGGGCCAATCGATGAAAGAGAAATCCAGCAGCTCTTCGGCGTACTTGGTGATGCGGAAGAACCACTGATCGAGGTTCTTCTTGATTACCGGAGTCTTGCAGCGTTCACAGTGCCGATCCTCGCCCCAGACCTGTTCCCGCGCCAGAGTCGTATTGCACTGGGGACACCAGTCCACCGGCGATTCCTTCTTGTAGGCCATGTCGTTCTTGTACATCTTCAGGAAGAACCACTGCGTCCAGCGGTAGTATTCGGGATCGGAAGAAATCGCCTGGCGTGACCAATCCCACATCGCTCCCATGCTGCGCAGTTGTCGCTGCATGTTAGCGATATTCTTGTAGGTCCACTCCTTGGGATGGATGCCGCGGGCGATGGCTGCATTCTCGGCTGGCAACCCAAAAGCATCGAAGCCAATGGGATACATCACATTGCGGCCCTTCATGCGCAAGTAGCGGGCGCGCGCATCCGACGGCGTCATGGCGAACCAATGCCCGATGTGCATGTCACCCGAGGTATAGGGAAGCATGGTCAGGAAATAGAACTTCTCCTTTTGGGGATCGATTTCCGCTTTATAGAGCTGATCCTCTTCCCAGCGCGCCTGCCACTTAGGCTCGATTTCGCCTGGATCGTAGTGTTCGATCCAGGTGCGCTCCCGGGCGTCCTTTTCCGCTTCCTTCTTCTTACCCATCGACATCCTCCAGAAATTCAACGATTCTCGAACACTCCCAATCCGCTTCACAAAAAAAACCTTCGTCCGTTCAGGGACGAAGGTGCGCTCCGCGGTACCACCCTGCTTCCCGACCGTTTGGAAGCTCACTGCTTGCCGGCGTCATCGGGCTGCTCGGATCGCGCTAACGGGCGATTCCCGCTCCCGACTACTCGTTTCGCCGGGAGGGCTTGTCCAACAAGGACGACAGGCGAGTTCAGCCTTTCTGCGGCGTTCCGCGGCTGCCTTGCCGGGCTCTCACCCTCTCCGGCTCGCTGACGGATGGCCTACTACTCCTGCCATAGCCAGGTATTCAATTATTTGGTGGACCCAGTGGGATTCGAACCCACGACCTCCTCAATGCCATTGAGGCGCGCTCCCAACTGCGCCATGGGCCCTGGTGTGGACCTGGCGGGATTCGAACCCGCGACCTCATCAGTGCGATTGATGCGCGCTCCCAACTGCGCTACAGGCCCCCGCCGAGGTTCTGGGATTGTACTTCAGCGCTATGGCACTGTCAAGCAGAGTATGTTCTAACGCAGATAAATTTATCCACAATCACTTTAACCTTAATCAATATTAGCTATGCTATGATAACTATTGCACAGCATTGTGTAATTAGGACTTGCCATGCCGAGACGAAAACCGTATACGAGATTTAAAAAAAGAGAGCAGATACGTGAAGACCATGTGAAGGGTATGGGCGATGTAGTTTTCCGTGGTTTTCAATGCTTAAACAGTAAGTGTACACATTTTATTTTTATTAGAGAAGATGAGATTGATGATGACTTCGAAATTGAGTGCCCAATTTGTGGATTTCAACTCCGTTCAGGAGATGAAACAAAGTTTTATGAGTATGATTTGATTGATCTTAGGAATAAGAATATTATTGAAAGTGGTGAGTTCACAGTTCTTCATGATGATTATATAGAAGAGTCATCGCGATATAAATACTGCATCATCTGTAATACATTAAAACCTTTAGATGCTTTTTCCTCACATGGTAGTAGGAAATCCGGACGACAGGGGGAATGTAAAATATGTAAGACAATTTACAACTCAATTAAAAATCAAACTAGATTGACTGATCAACATCGGGAAGCTGCCCAAAAGAGAAGATTATATTTGGACTTATCTGGTGGGAAAAAAATAAATAGCAAGAAAATCTTTGAGCATTATGAATACAAGTGCTTTAAATGTGGGAAAGATCTAAAAAACGTTCCAAACAAAGATAAACCTATCGATCATACCCTTCCTGCTCAATATCTTTGGCCATTAACATCTGATAATGCCACACTACTATGTCGTGAACATAATGGTGAGAAATCTGGAAAATGGCCATCGGAATATTATTCGGAAGATGAAATCAAGAAATTATCGATCTTAACTGGAATTAAATACGAAGTGCTTAAGGGAGAACCTCACTTTAATCCTGAAGCAATTGAACAGCTTAGTACACCCGAAGAAATCGATCAAATTCTTCATAAATATTCTAGGTACATGAATGAAATAGCGAAGTTGAGGAACAGGATTCTTGCAACAGAAGGAATTGATATATTTGCTATTTCAAAGTCTATATCAAAAACTTGGATAACGTTCGCTGATAAGATGAGAAAGTAGTCACTTCATCTTAGAACAAGATATTGATGGATTGAAGTTCCACCTTTATCTTTGATCCCGTGCGATTCAACATGTTTAACACTCTCATAATACCTGTCGATAACTCGAAACCACGGTTTAGATAACTCAATAAAATGAGTGGCCATGTCACACTTTTTACTCTTTCCAAGATGCAGTAACACAATACCATTTGGCTTCAATCGTTCCCGAATTTGTCGAAAGATCGGTATGTAAACATCAAAGCTTTTCTTTTGCCTCTCATCCAAGAAACCCAATGGCTTATGTTTAAAATCAGTAGGCTCCCAACCAGCAAACCATAATCGTATCCAGTTTGCCGCATAGAATCGTGTACTGTCGAAAAATGGTGGGGATGTGATTATAGCATCAAGGTCTTGTACTTCCGCCGGCCACCAACTAGCAGCATCATGAAAAAATATCTTCCCAGGTACATAATTTTCAGGTAAATTTCTACTCATCATTCTTTCAACTTTACTAGTTAGACTAGTTATTAATGATTTATAGGAATATTCCCCTGATGGCTTATACGGTGTAATCGGATGAGATCGTCTACTCAAGGCATATGGACGATTACCATGAAGGACATGCAACAAACAAGCCAAAACAAATGATTCTGCTGAATTCTTAATAGCGATGTTCTTAAAATACCGTCTAGCAAGTAATATTTCCTTAAGTGTTTCTTTGTGAAAGAATTCGCTTATTGAGCCGTTTAAGCCAAATTGTGCGTTTCCAATTTCGTTCTCTTGAATTTCCTCGTTTGATAGATATATACTCAAATCTTTAATAACCTTCATGCATTCTTCGTTAGTAGGACTAGACAATTTTCCATGTGCAATATAAAAAGCAGCAGGGCTGATCTCAAAACCAAAAGCTTGTTTACCCTGTAGCGCAGCTTCGAATGGGATTGTCCCGACACCAGCAAAAGGATCCAATACTGATCCACCAGCTGGTACGAAAGCATCAACAAGATGGTGTGCAATTGAGGGTTTTAATTTCCCCTGATAAGAACACAAAGAATGCCTTGGGTGTCCCCAATTTCGTTTTGAAAAAGGCTTAGTTTGGTGAGGCAGTTTTTTCTTAAATTGAGTCCACTTATCGTAATTCCTTGAATGTTTATAATTGAAGTAATATTGTGATGAATTTCTATTTGAATAACGAAAAACTAATAATGATTGGACCAGACTTGTGCCACTCCGTGATCGTCTAGATCGAAGTGGTATATTTTCAATACTTGTAAAACCTAAATCATTTAAGAGTAGATTTACATAATGATCAGATGGTATATGAACTCCAGCATATTCAGAATCACCAATATCAATAGCAAGTATTGAATTATGATTAAGGTGATGCCGAACATTGGCAAATATCCGATACAGATCATTGAAATACTCTTCAATCATTCTTGGAATTCGCCTATCATAGGCTTTTTTCTCAAGTTCTAAGATAATCGAAGTTAGCCAAGCTAACGAATTCTTTTTTTCATCAGATAATCTGACATCATTTATTCCTGCTGTTACAGCGCGATTACGGAAACGTCGTAAATCATCGGCTTCAGATACCGATCTCAAAAACCACAGTTCGATTTTAGTATTTCGAAAATAATTAGTCCCATTGACATATGGTGGACTCGTTACGATGATATCCAAATTGAGTGGAGGCAACTTTGATAGTTTTGATGCATCTTCGCACAATAAGACCGGATTTGTTAACAGAGGTGGACTTTGATTTCTTAAATCTAAGATCATCAGCCTCAGATTTTCATTTATTATTTTTATAATATCTGGAATACCACTCTCTTTTTCCTTCTTCGTTTTATATCTTAAATCCCCTGCCCGTTTCATATTTGAAGCTGGAACAAGAGCTTTCAATACGGCAACAGTTACGAGCTGAGATAAAACCGGCTCAGTTTCACTTAGCCGGTCAAGCATAGTTCTAAGTCGAAGTATCTTTTTATAGTTAGAAGTAGGAAAGAATTGTGACTTATTGAATGTTCGTAGGTAATTTATTTTTAGAGATACGTCTTCATCGTAATTACTAATAGTTGCTTCTAATTTGCTTCGTATTGATTGAAGTTTATCCGCGAGTATATTTCTAAGTTTATAGTTTTTTCCCCGAGCAAGTAACTTTATATTAGTTGCATATTGGAGTACTGGGTTCAATTCGCAGTAGTAACCAACTTTACCGATCTCACTTGCTGCAATCACACTACTTCCTGTACCAGAAAATGGATCAAGCAATCTGCGAGCTTTTGGATGATATCGTTGGATAATTTCTTTAACAAAGCTTGGCGAGTATCCTTCAATTAGTGGGTACCATCGGTTAAATGGTTCGCTTTTACCGCCTTTAAATGTTACGGTAATAGGGTCAAATAAAAATTCATTTTCTACGAAATCTGGAAGAAGTGTTAACTGATAATTATGATTGCTCTTGTCTTCTCTTAAGGAACGCTTCAATTGATTTATGCAGTATTTATTTATCGATGCATCAGATTCTTGGGCTAACTTAGTAATAGTTATAAATGATTCTATCCCGATTAAATTCCTGGTTTCGTCACTTGAAAGCGGTCTTACTAATTCATATAACTCAGTTTCTTCACTACTAAACGCAAGTGTTATTGATCGCTCTTTAGAACTTTTACCAGGATGATCGCTGAAGTAAACTGACTTGTATAATTGTTTAGTCATCGATAAAATCCCCAATGATTTATAAAACATGTATAGACTATCATAAAATGATAGTTAATCAATCCCCCCATTGGGTGATATATTTTCACAACCTCTACTATCTGAGTAACTACTTAGAGATGAAATTAGTTAATTTCTTCAGCAATAGAATTCACATTGATCTCCTCCCCCAGCGCAACTATAATGCCTGTTAGGAGGCGCGCATGTACACAGACCGCATCACCCGACTGCAGCAGGCAATGGTGGAACACCAAATCGATGCGGTGGCGCTCAACCCGGGGCCGACCCTGGCCTACCTCACGGGACTCTCCTTTCATCTCATGGAACGGCCTGTGCTGGCCGTTTTCACTGCTGATTCAGATCCAATCCTCATCGCCCCGGATCTGGAACGCACCAAAGCCGAGACGACCAGCTTCGGTCTGCAGCTTTTTACCTACGACGAAACCGCCAGCTCACGCGCAGAGACATTCCGGATAGCCTGTCAATCGATCCAGGGCGAACGGGTTGGCGTCGAGCCGCTGCGCATGCGTGTGATGGAACTGCGTCTGCTGGAGGAACACGCCGCCAATGCGACGTTCGTCTCCGCAGAAAACATCCTCGATGCTTTGCGTGTTATAAAAAACCAAGATGAAATCGAGGTCATGCGTCAAGCCGTCATCGCGGCCGAGGATGCGCTCGAAGCCACCATTCCATTCATCCGCATCGGCATGACCGAGCGCGAACTGGAAGCGGAACTCACCATGCAACTGCTGCGCGCCGGCTCGGAATCCGATTTCCCCTTCGATCCCATCGTCGCCTCCGGACCGAACAGCGCTCTGCCCCATGCCACGCCCACCGAGCGAAAGCTTCAAACTGGCGATCTGCTCATTCTCGACTGGGGTGCTCGGATCAATGGTTATATCTCCGACATCACGCGCACGTTCGCACTCGGAGAGATCGACGCGGAATTGAAGACCATCTACGAAGTCGTTCTGGCTGCCAATCAAGCCGGCCGGGGCATCGCGCGGCCCGGTGCCCAATGCGGTGAGATCGATAATGCCGCGCGAGCCGTCATTGAAGACGCCGGGTACGGTGAATTCTTCATCCACCGTACGGGCCACGGCATTGGCATGGAAGCGCACGAACCACCCTACATTCGAGGGGACAACCCGCAGGTTCTCGAGCCCGGGATGACCTTCACCGTCGAGCCCGGAATATATCTTCCCGGGCGCGGCGGCGTGCGCATCGAGGACGACGTGCTGGTTACATCGGAGGGAGTCGAAAGCCTCACGACGTATTCACGCGAATTGGAGGTTATTACATGACGCAAATCATGAAAGGCGGTCGACCGTTCTTCCTGCCCGGTGGGAACACCGGCTGCCTTCTGCTGCACGGTTTTACAGGCACGCCCAACGAAATGCACTGGATGGGGGAGTATCTCTCCGGTCGCGGTTTCACCGTGCTCGCCCCGCGCTTGTTCGCCCACGGCACAAAGCTCACCGACATGTATTGTGCACGCTGGCAGGATTGGGTTGCCTCCGCGGAGGACGGCTACTATCTGCTCGCAGACAGTTGTGAAAAGATCGTCATCGCAGGATTGTCGATGGGGGGTTCCATATCGCTCTACCTTGCTTGCGATTTGCCGATGCGTGGCGTGATTGCCATGTCCGCACCGTTCGAGATTCATGATCCGATATTGCGCAGGCTTCGACCGATCCTGCCGATTCTCAGCCGCATTTACAAAACCAAAGCCAAAGGGCCCTCCGGCATCTTCGATCCCATGGCAAAACGCGTGCACGTGGACTATGAAGGCTATCCCGTGCGCGGCGCCTACGAGCTCCAGGGGTTACTGGCAGAAATGCGCCGTAATCTTCCACGCCTTCAGAAACCTTTGCTGCTGATCAATTCCAAATTGGACGAAACCGTACCCCCCGAACATGCCCGGGCGATACTCGAAGCGGTGCCATCCTCGGATAAGCAAATTCTGATCTTGGAGAAAGGCGGGCACGTGATCCCGCGCGATCTCGCCCGCCAGACAGCTTTCCAGGCGGCGGGAGACTTTATCCAACGTGTGACGAGTGAGACTGGATGAGGCAGATTCAGCCCGGCGCGGAACCCTTCTTCTATTCCGGAGGGGAGACGGGATGCCTGCTCACCCATGGTTTCACCGCCTCACCACAGGAAGTGCATCGCCTGGGCGAACACCTGGCACAGCAGGGTTACACCGTTCTGGGTGTGCGCATGTTCGCCCACGGCACACAGCATAAAGACATGAACCGCGCCCGCTGGACCGACTGGCTCACCAGCGTCGAAGATGGCTATTATCTGCTTGCGAACCAATGCGAGCGGATTTTTTTCGTCGGCTCTTCCGTCGGTGGTTCCCTTTCCTTGATCCTGGCCACGCGTTTCCCTCCCGCCGGAATCGTGACGCTGGCAACACCCATTCGGCTGCCCCCCGATCCGCGTTTGGACCGTCTCAAACCGATCTTGAAACCATTGAGTTATCTGCTGCCGGCCATCCCCAAAGGCCCGCCAGACTGGCACGATCCCCGGGCCCAGGTTGAACGCGTGGCGTATACAGCCTACCCGCTGCGGGCTATCCTCGAACTGCAGTTGCTGCTGGCCGCAATGCAGACAGCGCTGCCGCTCGTGCGGGTTCCGGCGTTCTTGATGCACTCGAAGAACGACCGCTTCATCCCCCCCGAACACATGCAGCAGATCTACGAACGCCTGGGCTCAGCGGATAAAGGCATGGCCTGGGTCGAGGACAGCAGCCACGTAATCACCTGTGACGCCGAACGAGAAGTGGTGTTCCAGAAAGTAACCGAATTCATCCAACGCATCGACACGTCCATCCGAGAAGGAGGATAAGCGATGAGCCCGATACTCGAATGGGGAATCCCGGTTATCGAATGGCTGCAAGCCCTGGGGGAGTGGCTTGTGCTGCCGATGAAAATCTTTACCTATCTCGGCAACAAGGAATTTTACATCCTCGTGGCGCCCACAATTCTATGGTGCTTCGACGTTATGCTGGGATCGCGCATCGGGCTGCTGCTGCTGACCAGCGGATCGATAAACAACATACTCAAGATAACCTTCGGTCTTCCCCGTCCTTACTGGGTGAGTAGTGACATCAAAGCGTTTGAATGGCGGCCGACCTTTGGACTACCCTCCGGGCACGCACAAAACGCGCTTGTGATTTGGGGCGGCCTGGCCAACTGGTTGCGTAAACGTTGGCTGACGATAACGTGCATCCTTCTCATCCTGCTGATTTCCGTCTCGCGCATCTACCTGGGTGTGCACTTTCCCAGCGACACGTTGGCAGGCTGGCTGGTTGGGGCGATCCTGCTGGTCTGCTTCGTCAAACTCGAAAAACCCATCGGCCAGCGGCTCAGCACGCTGAAACCCGGAATCCAGATCCTGATCGCTTTCCTCGTCTCGCTCGCTTTCATCGGACTGGGTTTGGGGGTCAATGCATTGACCGCAGAGCGCACTGTCCCACAAGCATGGAGCGAAACCGCCAGTCTTGTGCAGCCTGAAGGCCTGGTTGATCCCCGCGCCTTCGACGAACTAATCACCGCCAGTGGTTCGTTTTTCGGACTGGCTGCTGGAGCTGTGCTGCTCTTCCGCTGGGGTGGATTCAGCGCCAAAGGCCCCTGGAAGCAGCGCACCCTACGCTATTTTGTAGGCGTGATCGGCTTGCTGGTACTCTACATCGGGCTCAAGCTTATTTTCCCCGATGACGACAGCCTGCTGGACCACGTCTTACGCTACGTGCGTTACGCCGCCGTCGGGTTCTGGGCGGCCTACCTCGCCCCGAAGTTGTTCGTCAGATTGGGGATGGCGTAGGATTCGATTTCTGCTCTTGTTTGAAGATCACAACCGTTGTGAATTGACACCAGAGAGGAATCACGAATTCTTTCCAGGTTTCATCTCCCGCAGCAGATACCAATGTCCCATGCGGTCGGTGGCTTTTTTCGGGGCGCGATCGTAGTACACATCGAAAACACGGCCGTACTCCACCTTGATTCGAAAAAAGAACCGCCCCACACCCCACGAACCGCGGCGTTCGGCCACACGCAGGTGTTCTTCGGCCATGTTGCGGGACATATCTCCTCGCCGGTGGGTGTCGAACCACTCCGCGATCACTTCCCTCACGCGCAGATTCTCATCCCCCCAGATGATCGTGTCCGGAGCTTTGGGTTTTTTACGCAGTGTGGGAGGTCGATCGAAGCCCACCTCGATCTCGTCGTCGATGAAGCGCGCCGGAATCCAGTCAGATTCCATGCGCCTCACCGAGTTGCGTGATCCAGCGGCGCGTCGCCGCCGCCGTGTGGCAGATCAATCCCAGCAAGGATAGCAGTGTTCCCAAACCGAAGATCGACAAGGAAAGCAGGAAAAGCCCGACAACGCAGCGCGGACCCCACGGCATACCCAGCCAGAGCGCAGCCAGGACGCCGGGCCAGGTAAGACCGAAAACCAGAAACGGCCAGGCAACTTTCGCTGGCGGAACCGGTAATGACAGTGGGGATAATTTTTCACTCTCGGGCGAATGAAACCAGAGCAATTGCACATCCCCTACATCGAGGTAGGATCCAAAACAAAGAACATACAAGCTGTTCACCACCGACCAGGTCATGAGCAGTAATGCGATCAAACTTAACAGGATCAGGCTCAGTGGAGGTTTCTGCACCGTGACTCCAGAGAAGCATGACGGGGATGGTTTCCCTCCCCGTTTCATGATATCCGCTAACTACTCGGCCTCTTGCTTGCCGAGTTCCTTCTGGCGAGCGGCGATGATCTCCTCGGTGATATGATGAGGCACGACTTCGTAATGGCTCAAGGACATGGAGTAGTAGCCTCGTCCGCCGGTGAACGAACGCAGATCGGTCGTGTAGCGCTGGATTTCCGCCAGGGGGACTTTGGCGGTAACCACACTGCGGCCGCGTTCCGTTTCCATGCCCTGCACGCGCGCCCGGCGGGTATTTAAATCGCCCAATACGTCTCCCATGTTGCTTTCGGGTACGATCACACGCACATCCATGATCGGTTCGAGCAGCACCGCAGCGGCATCCCGAATCGCCAATTTGAAAGCTTCTCGACCGGCGATCTCGAAGGCCACAGCCTTCGAATCTACAGGATGTTCTTTGCCGTCCGTAATCGCTACTTTAACCTTCTCGACCGGAAAACCGGCAAGCACACCCAGTTTCATCACACCGCGCACACCCTTCTCGATGGCAGGCAGGTAACTGGAAGAAATCGCCCCCCCAAATACTTCGCTGACAAATTCAAACTCCCCCTCTTCCAGGGGCTCGACGCGCATATGCACTTCGGCAAACTGACCCGCACCGCCCGTCTGCTTTTTATGACGATACTGCGAAGCGCCTTCCTTGGTGATCGTTTCTCGAAAGGGTACTTTGGGAATTTCTGTATCCAGACCAACCTGGAACTTCGATTCCGCCTTGCGAATGGCGACGTCGATGTGTTGGTCACCCATGCCCTGAAGGATGGTCTGATTGGTGCTGGATTCCTGATACCAGGACAAGGTCGGGTCTTCTTCGCTCAAGCGCGTCAGTGTTGGGCTGATCTTGGTTGAATCGGCCTGCGTTTTCGGCGATACGGCAACGGCATACAGCGCTGTGGGGTATTCGGGTGGGGGCAGCAGAATGGGATGCGCCTTGTCACCAAGCGTGTCACAGGTTTCCGTTTCACCCAGCTTCGCCACCGTTCCAATGTCTCCAGCGTGGAGCCGCTCGACGGGAAGCTGCTCCTTACCGCGCATCAAGTGCAGGCTCCCCAGCCGCTCTTCTTCGTCGCGGCTGTGATTGTAGACCTTGCGATCGCCGTCCAGGAGGCCTGAATACACACGCATGTAGGTGAGTTTCCCCACGAAGGGATCGGCCGTGGTTTTCCAAACGTAGACTGCCAACGGGCCTTCATCCGATGCCGATAACGTCTCTTCGCCAGATTTACCTTTGGCGACAGCCGGTTCTACGTCGGCCGGTGAGGGGAACAAATCGACCATGGCTTCCAGTAACGGTTTCGTACCTATGTTCTCGGTTCCAGCTGCAATAAACACGGGCACAAAACGACCCGATTGCACAGCACTGCGGAAGCCTCTGGCCACATCATCTGCGCTGAGTTCCGCGCCATCCAGATATTTCTCCAACAAGCTGTCATCCCCCTCAGCAGCTGCCTCAACCAAAACCATACGAGCTTCTTCGACGGCATCCTCATACTCGGCAGGAATGTCCTCCGGTTTGGAGCCGTCTCCAGGGCGCGCCTTCAATTGAAATAGATCGATCACGCCCTTGAATTGCTGTTTTTCACCCAGCGGAATCTGAACGGGAATAAAAGTTACATCGCTGGATAGTTCCCGCACCGCGGCGAGTGTTGCAGCAAAATTCGCATTCTCGCGATTCATTTTACTGATTACCACGAAACGGGGCAGTTTGTACTCATCGCAATATCCCCAGACCAATTCAGTCCCAACTTCCACACCGGCGACAGAATCAACCACGATCACAGCGCCATCTGCAACACGCAGCGCTGAGATGACTTCACCGATGAAATCGGTATATCCCGGCGTGTCCAGCAGATTGACCTTATGGTCATTAAATTCAACCGGCAGAATGGACGTCGAGAGCGAGAGAGTACGACGAATCTCTTCCTCCTCGAAGTCGGAGACGGTATTGCCATCTTCAACTTTACCCATGCGGTTGATCACACCGGCAAAAAAGAGCATTGCCTCTCCCAGGGAGGTCTTTCCAGCACCACCGTGAGAAACTAAGGCAACATTACGTATTAATTCCGTAGCATATTCTTTCATTCGATTGGGGCCCTTCCAACGAGGTTTCCTAGCCCCGTGATTGTAAAGCAGGAGGGGCATGTTGTCAAAGATGTTACAATTCCAATCGTGAGTATGCAGCGATGAAATTTATCAACCAACATTCGTTTTTCATCTTCACAGGTCTGTTGTTATTGACTGCGGCTTTTATCATTTTACGCACAGGTATAACGATCCCGCGCCTGATGCTGATCCTGGGTCTCATACTCGTAATGGCAATGCTGTATCTTGTTCTCAACCCCGGCAGCAGTTCATCCCGTGAAGTCGGTCAAATTCAATCGAGAATCGGAAGCGGAACGCCGGTGCTGCTCGAATTTCAGAGTCAATATTGAGTGGCCTGCATGGCCATGAAGCCTATCGTGAATAGGCTCGAAGCGAAATTCCAGGACGAACTCGATGTTATCCATCTGGACGTACAAAAACCTGAATCACAGGAATTTATGGAAGCGTATGGATTCGAATACACCCCCACATTCATCCTGCTTGACGGTGATGGAAACGAGCGTTGGCGAAACGTCGGCGCATTAGACACCGCTTCCCTCCGCGAGGCGCTCTCAGAAATCCCGTGATTTCGCAAATCCTGTTTGAACTCTCGTACTTGTTCCGCCGCACACCCTGGGATACCGGAATAACACCCCCGGAATTGTACGCATTTCTCGATTCGCATCCCCCGGGCCGCGCCCTCGATTTGGGTTGTGGTACCGGAACGAACGCCATCACCATGACGAGACGTGGTTGGCAGGTCGTAGGAGTAGACGTATCGAAGTTGGCCATCCGACTCGCCCGCAAGAAAGCACGTAGAGCAGGTTTCTCGATTGCTTTTTACCAGGAAGACGTAACCAAATTGGGTTTTCTCGCAGAACCCTTCGATCTCGTGCTAGATATCGGCTGCTTTCACAGCTTGTCTGTGCAGGCGAGGGCGCGTTATGCCGCCCAGCTCAAACGCCTGGTCAAGCCCGCAGGAACCTACATGCTTTACGCCTGGCTGCAGGACGAAGATCTCTCCCGGGAGAACCCACTGAAGGAAGCCGAAACCCACGCGCTCCTTTCCCCGGATTTCGAATGCCAGACTGTTGCCCACGGCATAGAACGCCAAAGAACCACGGCGTGGTTCACCTTTCAACGGAAAACATAATGGCGCGCGTGTTGATGCTCTTCCTCGATGGCGTCGGGCTGCAGGGAGACGACCCGGAAAAGAACCCCTTTGCCCTGGCATCCATGCCGGTCCTGGTCGATCTCCTGGAAGGACGCAGATTGCTGGCCGGCTCGACGCCGTTTGTTGGCGAACGTGCTACGCTTCTCGCCGTCGATGCCTGTCTGGGCGTCGACGGGCTGCCGCAATCCGCAACCGGTCAGGCCAGCTTGCTCACGGGTCGTAACGTCCCTGCAGCGATTGGACTCCATTATGGACCTAAACCAAATCGTGTGATTCGAGACATTCTTGCAGAAGACAACGTATTCGCTATGGTCCGACGAGCAGGCGAACGGGCGGCCTTGCTCAACGCCTATCCCCCGCGCTACTTCGAAACCATCCGATCAGGGCGCCGATTGTATTCTGCGATTCCCTTTGCCCTCACTGCGGCCGGATTCGAACTGATGACCGACGAGGACCTCCGCCAGGGACGAGCGTTATCCGCCGATTTCACCGGTGCCGGCTGGGTTGCACATCCCGATTTCCCTCCGGCGCCTGTTTATACACCCGACGAGGCCGGCAATTTACTGGCCACCATCTCCCAGTCGTATGCACTCTCCTGGTTCGACTACTGGCCTACGGATTACGCCGGTCATCGCGCCGCGCTCGAAGAAGCCCTTGATTTGCTGGAGACCTTCGACGGTGTTTTGGGCGGTCTCATCTCCGCCTGGGAGAAACGCACTGACTTGATCGTGCTTACCTCCGATCACGGTAACCTGGAAGATCTCAGCGTGCGCGGACATACCCGCAATCTCGTTCCCGCCCTACTCATCGGACCATCAGGCCTTCGCAGCCAGTTCGCCGCCGATCTGCACGACCTGACGGATTTCGCCGAGGCGACGATCAATCTCATAAGCGGCTCTCATCGTGATTCAGGCGAACCGGCTCGAAAGTGATCACGGAACAAATATCGCTTCCGTGTCATCATTTCCTGGCGAAGTTGGAGAATTCCAACCTGATATCCCAAGGACAGAAACCCCTGCTATACTACAAAGAAGTAACAATGAATTTACGAAAAGGAAGGGGTCGAATGAATCCCCCACTTCCGGACAAAGATAGAGAAATCCTATTAAAAATCGCACGCCAGGCGATCGAAGCGGCAGCCAACAACATTAATCCGCAACCCCTCGACTTGCAATCTTTATCCCCCAGATTACGTCAACCGGGGGCTTCGTTTGTAACGCTGTACTACGGTGACCAACTGCGCGGCTGCATCGGAGGCCTCACACCTGAGCAGCCACTCGCCGAGGACGTTCGCGCCCACGCTGCCGCTGCAGCGACGAAAGATTTCCGCTTCCCACCAGTCCAGCGAAAAGAAATCCATCAACTCAGAATCGAAATTTCCGTTCTCTCCAATCCCGAACCTCTTGAGTATCAAGATGCGAACGATCTAATCCGCCAACTCCGGCCTGGCGAGGACGGTGTGATCATCCAGCGAGGAAACCGTCGCGCCACATTTCTGCCCCAGGTGTGGAAAAAGATCCCCGAACCTGAGCGCTTCCTGGAAGCGCTCTGCGAGAAAGCATTTCTACCGAACGATGCCTGGAAATCAAAGGACTTACAGGTCTCCACGTATCAGGTCATCTCGATCAGCGAAATGGAGACGAAGGACGATTAGCCGCAGTTTCTTTACCACCGATCCGCCAATCGAGGTGGTTCACATCCCCTGGCAAGCCAATCGTAGTACGACTGCGCTATATCCGTAGACGCATGCCCCACCGATAATCGGGATAGCGGATCCCGTTATTGAAATCTCACACACAGACGAAGTTGTCGAATATTGGGTCGGAGCTGAGTGGATATTGTGCCTCGAAAAGCGTTGGAACTTCTCTTCCCAAAAAGCGTGCTGAAGGCAGTATTGGCATCGTCGCTGATAGTGCTCGCAGGCGTGGGCGCAATCACCATCTTATATTTCACCCCCCAGTTGCAGGTTGAAATAGCTCTTTACGCAACAGAACGCTCGGAGGCCGATACGCTCTCCACCCTTCCCCGCACACAGACATCTACCAGTTATGCGCAGGAAGAAGATACTGCCACAAGGACTCCCTCCCCACAACCGACAAAGCGTTTAAGCAATACCCCATCCCCAGAGAACTCGCCGACTCCATCAAGCACCATCCCGGCTTCCAGAACCCCGACGACAACCAGTACGACCACACGCACACCTACGTTGTATCTTCCCATCTATCCGACGAACACCGCCACTCAAGTGATCATTCCAACCAGCACCCGCACTCGAACCCTCACAGCTGCCCCTCTGCCTGCGGGCACGCCAACCCCGACTTCAGAATATACTCCCCCAGCGACGCCGCCACAGCCTGCAAGCGCCACACCCACGCAACCCCCAACCGCAACACCGACTTCGCCGATTGCATCCTGTTCGTCCAGCGGGAACAGCGCATACGAGGCAACACTCTTGAGTCTCATTAACCAGGAGCGCAACGATCATGGACTCGGTTCTCTTACCCTGCGGAGTCCCCTGACCGCAGCAGCCCGTATTCACAGCGCAGACATGGCTTGTAATAATTTTATATCTCACACCGGATCGGACGACTCCAGACCTGCCGATAGAGTTGCCGCCCAGGGGTATTCGTTCACGTGGATCGGAGAAAATATTTATTGCGGAGGTGGTTCCTACAACGCTCCCCAGCAAGCTTTTCAGTGGTGGATGAACAGCACCCCCCATCGTGAGAACATACTGGGCGCCAACTATCAATCGATCGGTATAGGATACCAATACAACCCGGACGGTCAGTACGGCGGCTGTTTCACCCTCGTTTTCACCCGTCCGTGAGGTGTGAGCGCATTCGACAGCAGATCAATCGTGTGAGCCCGACCATGATAACCCCGTTGAAAAAAGAAAAAGCCGGAAAACCCGGCTGTATACTCACATGCGCAAGAACGACAGCCTGACGCTGCCGCCGAACAGATCAGGTCCGTGCCTGCTTCTTGACGGTCTCGATCAGGATTTAACGTACAACACCCAAGAGCAGATCTTCAAGACGCTTGAAACGCACACAGCTTTTCCCAACGTCCAATTTGCCAAATTGCTGGCGGTATCTGTCTACGAGCATGGTATCCAGGTAAAGGCTCATGTAGTGTTTCTGGGAGGCAAAGGAACAAATCACTTCATCCAGTTCGTAGGTCGGCAGGCGGTAACGCATCGTTTCCTCTGCCTGGGGGACGGTTTCACGCACGAGATTACGGAGTGCAGCAAGCGCGCCGGTACGATCTGTCGACAAATTCTGAATATAGGCATCAACTTCGGCGTTTTGCTGCACCGCTTCTGTTCTTCAATCCTTCCCAGACGGAATGACATCTGTCCACGAGCTTAAGAGTGCAGGTGCGATTGCTAAAATCTAGATTTGTTCGAAATGCTGGGTATCCAGAACGAAAATCGTCGCTTTTCGTCGCCCGGCATCCTGAGACTCAGACCGTATTTCACGGATCGCCTCAATGGCCTCCTCCACACGCTCCTTTTGCAGGCCGATGAGCAGAGTAGTATTACCACGACGTAATAAACCACCCGTAGACGCCACCCGGGTGACCCGAAATTTCTTTCTGATGAGCACTTCGACCGCTCGATCCGCATCTTTATCACCCAGGATTACAATCATCAGTTTCACGTCAAATCACCTCACACTGCTCGACATCGAAGACAAAGACCGTTGCTCCGAATAACTCAACCTGTTTTGCTTGACCTACACGATCGGGCCTGTCTTCAAAAGGTACTGGTAGATATTCCACACTTCCTCGAGTGGCTTCCCGCAGCACATTGATTGTGCTTTCCAATTGCCCTTCCGGGATACCTACCAGCAGCAAATGGTTCGTTCGTCGTAAGAAGCCGCCGTTGCTGCGCACCCGTGTGGCCAGCACGCCCTTCGCTCTAAGCGAATCGGTAACTGGTTCGAGATCCCGCTCCTGGATCACCACCATGATTAATTGGCATACATCCTGATGAAGAGACGTCTGATGTGCATGATCGGTCCAGGCTTCAATTCCGGTATCGAGGGCTTCGTCGACTTCGGTAATCAAGTCCTCATAGGTCGTGTCCGAGATAATCCCATTTCGGCGCAGCGTCGCCAGCGTGCCTCGCTGCGTCCGCAGCATTTCACGGCGCGCATTGATCAACTCTTGCTCTTCAATATCCGGCGTGTCGTGCAGTATCTCTTGAACGGCCAGCGTTAGAGTATTTAGACGCCGCTCGAGCACGGGTTGAAGATGATCCCAGGTATGTTCCGAAATCAACCCGCTTTTGCTTAACCCCTGAATGCGTTCGTATCCCGCGCGTTCGGCGAGCGCTCTCGCTTGTCGACGTTCATATTCCATCTGGCCTTCGGTTCGCTTAATTATTTTTAAGCCTGTGAGAACACGATCCATGGAGAAACCCTGCACGATGATGCTGAAGAGTACGACACCGAAGGACATGGTGATCATGAGATCGCGTGAGGCGCCCAAAGTAAGAGGCAGACTGAACGCCAGGGCCAGCGAAATCGCACCTCGCAAACCACCCCAAAACAGCACATGCCGCCAACGTGCTTCCATCCTGCCAGCGAGTCTTGAGAAGAAATAAATCACAACCGCTCGACTAATGAGTACAGCAGATATCGCCCACAAAATCGGTTTCCAATTATCGAGCAGCTCCGTCAGATTGGTTTGCAGACCGATGAGGAGGAACACAGCGGAGTTGGCTGCAAAAGCCGCATATTCCCAGAAGTTGAAAACCACGATCTTCGTCGTCGGCGACATCCCTTGCGGGCCGACATTTCCGCTGACAATCCCGGCTGCCACGACCGCCAGAACGCCGCTGAAGTGCAGCAGATCTTCAGCAACAAAATACGATCCAAAGGCAACCAGAGTGGTGAGGGTTGTTTCAACGAGATGATCGTCGATGAATGTTATAACGCGTGAAAACAGCCACCCAAAAAGCAATCCGATAATCAATCCGCCACCCGCGACTCGGACAAAGGATGTCAGGCCCTCACCGAGGTTAAAACTCCCGGCTGCGATCGAGGCCAGGGCAAGGTTGAACATCACGATGGCCGTCCCATCGTTGAGCAGACTCTCACCTTCCAGCAGGATTTCCAATCGTTTTGGTGCGCCGAGTTTGCGGAAGATACCGACGACGGCCACCGGATCGGTCGCCGCGATCAAGGAGCCAAAAACAATTGCGACGGGTAAGTCCAATCCCCCACCCCAATAAACGACAAATCCCACAAAGAGCGTGTTGAGAACCACACTTGGCACAGCCAAGAAGATTATCGTACCCAGGTTTTGACGCAGGCGCTCGAAATTTACAAGGAATGCCGCTTCAAACAATAACGGCGGCAAGAATAGGGACAGAAACAGTTTGGGGGAAATATCGACGGATAGATCCGATTGCAATCCGATTGCAAGCCCGGCGATAACCAGGCCGACTGTATAGGGGATGCGGAATCGGCGTCCAACAATAGCCACCATTGAGGCCACCAGGAAAATCATCAGGATGAGTAGTTCGATTTCGAAGTTGGTATCCATGAATGTTTATCTTCGTCCTTGTAAGTACACCATGGGTAATGAAATTATATCCGCAGACTATCTGACCTAACGAGTCGATTACCCTTGCTCGATAAATTGGGGTTCATCCCCTTCGATTCTAACACTTTGCCCGTTTGGGAATGTCACCATGGTATGCGCTTCGAAGCATTCTAATTTCAACCCGCGCCAGCGAATAGTAATCGGTCGATGAAATGGATTGGATGGACGCAGCCATACCTTCCGAGGCGAAATCAAGCGAACGCCCAGCGTCTCCAGGAATAGGCTCACAGGGAGTAAGCCCCATTGGTGGTGGCGATCTCCAAAACCTGCAGCCTCTTCAGCGTGATAGGATTCCCGAAATGCCTTATCCGCCTTAAGGCTGTGAATCACATTGGCCATCAATCGTTCTAACAGCGTCACCGCTTCTTTCCGATACCCATATCCGAGCAGCCCTTCACCCAGCAGCAGATTCCAGAACATCCACACTCCCCCAGCCCCTTCAGCCGGACCTTCAGCATAAGCCTTCGCCTTGGCGGAACAGGCGGGAATGCCAAAAGGCCGCCAGAACCGATTTTCATCACACAATGTCTTCCGTACCAAAAGACCCGCTCGATCCGATGCTGGAATGCCAGCCCATAACGGCAGCAGCAGTGTCTGATCCTGGTCGGTGAAATCCGCCACGCGCAATTCCGTCTCAAATTCTTTACTCAGTCCAGCCACTTCGATACGCTCGATTTCCGTATAATGCTTCTCACTGGTCGCCGTTCCAAAATCCCAGAACCACTGGAAATTGCGTTCGTTCAGCTTCTCGATCCGCTTGCGGCCGCGGCACCCACGCCCATGGATGAATACTTTAACGGCGTGCGACAATCCCTCCGCTCCCGTTGACCGTACGAGAACGCGCACCGGTGGATCGAATGTTCGCTCGATTTGCTTGTTGAACGCTCCCTTCCTCCTTCCGAGGCGCAAGCCTCGAGGGGAAACATGCAAATCACGATCCTTATGCTGGTACACAGACTCCCTCTCCGACCATGCCGCTCCAAGCGATTCTCGTATGCCGGATATTCGTGCCTCGAATTCGGGGATGCGTTCCGTCTGATCCAAGACCTCGGCCATGGCTTTCAGTGCCTGGCACTCTCGGAATAAGTAGGATGCCAGGTCCGGTGTTTCTGCCAGGGAGATATCCAAACCCTGGCCCCACTGCCGCCAACGGACGAAGGAGGGGATATCGTCAAACCCCGATTGGGCCGTGTTGCCCCACTCCGGATGTCCATCAACGTCGCGGTCATTATTCGAGTCGAACCACACATCGATGAAAGCCTTTAATGGTCCGAAAACCGACTGGAGAAAGGCGTGATCTTCTGTGTGCAGGTATATTTTCCATGCCAGGGTTGCCAATAATGGAATCGCCAGCATTCCATTCCGCTGCCCTGCCAGACCTGGGCTCCAATCCATACCCCCATCCAGGCGGCTGGCCATGATGAAATTCTTGATGATGCCTTTTGCCAATTCCGGCGCAATGGGCAACACTTGCAATACGTTTGTGTAGGCGTGTGCCGCAGAGTGACCGGTCCAGTGTTCATGGACGTCCGAACCATCACCACGCGGCGAATATCCACGATCCGGCCGACGCGTGAGAACCAACGCTGCGTTTGACAGGTGCCGGGTCGGTCCGACATAGCCCATCAACGCATCTTTCTGAGCGAACGCCAGGGCAGCGTCCCAATCGGCATCTCCCGTCTCAATATCGACGATCGATGAACCAGCCATTTCCACCCGGGCGATTTCCGCGTCCCAGGATTTTGTCAACAGTTCTCGCGCAGCTTCAAAAGAATGGGCATGACTTTCATAGCCAGCATGGACCCAAATCCAGCTCTTCTGTTCGCCCGAAGCGAGTCTTCCAGATACCTTCAGTGAAGGAAACGTTGTCTGCTCGCGCACTGCACCGCCCGAAAGAAAAACCACGGGCTCGATTGAACCTGTCTTTCCGGACAACACAGTAGCCCCTTGAAATACCTGCTCGTCCATGACTTGCGGATTCTCGCCAGGCAAAAGCAAAGCATGCAGACGAAGCATGGCGTTTTGAGTCTCGACTCCTTGATTGGAATAGGTAAAACGGCCTGCCAAACGCTTCGAGTCTGGTACCCAGTACTCCGCCTGAATATCCAAGCCTTCGAAAGGCGAACATGAAATGCGCAGATAATTAGGTAAAAAGGCGCGCACCACCGGGGGTGAAAAGAAGTTATCGGGGTGGACGACCACGGTTTCCCCCCAGCCAAAACCGGGGAATATTCGCATACTGCGAGCCCGAAAACCGTATGTGGTTTGGATTGACAAGGCTGGCGGATCGCCGCCATCCAGTACCAGTTCCCAGATCTGATCGTCCAGGTAATCCGGCGTTGTCAGACGTGCGTCTGCAGCGATGCACAACGATAGGGGTCCCTCACGGGAAATTGACCATTCACGCATAGAACGAATTGTAAGAAGAGTACGGGCAAAGGTAAAGCGTATTCGCCTAATGGATTCATGCGATTCATTCGATGTTATCCGACGATTCTTTCATAAAAACCTCCAACGGTTTGGTGATGTTCCCTAATTTATTTACGAAAATTTACGCATCACACCGCTGCGGATCAGGCGATCCTGGATCGTATTCCTGTTCTCGTTTGTTTCGTGCTACAATCGTGCGCTGAGGCGAGGAGGACAACATGGCAGCAATAGGGAACATACGCAGAGGCCTATACTTCGAGGAATTCGAAATCGGTCATCGTGTCGTCAGTCCCGCACGCACGATTACCGAAACAGATATCGTCAACTTTGCCGGTATAACGGGGGATTGGAATTCGATCCACACCGATGCGGAATACGCCAAAACTACTCCTTTTGGGCAGCGTGTCGCTCACGGCCTGCTCATCATGGGCGTGATCTCAGGTTTGGCGGTTCGTACCGGTGTGATGGAAGGCACTGTACTGGCATTCCGTGAAATCGAATCCTGGAAATTTAGTTTGCCCGTTTTCATTGGAGATACGATTCACGTTGTTCTCGAGGTTTTAGAATCTAAAAAGCTGCCCCGGCTAGGAGGCGGATCGGTTACACTAAGCGTCGATGTAAAAAATCAAGAAGACAAAACGGTGATGAAAGGACGCTGGATCGCGTTGATTCAATCGCTCCCAACGGATTGACTTTCATTGCTTATCGACATCGAAACCGAAATTACACAGTAAAACACCACATGCTATAATCGTCTCTGATGACACAAGACAAAATAGAAAAGCCTGATTCTCGTGGTAACGAGAACCCGGATAATCAAGTAAATCCGCAGGGTGGTTCGTCCTCCGACGAACGCGGTTTTTCCCATCCAGCCGCCGGGGAACAACAGACGAACATCAGTCAACGTTTGCAAAAATTACTCAATGGTGAAGTGGTGGAGGATGAAGCAGGCCTCCAGCAAAGCGAAGTCCCCATACAGCGGCCGCCACAATCGGCGGCAGACAGCGATCTGCAGTTCGAAACCGATCCTGCCCCCGACTCGCCAGATCAACCTCATCTTGAATTTCAAAGCCCTGCCGAAGATACATCGCAACACATACATTCCATAAAGCCAACCCCACCAGCAGCGGGTGACGAATCCCAACTTCCCCAACGAGTTCCGGAGCGTGATCTCGAGGCAACGAGTGTCAGTTCTGCTGCCTTTATCGCGCCCGTGGACTCATACCAACCGGTGGAAATGAACGGCGAAACAAAGAAAGCAGGCCGGTTTGATAGCTGTGGCGGGTGTCTGATACGCATGGTTATATTTGCATCCTTCAGCCTGATTGCCATTGCGATCGGGATCGTGTCCTTCGGTCTCTACCAATATTATTCTCTTGCAGCGACCCTGCCTTCCGTCGAGGACCTTAAAACGAACGCGGCGCAATTCGAGACCACGAGGATCTTCGACCGGGAAGGCAATCTACTCTACGAAATCCTCGATCCACAGGCGGGGCGGCGAACCTATGTGCCTGTCGAAGATATTTCACCTTTCATGATCGCAGCGATCATCGCCACGGAAGACTCGCAGTTTTACAGCAATCCTGGTTTTGATCCTTTGGGTATCATGCGTGCCGTCGTTCAGAACTACCAATCGGGTGAGGTCGTCTCCGGGGCATCAACGATAACGCAGCAGATCGCCCGCAGCTTGCTCTTCACGGCGGAAGAGCGTTCACAAGTCACCGCACGCAGGAAGACGCGCGAAATCTTGCTTGCTGCAGAAATCACGCGTCGATACAGCAAGGAAGAAATCCTTGAACTGTATTTGAATCAAGCCTATTTCGGCAATCTTGCATACGGCGTTGAAGCCGCAGCGGAAACCTATTTCAACACCACCGCTGATAAGCTGACCCTGATGCAAGCTTCATTCTTGGCCGGTCTTGTGCAGGCTCCCTCTGTTTACGATGTCTTCACCAACCGCGAGGCAACGCTCAACCGCCAGCAGCAGGTCCTGGTATTAATGGTCGAAGCCAGCCAGGAACAAGGATGCATTTACGTAAGCAACTCACCCCAACCCATCTGCGTCAGCGCAGAGGATGCCGGCCGGGCAGCTGCAGAAATCACCAATTACGAATTCCATTCACCTGATATCACCATTCGCTTTCCACACTGGGTAAACTACATTCGCTCGGAATTGGAAAGTCTATACGACGCGCAGACGATTTATCGCTCTGGGTTCTCGGTGTATACGACGTTGGATCCGGGGCTTCAAGAACAAGCCCAGCAGATCGTCTTCGAACAGGTTGAATCGCTGGCCGACCGGAGAGTGACAAACGGCGCTTTGGTGGCGCTCGAACCCAGCACGGGTGAAATATTGGCCATGATTGGCTCCGCCAATTACCAAAGCAACGATGGTCAGATCAACATGGCCGTGCGGCCGCGCCAACCCGGTTCGTCGATAAAACCGCTCACCTACACCGCAGCTTTCGAAAAGGGATGGACGCCGGCGACACTCATCTGGGATGTCCCCTCCGAATTCCCCCCTTCGGGCGATCCGAACGATCCCCGTCCGCCCTACGAACCGGTGAACTACGACGAACGCTTCCACGGGCCGGTCACTGCACGTACGGCATTGGCAAATTCATACAACGTCCCTGCTGTGAAGACTCTCGATTTCGTTGGCATCTTCGACGATCCGGAAACGGCCGAGGAAGAAGGCTTGATCGCCTTTGCTCGCCGGCTGGGCATCACAACACTCACGCGCGATGATTACGGGCTTTCATTGACCCTGGGCGGAGGCGACGTCACCCTGTTGGAACTCACCGGCGCATACGCCGCCTTCGCCAATTATGGTGTCCGCGTACCGCCCACCGGGATTCTGCGCATCGAGGATTCCTCAGGGGAAGTCGTTTACGAGTATCAACCGCCGCCGGGCGAACAAGTCATTCGCCCGGAGCATGCCTACCTGATCTCGTCGATCTTATCCGATAATGCCGCACGCACCCCGGCTTTTGGCCCGAACTCACTCCTGCATCTTCCCTTCCAGGTTGCGGCCAAGACAGGCACAACCAACGATTTCCGCGACAATTGGACGTTGGGATTTACGCCGGACATCGCCATCGGCGTATGGGTCGGCAATGCGGATTACACCCCCATGGAAGGCACGTCCGGGTTGACCGGCGCCGCACCCATCTGGAACGAATTCATGCAGGTCGCCATTCACGATCTCATGCAGGATCAGCCCTCGCCCTTCATCATGCCGCCAGGCATTGAAGACCACGTAATCTGTTCCATCTCAGGGACATTGCCTTCGAAATCGTGCAACAAGCATCGCACTGAATTATTTGCCTGGGATCAGCCGCCGCTCCCCAAAGAGCAGGATCTCTGGCGCGAGGTCTGGCTCGACAGCTATTCGCTGCTCCTGGCTTCTGCAGAATGCCCGGACTACGCCATCGAAAAAATGGGCTTGAACGTAACCGATCCCTGGGCACAGGAATGGATCAAGAACGACTCTAAGGGAAAAGATTGGGCCGAAGATATGGGTTTCGAGGAGGATGAGATCTACTTCGTACCCCAGGAATCCTGCAGCGAGAACAGCCCTCGTCCCATCTTGAGCATCACCCAACCTGATGAAGGAGACACGATCTCCAGTGATTCGATCGAAATTTTTGGCGCCGTCGGCGCAACAGCGGATTTCGATCAATGGGTCCTGGACTTCGGCAAACGTTCGGATCCTGTTGCCTGGACGAGGATCGAACGTGGCGAAAGCCAGCATCCGGACCCCAATAAACTGGGGGAACTGGAACTCGGTGACATTTACAGCGGAACGGTTACTCTGCGTCTGAGAGTGTTCAGCACGAAAGATGGTGTCGCTGAAGTTCGTATTCACCTTACGATCGACCGCGTCCAACCCACAGCGACGGCTACCCCCACACCCACAGAAACCACGACATCGTCACCTTCACCCACGTCGATTCAAACCACAGCGCCAACTTCTACGGACTCTCCCACATCCACGCAAACATCAACATCATCGTTAACAGCGACCTCGACACCAACCGAGACAGTCACGCCTACGCTGCCCTAATTAAAAAAAAACGAGAGCCTCGCCCGATAAACCCGCTACCCCCGATCCCACCAGAGTTCCTGATATTCACGCTTCCAATCGATTCGAGCGCGATACGCCAGGAGCAATCCAACGACGAGCGCCAATAATACGTCTTCCCCCGCAGCGCCAAAGACAAGCCACAACGGACCGACCAACATGCCGGTCAGGGCATTCCCCCGAGCTGAATGCCTGATCAGCAATTGGCTGGCTGCTCCCAATCCAATCGCCAGCACCAATCCCAGCGGCCACGTTGCCAGCAGCGTGCCCGCCCCACTGGCCACGCCCATGCCCCCGCGGAAGCCGGCGTAAAGCGGCCAGCAATGTCCGACGACCACCATTGCAGCGGCGAGGGCGGGTTCCCAACCAAATTCGGCGAAACGCTTCGTCAACCAGACCGCCAGGAAACCCTTCGATACATCCAGCAGCATGACGGCAATTCCTGCAATCCAACCCGCTGCGCGCATGGTGTTCGTCGCCGTCGCATGGCCAGAACCGACTTTACGCACGTCGAAACCGCTCCGCCAACGAGTAATCAAGATTGCAAAGGGGATTGAGCCCAAGAGATAAGCCCCGATACCCAATGCCGACACGCGCAGAACATGCTCCATAATAATGTCTCCCGTAATACGGTGAAATTTACAACAGAGGCAACTGCGGATCGTGATAACCCGGCGGGTCGATGGGAATGCGTTCCGCCAGGTTTGCTTGAGTCAGAGTCGCTTCCCCGGCCAAACGGCGAACGTGCCTGAACTTGACCACACACAAGCCATCCTCGAGCAACGCGCGCAAGCGATAATCCCGACGTGCCTTTTCCGTCACCAGTGCCGCCCGACCACCCGGCATCACGAACGTAAATGACCGATCTGTGTAGATCTGCAGCGCCGTACCGATTGTGGCCGTTGCCATGACCACGAAAGTATAAACCGGGGTTTCCTGTGCGTCGAGCCACGTAATTGCTTCTTCTTGCTGAACCGAGAAACCCAACCTGTTTCCCAGTTCTACCAGCAGGTTGGTCATCTCCTCACTGTCCGCCTGACGGGCATCGGGTTGATCTTCCGCACGTAAGAACCACAACCCTCCCTCATCCTGCTGGAGTGCATAGGAATGAATACAAGCGTGCACCAGCATCCGGTCCGGCGTTAATAATCCCGGCAATGAAGCACACACGCTTTGATCGAGTTCGGCTTCTGAAATCCCATCGTGCGAACGTAATATCTCTACCACCAGATCTTCAACCCGATCGGCAAGTGGCGTCGCGGCATCAGCGGCATCAACGAGCCAATACTGCCCGCTTTCGAGTTCCGTTCCTCGACCGAGGTGCTGGAAATAACGCCGGTTGGTAATTGTCTGCTCCAGTGCCTCACCCACGACCGATAAAGGATGTGCATCTTCGTTTTCCCAGAGATGTGCCAGTTGATGATTCGTCGCTAGATGATACCAAACCGCCGCATGTACTAAAGTGAATGGCGCCGGTTCGCCACGCTGTTTTAGAAAACTCCGTACCGCTTCAATCATTATCGACGGAGTGATTTCCCCGGGAACTTTAGCTTGATCGTCATCGGATTTCGCCCATTGGAAAAAGGCCTGCCCTTCATCTCCACGGAAGGCATAACCCACAAGCTTAAATCCCACACTATCCAGGCTGGCAAGGGCGGCGGCGGTAAAACCCGGCTCGGCCTCCGGCACGAAAGCGAGCAGCGCCTGGTCTTGTGCATACCAGGTATGCAGCTTCGACAAAACCGTTCGCAGCGCACTGGCATGCCAGGCCCAATCGTAGCGTCTACGTCGCAAAGCCATACGGATCGGTGCGGCTGAATCGCGGCCCCAAAGCCATGCCGCCCATAAGGCACACAACGTCCAAAAGGCCTGGTTGGGACGAGGCAACACGGTGAGCACAACGGCCCCGCTATCCTTGGGGAATGTTTGCATCAGATCACGCAGCGGGCCGGGAAAGACGGCCACGACACCTGGTTCCGGAAGCAGTCCTTCCGTCCATTTTTCCAATTTAACGCCTGGATCATCCATCGCCCAAATACGAACAGCCGCTTCCAACGCACGCCATACGTTGATTTCACGATAGCGGGGAGAGGCGCTCAACTGGCGCGGGCGCGAGCGACCCTCCGGATAGCCCCACAATGCGTTCGCCTGATCGAACGCAGAAAGAAGCAGCGCCTGCGCCGCAGCGTACAGCTTGGGCTCCCATGACATTTGCGCCACTTTCGTCATCAAGGTGATGAGCGCATACAACGCTCGTGCAGGGTAGACCGAAAGTGCCGCCTGTGCATGGTCCCTATCCGGATCCCCCTTGGTCGCAACCTGTTCTAAAGCCATTGCATGGTGAAGACCGCGCTGGGAGTAATTCTCCGCCCGTTCCCAATCCGCCGCGTTGGTTGGACCCTCACCCGAGTAATTACATCGCTCACAGGAGAACACTTTATGAGTCGGCCGATCCAGTTCGCGATCCCAAATAAAATAATCCGCGATCACCTGCGCGCCGCACCTGGAGCACTCCGTTTGGTACAGATCGATTAGGAACAACTCCAACCGGCCCCCATTTTTCGGCGTGGCTGCCAAATGCGCCAGTGTGGCTTGCAGTTCACTCAAACCAAAGGGAACAAGCGTGTGTTTCAATACAAAGCGTGTGATCGGGTTGTTGACCGCAGCCACAACGGCAGCGCCGCTCTGCGCAGCCTCTACCGCCAGACGAGGGGATACGCCAAATGGATCCAGGATCAAGCGCCCTTCCCAACCTCGCTCCGTAATCACTCGCCTGACACTACCTTCGTCGAGCGGAGGCAAAAACCTTGCAAGGGGAGAACACTGATCGGGTGCAGTGCCAACAGGATACGAGATGTCCATCATCATCAGTATACGTCAAGCCGACATGAATCGATAAATTGGGTTGTTACCATTTCCCGCTGGACATGCTTCCATGGGCGCTGCAATTGGAGGTAGAAGTGATGGAAAAGAATAATCAAGCAGTACGCAGGCCTTGTCCCTGCGAACCACAGCAAGGAGATGCAAAAACCAAAATGAAGCTCGATGAATTCTAGCTTCGCAGAGGTAAAGCTGCTTCAGCGATTCAGCATCCGTCTGCGCTATCCATCAACGATCGAAGAAGGACAAGGCTTTAAAGCTGGGCTTCAAAGCAGGATATAGATTCCGGTAGACCGGATACAAATCATTATACACATCTTGCGCCTCGGATGGCGCGGTTTGTCCTGTGATGTGAACGACCGATTTGCAGGCTTGTTCCAAATCACTGAAAGCGCCAGCTCCTGTAGCGGCGATCAAACCGGCGCCATAGGCCGCGCCCTCTTTTGAATTCACCGTGACGATCTCGACGCCCAGTACGTCGGCAAGAATCTGCCGCCAAAGCTCGCTCTTTGCCCCACCGCCGGTCACCCGGATCTGGCTTACGTCTGCCAAACCCGCAGCCTTCATCAATTCCAGACTGTCTCGCAGTCCAAATGATACGCCTTCCAGTACCGCCCGGGTCATGTGGGGTAAACCATGCCGCACAGTCAACCCCACGAAGGAACCGCGTGCCAGAGGATCGGGATATGGCGTTCGTTCACCCGTCAGATAAGGCAGGAACAGTAACCCTTCAGATCCAGGGGGAATGTCTGTTGCGGGTTGAACGAGGTCATCAAAATTCATCGCCGGTGCGAAGGTATCGCGATGCCAACGCAGACTGCCCGCAGCGGACAACATAACCCCCATCAGGTGCCACTTTCCGGGCACAGAATGGCAAAATGAATGCAGTCGTCCTTCTGGCTCGATGACGACAGAATCTGTCGTAGCAAAGACAACACCGGAAGTACCCAGACTGAGCGAAATGATCCCTTCCAGCACCGCCCCGGTGCCAACAGCAGCCGCAGCCTGATCGCCGCCACCCGCCATCACGGGAGTCTCCGGTTTCAAACCTGTTGCTTTCGCTGCCTCCTTGGAAATGCTTCCGGTGATATCCGTTCCCTCAAAGGTGGGAGGCAGCCACGCCATGTCGATCCCAAGAGCTTTTACGACCTCCTCAGACCATGTGCGCTTGCGAATGTCGAACAACAGCGTGCCGGCGCCACCAGCCCGATCGATGGCATACTCACCTGTCAATCTGTAGCGTACGTAATCTTTGGGCAGCAGAATCTTGGCGATCTTTGCATAGATTTCCGGTTCTTCTTCCTGCACCCAGAGGATCTTCGGCGCGGTAAAGCCCGTCAAGGCATCATTTCCGGTGATGTCGATCAATTTCTCTTTGCCCAACCGCGAACGAATTTCATCGCACTGCGCCCCGGTTCGCTGGTCGTTCCATAATATCGCCGGTCGCAGTACCTCTCCGTTCTTATCCAGAAGTACAAGGCCGTGCATCTGGCCAGTGAGGCCGATGCCTTTAACCGCTTCGCCGTCAACACCCGACTCCTGCAGTACTTTCTGGATGCTCTTGATCGTCGCATTCCACCACAATCCTGCTTCTTGCTCGCTCCAAAGGGGATGCGGCACCTGGAAGGTGTATTCGGAAGAAGCCACCGAAATAATTTGCCCTTCTTCGTCCATCAGCAGAGCTTTGGTAGCAGTGGTCGAGCTGTCAATTCCGATAAAATAATCCATCGTCAATCCTCTTTATACGCGCCGCAGCGTTTATTGCGGTTAACAGAACAACACAATATTTCAATGAATCACAAATTTTCTCTTGGCACCACACAGAGCCAATAACATACAACCATCAAGAATCAACGCTTTCACACCAATACACAGATCGGTTGTCAACGACAAACATCGAGTATGAAACGAACTGATCCAAATCCGATTAACGCGTACCCAAAAGCAGGTCGACGACGAGTTGATCCAGTCGCTCGTATTGCAAACCGCGCGCACCCAATGCCTGACGGTCAAATGAGACTGCCTTGAGATCATTGGCCTTCTTCGTTGAATACGCGCCGGTGAATGCTTTCATCTCGCCATCATCACGGTTGATTTCTGCCAGCAAGTCTTGAATTTCCTTATCCTTGTTGAATTGTTCAACTTTATCCTTCAAGATCAGATATGTGCGCATACAACCGCGTGCAAAGTCCTTGACGCCATCATAATCTTCCGTTCGGTAGGCGTGCGCATCGAAGTGACGATTGCCTTCGTAATTGTAATCCTCGAGCAGTTTGATCAAGAAGAAGGCACTCTTGATATTGACCGCACCGAAGCGGAAATCTTGATCGTATCGACCGAAAGCTTGATCGTTGAGGTCGATATGGAACAATTTACCCGACTCCATCGCCTGGGCCACGCCATGGGTGAAATTCAACCCGGCCATGTGTTCGTGAGCCACCTCCGGGTTCACCCCGACCATTTCAGGATGATCCAATGTTTCGATAAAAGCCAACATATGGCCCGTGGTCGAGTTGTAGATATCCCCGCGCGGCTCATTGGGTTTGGCTTCCAGGGCAAACTTGAGATCGTATTTTTGATCCAGGACATACTCGCAGAGGAAATTCATCGCCTCCCGGGTGCGCTTGATCGCCGTCACAGGATCCTTGGCCGCGTCCGTTTCGGTACCTTCACGTCCACCCCAAAATACATAGAATTTCGCCCCGAGTTCCACGCCCAAATCAATCGCATTCATCGTTTTTTGGAGCGCGTAGGCCCGTACTTTGGGATCGTTCGAACTGAATGCACCGTCTTTGAATACCGGGTCACCAAAGAGATTCGTCGTTGCCATCGGCACCACAATTCCGGTCTCATCCAGCGCTTTTTTGAAATCGGCGACGATTTTATCGCGTTCGGCAGGAGTAGCATCAATGGGAACGAGATCGTTGTCGTGGAAGTTGACACCATAGGCACCGACTTCTGCCAGCAAGTGGACCAATTCAACTGGAGATTTTGTCTCCCTGGTCGGTGCGCCAAAGGGATCACGTCCGATATTGCCCACCGTCCATAAACCAAAAGTGAATTTATGTTCAGGTTTTGGATCATATTTACTCATTGGAACATCTCCTTTAAACAAAATAATGCGGTATCAATAGTCTCTTCAACTCCACTATGCATAGAACGTTAGTGAAGTTGATTGATTTCATCATGAGGTCACTGCTTGATCTTCGTCCTATCCAGCCAGGATGAAAATTCATTTCACTCAACGGTAACCGGGCAATATAGCACTCGCTCTTTGATGGGTGTCTTCCCCACTCCGACGATCTCGATACGAACATCCAATCGGATATCCTCGGAAGAACTCCCCAACATAATCCGAACCGGACCGGGTTCCAGCACCAGCTGCAGATCGTTATCATAGAAAGCCAATTGGTCGGCTTTCATATGAAAAACTACCGTCTTATCTTCACCCGGTTGCAGGGATAGACGGATATACCCTTTGAGTTCTTTAATGGGTCGTGGTGTGCTGCCAAACTCGTCATGAATATAAAGCTGGACGACTTCATCACCTTCGATCGAGCCAATATTTTTAACTCGCAAAGAGATATCCAGTATGTCCCCTGCCTTCACTTGTGCCTTTGAAATGGCCAAGTCATGATACTCAAAGGAGGTATAGCTCAACCCGTACCCAAATGGATACAAAGGATTGGTGGTCTCGGAAATGTAATCTCCATACCAATGGGACCTCATTCCCGACGATTTGCGGTTATAGACCAATGGGAGCTGACCAACCGAGCGAGGGAACGTGACAGGTAGTTTCCCGCCTGGATTGAAGTCTCCAAACAGGGTTTCCGCTACAGCCGTGCCGCCCTCTTCACCGGGAAGCCAGGCTTCGAGGATGGCATTGGCGTTTTCCGCGATCCAGGGCATGGCAAACGGTCGACCGTTGACCAACACAACGACAACATCCTTTCCTGTCTCCAGAATCGCCTTGGCAAGCTGGTGCTGCACTCCCGGGAGTAACAAATCGGCGCTATCACGCGTCTCACCCGAAGTGCAGAAAGGAGTCATGCCCGAACGGTCCCCGAGGACGAGAAGGACAACATCTGCCTGTTTTGCGATCTTCACAGCTTCGTCAAAACCTGATGTGTCAGCGTCTAAGTTGTCACAGCCTCTGGCATAGAGCACTTCCGTGTTAGAAGCAACTGCCGCCTGTATGCCTTCGAGAATTGTTGTAATTTGAATGTCATATTTGGCGATTTCATTTTCATCACTGTTCACGAAGGATGAATGTTCATCTGGTACCAGTGTCATAAGTTCTCTGGTCGAAGTATAGGAATAATCTCCAAGCTGATTCCTGCCTGCTTTGGCGTTGGGGCCAATAACCGCTACCTTCTTGATGCTTTTTGCCAATGGCAAAATACCATCGTTTTTCAATAAGACCATGCTCTCTTTCGCAAGCTCTCGCGCGAGGGCGCGATTTTCGTCGGTTTCAAAATTATCGAGCACGGTTCCTTCATCCACGTAGGGGTTTTCAAACAAGCCCAGTTCAAATTTCTTCTGGAGATGACGGCGCACGGATTTATCGATCAAGTCTATCGTAACTCTGCCATCTTCGAGGGCCTTTTTAAGTGGGTCACCATAACAAACGGTCGTGGGCAGTTCCACATCGATTCCCGCTGTGAGCGCCATGCCAGCAGCTGTTGTTTCGTCCGGAGCTGCAAAGTGAAAATTATGGATCATTTCAATCGCTTCGTAATCCGAAACGATTAAACCATCGAAACCCAATTCTCCACGAAGCAGGTCGGTGAGAACACGGCGTGAAGCTGCCACAACGATACCATCCAATTCAGGATAGGCATTCATGATCGTAGTCAGCCCGGCATGGCGAATTGCGGCTTGAAACGGCGGTAAAAATATCTCGTATACTTCCTGAAGGCCCATGTGAACAGGCGCACAGTTTAACCCACCTTGTGAGTTGCTGTGCCCGACGAAATGCTTTCCTGTTGCCAGGATACCTTCGGAAAGCGACTCGGCTTGTAATCCCTCAATATAAGCGACCCCAAAGTGACTAACCAGCGTAGGATCTTCGCCAAATGTCTCTTCTACTCGACCCCAGCGCATATCTCTGGCAACATCCAGCACAGGGGCAAGTGCCTGTCGGGCGCCAATCGCGAGCAGCTGCTTCCGGATTGCCGTGGTCATCGCTTTCGCAAGCGCCGGGCGGAATGTGGCCGCCAATCCGATCATCTGGGGGTACATCGTGCCACCGAGCACCATTGCGCCGGAGCAACATTCTTCGTGAACAATCGCGGGGATTCCGAGACGTGTGTTCTCAAGTAAATGCTTTTGTAAAAAATTAACAGCTTTAGCCGCAGATACGGGATCGAGTGTGGATGCACCAGCGACTCGGGTTATTTGGCCGATGCCATTTTGTAACCGATCGGAAACTTTTTTATCGTCAATCTTCCCCCTGCTCTGCAATTCAAACATCCAGCAAGAACCGAGCTGGGATATTTTCTCATCGAGAGTCATCTGAGATAATACTTTATCGATACGTTGTTTGATTGATGCCATAAAACACCTCAAGTAAATCCTTAACGATTACAATGTTCGCAATGTCCCACCGAATAATACCAGACCCTACCTTGGAACAGTTCCCTGACGACACTTCTCCAGCGGAAATAAGTGTATCAAGCAGTCGATTTGCATACCCGCTGCATGAAGTCCAAAGTGATCATTGCGAGAACAACCCTGGAAAGGCGCATGCAGCTTAGATTTTATTGTTATTCCCTGTTTTATCCCAGGACAACAACGACATTGACATCCCGGGTTTGGTCTTTGGGCAGTGGAATGGTGGTTCCGTCTAAAGCACATCCATTAACTTCGATCTGCACGCCATCACCCGGACTGCGCCTCTCGACTTTGATCAGGTACCGGACGCCGCGGAAATAGCGTACCGCTTCAAAACCATCCCAATCTGAGGGGAGAACCGGGGCGATTTCCAAACCATCGTAGGTCGGACGGATGCCCAGGATCCAATGTGTGATGGCGACATAATTCCATGCGGCTGTTCCCGTCAGCCAGGAATTCTTCGCTTCACCGTGTGCCGGTGCATCTTTACCTGCGATCATCTGGGCATAGATATACGGTTCGCACTTGTGCACGTCGCTGAGTTCTTCCCTCACTGAGGGATTTATCAGCCGGTAATACTCGTAGGCTTTGTCCCCGCGCCCCATCATTGCCTCAGCAATCATGATCCACGGATTGGTATGGCAAAATACACCGGCGTTCTCTTTATACCCGGGTGGGTACGATGAGATCTCGCCCAGGTGTAGATAATACCTGGTGAAAGCTGGCTGGTGGAGTACAATCCCATGAGGCGTCACAAGGTATTCAGCAACAGAATCCAGCGCCTGCAACGCACGACCATCTTCCAGACCCAGCCCGGCCATCACGCACAAGCCCTGAGGCTCGATGAAGATTTGACCTTCGTTATTTTCACGTGAGCCCAATAAATTTCCAGAATCATCATATGCGCGCCGAAACCATTCTCCGTCCCAACCGGCAGACCAGATCGCCTGCGTCATCTTATCTTCGGTTTCGGAGTACTTTTTCACATCGTCAGGCTTCTGTCTGTGCTGTGAGATCGCTTGCATCTCCTGTGCGGCCAAGACGAAAAGACCGGCAATCATGATGCTCTCCGCCACCTTGCCTTCCTTGTTGGTCGTTGTCTGGAAAGACTGGCCTGGTGACTCGGAGAAGCAGTTCAAATTCAAGCAATCGTTCCAATCGGCGCGTCCGATGAGTGGTAGATTATGTGGGCCGAGCCGATCGAGTGTGTACTGGATCGATCGCCGAAGATGGTCATAGAGCGGTTTTTCCGTGCCGGGTTGATTATCATAGGGCACGTTCTCATCCAGGATTTCCCAATCACCGGTCTCTTTTAGATACGCTGCCACGGACAATACCAGCCAGAGGGGATCATCGTTGAAGTTGCTGCCAATGTCGTTGTTGCCTCGCTTGGTCAGAGGTTGGTATTGATGATACGCACCTCCGCTGGGCAGTTGCGTGGCCGCTAAATCCAAAATACGCTTACGCGCCCGTTCCGGAAGCAGCTGCATGAAGCCGAGCAAATCCTGATTTGAGTCGCGAAATCCCATACCGCGTCCGATTCCCGACTCAAAGTAAGACGCCGAACGTGACATGTTGAATGTAACCATCATCTGGTAGACATTCCAGATGTTGACCATACGATTGGTATGCACATCTGGTGTGGTTACCTGAAGCTTGCTGAATATGTCATCCCAGAAACTTCGTAATTCTTCATAGGACCGCTCAACCTGCTCCGGCTGGAGATATTTCTTTATAGTTGGCAAGACGAGACACTTATTAATTGTATGCGAGTCGGGAGGGTCGAACTTCGTCTCTTTAGGGTTTTCGTGGTAACCCAATACGAAAATGATTGTTTTCTTCTCTCCGGGCTCCAATTCGAGTTTGATATGCTGTACCCCAACGGGTTGCCAGCCGAGTGCGATCGAATTGGATAATTGGCCATTTTCCACAGCCGCAGGTGAACGGTAGCCACGATATGGTCCCAGGAAAGCTTCTCGCTGCGTATCGAATCCGACGATCGGTTCAGAGCAGGCCAAGTACGCAAAATGATCGCGCCGTTCGCGGTATTCCGTTTTGTGATAGATGATGCCATCAACCACTTCGACTTCACCAACGTTGTAATTTCGCTGGAAGTTGGTGGCGTCATCCATAGCATCCCAGAGATTGAATTCCACAGATGAAAAGACCGATAGTTTTGCCTTCTGCTCGCGATGATTGGTGAGGGTGAGTTCCCAGATTTCGAGGTTCTCTCCCAAGGGGACGAAATATAGCGTGGAGGCTTCAATCTGTGCCCGTTCTGAACGAATGACCGTGTAGCCCATGCCGTGACGACATTCATAGGCATCCAGCGGAGTGCAGGTCGGCTGCCATGATGGAGACCAGAATAAAGGATCCGCTGGAGAACCAGTGGACCCATCATCTCGCAGATAGATATAGCGTCCACTATTGTCCAGGGGCGCGTTGTTGTAGCGATATCGGGTTATCCGACGCAGACGTGCATCTTTATAAAAGGAATAACCGCCAGCTGTGTTGGATATGAGGCCAAAATAATCTTCCGAACCGAGGTAATTAATCCACGGTAATGGTGTATCCGGGCGGTCAATTACATATTCCCGTCGAATATCTTCAAAATGTCCATACCGCATGGTACCTCGCTGTGATGTTGGATTTATTCTCGGACCGCGCCCATGGCAATCCCGCTGACAATGTATCGCGAGAAAAGCGCATAGACGATCAGGATGGGAACGATCGTGATGGCCAGGCCAACATAAATAGCCCCGTATTCCGTACGATACACATCACCACGCAGTGTTTGTACCAACATTGGCAAGGTGTATTTATCGAAAGACGAGATCAAGATAAACGCGTTGAAGAAGTTGTTCCAGGCGAACACAAAGGCGAAGATCCCGAATGTGGCCGCTCCCGGTATCGCCAGCGGCATCATAATCTTGTGAAAGATGCCCAGTTCACCGGCACCGTCAATCCGAGCCGCGTCAATGAGATCTTGGATCAACATCGACTCGAAATACTGTTTGCCGAAGAACACGCCTCCAGCGTTGGCGATCGTCGGCAAGATGAGGGATGCGTAATTATCGGTCAACCCCAGTCTGGACATATACTGATAGAAACCGATAATCGAAAGCTGCGTCGGGATCAATACCAGCACGATGATGAAGTTGTTGAAAAACTTCTTTCCCTTGAACTCGTACACCACCAGCGCGTACGCCGTGAGGAAGGAAAAATATACCGTGATCAGGGTTGTCGTGACGGAAACAAACATACTATTGGAGAAACCTTTGAAGAGGTTGATTCCCCTGCTTCCCAAGAAGCGGTAATTTTCCACCAGGTGCGTACTCGGCCAAAAACTGATCCCTTGCTGGATTTCCGTTGTAGAACGAGTTGCATTTACAATTAACATCCAAATTGGGACGATGGTCATGAGAAGCAGGGTAACCAACAACACATAAATAAACGTACGTGTAATGTGTAAACCCAACTTAGAAGGTTGGCCGGAAGTCCGTATCATCATCTTTACTCCTGTGCCTTTAACTTAGCCATTTGTGCCTGTAACGGGCGTAACGTTCTATCTTCTTGCCTTCTTTGCGTCGGAGCTCTTTTTTCTCGCAAGACATAAAAAATCCCGAGGGCACAGATCGTCGTCATGATGAACACAAGCACGCCAACGGACGACGCCGCGCCGATGTGGCCTTTACTGCTCGAGAATTTCATATACATGAGGATGTTGTTCGTCATAATGGAGCTGCTGGGGCCGCCGCGTTGATCGGTGAGGAGAAATGGTATGTCGAACATCTGCATGCCGCCGACAAGCGAGGTGACGAAGACATAGATTAAAATCGGCTTCAACAACGGCAAGGTAATCCGTCGGAACATCTGCGGACCCGTTGCACCATCGACCATAGCTGCTTCGTACAGGTGTACAGGGATCGCGGCAATACCTGCCATGATAATGATCACGGTTTGCCCAAACCACATCCACCACTGGATGAATATCACCAGGACACGGGCAACCGAAACTTTCTGCAGAAAGTGTATGGCTTCATCAGCAATACCAAGCTGGACGATAGCTTGATTCACAGGACCATAGAATTGAAATAAACTGAAGAATAACGCCGCGATGGTGGCAGGCATTAATAAGTTGGGCAAGTAGAACAAGGCGCGCCAGACACCTACTGCCTTGATCTTCAAGCGGGCATTCGTGAACCACGCCGACAACAATAATGCGATGCCAATCTGGGGGGTGAAGTTGAGCAGCCAGAGCAACCAGGTGTTCGTTATACCCTTCATAAAGAAATCGTCAGCGAACAAGCGCTTGAAATTATCCAGCCCGATGAATTCAGCCGAACTCGCATTCATTAAGGTGGTATTTGTAAAACTGAGCGCGAAGGTGTTGTATATCGGATACAACCCAAAGACGAGAAAGGCAACGATAAACGGCGTGATAAAGATATATCCGTAGTGGTTTCTTCGTAACCTAAGGAGTCTCATAACCGTTCCTCCATAAACCTGTTCCAAATCTTTCGAGCTCCAATGGATGATGTATAAGAAATTAGTGTGGGTCAGCGGGAAAATCCACACTGACCCACAATTTTTATCGAAACGTGTTACTTACGAAGTCGGAGCATCAGGGATGATCAGATCGGGGAACAGATTCCGAACTTGATCCAACCACTGTGTCCACATTTCTTCCAGCGTGATGTTGCCACTGAGATATTCATCTCGCGCGCTTTCGAGCGGGCGCTGAATGGCGTCATCCGAACCGGTCAGCAAGGCACCGCTTACGTTGGGCGCTGCTTTACCGAAGGCTTCGTAGTTGTTCTGGCCACCAAGCCATTCATACAGCGCGGATCCATCGAAGAATGGCGTGATCTTCTCAACGACTACCTGGCTGGAGACGAAGTCACCCATATCCTGCTTTTGATCCTCAGGAACATCGGGGTCAATCGCGGCCAGATACTCATTCGTGTAAACGCCGGTCGCCCAGTTCGTCAGGTTCTCTTCGTCAAGTGCGACGAAGGTAACGAACTCCTTCGCCAGATCGAGGTTCGGGCTGTCCTTCATGGCGCCTACCCAGGTGCCACCCCACTGGTAGGGGATCGGGCCAGCAATCATCGCCCAGTCGCCACCGGTTTCACCGGAGTTCGGGAGGAGCACGTAGGGGAGACCCCAGGTGGGTAGGAAGTAACTGAAGATCTTCTTCTCGACGCCGTCGGCATCTACCAGGGTGTCGCTCATACCTGCGAACCAACCCTCGCTCCACTGACCAGCCTGCGACTCATAATCATTGTCGCGCATCAGCTTGGCGAACTCGATGTATTCAACAACCATCGGGTCAATGATCAGTGTGTCATCTACGATCCATGGCTGCGCACGGTTCTGCAGGAAGGGATTGAAAAGCGCGGCCGCGGTGCCGACCATGTAGTAGTTTCCATCGGAGCAGGTCTTGATCGTCTCGGCGACTTCGAGGAACTTGTCCATGTCGGAGACCATAGCCTGCACTTCATCGGGATCATCGGTGCCCAGACATTCTGTGGCGATGCTGCGGCGATATTCGAAGGCACCCGGGGTTGCCTGATACGAGAAAGCCTTCTGTACGCCATCGTGCGAACCTACCGCAACAACGGCCGGGTAGGTCATCATTTCATCGGCCAAGGGCAGAAGGTCGTCCAGGGGAGCCAGGAAGTCAGCTTCGACCCATTCCTTCACGAATGCGGCTTCCAAAGCAACCACATCAGGAATATCAGTGGTGCCAATCGCTGCCTTCAGTTTCGTCTGGTACTCACCGTTGGTCATCGGGATCATGGTATAGACGACGTCCACATCGGGGTTCGTGCCCTCGAATGCGATCGCCATGGTCAGGATTTCATTGGTGAACGACCATACATTCAACACGGTCTTTTCAGGCTCACCAGCATCAACATCACCGGTGTCCACATCACCCCCGGTGTCAGGTTCTTCACCTGCATCAGGAGCCTCAGTGGTAGCCTTTCCGCAAGCCGCCAAAAGCATCGTGGCGATGATCAGCAGGCTCAAGAGATATAAAATTGACTTACGCATGTTTTTCTTCTCCTCTAGGGATATTCTTATTGATATGCGTTTTTCATGAGTAGTACTCGGTTCTTCCACATTCATGACAGGCTTCTTATATCATCCATTCGAATGCTCATTCAAGCCTGCCATTTTTCCCAATTATCTCAGCAACCACCTCCCTCCCACAGATTCGTTATTGTGTAATCTGGTACTATCAATGATAACAGATAAAAACGATGGTACAAATCGAGTTATGCTGGCACAGGCAAACCGTTGCAGGAACTACGCTCAACCAATTTTGTTGGCATTTTATATACCGGCTCATCGAGTTGATCACCGTCAATTAGCTTGGTCAGCATTTGGACTGCAATGTATCCCATTTCTTCCAGGAATTGATCGATTGTCGTCAAGCCCAAATGCGTCGCTTCGGAGATATTGTCGAAACCCACAATTGAACAATCCTCCGGGATCTTCATGTCCAATTCTTCAGCTGCCTGAAAAACGCCGATGGCAGATTGATCGTTTGCAGCAAAAATCGCTGTGGGCGGGTTCTTTAACTTAAGTAAAATAAGACCGCAGCGAAAACCACTTTCCGTCGTAAAGTCACCTTGAATAATCAATTCATCATCGATTTCTATACCCGCAGCTGTGAGGGCATCTTTATAGCCCTTCAAGCGGCGCTGACCACTGCCGATCTCCGGCCTGCCGGTGATAAATCCAATGCGTGTATGGCCCAGATCTAAGAGATAGGACATGGCTTCGACAGCGCCCTGGTAATTCGTTCCCTGAACAAAGGGGTAAGTAGGTTCATTTTCTATCGGATCCCCATGAGGATCGACGGATACAATAGGCGCATCTGAAACGAATCCCGAAGCTGCTGATGCCACAACGATCGCACCGTCGGTGATGGAATTATTCAGTAAGGAAATATAATATTGTTCGTGGGAAGCCGCACCGCTTTTCTTTACATCCCCCGTCGTGTAAACCAGCAAATCAAACGGCGATTCGGCAATCGCCCGATTGATGCCCTTCATAACTTCGATTGAATATGGAGAACCAATGTCTGGCACGACAAGTCCTATCAAATTCTTCTTTCGGCTGCGCATGCTGCGCGCCGCCAAATTGGAGGTGTACTCCAATTGCTCGATGACCGCAAGGACACGTTCCTGTGTTTCACTGGCGACATCAACCTTGTCATTCAATACTCGGGAGACAGTGGATACGGAAACCCCCGCCGCATTGGCTACATCGTAAATCGTTACCGATTTCCGCTTACGCCCCATTCAAGTTTTCCCTGTCAGGTGAGAATTTCCGGTATCAGTTCCGGTATTGTTACCGGAATGCGTCAATAATTTCGCATATTTTGAGCCGATTGTCAAGGACTAATTTTTATGAAGCGATTTCAAAGGGAGTTTTTCACGCTTCTGCATCGGTTTGTCATTGCGATGGAGGGCGCGGTTTTCGGCCGCGCGATGAATCACTTCATTCCGTCGGGGATAACTTCACAAGCGTTTCCTGTAAATCCTGGTAATCCGTCAACCATGCCATCGTTTCGAGGAATTCGGACGGTGAATCGAGGATCTCCCACAGGCGACGAACCGCATCGCCGACCGAATCATCCCCCGCCGCACCGCCAGGCTCGTCTGCATATGCGCCGTAAAAAGCGAAATAGGCCTGGTTGAGACGTCGAATGCGGTAGCCATTTTCCCAGAGGAACTCCCGCCGCATCTCCATGTAGGATTCCGCTTCCTCGATCCGACCCTCAGCGAGAAGCGCATCAACCCTGAGGCGCGTCTCGCGCATCTCTGCGCGAAAATCAAAAACGGGGGGAGAATCTTCCTGCTCGGATTCCTGGTCGCTCTCTACCGGGGGTGGTGGAACAAGGTCCGGGTAATAACGCTGAAGTGTCCGCAATCCGAATTCACGCCCCAGGATACTGGCAGCGGTTTCGTTCATTGTCCGTAACTCTGGACTTGTAAAGTATCGAATTCCAAGCGGGTGAAGGGTGAGATAATTATGCACCCACTCATGCGAGATCACATCGGTAATCCAAACCAACGAGGTGCTCTCGCTGATCATCGTCGGATAGATACCCACACCACCAATGGGCACAACCAGGGCGGAGAGATCCATCCCTTGTTCAATCCGACCTTCGAGTGACTGCACGATCTCCAATGTTAATGACGGCTCCAACGATAAGTTGACGTCTTGGCGAATGACTTCGCGCGGGGAGACAATCAGCGCCATTGGTGGTTGTGTAAAATGAAAGACGACCGGGGGAAAGGGAACGCCACCCAACTCGACCCCTGCTTCAGCAATCGTGAGGGCAACTTGTTCCTGCAGGATCGCCTCGGCCACAGGCTGCATCTGTGTCAGACGCCCACGAGCGGCATCACGGGCGCGAATAACCTCTGCCGCTTCTCCTTGCTTGTCGATCAGATTCTGGTTAGGGGCAATCAACGATAATTGATATTCAAGCTGCATCACCTCACCAAGCAGGCCGATGTAATTTCGCACGATGGAGGAAGCTTCCGGAGTGGAGAGATAACTCGTCGCACCGACTCCGAGTTGCCCCGCTTTTCCCAACAAAGCGTCGACCGTCCACGATGCATAGTCGAACTCGAATTCACGAGTAAAAATATGCACGCGGTCATTGGTGTCAAGTGCCTGGAGTGTGCTGCCGGCGACCGACATGGAGAACAAGAGCGTAACAAGTAGCCGCCCCAGCCAACCCCTTACACTGCGCAGGAAAACCCCGACAGACATAATTGCATCTTACCAGTCAGTTGATGGCTGTCAATGTCACGCGTAGCGATGTGATATAATCCCACGACTTGGACACTACGCAAGAAAATTTACCCTCAGAGATACGATGAATTTATTAGTAACTGGTGCTGCCGGTTTCCTTGGTTCTTCTCTCGCCAATCGACTAGCCCGTGAAGGTCATGAAGTGCGGGGTTTGGATGATCTATCTGCGGGGAACCCTGACCGCTTGAATCCAAACGTGCTTTTCACACGCGGCGATGTGAGTGACCGCCCAAAATTATGGACCTTGCTGCAAGGTGTGGATTGTGTCTATCATCTGGCGGCCAGGGTGTCTGTCTCCGAATCCATTCTCTATCCACGCGAGTACAACATCGTAAACGTCGGCGGTACGGTGAGTGTGATGGAGGCCATGCGTGACGTCGGTGTCCAACGCGTGGTACTGATTTCCTCCGGGTCCGTATATGGAGATCACGATCATCAACCCCTTTCAGAGGACGATACCACCAACCCCGGATCACCTTATGCCGTCTCCAAACTCGCCGCCGAACACTACGTACGCACGATTGGCGCGCTGTGGGGAATCGAAACCGTCTCCCTGCGCGTTTTCAACGCCTACGGTCCGGGACAACCTCTGCCGGCCGCTCACCCACCCATCATCCCCCATTTTATACGGCAAACTGTAGGCGGCGGCACATTGGTGATACACGGCGACGGCGAACAAACTCGCGATTTTGTCTACCTAGATGATGTTGTCGATGCGATGGTATCCGCTGCAACAGCGCAAACCATCAACCGTCAGGTGATCAACATCGGCAGCGGAATCGAAACCAGCATGAATGACATTGCACAGCGAGTAATCGAAACCACGGGAAGACAAGTCGATTGGATGTATAAAGAGATTCAAAATGCTGGTCCATCACGTATGTGTGCCGACATACAACTGGCGCGCAAGAAGCTGGGTTACAAACCGCGCGTCTCGCTTGAAGAAGGCCTAAAGCGCATGGTGGAACTCGACGCCCGTTTCCAACCCGCGCAATGATCTTTTCAAATCCATCCAGGGGGAATACACCGCAACCGGATATATATTCAACGGACAACCATGAAGGCGAATTGCTCGGGGCATAGATTACCACGGAATTTTTTCAATCGGCCGACTCTTGCTGTCGCAAAGGAACTGCTCGGAAAACGCCTGGTTAAACTGGAAGACCGGGATGTACGCCTATCCGGCATAATCAACGAGACGGAAGCCTACATTGGCACAGGTGACCTCGGCTGTCATGCCCGGGCAGGAGAAACCAATCGCAACGCTGCGATGTGGGGGCCACCCGGCTATTGTTATATCTATTTCACCTATGGCATGCACTGGATGCTAAACTTCGTTTGCGAAGCAGTTGGCTTCCCGGCCGCCGTCTTGATCCGAGGCATCACACCCCAGGAAGGTCTCTCGCGCATGCGTCAACGAAGAAACCGGCCGACGGATCGTGAACTCACCGATGGACCGGCTAAATTATGCCAGGCGCTGGCGATCGAGCACAGCTTTGATGGTTATGACCTTTGCCAACCCCGAGCGAGTCTTTTCGTCGAAGAAGGAAATCCCGATCGACGATTCACCGTGACCGTTGGGCCTCGAGTGGGTTTAAATAATGTGCCAGAACCATGGAAGAGTATTCCCTGGCGGTTCCGCATCAGACTTGAAAAACAGGATATCGAACGATAAACGTACGCGGAGGAATGCATGAGCTATCAATCCATCGTGCTCGTAAAGCAAGTTCCCGACACACGCAATATCACCGGAGAGGTGATGACAGCCAAAGGCACCATGAATCGCAGCGCCCTTCCGGCGATCTTCAACCCGGAAGATTTGAACGCCCTGGAAATGGCGCTTCAGGTTCGGGAACGGTACGGAGGGGAAGTAACGGTTCTGACGATGGGACCGCTCAAAGCCGCCGATGTTTTACGCGATGCCCTCTATCGAGGGGCTGACCGGGTGATCCTGCTCTCCGATCGCGAATTTGCCGGCGCGGATACACAGGCCACCTCATACACATTGAAATGTGCAATCGAAAAAGCGGGCAATTTCGATCTGGTCTTCTGCGGTCGTCAAGCCATCGATGGTGATACCGCACAGGTTGGCCCACAGGTGGCGGAAAAAATCGGATTTCCGCAGATCACGTACACCGAATCCATAGTCAGCCTCGAAAATAATGAGATCGTCGTACAGCGAGCTTTCGATTTGGGCAGCGAGCTGGTCAAATGCACATTGCCTTGTTTATTAACTGTTGTTTCCTCCGCAAATCGACCCCGTCCGGCCTCGGCCCGAAAACGAATCGCTTACAAACTCGCTGCAGTTCCGGCCGAATATCCGGAGTTGCTCAAAAAATGGCCGGAATTCAAGACAGAAGAAGCCCTGCAAAAATATTTGGCCGAACGAAACCTGGAGATCCCCATCTGGACGGTGAACGATCTTGAAATCGACAAAAAACAATTGGGCCTGGCTGGTTCACCCACACAAGTTTACAAGGTCAATTTCGTCGTACTGGAAAGCTCCGAAAGTAAAGAGATCTCACCAACCGCGGAAGGCATCCAGGAATTGATCGACGAATTGGTGAAAGAGTACGTCGTTGGCTGAACGAAAAAACGATTCGGGAAAGGTGAGTTTCAAATCACAATTCACGATTTCCCACAGGACATTCGCATGACAGAATCGAAAGACATTTGGGTTTTCATCGAACAGGAAGAAGGAAAGATCGTTGACGTGAGCCTGGAGTTGCTGGCGAAAGGTCAGGAACTGGCAGACAAATTGGGAAGCCAGGTTTGGGGTCTCTTGTGCGGCTGCCGGATCGGTGAACTGGCTGACTCTGTAATCCACCACGGCGCCGATCGCGTTCTCATGGTTGATCATCCGGAATTGGCGCTTTACCGCACGCTTCCCTACGCACGCGTAGCCATCGATTTGATCCGGCAGCATCAACCCTACATTTTCCTCATCGGCGCCACGCCGGCCGGTCGCGACCTGGCTCCACGCATCGCCAGCGCCGAGGCAGTGGGCCTCACCGCTGATTGCACAGATCTGCAAATCGGGGATTACACCGCGAAGAAGGAGAAGCAGGAGTACAAGGACTTGCTTTACCAGATCCGCCCAGCATTCGGCGGCAACATCATCGCCACGATCGTCAACCCGAAAACACGGCCGCAGATGGCAACCGTACGCCCCGGCGTGATGCAGGCCAATCCAGCCGACAAGAGTCGCAAAGGTGATATCGAGAAGATCGGACCCACCTTCGAACCCGGCGACTTTGCGCTGGAGGTGTTGAGTCGAGAGATGCGTGAACCGAGTGTCAATCTAAAGGATGCACCCATCATCGTCGCCGCCGGCGGAGGCGTGCAAAGCGCGGATGAATTCCATCTCATCCAGGAACTGGCGCATATCATGGGCGGCGAAGTCGGCGCCTCGCGCGCCGCCGTAGACGCCGGGCTGGTTTCATCGGAACATCAAATCGGACAGACCGGCGCCACGGTGCGCCCGCGTTTGTATATCGCCGCCGGGATTTCAGGTGCCATTCAACACAGCACCGGTATGGATAAATCCAGCAAGATCATTGCCATTAACACCGATCCCAACGCGCCGATTTTCCAGGTTGCGCATTACAAGATCGTTGGGGATGTGGCCGAGGTCTTGCCGTTGCTCATTCGCGCCGTGCGCGAAAAAGCCAAATAGCTTAGAACGGGATAAGGGTATTAAAGATGACGGAAAACTTTTTCCTCGACAACCTCGATCTTCAGTTTCGCTTGCAGCAACTCGACATGAGAGACATTCTCGAGATCAAAGAGAAAGACTATAGCCTTCACGAAGCGTATGTCGATGCACCGCGCAACTATGCCGACGCGATCGATAACTATCGGCTTCAACTGGAAATTCTGGGTGATATTTGCGCCAACATCGTCGCTCCAACGGCGAGCGAAGCGGATGAAAAGGGCGCACAGTTCCGAGATGGAGAAGTCGAATACGCCGACGTTACGAAGGAAGGCATCGAAGCCTTGAAACAGGCTGAGTTGATGGGTGCGATGTTGCCCCGCGAGTTCGGTGGCTTGAACCTGCCAGAAACGATCTACCAGATGATGGTCGAACTCGTCTCCAGGGCTGAGGCCGGACTGATGACTGTGTTTGGCTTACAGGAAATCGCTGCCTCAATCAACGATTACGCCGATGAAGAGATCAAAGCCCGCATCCTGCCTCGCTTCGGACGCGGAGAAGTTAGTGGAGCTATGGTTCTAACCGAACCGGATGCAGGTTCCGATTTAAGCAACGTTCAAACCAAAGCCACTTTCGATGAAGAAGCAGGATTCTGGCGGCTGAACGGAGTCAAGCGCTTCATCACCAACGGAAACGCAGATGTGCAGGTTGTGTTGGCGCGCAGTGAGGAGGGGTCAAGGGATGCCCGAGGGCTGTCGCTGTTTGTCATCGAAAGAGACGAAAGCGTGCGTATTCGACGCATCGAAAACAAGCTTGGCCTTCACGCCTCGCCCACATGCGAAATTCAATATAACGACACACCGGCCTGGCTCATCGGCAAACGTCG
>DAOUEK010000122.1:0-5068 GCA_034430425.1 Anaerolineales bacterium | reverse complement strand
GCTAGATACAGAACTGGCTCGAATGCGCTATACTCAATATTGCGGGTCGCTGCAGTATCCATGGCTCCCTCCTTTTGGAGTTTTTTGGAGCTTATACGCAGCGGCCCGGATTTTCAACTCCCCATAGCATCTAACGGCTCCGCTTCAGCCGCGCCGCGTTTTTCCCGAAGTGCGCTTCAATTCAAAGCCACTGTACATAACCGATTTCGCGCTGATCCCCGGCCGCAGCAGCGGCGTCGGATTGCACGCGCTTCTTGGGCAGACCAGATATGGAGTCGAGTATCCCTCTCGGGTAGGCTTCTTATGATGCATCAATAGTATTACCAATTGCCATTGTATGCACTCAGAAAAGGGACACGCCTCGAAGAAGTCTGACACGAATCGGTTCGAATGCCTCGATGCCATAGAGCCCTGGAAAGCCAGCACACTCCAGTAGCGATGTCCGAAGATAACTCAACAGATCACATGGGCCGGATGGAGCAGATGCGGGTCGGCGCGGACCCTCCCAAGTGAAGTTCAGGAGAGGTGCAAGCCAGCCTCTACCGACCTGCATTTCGTATCCACCGCTGCCGCTGACGTTGTCCTTATGCCACCTGTCCAGCGAGATCGAAAGTGCATAGGAATCGGGTGGTGAAACGTCAGGATCGTCATGAAGGTCTGAATAATCCTGGCGAGTGAAATCAAGCCATTCGGAGTTGCACGGATAGATATGAACTCCATCACAGTGGTCACCTGATCTGTAAACGCCAAGTTTCCGCCAGAACTTAACATGTTTATACTGTGAGAGATCGACAAGCGAGAGTCCTCCGACGAGCTGCCAAAAGAGTGTCAGTGCTGGTGGCAGCGGTCCACCCACATATCCCGTGAGTACACGAATCCGATCATCAATGCCGGGCTCAGCAGGTTCGAGACCAGGCACCTTTGAGTAATGCAATTCTGCGAGATTATCAAGTAGAACTCGTGCCGCATCTACTAGGCCATGGATGGCCTTTTCTGCGGAGGTTCTGGCCAAATTATTGGACATTTCTGCGTCGTGAAGCCAGGAAGTTTGATTATCAATGACCGCATCTATTGGAGGAATATCGTTTATATGTCTTCCCAATTGCTTGCATTACCCGCAAGTGGGCGGGCGTGGATAAGGTTTGATAACAAGATTTTGCTGAGGCGTGGAAAATGCCTGAAAATGTCGCAGAATCCAACTTGTCGGGTGCATGCTTTGTTGGGTACGATTTCCCGTGTAATAAATCTACTATTCTTCAATCTCACTCATCACCAGGAACTGGAGGACGTTCGTCTTCGGGAATATCTATGTAAACATCATCATAGCTTTGGAATCCGCTCAAGACCACCAGTTCATATACGTTATCAATATTGACCTGTTCAACCGGTGGGAAGTAGGTCATTACGCTACCTCTTAGTCGGTGATTGTAGGCCAATTCGACCAATGTGTATTCAACCAGTTCGACATCTTCGCCCTTAAGCAGTGCATCAACCAAGTCAATAGCCTGCACTGAAAGGTCTTGGTAGTTTGATCTGAGAATCGTGACGGTCAGTTCGCCCTTGACGATGCTGTTGCATCCCTCAGCGGTTGCGCTTCCGCCCGAAATCGGAATCACTCCGGCCAGCCCCTGCTCCCTCATAGCATCCAGCGCACCAAGTGCCATTCTGTCGTGGGCTGCCAACACTGCGTCAATTTCATTATTCTGTATGGCCAATATCTGTCCCATAAGAACATACGCGTTTTCTGGATCCCAGTATTCTACCCACTGATCAGCGACGATTTCGATCTTGCCGGCCTCTACGTATGGAACAATGATCTCGTCCTGGCCCTGTCGGTACAAGACAGCGTAGCTGTCGGTGGGGCTACCACCCAACATAACCAACTTCAGAGGGTTGTCCACAGTCCACTCACCACCCTCGATGTCTACCGCAGCTAAAACACCCAGTGCCTGCTGGCGGCCAACTTCCCTATAACTGTTGTCTGAATTAAAGGAGACATAAGCGGCAATATCGGCTGATTTGATCAAGCGATCATGAGCAATAATCAACACACCTTCAGCGGCAGCATTTTTCACTGTGCTTACAACGGCATCACCATCCTCGGCAATGACGATGATGGCTTTGGCGCCTAGTGTAACCATGGTATTGATCTGATCATTCTGCAGATTGACGTCGTAGTTGGCTTCCCGCGAGATAACTTCATAGCCCTTTTCCTCGAGTAGCGCACTCAGGTGGATTTCTTCTTTTTCCCAGATCTCATACGAACTGGGGAAGGAGAGACCAACAATGACTGTATCTTGAGTTGGAACAAGGGTAAAAGTAGTAGTGTTAGTTGCTGATATCGTTGGTGTTGAGAGCTTTTCGGAGACACATGCCTGTATTGTGAAACCGACGATAATACCAATAATCGCGATTGATACTTTTTTCATATCCATCTAGCATCCTTATTAAGAAAGCACCCAACGGCTTTGTGCTGTCGGAGGCTATGTTATGAGTCGGAGATCCCCTGGACTGGCCTTGTGCTTTTCAAGGAGGCAAGCTGGTGCTCTTCCAGGAGACAGGCTCGTGATCCTAGATTGTTCCAGCAATCGGTTATGCGAGCATAAAATTATGCACCCATTTTACCGGACTATCCTTGCTGGGTGATAACTCGCAATAACTCATCATTAATCAGGTCGCTGTTTTTATCAACGAGGCCAAAGTCCATTTCCTTGTAGGACCAATAGGCATATCCGATTCTATTCTCATTGAGGATGTCAATAAAATCTCGGTTCCAGTTGATGCGGGTTTGCATGGGGGCTCGGTTAATAACACCGAACTCACCACAGTAGAGTATTTCATCTGTTTGTTGCATGAACAGTTGTGCAGGTTGCAACATATCTTCAAGGAATTGTTTGTCCAACCGACGGCCAAAGGATTGCTGATATCTCGCCATTTGAGTGGGGTGTTGTGCTTCCAAGAATTGAGCCAGTCCAGGAGCTTCTCCTGGATAATCCGTGCTTTGGTTTAATTGTTCCATCTCAATCACCCAGGGAGCCTTTTGGTGGGTGACCACCAATGGTTCATAGAAATGGAAAGTGTGCAGTATATATGGATCGGGATTTAGTTGAATATTGGTTAATTCAGTAATCGCGTTGTAGTTATTTCCTCCAACAATGATCAAGCGATGAGGATCTACCTCTCGGATATGATTGACGATTTGTTGTGCCAATGTATTCCAGGGAGAGCTTTCTGGCAGCACGATCTCATTCAGCAGTTCGAACGCCAGAAAATCCTCGGCTTGATTAATATACCGGCGAGCGATAGCCCCCCATAAGTTAATGAAACGTTGTTGCATGGAGGGCTCTGTAAACAAGGTATTGACTGCTGTCATTTCAGCTTCGAGGGTATTTGTAAAGCTATAACCAGGAGCTTTGTGAACATCGAGAATCACACGCAGCCCATGATCTTGACACCAGGCCAGACAGCGATCGAGATATGCAAAGCCAGATTCGTGATATACACCAGGGTTGGCATCGCCTTCAAGTATTGGGTAATCTATCGGTAAACGAATATGGTCAAAACCCCAGTTAGCAATCTGGCGGATATCATCCTCGGTGATGAAGCTATCAAAATGATGACGATCGAATTCTTTATACTGAGAAATCCATCCTCCCAAGTTCACACCGATTTTTAGTACATCCTTTTCCATCATTTGAACCTTGTAGGGTGGAAAAACTATATCCGTCCTAATTCCCCATGAAATCTCACTCGATATGGTATCATCTGCGGCCTGTCTACTCAATACTCCCGTCTAGCGAGGTTACTTTGATCTTTTGGCTCCTCTGGTGTTTCATAACCATTTTGCTCGACATCTTTACCACACTGAAAGTAGCTCAAAACGAGAAGGACCTTGAAATCATCATGCTGCGGCAGCAAGTACGCATCCTTCAACGCAAGGCACCATCATCGCCCCGGATATTATAGCCTGAAAAGCTCATCCTGACTGCACTCTCATATAAGATGAAACAGACTGCAGCCGGGTTTCGCAACTGCCTTCACCGCTGCTTCTTCCTGTTCAAGCCGGAAACTCTGCTGAAGTGGCATCGCGAATTAGTCAAACGCAAGTGGACCTTCAAACACAGAAAACGAGGCGGTCGCCCCCGGATTGATCCTGAACTTGAAGCCCTCATTCTGCACATGGCACAAGAGAACCCTCGCTGGGGCCATAAACGTATCCATGGCGAGCTGACCAAATTGGGTTTCGCTCTCGACTCAACGTCCGTTAGGAACATACTCAAGCGCAACGGTATCCTTCCGTCAACACGACGCAGCCGCAGTTCCTGGCGTCCTTTCTTGAAGCACTACAAAGAACAGATATTAGCCTGCGACTTCTTCACAGTGGAGACGATCACTCTGAAGAGACTTTACGTGCTATTCTTCATAGAATTAGGTTCGCGGAGAGTACATTTCGCTGGAATCACAACGAATCCCAATGGATTCTGGACAACCCAGCAAGCGCGTCAACTCATCTGGAAGCTGGATGAAATGAAACGAACCTTTCGATTTCTTATCCACGACCGGGATACGAAGTTCACCCGATCGTTCGACAACGTGTTTCGCTCCGTGGGAATAGAGATTGTCCGCACACCATTTCGTACCCCACAGGCCAACGGCTATGCGGAACGCTGGGTACGGTCCGTCCGACAGGAATGTCTGGATCACATCCTCATCATTAACGATCAACATCTCTATAATGTGCTCAAGGAATACGTGGGTTTCTATAATGCTTCCAGACCTCATCAAGGGATTGACCAGCGGACTCCGATACCTATAGATAGATTAAACAAGGAAGGAACTATCGTTAGGCGAGAAGTACTCGGTGGAATAATCCATGATTACTATCGGTGTGCTGCATGATATCCACGGACGAGGTTTTTCCACCCTACAGGCAGACCAGTCAAAGATGGCGAGGAGTTCGGATGAGTGAGTTTGAACAACAGCAACTCCTTCAACTCCGTGCCGAGCTGGGCTTATCACAACCAACTCGTTCCGGAGAAGTTGTGAAGAAGGTCGCATGACTCATGTC
>DAOUEK010000121.1:0-20324 GCA_034430425.1 Anaerolineales bacterium | reverse complement strand
CTGGAAGGATTGTGCGAAATGCCCGTGCCCGCGTGCTGCAGGGTGTGAATCTCGCCATCGTCGATATGTACACAGTGGGCGGCAACGACTTTGGCGTCCAAGAGACCGAGTTTCTTAACCCAGGGTACAACGGGCATGTCGTAGGTCTCGCGCCAGTTTTCCACCTCGTCCATTGTCTCTGCGATATGGGTGAGCAGGGGAACATCGAATTCCATGGCAAGTTCGGTGCAGGCTTTGAGAATCTCGTCTGTGGTTGTATACGGTGCGTGCGGCGCGATGGCAGGTATGACGAGTGGATGATCCCGCCACTTTTCCATATAACTGCGTGCGTAATCGAGCGCATCTTCATAGGATTCCGCATCCGGCGAGGGGAATTTAAGCACCGTTTGACCGCATATCGCCCGTATACCGGCTTCTGCAGCGGCTTCGGCGACCGTCTCTTCGTAGTAGTACATATCCGCAAAACATGTCGTCCCGCCGCGGATCATCTCGGCGCAGCCCAAAAGCGTACCCAGACGGCAGAATTCCGGCGAGACGAACTCACGCTCGACGGGCATCATGTACCCCAGAAGCCAGACATCCAGGCGCAGGTCATCGGCAAGACCGCGCAGCAGCGTCATCGCTGCATGGGTGTGCGAATTGACCAGGCCAGGGGTTATCGTTTTACCGGCGCAGTCGATCGTTTCATCGGCTTTGTATTCTGCTGTGATCTCTTTGGTTTCGCCGACGGCTTGAATCGAATTGCCGCTTATGGCGATGGCGCCATCCGCAAGCACACGCTCATCCTGGTCCATTGTGACGATCAAGGCGTTTTTTAGAATAACATCAACCTTTTGCATAGAATCCTCTGTAAATGGAATGCATCATGACGGGTAGCGAAACAATAAATAGAAGAGTGAAATCGTTGAATGTTATTAAATCGTATCACGGATACGTTCATTTCGCTTGATTATCAGTGCATCATAATGAATAAGGTACGAAGCTCTGTGGCGAGTTACAGGCTGGAAAGTATAATCAATACACGATCCGGGAGGCGATGTATGCGCGCCGTAGACATTGTGATCAAAAAGCGTGACGGGATGGAACTCAGCCGGGACGAACTCCGATTTTTCATAGCGGGCTTCACGGGCGGTGACATTCCGGATTATCAGGTTGCGGCCTGGTGTATGGCGGTGCTGTTCCGCGGTATGACGCCGCGCGAAACGGCGGAATTGACGCAAGTGATCGTCGAATCCGGAGAGCAGATCGATCTGTCGAGCGTCGTGCCCATCGCTGTAGACAAACATTCCACAGGTGGTGTGGGGGATAAAACCTCGCTCGTCGTTCTGCCGACGGTGGCGGCAAGTGGTCTTGCAGTCGGAAAAATGTCCGGCAGGGCTTTGGGATTCAGCGGCGGCACGCTGGATAAAATGGAGTCGATCCGCGGTTTTCGATCCGATCTGACTAAGGATGAGTTCCTGGCTCAGCTGGGCGAGATGGGGATCGTGTTATCCGGCCAGACGGCGAAACTCACCCCGGCAGACGGCAAACTCTACGCGCTGCGGGACGTTACCGGGACGGTGCCGTCCATTCCGTTAATCGCTTCGTCGATCATGAGCAAGAAAATCGCCGGCGGCGCGCAGGGGATAGTGCTGGATGTTAAAGTTGGCAGCGGGGCGTTCATGCGAACCATGGATCAAGCGGTTGAGCTGGCGGAGTTGATGGTTGAAATCGCCCGCCACGCAGACCGTCGAGCCGTGGCGCTGCTGTCGGACATGAATCAACCACTGGGGGATGCCGTTGGCAATGCGTTGGAGGTCAAAGAAGCGATCGCCACGCTTCATGGAGAAGGTCCGGGAGATTTTCTCGCACACTGCCTCGAAGTGGCCAGTCATATGCTCGTGCTCGGGAAGCGCGCAGAGGACGTCGAATCCGGTCGGGCGATGGCGCATTCGGCCATCGAAAGCGGCAAGTCCTATGATAAGTTCCTCGATCTTGTGCGGGCGCAGGGAGGCGATACAGGAATGGTGGATGATCCCGGTCGTTTGCCTCAAGCCAAATATATCAAGATCGTCTCTGCGCCTTCGAGTGGAACGGTTGCACAGATCGACGCGCGTGAAGTGGCTCTCACGGCCGTGGATTTAGGCGCCGGACGGGAAAAGAAAGGTGATCCCATCGATCATGCAGTGGGCGTGGTCGTGCACACCAATATCGGGGATCGCGTCTGTGCAGACGATCCATTGTTCGAAGTCCATGCCAATGACGAAAAACTTATCGAGCCATCTGTACAACGTTTGCTCGACTCGCACCGCATTGTAGCAAAGGATGTCGAACCCCTGCCTCTGTTTTATCGTATTGTGGGTGGTTAATCTGTTATGTAATTAGACACTAAGAATTGCTGGATAATCCTGGCAGCCTGATGGCCGCCAGGATTCCCGCCAGTAAATAAAAACCGGCGGCAAAAATGAACGTGGCCTGATTATTAAACCAGATTGCGATTCCTGCGCCGAGGAGGGGAGCAACGGAGCGTGCGCCGGCGCGCAGCGAATTCGACAACCCGTATACCGTACCTTCCTCTCCCTGTACGGTGAGTTTGGCCAGCAAGGCTCCGATCGAGGGCAGTATGCCCCCCATGGAAACCCCCGACAACGCCTGAAGAAACAGAATCTGCCAGGTTTCCGTTACAAAGGCCTGCGGCAAGTAGAAAAATGTAAGTGAAATAATACTCACGATCAAGATCATACGGTGACCGACGCGGTCTCCCAATTTGCCAAAATAGATGGCGCTTATCGTCATCGTTGCCGAGTACACCCCGAAGACGACTCCGGTGATCGTGTTCACACTGCCAAGATCCGTCATGAAGGATTGGATGAAGATAGGGAGGATCGGAACGATCATTGCACGCGCAAGTTGTGTGATCGTATCCAGGGTATACGTTGTCGTGACGCCGGGAGATTGGAAGATATGACGCCAATCGGTGAAGAATCCTCTCAAGTTGAACGTCGGTGTGGTTGCTGGCACATAGGTTTCTTCAGCGCCGAAAAAAACCAGTATGCCGGATACAAGCAGTAACGCCGCGGTGATGTAAAATGCGGCACTGTATCCGAAAGAGTCTGCAATGGCACCACCGATGAGTGGCCCCAAAGCGATGCCAATTCCGAGACCCGTCTGCAGCAATCCCAGGGCATATCCGGTTTTCGCTCGAGGGGCTTCTGCGGCAATTAACGCACTGGATGCTGCAACTGAACCGGTGATCAAACCCTGTATGGCACGCAAAAGCACCAGCTGCTCGGCGGAACGGACGAAGGCCATGAGAAAAATGATCACCACGCCGCCAAAACAGGCGCGCTGGACCATGAGTTTTCTTCCATAGCGGTCCGCAATCGCGCCCCAAATGGGGGAAGCAAGCATCATACAAAAGGCTTGCGCCGAGAAAACCAGACCCGCAAGGAATTCAATGCTCAGTCCGGATGAAGAACCCAGTGACTCAACGTACAGCGGAAGAAATGGAAAGATACTGGAAAATCCGATCGCTGTCAGAATCTGGGCGATGAAAATGATATACAGCGTACGCTGCCATGCTTCTGAGGATTGAAGACGAACGCGCTTTCCAAACATCCATTTATCCTGCTGGAATTTGAAGAAGAGATTTACGTAAGATATGAAACTGTAATCGCTTCGAATGGATCGGCAAGGTCGAATTCGAAAATCTGTGCGTAGAACGAGAGCTCGGCTTCGAGGCTGCGTTTGATGCTCTCGGCACGCCGAAACCCATGACCTTCACCGGAAAAGGTCAGATAGGCGTGGGGCAATTTCTTTTCTTGCAAAGCTTTAACCAGGATCTCCGCTTGCGATGGGGGAACGACTTTGTCGTCCAGGCCTTGAAAAACGATCAGCGGGCACGAAATATTATCCGTGTGATAGATTGGCGAGCGTTCAAAATAAAGCTGCCTTTCATCGGGATAGGGTCCGATAAGATATTCAAGGTAACCGGATTCAAACTTATGAGTCGTTTTCGCCAATTTCTCAGCGTCCGCAATTCCGTAATAAATAGCGCCAGCCTTAAAGAGATCGTGAAATGTGAGCGCGCACAGGGTCGTCCAACCTCCTGCGCTTCCCCCGCTCATGATCACTCTCTTTGGATCCACTTTGCCCCGATCGACGAGATAAAGCGCTGCGGTAATGCAATCCTGCGTGTCGAAAATACCCCATTTTCCCTTCAATGCCTCACGAAAGGATCGACCGTAGCCGGAACTGCCGCGGTAATTCACGTCGAGGATGCCGAAGCCGCGACTGGTGAAGTATTGGAATGTGGGCTGCAGGAAGGGATGCGCGGCTGAGGTCGGCCCGCCGTGGCAGCGCACAATGAGCGGGATCAATTCATCCGTTGGTGCAGCATAATCTTTATTCGTCGGGGGGTAATACAGGGCGTGGGCGAACTGCTCGCCTGAAGTCGGAAAATCAATGGGTTGGGGATTGGAAATATATCCGGGATTAAAACGAAAAGACGAATTACGATAAACAACTTCAGGGCTCGAGCCATTCATCTTCAAGCGGACGACCGAAGGCGTCATCTCAAAGTTGCCGCCCAGAAACCAGAGTTCGTCCTCGCCGTTGCTGGTGATGTAGGGTATGGCCGAGAAGTTCGTGTCGATTCTTTGATAGCTTGAAGAAACCGGATTATAGAGTCCCAAATGCTCGATGCCGTCTTCCCAGTAGACGAAGGCGATGCGGTCATTGGTCAAGAACGCATAACGCGTATACCCGAAGGTCCAGGCCGGCCTGTCGAGGTCGGCGTTAATCTGAAAAACCTGTTCGACATCAACACCATCCCAGCGGTAGAGAGTGCTCCAATTGGAACAATCCGAGAGGAAGTATAGATCGCCGTTCGGGCTCCAGGCCGGGTTGGAGATCCACTCTGTATCACCTCCAGCGATTTTTAACGGTGAAGCAACGGAATCGTCGGATTGTATTTCCGCGATCCATAATTCTGTGCCGTTCCAGGGCATACGGGGTAGATCCCACGACAACCAGGCTAATTTCTTGCCGTCCGGACTCACCCGCGGGCTGGCGTAAAAGTCGCAGCCTCGAACGATGGGGTGAATTGTGGATGCGTCGTTGATTTCGATCGCGACGATCTCGTTTTCCACCACGCCGGCTGAAAAGTGGCGTTCATGAACGCAGAGCAGGGTTCGACCGTTTGGCGCAATACGACCGTCTGCGTAACGCCAGGATTCATTTGCAGGTGGTGCAGCCGTAAGAGGTACGGGTTCGGAATTCGGCGAGAGAAGATATAAACGCTGATCTCCGGCGTTGGAAAAAACGATCATGCCTTCATGGACACAATAATCGCCGCCGCCGTACTCGTGGACACGTGTGCGTATGTTGTAGTCCGCGGGGATGATTTCCGCGATGCTTCCATCTTCACGGCGCTGCATGAGGGTGCTGCGGCCACCTTCTTGCGGTCTGGGAAGGATCCAAAAAACATTCTTTCCATTAACCTGGATTTCGCGCATCAAGCCACCCCATCCGGAGCCATTTGCAGCGACGTGCTCCGCTTGAATCGGAGATTTCCAGGAACCATAGGGCGCGATTTCTTTGGAGGTCATATTTACCTCACGGACAGGCGTTCTGGCGGTGTTCTTCGAAGGTCTCGGCAAAGGCATGGCGACCCGAGCCGTCACAACGTGCACGAAAATACAGATATTGGCTATCAGCAGGAAATGCAACCGCCTCAAGCGCCGCTATCCCGGGATTGGCAATCGGACCAGGAGGCAAACCTGTGTAACGGTATGTGTTATAAGGAGAATCGATTTCAAGATCGGAGAGGCTGAGCGGCGCTTTCCACCAGCCGTCAAGCTGTAGACCCAAAGCGTACTGAACGGTTGGATCCGCTCCCAATTTCATCCCCAAAGCAATGCGGTTCAAGAAAACCGAAGCGATAAGCGGTCGCTCATCCGGGATGATCGCTTCGCGTTCGATAATAGAAGCCAATGTGATGGCTTCTATTACACTCAATCCCTGCTGCGTAAAGCCTTCAAGAATATCTGCATCCACTTTCGACTCGAAATTTTCCAGCATGGCGATGACAACATTCTCTGGGGTAGCATCGAGGTCGAAGAAATAGGTATCGGGAAACAGGAATCCCTCCAGGGAAGGTTCAGCCGGCCATTCTACCGGTAGGTTGTTGCTGCGAGCTATTTCATGGCACGCCGAAAGGAAGTCGTCGTAGGTGATGTTCAGTTCGCTGAGCGCAATTCGTTCGGCGATTTCTTCCATGCGCCAGCCCTCGAGCACGATGAAGGAAATCGACGCGGGACGAGCCGTCTGGAGCGTTTCCGCTAATTGTCGTACCGACATATCGCCGGGAAGTTGATAATGGCCGGCCTCGATGCTGTAGTCAAAGCCGCGATAGCGAAGATAGTTTCGAAGAAGGAAACCATCGTGGATGGCTCCCGTATCCGTCAATCGATCGATGACGTCGCTGGCGAGTTCTCCTTCAAACACTTCGAAATCGATGGAAAAGCCCGGTGTGCCTGCGGGTGCATCGAGATTCGACTCGTTTACCAAAAGGTATATCGAAAGCAGCGTGCGCACGAGCGGGTTTAAGTGGGGGTTGGGAGGTCCCAGGCGTTCGTTTGCCTGGGGAACACCAAGAATGACGAATCCCGCAACCCAGATTGCTGCACATGTGAAAATCATGACGATGGCTGTCGCGAGTAAACAGGCGGGTCGTTTAATATTTTTGAGCATCGAGATATTCCTGTAAGATAACGGCGGCTGCACGGGCATCCGTCATTTTGTCTCGCTTCCCGACGAGTTGGATAGCCATTTGCGTAGAATCGGTTTCGTCCCAGGTTTCAATCTCTAATTTTGTGATCTTGCGCAGGGCATCGACCAGGCGGAGTTCCTTTCTGGCTTGAAGACCGATTTGGCCAGAAGCATCCAGTGCAATCCCGACGAGTATCATCTCCGCATCATATTCAACTGCATGCTGCACGATGCTTTGTGCATCTGCTTGCCTGGAAACATGCTCGATCACGATCAGTGGCCGAGCGATCGTGCCGCTCGGGTCGCTGACGGCGATGCCGATGCGTTTATCACCGGGATCGACAGCAAGGACGCGGGTCATGAATCCACTTGCCATGAATAACGAATGGAAATATGTGTGAGAAGGAATGGGATGCGCGGCAGCCATGCGGGGTGAAGATTCAGCTCCGGGGGTTCCGTGATATTAATTCTCTGGGATACGATCGAAACCGCTTGCGCCGGCTTTTCCCATTGAAGGATTTCACGAAGCGAATCTATGTCGGGGGGCATAAATATATCCTGCCAGGCTTGGGCGTCGATTTCGAAGTTGTCGTTTTTCATGCGGACTTCATCATTACTGACTTCAAAGCCAAAACTGGACGGGACGGGCTGGAAGCCAGTGGGCAGTTGATCGTCAAGTGCAAATTTCGCTGCGGTTTGGGCATCGGATTGCCGATATGCATAAACGCTGAATTCAACATCCATTGTCAATCCCAGGGTGTCTGCCGGTTCACCGATTCCTCGGTCGAAAGTCCGCTCGTATTGATGCCTCAGCTGAATAGATTTTTCCAGCAGGGTTTGATCGTCATGAAGTTGGGCGCTCAGCATTTGAAGTGCTTGGTCTTCCAGACTTTCCCGGAGCGTCTCTTCAAGCAATATAAAATCCTCTTCGGACACTGCCGCACGAATTACGTTTTCACCCCCCGAAAGATAAACGATGTTGGTGACCTCAACTTGTAATCCCAATGTACCTTCCACGGCATCTATGGCGCCAATGGGCAGGTTCCCTGCAGGACCCGGCAGGGCAGCTTCGATTTTTGCTTCCACTTCGGCTCCGATTTCACCGGATAGAGAAACACTTTCCAGCGTGATAAAGCGTTGATTGTCGTAATTCGTCGCCCGAAGCCCCGTTCCTGCTTCAATGTCGATGGCGTCCGAAGTTAGATTTGTAAAAGTGACGAAGCCTTCCGCCGGTGAAGCAGGAACGGCAACTTCACCGCTGGTTGACAATCGGAGATCGTCCGAAACTCGAACTGATAAGAACAGCCCAGGAATAGAGCCGTTTTGTCCAGGAGCATCCAGGGATGGGTCGAGGTGCAGTACAAAATCAACGACAAGCGCTTTAGTAGACGGAGTAATTACAAGTTCTGCATGGGAGATGAGCATAATCGTAAAGCAGCCAAGTACGACGAGCGTGAATATGAGTAACAAAACTCGCAGGATCTTATGAAACGAGGTCGGGGTTGTTAGATGAGATTCAATACGAATATCGGATGTCGGAACCGGGATTTCTTTTCGTATTGGAGATGCCAGCGCGGATTTCCGGCGGCTTCGAGCTCGGCGGCGCCAGCCGGCATCGGTGACGTTGTCTGCGTTGTCAAATGTTGGGATGGTCAATGCTTCTGCGTTGTCCAGAACTTCAGCGTCGTGCGTCACCAGTCCGATTTGAAGATTGTGTTGCGTTGCGTAGCGTTGAAGCAGCACAAGGTCGAGCCTGCGGTTGAGGATACGGCTATGTTTGGGCCAAACGATAAGCACGCGCGGCGACTTCGCCCAACCCAATTTGTCTCGGGCGGACATATAATCGTCATGGGTATCAAGATGAACGATGTGGATTTTCACTTTGATACGTCGCGTGCAAGCAGCATCATTTGATCTCTGATTTCACCCAATCTGCAACGAGATCAAAGGCCTCGTTTAATTTGGATGCATCTTTGCCGCCGGCTTGCGCTAACATCGCTTTACCTCCACCGCCTCCGCCGATAGGTTCGGCAGCGAGCTTTACCAATTTACCAGCATGCAGGTTTCGGGAAAGGAGGTCCTCGGTAACGGCTGCAACGAGAATGGGTCGTTTATCAACGACGGAAGCGAGCAGCACCACGCCTGACTTGTATGTAGCACGGAACCGATCCGTCAATTGTCGCAGAATGTCGGCATTTGAATCGGGGATCAGTCCTGTGAGAACGACGACACCGGCGTGTTCTTGCGGTTCGATCAAGTCGAAGGCATCCATCGCTTGCTGCGTGCGATACGATGAGATTTCTCGATCCAGCTGATTGCGTTCTGATACTAAGTGCATCACACGATCATTGACTTCATCCACGGGAGATTCCAGCGTTGCTGCAATCTCTTCCAGAATTTGAAGGCGTTTGTCGATAATGGCTTGCGCCCTGCGGCCAGTGACAGCTTCGATGCGTCGAATTCCTGCAGCGACGCTGCCTTCGCTTATGATCAGGAAGGGGCCGATGATGCCGGTTTCATCGACATGTGTTCCGCCGCACAATTCGTACGAGTGTCTTTTGTCTTCACCGATGCTGACCGTACGCACGACTTCGCCATAGGTTTCGCCAAAAAGCGCCATTGCGCCTTCCTCGATCGCCTCCTCGCGCGATTTGTGTTTCACGGACAATTTATGGTTCGCTAAAATGGCGTTGGACACGTGGTCTTGAACCAATCGAATTTCCTCAGGTGTCATCGCCTCGGGATGGGTGAAATCGAATCGCAGACGGTCTGGGGACACAAGAGAACCGGCCTGGCGTGCATGCTCTCCAAGCACCTCTCGCAGCGCGGCATGAAGCAGGTGCGTGGCGGTGTGGTTGCGCATGATGTCCAAGCGCCGGTCTGCATCAATCATCGCCTGTGCTTGATCGTTTGTCTTTGGGGTGCCCTTGAGCACCTTGCCTTCGTGCAGGATCAACCCTTTTACGGGTTCACGAGCGCGATCGATTTCGATCTCCCAGGCGGAATGATCCGCAGCGGTTATCTTTCCCGTGTCGGTTACCTGCCCGCCGGATTCAATATAGAAAGATGTCTGTGGCAGGACAACTTCAATTTGTTCGCCCTGGTTGGCGGATTGGACGGGTTCGCCATCCCGAATAAGCGCCAATATTTTTCCTTCCGACCGACTGGCGTGATAAGGATCGTAGTCCACACCATCCGGTCCCAATGATTTTGAGGCTTGCAGCTCTTCAAGAATCTGTCGATAGAGATCAATGTTTTCATCCGCGTGCAATTTGTCTTCGTCATTAGCAGATGCCAGCCGGTGCTGCTCCATTGCCTCGTAAAAACCCGTTGCGTCTGTTGAAATTTGATGTTCCTCGGCGAGATCGCGAGTAATTTCGTATGGCAGGCCGTATGTCGCGTAGAGGTCGAAAGCAGATTGCCCAGAAATGGTTTTCGAACCTGAGGCCTGTGTTTGCTCCAGCAACGTCATGAAATGGGCAACACCGATATCAATCGTGCGGTGAAAGCGTCGTTCTTCTTCGCTGAGTGTTCGGAAAATGGCTGCCTGGTTGCGTTTAAGCTCCGGATAGAAGTCTCCGTAATTTGCGATCACCGATTTTGCAACTTCCGAGAGAAACGGCTCATCGAGACCGATCATGCCGCCGAATCGACTTGCGCGTCGGATGATCATGCGGCAGACGTAATTGCGGCCAACGTTTCCCGGCACGACGCCATCGGCAATCAGGAAGGATGCTGCGCGACCATGATCTGCAATCACGCGATAGGGTGTTAGATTTTGATTACGAGTTTGTTCGTCGTCCCCGGTTAGTCGCTGTATGGTATCCAGCAGGGGTGTGAATAAATCCGTTTTGTAATTGGAGTCGACATCTTGCATGACGGAAACGATGCGTTCGAAGCCCATGCCCGTATCGACGTGTTTCGCAGGTAAGGGCTCGAGTTCGTGCGGGCTGATGCGGTTGTATTGAATGAACACCAGATTCCACAACTCGAGATATCGTTGGCATTCGCCGTTAACGGCACACTTGTGTCCTTTCACATCCTGCATGTTGCAATATTCGGGACCGCGATCGAAGTGGATTTCACTATCCGGACCACATGGACCGGTATCTGCCATTTCCCAGAAGTTCTCTTCCCTGCCGAAAAAGAGCACATGATCGTGATCGAAGCCCGGTTGCTGGCGCCAGATATCTGCTGCATCATCATCACGAGGGATCTCGTTCACTTCGTCTTCGAAACATGTGGCATAGAGCCGGTCTTTTGGCAACCCCCACACATCCGTCAGCAATGTCCACGCCCAGGTGATGGCTTCCTGTTGGTAATAATCCCCGAATGACCAATTCCCGAGCATTTCGAAGAATGTGTGATGCGTATCATCTCGACCGACATCCTCCAAATCGTTGTGCTTGCCAGAGACACGCATGCATTTTTGGCAGTCAACTGCACGCACATACGGCCGCGTTCCGCTGCCCAGGAAAACATCTTTAAACTGCACCATCCCGGCATTTGTGAAGAGCAGGGTTTGATCCCCGCCAGGCACAAGCGATGCCGACGGGACGATGGTGTGCCCGTGTTGCTTAAAAAATTCCAGGAAGGATTGGCGAATTTCTGCGCCTGTCCATTTTGTTGACGGTTTCTTCGACATCATAACTCCATTTGGTTAGCGATTATACGTCATGAGCACTTACGCATCAATAAAGTGAATTGCAAAAATATCCCTTCCTAAGGTTATACTTATATCAATTGGACAACATCGTCACAAAAAAGAGAGGGGCAACGTTCTAGTTTATAGAAAACAGGACGCGACGGATAATTCCATGGAGGAAATCATGATGAGGACACATAGAGATATTGTTGCTCTGCTTCTGATGATCTTGATTTTGGTTATTGCTGCTTGTGGCCCGAAAGCAACATCCCAGGAAAGCGATATTAATGTCGCAGCATCGCAAACCATGCAGGCTTTGGATCTTATCGTTGAAGGGACGCTTCAGGCCATGGCTGAAGATGAAGGCGAATCGAGCGAAGCGCCAGAAGAAATTGAAGCAGTGGATGAACCTGATGTTGATGTAACCCCAACGCCAACAGTCGAACACATGATCCGCCCAGAAAATCCGGGCAGCTTAACCAGTTACATGACGGATCGATCCACACGAGATTTTGCTGCAGAACGCAGGGCGATTGCAGACAACTTCAATGTCAATCTCATTGAGCGACCGTACACTTCCGAAGTGATGGACTATATGGAGCACCTAGATATCACACGAGCCGAATTAAGCATTAAAGGTGATTGGGTATATGTGACGATTTTCCTCGAAGGCGCGCCACCAGCAGATTCGCAAGCCGTCTACGCTGTGGAGATTGACACGGATATCGACGGCAGAGGAGATTGGTACATTTCTGGCGTCGTACCGGCGTCGAGTGAGTGGACCACGGATGGCGTGAATGCCTGGAAGGACAGCAATAACGATGTTGGCGGCACTACACCGTTACAAGCCGATAGCCCATCACCGGCGTGGGATGGATATGATATACAGATTTTCGCGCAAGGAATTGGCAATGATCCAGATGCAGCATGGATCAGAAGGTCGCCGACGCAGCCAGATCAAGTGCAATTAGCGTTCAAGCATCAATTATTTGGATCGATAGGCAAATATTTATGGGGGGCTTGGGCAGAAGAAATGGTTATTCAGCCTGGCTGGTTGGATTACAACGACCATTTCACGCCGGAAGAAGCTGGTTCGCCGGAGATTAATAGTTCACTTTATCCGATCAAACAGGCGGCGATGATGGATAACACATGCCGATGGGCGGTAGGCTTCACACCGAGTGGAACAGAACCTGGTGTCTGTTACATTCCGCCCATGCCGACGTCGACCTTCACGCCTACAATCACACCCACGCCGACAAGGACACCGATACCTCCGCCGAAATGATATCTGGTGATTTCCGCGTAAGCAGTGAATCTTGACGTCAATTCTGCGGCTGTGGTACACTGCTCAACGTTCGGGGGTGTAGTGTAGTGGCTTAACACGCTGCCCTGTCAAGGCAGAGATCGCGGGTTCGAATCCCGTCATCCCCGCTCGAACGCCTGATTATTGTCAGGCGTTTTTTCTTTGAAATACAGTTGCAGTGATCGGAGAAAATCAGTAGAGCAGGTTTTGACAACGAACCAACTTGACACTGGCAGAATCGCTGTGATAAGCTCGGACGGCTTTTGGAGGCTGAAATGGGGGAGAAAAAACAATATTGGGTAGGTTTCAATCTTGTTTATGGGATTGGGCCCCAGCGTATGCAATCATTGCTGGATGCTTTCGGGGACGTAGAGTTTGCATGGAAGGCGGATCGAGAAGAATTGAAGTCTGCCGGATTGGGGCCGAAAACAATCGAAACGTTGATCGAGATGCGGAATCGAACCGATCTGGGAAAACTATGGGACCAGATTAATGCCAGCGGATATCGAGTCATTACGTGGGATTGCGACGAATACCCGCAAAGATTACGCGAGATCGCAGCGCCACCGCCCGTGCTGTATACACTGGGCGATTTCCTGCCGCAGGATCGATGGGCGGCGGCGGTTGTGGGGACACGCAGGATGTCGCCATATGGCGAAATGATAACTCGCGATCTTGGAAGAACGCTCGCGGTAAGTGGCGTTACGCTAGTCTCGGGACTGGCACGTGGCATTGATCGGATCGCTCATGAAGCTGCATTGGATGCGGGTGGACGAACGATAGCCGTCCTGGGATCCGGGTTGGATCTGATCTATCCACCCGAACATCGAAAATTGGCTGGGAGAATTGCTGAGAACGGCGTTATTATTAGTGATTATCCGTTAGGGACAAGGCCGGAGGCGAAAAATTTCCCGCCTCGCAACCGGATAATCAGCGGACTTTCGATGGCGGTTATCGTCGTCGAGGCAGGTGAAGGAAGCGGCGCTTTGATTACTGCGGACTTTGCCGCCGAGCAAGGCCGTGAAGTCTTTGCGGTGCCAGGAGATATTCATAGAACAACAAGCGAGGGCGTCAATCGCTTGATACAATCAGGAGCCAGGCCATTGGTCCATGCACAGGATGTGCTCGAAGCACTAAACATGGAGGCCACAGCTCGGCAGGAGGCAGTATCTCAAGTTTTACCGGAAGATAAGACCGAGCGTTTAATCCTGGGGATCTTGAGTATGGAGCCGGTTCACGTTGACGATTTGAAAGAGTCTTGCGCACTGTCGATTTCGCAAATTACGGCTGCGCTGGCGATGCTTGAACTAAAGGGTCGTGTGAAGAAGTTGAATGGTATGCAGTACATCAAAATAAGAGAACCAGGAACCATATACCAATAGGAAAAACAGCAAATGGCAGATGATTATTTTGCAGTGATCATGGCGGGAGGAGGGGGAACACGACTTTGGCCGTTGTCTAGACGCAGTCGGCCAAAGCAGATGCTGCGGATATTTGGCGAACAGACTCTATTTGAAGTCTCGGTAAAGCGGTTGGAACCTGTAATAGATCATGACAGGATTTTTGTAGTTACGGCTGATGATCAGGCGAAAGTATTAGCAAGACAGGTGGAATCGCTGCCGGTCGATCATTTCATTCTCGAGCCCAGCCCAAGAGGGACGGCATCCGTTGTTGGGTTGGCAGCAATAAAACTACAGAGAAAAAATCCCGATTGCGTGATCGCCATTCTTACAGCGGATCACTATATTGCGGATGAGCCTAAGTTCCAGGAACTCCTGCAAGCGGCAAAGGCGTTGGCGCTGGAAGGAGATTTGGTGACATTGGGAATTACACCTCGTTATCCGGATACCGGATACGGGTATATCCATCGTGGTGAACAGCGCGGCGTTTTCAAAGGTTTTAAAGCCTACTGCGTTCAATCCTTCAAAGAAAAGCCCAATTTTGAACTGGCGGAAGACTATATTGCAAGTGGGGAGTATGCCTGGAACTCAGGCATGTTTGTATGGAAGGCCGAAAGCATACTCAAAGAAATTGAACGACAAATGCCGGAATTATTTCAAGGATTGCAGGAAATCGATCGTGTATTGGGAACTGACGCAGAAGCTGAAACCATCGCCAACGTATGGCGCGGGCTGGAAAGTCAGACGGTCGATTTTGGCATCATGGAAGGCGCCAAAAAGGTGAGCGTCATACCTGCTGACGATCTGGGATGGTGTGATGTTGGCGGCTGGGCGCGCATGTTCGAGGTAAAAGAGATCGATCAACATGGCAATATGATCCATGCAAAAAACAGTCTGGTTGTCGATGCAGAGAACACCTTGCTGTACCAGGATGAAAATGCAGCCACCAATAGAATGATTGTTGCGTTGGGAACGGATGATTTGATTGTGGTGGATATGGAAGACGTGTTATTGGTATGCCCCAAGGGAAAGGCGGAAGGCGTACGAGAAGTCGTGCGTTTACTCAAGGAGAAGGGGTTGGAACATTACTTATAGGAGAGTGTGCATGGAAGCATATTGTGTGAAGTGCAAACAGAAACGAGAAATTACCCAAGCAGAACCGACGTTTACGGCGACGGGAACGCCGGCAACGAAAGGTGTCTGTGGTGTTTGCGGTACGGGCCTCTATAGGATGGGGAAGACTGCGGCGCACGAAGGGTTGACACCACCGGAAGTGTCGGAAACAAAACGACGTCGAAAGCCGCAGCGCAAGAAACGCAGCGGCAAGCTGGTGATCGTCGAATCCCCGGCGAAGGCGCGCACAATTTCTCGTTTCCTCGATAAAGAATTCAAGGTTATGGCATCAATCGGACACGTACGTGATTTGCTGCGATCGCAAATATCCGTTGATGTCGATAACGATTTTTTACCGAAATACCGGGTGCCAAATGAGAAACGGAAAATCGTAAAGGAACTCAAGTCGGCAGCTGCAGAGACAACACAGGTTTATCTGGCGACGGATCACGATCGCGAAGGTGAAGCCATTGCCTGGCACCTATTGGAAGCCGCAGAGATCGACCGTGATATCGCCAAACGCGTGGTCTTTAATGAAATCACGGAACCCGCCATTAAACATGCTTTTGAGGAACCTCGAGATATCGCCATGGATTTGGTCGATGCGCAGCAAGCCCGCCGTATTCTAGATCGGTTGGTTGGCTACAACCTAAGTCCTTTACTCTGGGAAAAAGTCCGTGGACGGCTTTCTGCAGGCCGTGTGCAGTCGGTAGCCTTGCGGCTAATCGTTGAAAGAGAACGCGAAATTGCCGATTTCGTCCCCCAGGAATATTGGACGATTGATGCAGAATTCCTAAACGAAGAAAAACCGCCATCATTTATGGCGAGGCTGGTTAAACATAATGGGAAAAAGCCGGAATTAAAATCCAACGAGGAAGTAGAATCTCTTTTGTCTGACCTGCGAAGTGAAGATTACCAGATATCAGGTGTGCGCCGAGGGAAGCGTACACGCAAGCCATACGCACCATTTACGACTTCAACAATGCAGCAAACAGCTTCGCAGCGGTTCAGCTACACCGCACGCCGCACAATGGTCATCGCGCAGCAATTGTATGAGGGCATCGATTTCGGCGAAGGTGAACGAGTTGGTCTTATCACGTATATGCGCACCGATTCTACGCAGGTATCAAAACAGGCGCAGCTGGAAGCGCGAAAACTCATCACAGATCAATATGGGGAGGCATATTTACCTGAACAGCCTCCTATCTATCGTACTCGGGGCCGTTTGGCGCAGGAGGCGCACGAAGCAGTTCGACCGACATCGGTGATGCGTACACCAAAATCACTAAAGCAATATTTATCAGCGGATCAATATAAGCTATACAACTTGATCTGGCAGAGATTTGTGGCTTCACAAATGAAGCCTGCGATTTATGACACTTTGACAATTGAAGTCGTGGGGCAGTCTGCGAACGAAGCGTATTTATTCCGCGTAACGGCTTCCAGCCTTCGGTTTGACGGTTTCCTGCGTGTGTATAAAGCTGATCGAAATGGTGAAGAGGAAAGAGTCAGTGATGAAGGCGGATCACTTCAAGAATTAAAAGCCCAACTTGCTCAACTTCCGGATCTTCAAAAAGGAGATTGTGTTCTCCTCAGGGACATTAATCCTGAGCAGCATTTCACGCAGCCGCCTTCGCGGTTCTCGGACGCATCCCTGGTGCGCGCGTTAGAAGAAGAGGGGATCGGCAGGCCATCCACCTACGCGCCCATTATTTCGACACTCCGTCAGCGAGGATATATCGAACGCCAGGATAGGCGCTTGATTCCCACGGAAATAGGCGAAATTGTGAACGACCTGATTGTCGCCCACTTCCCAAACATCGTCGATCCCGGTTTTACAGCACGTATGGAAGAGCAACTGGACGAAGTTGCTGGCGGCAAGCGCGATTGGGTTGCCGTCGTCCGTGACTTCTATGTGCCGTTTGCAGAACAACTAAAAATCGCAGAAGATGCGATGCCAGAGATGAAAGCCGAACCAGAAGAAGTCGGTCGTGATTGCCCGGAATGCGGCAGCCCGCTTTTGCTGCGCCATGGTCGCTACGGAAAATTTATAGGTTGTTCAAATTTCCCAGAATGTCGACATACGGAACCGTGGCTCGAGAAAATTGGTGTGCAATGTCCAAAATGTGGAGGCGATCTTGTGTCTCGCCGAACACGAAAAGGTAGACCTTTCTATGGCTGTGAGAATTATCCTGAATGCGATTTTACATCGTGGAAAAGACCGCTAGCTCCTCCATGCCCCAGTTGCGGTGGATTACTTGTTGTCGAGAACCGTCAGCAAGCCCGTTGCACGGAATGTGACGGGCAATTTGCACAGTCTATTTTGCAGAACGAAGAAAGCGATACGGTATAAATCCTGCAACGTGTCGATTGCTTAGTTATAAAGATAGGTCTAGAATGCTCGAGATTTAAAGCTATACAGGGAGCGTCTAAGTTCAGACAGAGGGAAGAGGCGCAATGAATGAAATTACAAACAAGATAAATCGGAACGTCATGATCGCACTTTTGGCCTTGATTGTGGGCATTGTACTGGGTGTGTTTTATGCATGGGTCATAAGTCCTGTTGAATGGGTGGACGGGGCAGTGAACCAATTGCGTAGCGATCTCCGCGTGGAATATCTGAGGATGACGATTGACTCCTTTGCCTTGAACGAGGATGTAGATCTCGCGATACAGCGTTATGATTCCCTAGGGTCGGATAAAGCCGAAATTCTGGCAGAAGTGGGCGGGGACCCTGGAATGGTGAGTCCGAGCACTATTCAAAGGTTTAAAGAGATTGTCGAGACCTTTCCGGAGGAGGAAGTTCCTGGAGATGCAAGCGCAACTGGATCAGTATCGGGTCAGGAAGAAGGATTTTCTCTATCTCGATTATTACTGCCTGTTTGTGGAGCAACCTTGCTGCTCGGTTTACTCCTCATCGTAGCGCTGGTGTTAAGGCGAAGAGTGGATACCGGCGGACAGGAAGAGTATTTCGAATACGAGGAAGAATTGGCGCCTGCGCAGATGTATGATCAAGAAACTCCCATCCAAGACGATCAGCCGCTGGCCACATTCAGGACGACGTATGCACTGGGAGATGATCTCTATGATGACTCCTTCAGCATCGAAAGCGCTTCCGGGGATTTCCTTGGTGAGTGCGGGGTAGGCATCGGCGATATTATCGGCGTTGGAGAACCAAAGAAGGTAAACGCATTTGAGATCTGGCTTTTTGACAAGAACGATATTCAAACGGTAACAAAGGTCATTATGAGTCGCTACACGTTCGAAGATGGAGAAACCCGTGCGAAGCTTGCTGCGAAAGGGGACCCCATAGAGGCGAGAGGCGGCGATGTGGTCACATTGCAGACGGCATCCCTGACTGTAGAAGCTCGCATCGTTGATCTAAATTATGGGGATTCTGCACTGCCGGCAGAAAGCTATTTTGATCGAATTACCATTGAATTGAAGGCATTGCCGACAGTGCTGTGAGTGTATATTGTTTTCGAAGATGATGTTCAATATCGAATAGAAAAAAGAGCGAGAATACTCGCTCTTTTTCGTTACTGAATCGATATGATTTTAAGTTTGATCTTGCCACCTGGTGTTTCGGCAGTCGCGGTTTCACCAACTACTTTACCAATAAGTGCCTCGCCGATGGGTGATGCGTACGATATTTTTTGCTGGCGCGGATTGGTTTCTTTGACGCCAACAATTTGGTAGGTTTCTGGTTCCCTGCCGTCTTCGATAACTAGAACCGTACTTCCGATTTCAACTTTTTCATTGGATTCTGTTTGCTCGATGATGATTGCATCTCGAAGAATAACCTCGAGTTCCTGGATGCGACCCTCCAGAAAGGCTTGCTCTTCTTTGGCAGCGATGTAATCCGCATTTTCAGACAAATCACCTTGTTGAATTGCAAACCGTAATCGTTTTGCCAAATCATTTCTCTTGGGACCGCGCAATTCTTCAAGCTCGGTTTGCAGCTTCGCTGCACCTTCTTGCGTGAGATAATAATCTTGTTTCGATTCCATTATGATGTAAAGCCTCTTTCCATCAGGTTCGGTTGAAACTACCTTGCGTGCAAGATGATAGTCTAATCGAGTCTAAGGAAGGATGTCAATGTAAAGCTTTGACTCTTTACGAGGATTGGATCATAATCGCCAAAATCGATTTACGAGGAAAGCAAAATGGCTTATCCATTCCCGAGTGAAGAATGGCTGCTGGCGCTTAAGGAAGAACTCAATTCGGATTCCCGTTATGCAGAAGTGGCAAAAAAATGGGAAGGAGAAATTGTCATTGTTATCGAACCGAATCCAAAAGAGGACGATCCAAGACTGCCGATCGCGTTTTACCTCGATCTATGGCATGGGAGTTGCCGCGAGGTTTGCGTTGTTGACCCTGCGCACGAAGAAATTCCGAATGCTGCTTTTGTGCTGAGAACTCAAATGAAGAATATCATGAGCATTATCCAGGGTGATTTGGATCCGATGCAGGCGATGTTGACCCGTAGAATGCATGTGAAAGGCAATCTCGGGTATATGCTGCGCAATGTACCGACCGTATTGGATTTTGTGCGTTGCTGTCGCAATGTGGAAATCGCAATCGAAGGGCAACCCTGACCAATCGATGTGTTCATGAAACAGCAACTTCATATCAGAACGAGAGGTCCTCATGGGTAAATTCGAGCCACATAACGAGAATCAGTCTGTATACGATTTTGTGATTGTGGGTTCCGGATTCGGAGGCAGCGTTTCCGCGTTGCGATTGGCCGAGAAAGGTTATCGAGTCCTCGTACTGGAGCGAGGGAAGCGTTACAAGGATCACGAGCTTCCAAAGACCAATTGGGATATTCGACGTTATCTTTGGATGCCAGCCATACGTTGCTATGGAATACTTCAACTCAATCTTTCCAGGGGATATTTCCTTTATCACTCCAGCGGTGTAGGCGGAGGCAGCTTGGTTTATGCGGCAGTTCTCATGGAGCCGGATCGGAGCTTTTTTACCGCAGAATCGTGGCGGCACCTGGGAGATTGGGCGAGCATATTAGAACCACACTATGCTACCGCGCGGAAAATGCTGGGCGTGGAAAGAAATCCCAAGATTTGGCCGGCTGATGAGGCCTTGCGACAAA
>DAOUEK010000120.1:0-14173 GCA_034430425.1 Anaerolineales bacterium | reverse complement strand
AAGTTAAATCGGGTGCGGAGTAGCCTTGCCCTCCCGTAGAAATTTATCCAAATGGATCGGCAGCCTGGGTTTAACATCCTTACTCTATATTCAAAGCCTTGAATCTGTCGACAGGTGAATTTTTCAAGACACAAGGAGTCTCAGCGCGTGGGAAGATTGAAAGCAACTATTCTGGGTCCAATCACCAAAAACATCATCTTGGGCATCCTTGGAATTGTCGCTTCATTTCAAGTGTATTCGATTGCCTCTGGCGACGGAAGACTGTGGATAAGTCGAATCCACCGCACCTACCAGATGACTTCCATGGAACGCAACGCCCGTTTCTATATTGGTAGAAGCGGGTCTGAATTCATGCAATTCATTGCAAACACGGTTCCCGAAGATGGATTTGTTGTGATCGTTCCGAAAGGCGTTATCTTTGCTCAACAAAGCTTGCTGCAATTCTTCCTCATGCCCCGGAGTATCCCCAACTGCGGGTGCGATGAAAATCCCGCCCAATACTCATCATCCTGTATCGAGTGTCTGCGGAATCCCAAACACTATATACCAGCGATCGGCGATTTCCCCTCTCCGGAAGTTATGGAAGGCTGGAAAACATTCATCCCTTACCCCGTGGATTCGTATCTATATCACGGCATATATGTTCCAACTGATTCACACCCAGAACAATCCGTATCGCCGGATAATCAAGCAAGCTCACTGCTTGTAGCCCTGTGTATCGACATCGTCGTTTGTGTGGCGATATTTATACTGGGCTACTTGATTTCGGATATGATGGTACAAACCCCTAATAAGAATCCCGCTGTCGTTGCCGGAATCCCCATCGGCATGGGTACACTGACCTGGGCAACATTCCTCGTATCGTGGGCCGGCATTCGAATTACGCTGCTTACTTATATCGCCGTGTACGCTGTACTCATCATTTTGATCATGCTTGTTAGACATCGTTATTATCATTCCGAATCCTTTCCTCACATTAGCCTCCGGAATTGCACCGAACGTATAAAGGACCTTAAGAAACATCCGCTATTCCTCGGGCTCGTATCCATCACCATTCTGTTTTCCATACTCACGATCGTAATAACCATCGTGCGAGGCTATTCAACCACGGATGGAATTGCAAATTGGGCGATTAAAGGATATGCGACTGCTCTCGAAGGCACGGTATATGCTGGTCAGAAATGGGGCGCCCACCTGATAACCTATCCCCAAAACATCCACCTCATGATCGCCCTGTTTCGACTTGTAGACGGAGACATCCTACCTGGCTCGAAATTAATATACGCGCTAATTACGATCTCCATGTTCTACGGGTGCTACACAGCTTGGCGCCGCCGTGAAGTACCTGCCAACGTCGCTTTACTGGCTGCGCTGTTGGTCTTCACCGCTCCCCTCTTGTTTAAACACGCTACTCTGGGCTGGGCCAATTTCATTTTTACAACCTACATTGTCCTTGGAACGATCTATTGGAGCGAAGGTTTGTCCGAACAAAAACCGGGATTCCTGGCTTTGGGAAGCGCGCTCTTTGCATTCGCTGCCTGGACACGACCAGAGGGAATAGGATTTTCACTCGCTATTGGATTTGCCACCCTCATCGTAACCTGGATCAAGAAACGTCAACGCTTCGCACCAAGCTGGATCCTGTTATGGATATTGATTCCAGCGACCTATCTATTATTCAGTGCTACCTCAATGACAACTACTGAGATTGGATCGTCGCTAGGAAATTTCCTCACCAGTATTACAACCGGAAATCTCGATTTATCGCCATTATTGGTAACTTTCAAATATGCACTGAGTAATTTCCAAATCGTTTCCACCTGGGGATATGTTACATGGTTTATCCTGCTTCTGATTGTGTTCGTCGCCCTGTTCCAGAGAAAAGGAATTTCCGAATTTGCGCTATCGATTTTCACAGCCGCATTGATTTCTTTTCTCTATCCCATTGGCATCTTCTTCATTGCATATTTTGACAAATCTGATTTTTTTATAAATTTTCTCAATCGCCAATTCGATCGGGCAATGATGCCAGCGTTGTTTTTGTTGTTTTTTATCTTGATCGAAATGATTTTTCGCTCCAACAAACAACAAATCCAGGTAGAGAAGGGAAATTTACTAACCGTCGAAGAGAACGAAACTGAGGTCGCTTGATGGGATCTCTTCCATCGAGTGAAAGGATACTTACATGCTTCAACGCAGAAAAGCAATTACTCTCACACTATTGGCCTATCTCGGATACCTGCTGACCTGGGGAATTGCTCAGGCGTGGGCAAAAGCGCAAGGTGAGGCCGCCGCTTTCTGGTCCTTGTTGTTTTTCATGATCATCCACGTTGCCGTGTTCGGCATCGCCGTTCCGTTTTATCTCATCCGGCGTTTCGGTTTTGGACTTAAAGCCTCCACCTCACATCGGGGATTGGCGATTGGACTTGCAGCATTGGTCCTGGTTTTTATCGCCGGAATCTTCCTCTCCGGTTCACTCACAACTTTATCTGCAGATCCGCCTTCCATAGCGGCTATTGTAAAGTATGTGCTTATATTCAGTCCGATGGCACTGGGGATATGCTTGCAGTGTTTCGTGTTGATTCCACAAACCGTAAAAATCGCATTAGGAAGCAAATCCTGGGCCTCGATAGCAGCGATCTTCATTTCCGCAGTATCCGTTGGGATGGGATTCTGGGTCGATCAGTTGTTCACTAATGCAGAAGACGCACTGACCATGGGGATTCTGGGTGTGTTTCTTGGGATCGGCGCGCAGCAAACCCGTTCACTCCCACTTATTTATCTCTTCTTCTTCCCCATCATGGTAGTCAATACCCTGGCGGAAGGTAAACACTTCGACTCACCATGGGGTGCCCTGTTTATCGGTTTTGCCGTCTGCATGCTGGCGATTTTGTATTTCTGGCAGTCGAGACCTTCGGACAACAAATAAGCTCTCCGCTGCAGCCGGTCAAAAAAATTCCCGAGTATACAAGTGGATATCTTAACCGAACCCAGCATCAGGTTGATCACACTGTTACGCACAAGGAATTGGCTATATATAGCCCATTTGAAATCCACTTACCCTGGCAGGTAAATCGTCATAAAGTCGAGAGCCACTTGGGATACAACAGTCAACTTAAACAACGCCAGGCAGCGCAAGATCGTACTGATTCATTCTATAATTAGAGGACAGAGACGGAATGTGCAGAATCGAAGCCTGGAAGCAACGGGTCAACCAACTCAAAACAGAAACCTGCGCTGTCTACCTGGCCAGCAAAGATCCCCGGGTTCCCTGGTACGCCAAGGCGCTGGTGGCCTTTGTCGTAGCCCACACCTTCAGCCCGATCGATCTGATCCCCGACTTCATTCCCGTCCTGGGGATTCTGGATGACCTGATCGTGACACCTCTGGGCATCGCACTGGCGTTGAAGATGATCCCCGAGCCGGTTATGGTTGAGTGTCGTCAGCGTGCCCGGGAGACGATGGCGGGGCAGAAACCGACCGGTTGGACCGGCGCCGCTATCGTCATCGGCATCTGGCTTCTGGTTGCGCTGCTGATCGTGATCCTGATCAGTAAATAATGGCCGGAGGATCGCTTCAAGACTGCGGGTGGTTTGCGATCACGATAACAAACCACAATCTCAACATGAGTCCACGACGGGACGTAGTTCTTTCCAGCACCGGCAGTCAAACGTCAGCCCCCTGTCCCGCGCCAGGTTTGCATTTCGATGATAATGATCGCAATCCAGACGAGGATCGACCCGCCCGATGTGACCCATCGGGAAAATTTTTATCCTCATCGTTGGGAGGTGCGCTATGAACACATCCTCGAACAGCAATGCGAATCCGGGGATTCCCTGGAGAGGCCTCATCACCCTGCTGATCATGATCGCTCTCATGCCCTGCGTGCTCCTGCTCTGCGCCGGCCGCTTCGACTGGTGGGAAGCCTGGGCTTATACGGTCAATGCGCTGATTGTACTCATCTCCAGTCGCGCCATCATTCTGATTAAATATCCGGACATGGCCAGAGAGCGTTCCGAAGCCGGTGGGAAGGAAGATGTTAAATCCTGGGACAGATACCTCATGCCCCTGACGGCGCTCGCCGGGCCATTCGTGGCCTGGATCGTCGTTGGATTGGACGAACGTTTCGGCTGGACCCCCGATCTGCCCGATCCGATACAGATCGCTGCGCTTCTCGTGATCTTCCTGGGCAACAACATCGGCACCTGGGCCATGCTGACCAACCGCTTTTTCTCCTCCCAGGTGCGTATCCAAAGCGATCGCAATCAAACCGTCATCAGTGCGGGTCCCTATCGCTTCGTACGGCATCCGGGATACGCCGGCGGCATCCTGGCCTGGATCGCCGGTCCGGTATTCTTCAGCTCGTATTGGTCCGTAATCCCAACCGTCCTTGTGATCGCCTTGATGGTGATCCGTACTGCGCTGGAAGACCGCACACTGCTGGAAGAGCTTCCGGGGTATAAAGAGTACGCGCAGAAGGTGCGTTATCGGCTGCTTCCGGGGATCTGGTAGGATTTGATTGCTGTGATTTACTCCATCGCTGGATAGAAGCCATGCCGACAGCGTGGTAAGGGATTCATCAAGCGAGATGCAGATACCAAAATCTCACAGGGATTTGATCGAAGGACCGTACTATGTATGCCTCTCGACCGTCGCGGTGGACGGGCAGACATACAGCGCACCCGCCTGGTGCCTGTTGGAAGGCGGGACGCTGCTGATCATCCTCGCACCTGGAGCAAAGCCCGAATCCCACATCCAACGAAACACGCTTGTTTCCCTGCTGGTCTACGACCCGCGCAACCCATTGCGCAACATGGAAATCCGCGGGTATGCGACCGGGTTGATCAGCGATTGCGAACAGCTCGATCAGCTCGCCCATCTCTACAGCAGTAAATCAGCCGCAGAATGTTTTTATTCACAAAGCATACAGGACACGCGGCACCCGACTTGTATTCGCATCACACCGGAACGCCTCCGCGTGGAAGGCAGCAGCTGAATGTCCGCTTCCATACCCGCTTCGCACAGCGATTTGCTGGTTGGTCCCTATCACGCCATACTGACCACCGTAATGCCGGACGGCTCACCACAGTCCAGCGTTGTATGGGTGGATTTCGATGGTGAGTATGTCATCATTTCTACGACACGCGAAAGGCAAAAAGGGCGTAACATGCAAGCGAATCCCCAGGTAGCCCTACTGGTAATGGACCCGCAAGATCAAGCGCGTTGGCTCGCGCTGCGCGGTCAGGTGGTAGAAATCAGCGAGCAGGATGCGGAAGAGAAACTCGACGACCTGGCACGGCGTTACACCGGCAAAGCACATTACTACGGGGATATTTTCCCCGTCGAACAGCAGGAAAAAGAGAGCCGCGTGACGGTGAAGATTCAGCCGCTTGAGGTTGAGGTCGGAAATCGACCGGAAGCTATAACTCCATGAATGCAGATGAAATCCGACAGGCACTGCGCAACGACCGCACCATCGACATCGTCACCACTGGCGCGAAATCAGGTTTGCCGCGCCGCATCGAAATCTGGTTCACCAACGTAAGCGGGCGCATCATTATCTGCGGCACGCCGGACGCCAGAGGCGCTAAAGGGCCGCGTAAACTGCGCGATTGGCTTGCAAATTTGAAGGCCCATTCGGAATTCACATTTTGTTTGAAGGAATCCCTGCAGGTGGAACTTCCGGCACGAGCGGTCATCATCGAAGATCCGCATGATCGCCGACGCTTAATGAGCGCGCCGGAAACGCAGTGGTACCGCGATCAAGTCGATTCAATCGACGACCTCGTTGAAGGCAGCCCGATCGTGGAAGTATTTATCGATGATTTCTCGATGAATGATCTAGTCGATGAACTACACTAAAAGCAGATGACCTGGCACACGGCATCAGATATGATATTGATCATTTGGAACCACACCCGATTGGGAATGGTTGACATACCTGCACACCCAAGCTGGACCGAGAAGTAATCACTACTTATAAAAACTACCTGCAGTACGATTCTTACTTCCGCAGTTCTACCAGAGAATGTATCATATAAGGAAGAATCACGTAGAATATATACAATTCTTGAATCGGCCTTGACCCTGCTGATTGAAAGGGGGTATTCATATGCCTGTTTCATATTACATCGAGCCGGAGAGCAGCATGGCTATCGTTACCTGCTTGGGGAAATTGGGAGTCAGCGAAGCCAAAGAAAGCGTCTCTGCGCTATGGGAAAATCCCGATTGGAACGGCAAGTCAGCCGTCTGGGATTTTCGAAGGGCGCAGTTCATCCTCACTTCCCCTGAGATACAAGTCCTCGCAGATTACGTACTATCCAATCAACCCGCAGTACCGCCTGAAAAAATTGCCTTCGTCACGGGACGGGATGTTGATTATGGATTGGCGCGAATTTTCGAAGTCTTCCGGGATGATCCTCGCACCGATTTTCGAGTGTTTCGGGACTATGAAGAAGCGCTCCGCTGGGGGCGAGCGGAGGGAACCGACGCCATTTGATGGATGTGAAATTTTAACGACAACCGAGCCGCACTGATGTGGGTGCGGCTTGGTTGATAAGTGCAGCTTCGTGCTAATCCGTGTTCCCCACCAACCCTGGGAGACATCATCGCTTGCCCGCTGATGTATACTTGCGCCCATCCTAAGAGTTGAATCCACCACCGAAAAGGAAGAACCGTGACGAATTATCACATCGATGCAGAGAAGGTCAGTCTGGATGACCTGCGAAAGCGCATAGAAACAACCGATCTCGTTCCCAGCCGCATATCCTTGCTGGAGAATATCAGAACGAGATTCAAAGATCTCAAAGCAGCCGGAATCGCCACGCTCGCCGACCTGCGCTACGAACTCAAGAACGCCAGGCGCATGGAAGCCTTGTCCGCGAGAATAAACGTTGATGAATAATATCTGATTCTTCTGCGCAGGGAAATCGAGGGTTACTTTCCTAAGCCGGCGAAACTTAAGGATTTTGATTGGCTACCGCAAGGCGAAATCGAAAAGCTCTTGCGAGAGGGATTTGATAACAGCGCCGCTTTATACGATGTCATGAGGAACCCCAAGGACGTTGCTGCGCTGGCGCGATCGACGAGCGTGGATGCCTCCATCCTGGAAACGCTCTCGCAGCTGGTGGATTTAACCAGAATCCAATGGGTGAGTCCGCTGGTTGCCAGTATGCTCCTGGACGCCGGCTACGAAAACGCCGTGGAAATCGCCGCGGCCGATGCTGAAAAACTGTGTGATGACCTCGCCCGTATGAATGCGGGAAACAAGTATTTCAAGGGCAAGATCGGCCTGCGGGACATTAGACGACTCGTTCACGCCGCCGGTTACCTGGCGCGTTGATCGCTGACCGGATCAATAACGGTATTAATCTCATCAAGATGACTGACCGGATGGTTTCGGTATATGCCAGAAGCTATCACTAAGTGAACCTTTCATAATATAATTCAGGTGCTTTACGGTAATTTAGAAATGATCGACTCTTTTCGTAGCGGATCGGTACAGGGGAGGCATGCATGCCAATTGAATATCGCATCGATTCCGAAAAGGAACTTGTCCTTGTTAAAGGATATGGGGACTTCGGTTTCGAAGATCTGCGAGAATTTCGCGCCAATCTGGTTAAAGACCCCCTCTTTCATGAGGGCATGAAGGAACTTGCCGATTATCGAGCTGTGGAAGAGCATCATTTCACCCGCGAAGGGTTTCAACAATTCCTCGATCAAGAGAAACAATTCATTAACCTGCTGCGAGATTATCAGATCGCGATCGTGACCAATTCCGATCTACATTTCGGTTTTGCCCGCATGTACATGGCGAAAATGAGCGATCTGATTCCTAACGTAAAAGTATTTCGCGACTTCGAGAAGGCAAAAGCCTGGCTCCTGGACGAGGGTGATCAATCAACAGCCAGTACAGATTCAGCCTGATCTCCCCCTGAGATGCCAATGGAAAGCCTGATCTGAGGGGGATAAACGGGTCAGAATCCATCAAGCCCTGCGGGAATTCATCCAAACCACATCCTTAAAGTAAAATGTCGTGATCACGCAATAAATGCGTTAAGAAACAACCCGCGCCCTCACAGGTGCAGTGATGATGCCGTCCTCTCGGCGTTCCGTAGTTACCCACTCACTTAGGTATAGTGTTTGCCTTCCAGCAATAGTTGATTGTATGATTGATGCACGAAAGCCATCCAATTCGGCCATATGTGAGTAGATAGGGAAAAGCCATGCCCATCACTTATCACATCGACCGTGAGCGTAACCTCGTCACGATCTCAGCAAATGGCAATCTCAATGAACCAGAATATCGAGAGATACGCGCCAGAATCGCAAGCGACCCTCAATTTCGTCCCGGGATGTATCAGCTTGAAGATTTTCGATCCGTCGTGGAACACAATTTTACGACAGAAGGTTACGACAGCTTCCTCGACCAGGAAATCTCATTGCGACAATTTTTCGGTAACGCCCGCCATGCGATCGTTACCAGTTCTGATCTTCACTTCGGCTTGACGCGCAAATTGATAGTAGAAATAGGTGATTCTCATCAAGACACACGAGTTTTCCGAAGCATGGAAGAGGCCGAGGCCTGGCTGTTCGAAGAGCATGAATAGATCACGGAATCCTGGAGTCCCGCCTGCGGGGGACAGGTTGGGGAACGACCAGGCAACGTGTGTCTGGCTGTTGTATTTTATTCAATTCTCCTTATCGTTCACCCACTCGACGCACGCATGCCGGTTACTTTCGCACGCGCGTATCCGAGCTGCATCTCCATCCAGGCTGATACGATCAAGAGCAGCATCGTGAAAATCGGAGCATTCTGCTGGATGACTTCAGGGTTTGTGAGATCACCCACTTATATCTGCCATAAGAAAAGACTTGCCTTGTTATGTAAACAAGGTGGGAATTACTATCAGTCCTCTTGAGATGGCCTACCAGTGTCTCCCACCATCTTATGTATAGTGCTTGCGTGATTGGTATGGTTGATTGTATTATCTACTTACTTATCCGAACACTATTTATTAGTCTAGTGACGTTTGCGTGTGGAGGTGATAACCATGCCAATCACATATCAAATTGATCCCGAGCGAAATCTCGTCACTTTCGAGGCGCATGGCATTCTCAAAGTTCCAGAATATCAAGAAATACGCACTCGACTAGTAAGCGATCCCCTATTTCGTCCTGGGATGAAGCAACTTGCGGATTTTCGATCCGTCGAGCAACATGCATTTACAACAGAAGGCTACAATCATTACAAGGATCAGGAAATCTTATTGCAGCCAATATTCGGAGAAGGCCGCTATGCGATCGTAACCAATTCTGATCTGCACTTCGGCCTAACTCGTAAATTGTTTGCAGAAATGGATGAATCTCATCAAGACTCACAAGTTTTTCGAAGTATAGAAGAGGCAAAAGCCTGGCTCTTCAGTGAGGACGAGCCTGAATAGATCCAACGGAAAAAAAACCTCACCTGAGGGGGTCAGGCAAGGGTTGCCTGGGCACAGAGTGCCTTGCGTTTTTATTATCCAACACTCTCCTTATAAATTACCCCCTAGCAGCACGCATGCCGGTTACTTTCGCACGCGCGTTCCCGAGCTGCATCTCCATCCAGGCTGAACCGATCAAGAACATTATCGTGGTCATCGCTGCGATCTATTGGACGACTTCGGGGCATGCGAGAAGTGCTTTTGCACCGAACGCCACCCCGATTGCCATCAACACTCAGGAGCAGGCCATCGAGATGTATGCTGCCAAAAACGAAAACCGCGCCCTCTCGGGCGCAGTGATGATGCATTCCTCTTGGCAATCCGTGACCCCCAAGTTGAACGGGGAGGAAGAACCCAAACAGTACGCTTCCAGGCAGGGGAAACAAGCCCCTACCTGCCCCAGTTGTAATTATTCAATTTGAATATCGATTCTATATTGGCAAGCCCGATCACTGTGGAAAGTCATCCGGACTCGTATTTTGACATCTCTCGGTGATTATTCCATCAATGACTTTATATCCACACGCATATTCGCTTGTTTCATGCATGAATTCGACTTCACTACCTTGATACAAATGGCTGTCGGTATGGAAATTATGCAACACCAAGGCAGCCCCACAATATGGACATGCGAGTTTCCTGTCAGAAATTACCTTGAGAATATCCTTTGCAGTTAATAATTTGTCTGCGAGATCCTCAATCTCCGCTTTTACTTGAGATATCTCAACTTCCTTCTGTTGAATGACCAAGGCGCGAACTTGTTGTTCTGCTTCAAGCTTCACAATTTCCTGGCTAAGGATACGGAGTCTTTCCCCAAGTCGCTGCGCCAGAACGTCGGGTCGGTAATCCTTCGTGGACTCGTTTTGCTGCTCAAACCACTCAATCCGATCCTTAAGGAGTTTGAGACGATTTCTTACATGGAAAAAGACTATTGTCCCAATGAGAAAAAGAATGGCTGATACAGCTGGCCAACCAATCCAATTTATAATTGTCTCGTTTTGCAGCATATGATTTTCCCCTTCCTATACTATCTTTCCGCCTTTCGTCAAGCTCGCGCTTGTACATGGTTCGGTGGTTTTGTTTTCCAATCAGTCGGCAATATTGAGTATTACAAGGTGAGTGGCACACCACTTATTGCGGATAAACCGCGAGCGAAATGTTGTCACCCTGGAACTAGAATACTCCTTCTCATACAGAAATAGGTCTACGGCCCAAATAATACAAAAGATGCTTTAAATATCAACAGCTTTCAATCGCATTTAGGCAGCGGAAATGCGATCAGAATTGAATCACCTAATCTCCCAATACTTGCATGACATATTCATACTTGTCAATGGGCATACAGTGTTTCCCACTCTCTTTTGTATAGTATTTGCCTGCTATTCATGCTTAATTGTATCATTGTCTCAAGAAAGCCATCCAATTCGGCAACATGTGAGTGGAGAGGGAAAACTGTGCCAATCACCTGTCTAATCGACAGCGAACTAAATCTCGTCACAACATCAGCGTATGGCATTCTCAAAGAACCAGAATATCGAGAAATACGCGCTAGAATAGCAAGCGATCCTCAATTTCGTCCTGGGATGAAGCAGCTTGAAGATTTTCGATTGGTCGAGAAACACGGTTTTACGACAGAAGGCTACGATCATTTCCTCGACCAGGAAATCTCATTGCGACCAATTTTCGGGAAAGCCCGGCATGCGATCGCTACCAAATCTGATCTTCAATTCGGCTTAACACGCAAAATGATGGCAGAAATAGAGGATATTCATCAAGACGTACAAGTTTTCCGATGCATGGAAGATGCAGAAGTTTGGCTATTCAGTGAGGTTGAGGCTGAATAAATCCAAGAGCAACAGGAAGAGTCAGCTCTCCACGCTTTCCCCGCCACCTTGCTTCCCCAGCCAGGCACGATCTTGAGCAAGAATGCCCATGCGGCGCCGGCAACGGTTAACGCAAAGGGATATAGGTCCACTCCACTTCGTGGATTCCCGCTGCTGGTCGTACTGCTGCTGCTGTTTTCGCTTGTGCTCTCTGCAGTAGATATCCTCACGCGTCAGGTTTGAGCATCCAGGATAAACAAAGCCGCGAACGTACTTCTTCGACACAATCCATCCCAACAAAAATGCCCGGCAAGAGAGGGACATTAAGGCCCCACCTGCCTAAATTTTTTAGATACTATTAGCACATTAGATTGCAGATAATGTATTTATTATCGTTATTTCATACACCGCTATTTATTGGCCTGCCAATCATTACATATCAGCACACCGCACGAAGAATTTAATATTTGCATGCTTCTTCATACAGACTGTAATGGGGTAGCTGTCGGCAAGCTCGAAATCCTGATAGCCAGCCAAGCGCCACTCGGGTTCTTCGTAGAGCATCGACCAACCGCCGCCGGGTTTCGGCACCTCGTCGTTAGCTACATATTCTACCGATACAACTGCCCCGGGCTCCATTCGAGTTGGTCCAAAGTTGGGGCCAGTCACAATTAGCGTGTATACGCTATCGTTCATGACCTTGAGAAGTACGACCTGATCTGAGAAAAGCTGGGGATCCACATTAACATAAAAGCCGTCGAACCGCTGGTACCAGAGGCCTTTTATCTCCTCCCGAGGGACATCGAAACTACGGTACTCCTCTGCAGCGGGATTCCACTCCACATTGTGATCTATAGCAACAACAGGTAACAATTCAAGTTTCATTTCGCCATTACACCTTTCTTTCGCTTCGAAAGGTTCTGTCCATTTGCTTTGTTGGCAGAAGACAATATTATGACCGAACTTGAGTGATCTACTTTCATCACCTTGATAGCCTGTGGCTGTTAGCGGAGTGTCTTCCGGCCTGATCCTACATCTCTTTGTGCCGCTTCCCGCTGTCGTATCGACACACACGCCTCCCTGTGCGGTCTCGATCTTAACGCGATCTACATAACTTGTATCCCAGTGAATTTGTACCTGCTCCTCATCGCATATGTAGGAAGGGTAAACCCAAACGCTTCCTGTTGGGCTATGACTACAGCTGGTGCCAAAGACGAGCAAGACTGCCAGAGCGAAGACAAAAACAGCAGCCTCTCTTCGAGAAGATATCTTTACCATCTCCTGTCTTGAAAGAACTTTTCTACAATGAAAGTAGGTAAAAAGCATTACATCCTCCGTGTTTTAGTGTGGACAAGCATTGACAAGGACGTTAAATCAACGATTCACGAAATATCGGGCGAAATCAAATTGTGTTTGCTAAATAAGAATTCGATTCATGTCCCCGCTATCCCCTGCTCGATACGACCCATAATATACAACATATTTTCGCAAAACGAAAAGTGAAAAAAAGTTCGCACGTCAGGTACCTCGATCTGGATCGGGGACGGAGCGTGCGTAATGATTTACACACAGTGATGAAATATACTACGCTGTTCAACCAGGTATAAACTTACCGCAGATACCGGATCGGAGCGAAAGCTGCGAATCCTGCCACACATATAAATCATTTCTGCTTTCCCGACGACAATACCACCAACCCGTATCCATGTCCAGCCACAACGGATGTATATCGTCTTCAATCGCCGTCCGCACCATGCAGAATGGAAGCACCTAAATATACCTTCCCTCCCGGTTTCATGGGGAGTCTATCAGCCTGAGCTGGTTCCCGGAGAGGAAGGCGAGCATCATGCTGCCATAATAAGACCGCGCCCTCTCGGGCGCGGTGATAAGTCTGTCCTCTTGGCAATGGCCTACTCTCCCACCAGAACGCAGGTTGGGTTTCGTTCCTCAACCCAACATTTTCACAATCGATGCTTCAACCTACTCGAACCCCACACCGTTCTCGAAGGATATCGTGCATCCCACTCCCCATTCCAGATCGTAAACTCCCTCACAGACATAGCGGTGAAAACTTGAATATACCCAATCCCTCGGAGCTTTCACCAAACCGTGCTTTACCGGATTGTAGTGGATGTATTCGACGCGGTGAATCATGTCTCGCTCATCCCGAATTTGATACTCCCGGAAACGTCTCTGCCACACGGCCGGGTGACCTTGACAAAGACCCGAAGGGTCTGCACACGAAGTAAAACCGCGCCCTCACGGGCGCGGTGATAAGTCAGTCCTCTTGGCGATGGCCTACTCTCCCAGGCCGTCACCAGCCAAGTACCATCGGCGCTGGCGGGCTTAACTACTGGGTTCGGGATGGGACCAGGTGTACCCCCGCCGCTCTAATCACCAAGAGGCAATAAACGATATCAGGTTGACCGAATCAACCGAATAGCAAGGTTATAAGAAAATCTCCAAGTTCTCCGCACCACAGGTTAAGCCCTCGGCCATTAGTACAGCTTAGCTGAACGCATTGCTGCGCGTACACTTGCTGCCTATCAAGCAGGTGGTCTTCCTGCGGCCTTACACCCTTAACGGGATGAGGGATCTCATCTTGGGGCGAGTTTCCCACTTAGATGCTTTCAGCGGTTATCTCTGCCAGACGTAGCTACCCAGCAATGCCGTTGGCACGACAACTGGCACACTAGCGGTCTGTCCACTCCGGTCCTCTCGTACTAGGAGCAGCTCCCCTCAAATCCCTTACGCCCACAGCGGATAGAGACCGACCTGTCTCACGACGGTCTGAACCCAGCTCACGTACCGCTTTAATGGGCGAACAGCCCAACCCTTGGGACCTTATCCAGCCCCAGGATGCGATGA
>DAOUEK010000119.1:0-7930 GCA_034430425.1 Anaerolineales bacterium | reverse complement strand
TTCAGGATCTCGCGCGACTCATCTTCCGGGATCAAGTCGTAAAGGTTGGCAGAGACATGAGCAGCGATATCGTTGCCGACCAGATCCAGCAAGCGAAACACCGCCGTCTTGGGGCGCCCGATGAGCACACCGGCGATGGCATCAATTTCTTCGATAGCGTAGTCGTTGTCCAGGGCGTAGGCGAATTCGTTGGTGCTGGTGATGGAAAACATACGGTTGGCAATGAAGTTGGGCGTATCCTTGCAGATCACAACGCCCTTCCCCAGCACTTCTTCGCCAAACTCCACCATGGCTTCGAGCACTTTATTATCCGTTTTCTCGTGCGGGATGATTTCCAGCAGTTTGAGCCAGCGCGGCGGGTTGAAGAAGTGCATCCCCAGAAAGTGCTTCTGGAAACCTTCACCCCGCCCTTGGGCGATGTCCCGGATCAATAACCCGGAGGTGTTGCTGGCAACGACGCAATCTTCACTGCGCACCTTTTCGATGCGTTCGAACAAGCCCTGTTTAATAGCCAGTTTTTCGACGATGGCCTCGATGATCAAATCGACTTCGGCCAATCGATCGAAATCGTCATCCAGGTTTCCCAGCGAGATACGTTCCTTGGAAATTTCACTCAATACCGCGGGCGGGCGGGTCCTGGTCACCGCTTTCCAACCGTTTTCCACAATGCGGTTGCGCACGGCTTTGTCATCCAGTGTCAAACCCACTGCCTGCTCCGCATCCGTCAATTCTCTCGGCACAATGTCCAGCAGCAGCGTTGGAATCCCCAAACCGGCGAAGAGCGCAGCGATGCCGCCGCCCATCGTCCCGGAGCCAATCACGGCAGCTTTCCTGATTCGATAGCCCATAGAATCCACTCCTCTCATGGGATCCAAGCCATGAGACTCAATTATTCGGGAAGTTCACTCCCGTCAATCCCCAATATACAGGCCTCGATCCAATTCCACCATTAACTCAATTCGTGACGCGTGTATCCCAGGATCTGTCGGGCCACGATCAGGCGGTTAATCTGACCGGTGCCCTCGTAGAGGTCGTTGATCTTGGCATCACGGAACCATTTCTCCAAGAGCTGCTGGCGCGAATATCCCAACGGCCCGAGCAGTTCGACGGCCCGTTGGGTGATCTTCACCACCACATCCCCAGCTCGCACCTTCGACATGGAGGCTGCCAGCGTGTTGGGTTTTTTCTCGTCCATCTGCCACATAGCTTTCAGCGTCAAGAGCCAGGCCGAGCGCAGCATGACTTCCATGTCGATGATATCGCGCTCGATGTTGGTCATGCGGCTGCGCGGTAATCCGTATCGAATTTCCACGCCGCGTTCTGCGAGAAGCTCCTTGAGTTTTTCGAGTGTGGCCCGGGCGATGCCTAATGCAGAAGCAGCCACGACCGGCCGGGTGGCGTCGAATGTCGCCATGGCGCCTTTGAAACCCTTCTTGTCCTTCTTTGTCTCAACTTCCGGACTGCCCAGGATGTTCTCAAAAGGAATGCGGCAATTCTCAAGCACGATCGAGACCGTGTCGCTGGCGCGGATTCCCAGCTTGTGTTCGAGTTTGGTGACCTTGCATCCGGGCGTCCCTGCTTCGACGACGAAGGGGCGCACACCTGCACGTCCTGCTTCGGGATCGATCGTGGCCCAGATGATCACGAAACCTTCCGAATCCACGAGGGCTTTGTGTCCTGCGGTGACGAAAATCTTTTCACCGTTCAGAACCCATTCCTCGCCATCCTTGACAGCGGTCGTTCGCACTTCGGCCGGCATGGCCGAGCCTGCGTGGGGTTCGGTGAGTGCGAAGGCATCGAAGACCGGTTTCTCACCCCGGTGACGCGCCAGGAATCGCGCCTTCTGCTCATCTGTACCGGCGGCGTTTACCGCGGCTGCGCCCAGACCGCCGCCGGGTGTGCACAGCCACATCCCCACATCACCCCAGGAAAGCACCTCGGTCTGGAAAGCCATGCGCTGGAATGAGATACGCGGTCCTTCTTTCTTCTTTTTCTCACCACTGGGCGTCAATCCGCCACCGCCCATGGCTTTGAGCGAGGTGTGCATGAACTCGATGTAATCCCAGGGGATTTCGTGTTCGTTCTCGTCAAACTGTCGCGAGACGGGACGCATCATATTCTCGGCGATGGTCTCGGCAAGCACGACGGCATGTTCGATTTTTTCGGGCATTTCAAAACTTATCATCGTAGTCGCTCCCTTCTCAATCGTCGTCAGACCATGGCGAGACCGGCGAAAACCGGAATCCCGCGTCCATTACGCATCCAGAGTTCGACGGGATGCTCGCGGATGTAGCCATGTCCACCAAGCACCTGGACGGCACAGTCCGTGACCCGCATGGCCATATCCGATGCACCGGTGAACGCAAGGTAGGCAGATTTCACAGCATCTTCCTTGTCGTGATCCAATTTCCAGGCTGCTTCCCAGACCAGCATGCGTATCGCTTCGATCTCGATCGCCATCTCGGCCAACATGAAAGCGATCGATTGTTTCTGCGCGATGGGCGTACCCCAGACCTCGCGTTCTTTGGCGTAGGGAATGGCGTATTCCAAGGCCGCTCTACTCATGCCCACGGCCATGGCGGCAACCGTCACCTGCGTGCCGGCAATACTGCGACTCATGTCCGATCCTTCTTCCCCGCCGACCTTTGCTTCGAGTGGTACGAGAACTTCTTCCAAGGCGAGGCGAAACAGCGGCAGCGCCTGGACACCCAGCAATTTCTCCCGCTCACCGACAGTGATCCCCTTGGTATCGGCGGGGACGATAAATGCCTCGGTTTTGTCCGCCAGATTGGCGAAAACAAGGAAGGCTTGCGCTTTATCGGCATAAGGAACATAGGCCTTAACACCGTTCAGCGTATAGCCCTGTTTTCCCTTGCTAGCCAAAGTGCGCAACTCCATTGGTGTGAAATCGAAATCGGGCTCGACGAAAGCAGCTACGAAAGGTTTCCACTCGGCTTCGATCACGGGTGGAATCCACGTCTCTTTCTGCGCCTCCGTTCCGCCGAAGAGGATGGGAAGCACAAACGCGGCAGGGGCCATCACAGCCAGCGAGGCGGCCAAATCTCCCCAGGCCATCTCCTCGGCGGCGAGCACGCCGGTTACGGTCGAGTGCTCCCCAAAGCCGCCATACTCCTCGGGGATACTCGCTTGCAGCACGCCCAGCTCCCAACCTTTTTCGATCAAATTGGCAGGAAGTACATGCTCCTCCTCGGCATCTCGCGCAGCAGGTTGTAAATCCTTCTCGGCATAGCGATGAACGGCATCGATGAGCATGCGTTGTTCTTCGGTCGGTTCAAATGAATACATAGGTCCCTCCTTCTACGGGCTTATCACGCCCTTCCAACCCATTCATTCCGTACCAGATATCAGCCTTTCCCCGTGAAACCTCTGGCCAAATGGGAACCATGTGACATCCAATCCGTCGGCTTTCCGATAACGAAAAGGTGTGATCGATTCTGAATCAAGATCCTCGATATTTTCGATATACACATACCCAAGCTGCGCCAAATACTCTACGTGCGCACCTGCTTCTTCAACAGCCAACAACTTGTCATATCCTTCGACATCCGGGAAAAGCGAACGGGAGATCTCGGCCAGGGTCTTTGACACATCGAGGAAGTCGAGGATTTCCCCCAGGCGATCTCGATGGGAGTCTTCGATTTCATCGATGCGTTGATGAAGGTCGTAAATTGGCTCTCCATGACCCCCAATCACGCGCTGGACCCCATTATCCCATCGCCGTGTCTTCTCAAGCGAGTCCAGGTAATGCCCCAACCCCATATTCAAACTCAACCGTTCCGGTGCTTGATGCGGGGTGATTTTGGGGAGGATGTGGTCCCCGGATAGCAGCACGTCGTCCAGACGGATGATGATCTGGCCTGGACAATGTCCTGGAACGTGCAGTATCTCCAATCGCCCGATCTTCATATCAACTTCGAAGTAATTGAAGTCTGGAGGTAAGGAAGTGAAAAGCTGTTTATTGATCAGGTAGGTGTTCATCAGCTCTTCACGATAAGCATCGCTGACACCAGCCTCGATAAGATATTGTCCCAACCGATTGGCCATGAGCGCCACACGTTCTTCGTAATGCATCAACACTTTCGCGTCCAGGTGATGGATTCCGATGGGTGCCTGGGTGTTTTGGCGCACAAAATGCAGTCCCCCGAAATGATCGATGTGACCGTGCGTGATGAGAATATGGGTAAGGCTCTCCCATTGCACGTCTTCGTCGAACTGCGAATGGATTTGCGCGAAGCTTTCTGCCAACTGTTCATTCGAATCCATGAAACCCGATCCGACATCAACCAATGCGACGACGTCACCGGCAAGTATGAGATGGGCATAGCCCTTCAGGAAAGGAAACAAATCCAGGGGGATGCGGTAAATCCGCCCACCTCCATTTGTGTGCAGTGCTTCGATCTCGCTTGCCATATCTGAAATTTCCTTACGCAGCCTGCAAACCGTCGAGTATCAGATCACTGAATTGATCGGCGATTGCCGCGGCGCTCAAGCGCCCATCCTCATGGAACCAGGTCATCATCCAATTTTGAATCCCCAGCAAGGCGAAAACCGTCACTGCCTCGTCGACCTGGCGGAATATCCCTGTTTCAATCCCCTCCTGCACGATCTGGCGCCAGAGATCTTCATACGCGTCCCGTCGTGCGTTCTGTCGCGAGCGCAGGGAGGGATCGAGACTGCGGTAATCGAATAAAAGTACAGCGGCCAAATCGGTGTCTTTGGCAAGACGTTCCACATAGACCTGCATCGCCTGCCGCAGCTTCCGATCGGGGAACAAATCGGACTGCACGACCTGCTCCAAATCCTCAATGACCAAATCCAGGACCTGATCGAAGATCGAAAGCAGGATGTCCTGTTTGCTCTCGACGTGATGATAGAGGCTGGCTTTCTGGAGATTTACGGCGTCGGCGATGTCCTGCATCGAGGCGGCGTGGTAGCCTTTCTGACGGAAGATCTGGGCAGCCGCCTGGATGATGTCACTCCTCTGCATATCGAGAACCTACCGACCGGTCGGTTGTCCCATAATAGCAGATCGGAGTTCACCGGTCAAGCAGCAATTCCGCTTGAAGGCAGCCGAGGCTTGGGATACAATCGTTGAATAATTGGCCCCTGTAGCTCAGTGGATAGAGCGCTGCCCTCCGGAGGCAGATGCCGGCGTTCGAGTCGCCGCAGGGGTGCTACTAAGAAACCCGATCGATTCGCGATCGGGTTTCTTTCACAACCAATATCTATATATTAATAATCGGCGATCAGCTAAGTTTTCAGGGTAAGAATAATCCATGGGGATGAAATAACCTCATCCGGGCAAGACAATCAGCAAGAAAAAACCACAGAAACTCGAATTTTCACAATGCTGACGATAAAGGGCATCGTGGAAAGGTAGGGCGAAAGAGCGCCGGGTTGAGGTGAAGCTGTACTGGAATTGGTATGGATATCGTTGATTCTCTCCTCGATTTTCCATCTAACACGTAAAAACAAATCATAAATGCGTAGGTTCTAGAATGATGATATGCAACTCCCCCGGTCCATGCATACCCAGAATTAATTGCATGGCGATATCCGCAGTTCGGCTGGGACCACTGATACTCATTGCGCTGGCCGTATTTTGAAACGCATCCAATCCCTGCTCATGCAGCGTAGCCACCCAAGTTTCCAGATCGGCCAGAATTTGGTCTTGGCAGATGATGGCCATATGTACCTTTGGCAACAGGGAGGCGAGGCGGGGTTTGCCTTCGCCAGTCAGCAGGACGAGACTGCCCGTGGAAGCCAGCGCAGCGTACGCACCGGTTATTCCCACCCGAATGGTTTCATCTCTGGCTGAAACGACCCGAATGCTGTTCGTTCTAAAAGCCGCCTCTAATCCCGGCAATGGAATATGCTCGAACGCCCAACTCATGACGCGGTTGTCATCCCCGAGCAGATCCATGACGATGCGGATCGCCTCGTTCGCAGATGCGGGCACATACACGCTACTGCTAAGCAGCCTCGCTTGTTCCGTAAAACGGTCTACCGTCTGTTGCGGAGACAAGTGTTCCATGGGAACCACGGAAAGCCGTTCCAAACCCCCTTCGATGGCTCCCAACGAAGGATGGGCGGCATCCAGGCGGCTCATAATCTCATCCCGATTTTTACCCATTCAATCTCCTCGCTGTTCGCGCCACTGCCGGCGGAAAGATTCCCTCGCAAAGGGAGGAAAATCACGGTACTTCGTCCACCGCGAGAGAAATCCCGGCAAGCGTTTCAGGGATCGGTCGCCTGTGAGTAAGCGCGCTATCCTGCCACCAATTTCAAAAAGTGCAGGGAAACTGTTGCCAAACGCCCACAGCTTCAATCCCCATTTCAAAATTGGATCCACCGCTCTCTGGTGATTCAGATCGTGTCGTAGGTCGAGCAGCATCTGCGGCAGATCGATGTCAACCGGGCAGACCTGTTTGCAGGCGCCGCACAAACTGCTGGCATGAGGTAATGGGCGAGCGCGTTCCAAGCCGACGAGCAAGGGCGTAAGCACCGAACCCAGTGGACCGGGATACACCCAGCCGTAGGCGTGCCCGCCTGTTGATTGATAAACCGGGCACACATTCATGCAGGCTCCACAACGGATACAGGTGAGAATCTGCGCATACTCCGAGTTGAAAATCGCGCTGCGACCGTTGTCGACGAGGATGACATACATTTCATCCGGGCCGTCCGGCTCTTCCGCTTTTCGGGGTCCGTTAACCACGTGCGTGTAGACCGGCATGGATTGCCCTGTCGCGCTGCGCGTGAGCACCTGGGTCAGAAGGGCATAATCTTCGAGAGTCGCTACGATTTTTTCAATCCCGACGAGCGCCACGTGCACGCCAGGTAAGCTGGTGACCATACGGCCATTTCCCTCGTTCGTGACCAGGCAGATGCTCCCCGTTTCAGCGATAATAAAGTTACCCCCGCTGATACCCATATCCGCGGCGAGAAATTTCTCCCGCAATACCCGACGCGCGAACTGCGTCATTTCCTGGGCGTCATCCGTCGGTGTCATTTTCAATTCCTTAACGAAAAGATCGCGGATGCCCGATAATGATTTGTGGATGACCGGTGTGACGATGTGACTGGGGGGCTCGCCGGCGAGTTGGAGGATGTATTCGCCCAGATCGGTTTCGATGACTTCAATCCCGTGGTCCTCGAGCGCCTCGTTCAATCCAACCTCTTCACTGATCATGCTCTTGCCTTTAACGACGGATTTCACCGCATGCCGGGCGACAATCTCCAATACCAGGCGGTTGACTTCGTCTCCGTCCGAGGCCCACAAGACGTTAACCCCGTTCGCCGTCAATTTGGCCTCAGCCTGCTCCAGCAATTCAGGCAGGCGCTGTAGCGCACGACGTTTTGCCTGCGCAGCTCGCTGACGCAGCGCCTCCCCATGCGCGTGCCCGGCTTCAAACATTACGACGTTACGGTTTTGATAGGCTGTCGTCGTCGCCTCTTTGACCGAACGACGCATTTCCTCGTCCATCATGGACGATTTAACGGCGGAGGTGAAGGCATTGGAAGTGACTTTCATGATGATTTATCCGGCAGACCGTCAGCCAGCACATCGGCAATGTGCCGCACGCGCTTGGGGGTTTGTGTGCGCGCCAGGCCTCCGTTCAAGTGGGTCATGCAACTTACATCGCCGGTAACAATCGTCTCTGCAGAACACGCCTGGATGCATTGGATTTTTCGCTCGAGCATCGCCCCACTCACGTCCGCCATCTTGACACTGAAGACTCCGCTAAAGCCGCAGCAAACATCGCTTTCTGTAGCGTGTCAGAGCTTGTGAGACAAAATCAAGCCCCAAATTAATAGAGACTTTTCGGCCAAAACAAGGTTATCACAATCAAGGAGAGAATCATCATGGCCGAGAAGAAGTCCACTGTTGAATCTACAGTAAAGAACA
>DAOUEK010000118.1:0-3666 GCA_034430425.1 Anaerolineales bacterium | reverse complement strand
AAGTTACGTCATACCACTTATAGCCCGCGTGGTATGTTGTATTCTCAACATAGCAGATTTGTCCGTGCGTAACATCCTTCTTCTTCACGGGAGTCACTCCATCACCCCAGGGCTCTTCCCATGTGGGACATACTTCAAGTTCGGGACAATAGATCATGACTTTCTGATCATTATCATTACTGGTACCGCCAGAGGACGAGCTACTTCCAGATCCTGAAGAGCACTGACCCATTGTAATTGCGCAGCAAATTACTGGAACAGCGATCATTGCAAGAACCCCAACAAGTGTGTTGCGTGCTAAAGAAGGGCTTGTTTCAGCCGCTCCTTTTACTGTTGTAGATGACACTAATTCGCGTCCACAGAATTGGCAAACAATGACATCATCTAAGAATTTTTCATCACAGAACGGGCATTTTTTCATGGCTCCCTCCCCGGTTGATCATCCACAGCATACACCATTCTGTTTCGTCTCAAAAGCGAGCATTATCCACGCGGCAGGCGCCCCGATCCGGTTCGAGTCCGGAGCGTGCGAAATGGTCTCCACTCGGAGACAAATCAAGCCCTTCGGGGCAATTCAAACGAAGGATGAACGATATCAGCCCAATCCTATTGGATCCACATCATGTTTGAAATCATCTGGCCATCAGGCAGATCGATATCAAGCGATGCGACCTCATAGGTTGTCAGATCGACCAGGTATGAATGAAATACAGGTCCGGTACTGACGGACACAAACGCCAACTGCAATCCATCTGGTGACACAGATGGCAGATATGAGATATCGTACGAGATAACAACTTCTTCAAGATCGCCTGATGCAGAATACACGTAGTGATGAAGTTCGTCGTGCGTATTTATGCGTTCTGCGATCTGCACCAACAGCCGCTGCCCGCCATCTATCCATATCCACGCGTTGCAGAAATAAGCTTGATCTTCGAATGGATGCGTGAGCTTGACTTCACTGGACAAGTCAGCGTTTACAATAAATATTGCCAGCCGTTGGATACCTTCTACCTCTGCAAGCCTAAAGACAGCGAAACGATCTCCTTTTGGTGAGTATACAGGAGCCGACAGATCGTCCAGTTCCACTAACCCGGAGCCATCAACGTTTGCCCGCCAGGTTCCCTGATTGAATATTCCTGCGCTCGAGGACGAGCCTTCTTCCCAAATAATTGTGGAATTCGAGTACGTATTATAGAGTCGTAAAATTTTGCTTCCTTTTTGTGAAATCTTCTTTAGATCTGATCCATCTTCGCGGACGGAATATATGAAGTCCTGTCCTTGTTCTTGTCCAATAAACACAATCGTGTCTGTTCCCGAAAGCCAATATGCTCTAGCGCTACCAGCTACTCCCCCGCCCTCCGATAGATTTTGGGCAATGGTGGTAAATTCTGCGCCACTCGGATTGCCAACCATAAGTTGCTCAGATTGAGAAATCAGAATTTCTTCTCCGTCGGGAGACACTGCTTCGAGCCTGAATCCCTCATCAATGACTTGAGCTAGTGTGCTAGAGGCAATATCGAATGAGAATATCCCCAAGGAGGGGCACGCATCAACACAGGTTTCGCTTGTGTCGAGTATTTCCAACAGCAAGGTTCCCGACCCGCCCAAGGGAGTAATTGTAGGACTCGGTTGTAGGGTAGGAGTCATCGTGGGGGAAGGCGTTGGCTCTAAAGTGCTTGTCGGCTCTTTCGTAGCCTCTTGTGAAGATGGCACGCTGGTTTTTACAGAAGAACTACAAGCAGTAATGAGCGCGATTGTAAACAACCCGATGCAAACCAGAATCGGCGCATTATATCCAGTTCCTGTCGCTTTTTGCTTCATCACACCCTCCTGTAAAGGTTTCCCTCGTTAGAGCATCGAGCCGCGATGCGCCATTGGCCTTCAATCAGGAAACAATGAAAGGGCAAGTCACAAAATTAATAAAGCCACATCATACTTGCATATACTTGATCCTCGGGAAGATCAAAATCAAGTGGCGTGACTTCATAGGTAAGCAGATCGAGCAAGTAAAGGTCGTAGGTAGGAAAAAACATATTACCCTCTTGCTCCCATGACGAAAAAATCATCTGTAACCCATCAGGAGATATAGAACGTATCCCTGACATCATAATAGGAACTTCAGCCTCTTGTTCAAATAAGCCTGATGCAGAGTAAATGAAATAATGATGATGAGATCCCGAACCCCCAAAAACATTGATATACACCAACAGATTCTCTCCGCCTCTTATCCATTGGAGGTACGGCAAACCTAAAAATGTGAATTGGTCAACTTCAATCGGTAGCGTAAGTTTAACTACATCAGACAAGTCGGTATCTGCGACACAATTTCGGTTTTGATTATCCATGTATGCAAGTCGATCTCCGGTTGGAGAGTAAACAGGGTCCATTATTTCCTTCAGAGTTTCCTGATTGGAACCGTCCATGTTAGCTTTATGCCAATGGAGGTAAATTGAATTTTTGTCCTGTTCATGCCACATGATTGAATTGCTTGAGTGGGTATTGGCAAGGCCATACAACTTCGCCCCTTGTTGGGTAATTTTCTTCAATTGCGTGCCATTTTCGCGGACGGAATAGATAAAATTCTTTCCTTGCTCTTTCCCTAGAAACACAACCGTGTCTGTTCCAGGTAGCCAATATGCCCTGGTACTATTACTGTGTCCCAGAAAATTCTGCGCGACGGTAACGAATTCTGATTCGTTGAGCTGTGCCAACAACAGGCTTTCAGATTGAGAAACCAGGAATTTATCGCCGCCGGGTGATACGGCTTCAAGTGCGTATCCCTCATCTGTAACCCTTGTGAATTCGCCCGAGACGACGTCAAGCGCGAATATGCCCAGATAATCGTCATATGTGTCTGGACGCAGATCCAGGAGCACAACACCCGACCCGCCTAATGGCGTGGGGGTTATTGTGGGGCTGGGCGTTGGCGTCATCGTGGGAGTTGGCATTGGCGTTAAGGTGTTGGTCGGTTCTTTCGTGGCTTCCGGTGAAGGTGGCGCGCTGGTGGCCACAGTCGAACTGCAGGATGTCATGGTTGCGGTTGTAATTAGCATAATGACGATGGGAATGAGAGCGGTTGTTCCATACCAAAATCTTGCCGCTTTGCGTTCCATACAATCCTCCCTTGAATTTCTCTTGCACCAACGAATCTAAAAAAGCGCCGGTTTCAACAAGCCCTGTTCAGAATACCCCATTAATCATTCAATCGCAAAACGCGCATCATCCCCGCAGCAGTCGCCTCGATCCGGTTCGAGTCCGGAGCGCGTGAACTGGTCTCCATCCGGAGGCAAACCAAGCCCTTCGGGGCAAATCAAACGGAGGAAAGCGATGAGCAAAATGTTTTATGTAATCGGCGAAGCAGACGATATGGCGCTGGACGAGCTGGTTGAACTACTGACCCGGCATTACCAATATCCAATAAAAAAACAGGATGTCGGGTTTTACTCTACCACACCACATTGACCTGGTATTTCGCAATCTCAGGATCATCCGTTACGATGGGTAAATCCTCAAGCTGACATTGAGCGACAAGAAGCCGATCAAAAGGGTCTCTATGGTGATACGGCAGCACATATACCCGGAGTGCGTGTGTCGTTTGAATCGGCAGCCCTTCGATCCCGTTCAAAGACATCTGCTCGGGGATAACCTTCTCAGGATCTCCTA
>DAOUEK010000117.1:0-14201 GCA_034430425.1 Anaerolineales bacterium | reverse complement strand
AAATAGACATCCGTACGAAGTTCTCGAGCAATCCGTTCGTGATCGGCGAATTCTCTTCCGTTATCCGAGGTGACTGTGTGGACGCGCACCGGCAATGAATTCAGGAGCTCGATCACAGCATCTCCCACGGCTTGGGCAGGCTTCTTTTAACCTGTCCCCATGGAAATCCTGCTAGGATCACGTGGATAGGGAACCGCATGGATCGTCCCACCATTAAAGGGGGGAGAACCCTTATCCTTTTATTTTAATCTGTTTCAACCTCCAACATTCGTCAAGGAATTTATCGATTGGATTAACGGACAATCCCCAACCGCTTGCTAATTAAAATAGCCTGACAAGCGCGGTTGCCTGACATGTATGAGAATCACTCTTTATCCATTTTCTCAAGCAACTTTTTGGCATCGCTTAAAATGCAATTATTGGGGCATGAATCAAGTGTTTTCCAGAAAGCTTCCGTCTTCACGGTGGTTGTAACTGTTTTATCTGTCTCCTTTCTTAGTGTTATGACCGCCCTTCGAAGGTGATGATAGACCTTCTCGATCAATGGTTTGCTGAACCTTCCTCTTCTCTGCGCGATGCGCAATTTCTTAATGAAATCTGGATCCTTCCAGTGCCTTCTTTCCTCTTCCTTGATCAGGAATTTGTCAATGGCTTCTTTGCCTTGCTCTTGTCCTTTGGCTTCCTTTCCGTTTACCCATTTGGTGTATAACTCCTTTTTACCCTCAGGGACGATTGCATTGATGTCACCTGCACAACCTACGGAAAGACAAATATCCTTAACGAATTCCTTTGCCGTATCGGCTCGTTTTTGGGCGAGGGCTTCATTCCCCATGAAGGTTCTAGTCTCTCTCTTAATGGGGCCTTCGGGGGAAGCATGTCCAGTGATGCTGACGACTTTATATCCTTTTTGTAGAGCTTCGGTGAGCTCCAGGATTTGACTTCTTTTTGTATCAATTGACTTCTTCTCATGTCTTATATACGGATAATAGATATAAAATGATTTTGTATCTATATCCGATTCCAAGCTTGTGATTTTTTTGGTCCCTGCCGGAATGTATTGTTTGCATGTATATTTCGGTGTAATCACAAGTTTGGATGTCTGTTTCTTCTCTTTCGGACATTTAAACCCCTCAGGAACGTTAACCCAAGTGACACTTAGAGTTCCTTGAACATTCCATCCAAAACCTTTTTCATGGCCTCCTTTAATACAACCGGTAAATGGACCCCATTCGACGCATCCCCCAGCGCCTGCTCCACTATATTCACTGCCCCCTTTGATATCTGTGTAGAGCATAGCACTAATTTTCCAGCCCGATTTAAGTCTCAGCATGATCTTGATGAAATGTTGAAAATTCGCCTGCTTAAGCGATTTATTCATATCGAGCTTGCCAGAACTAATTTGGCCTAACAGATTCTGGAACATTTGCCTGATGGCAGACGGCACAGCAGATCCGATCTGGATACTTCCCTTGGTATTCTTACACCAATCGATTTCGATCCAGATATTATTCTTATCCCACCCAAATCGGGCTGATGGATCAGGATACTTCCATTTGGTTACGGGTTTCTCGCTTATTTCGAATGATCTAATGACGACATAATTCGTTCGTGTACTCCCTTCAATCGTCGATATACCCACTTCGTTGGGTTTGCCATGGACTTTTTTTGCAGTCGTGCAAGACACCGCCCGCCTGATGATGGATTCCGATGTTCCAGAACTTATAATTGGTGTGGTGCGCTTGTTTGCTTCTGTCTTTGCTTGCGAATATTCTCCTGGTTGTGACTGCGCAGGATTTCCTTGTTGCACGACATGGGTTAATTCATGGGCGAGCAAACGATCGCCAGAACAACTCCCCGGTTTATACTGGCCGGAGCCAAAAACGATATCTGTACCTTTGGTAAACGCCTGGGCATTTATCGATCTGGCGACTTCAGATGCCCTGTTGCCGGTGTGTATTCTAACTCCGCTGAAATCGTATCCAAAGCGGGGTTCAAAAAATTTTCTAACTGAGTCGGGAAGCGGATGTCCCCCTCCTATTAATGTATTTATATTGGTTTGCCGCATAGGCGTTGCTATTGATGTACTCGGACTATCTCCTTTGGCTTGAATGGTTTCTTCTTCCTCTCCCTCAGCTTGCCGCTGCAAGGGAGATTCTAATTTCGCCTGGATGGGTTCCTCTTCATCCTCTTCCCCATCAATTTGTCGCTGCACCAGCGGTGAGATATGATCCGCAAGGGGTGTTGGCTGGATGGCATCGTCCGGCATACGCATCACCTGATTGGCGATGCGATCGGCTTCCTGCTCGTACTTGTCGCCCGGCTGTCCGATTTCGAGTTTGGCCTGCAGCGGTGCGCAGCGCGGGCAGCCGCCGCCGCAGGCGCAGGCAGTCGAGCGCTGCATCATCGCTAATGGTGCCGAAAAGCTGTGTAGAGATGGTTGTTGATGCAAAGAAGGATGTGGAGATTTTATCCTGCGCTGGTCCGTGACCGCATGCGACTTCCGGGACATCGCTCGCATGGTATACCCCCATTAATCTCAATCAACTTCATCATACATGGAAAACTGTGAAAATCAAAACGAAAGCAATCTTCAAGTAGACGCTGTCGTCCCCCACTGACGTCTCCTTTTTAGCGCAGCGTTCAGCAGATCAGCGGAGAAACCACTCGCCTTGTCCTCAATTCTCATTTTATCGATGCTTACGCCGGCGGCTTCCATGTCTGAAGCGCTCTATATCATCGTCCACCGCCACAATCCCCGAACCGGATGAACATGACCTGTAATCCGATTCGTTGGCCGTTGGCCAACCGGTCAGGAACTTCGGGCTGCCGTCTCCGTCCGGTTCGAGTACCTTGGTGACGTTGCACTCATATACCGGTGTGTGACCTGCGCCCACACGTACCGACCAATCCGGTTGCCAATCGATGTGATGGACCCCCAGCATACAACCCGATGGTCGATGGTGCACGGCCACCCAGGTGCGGAACAGGTCGTTGACCTTCATGTGGGCCAGCGGCGACTGTTCGATGACCCCACCACCGGGGAAGCAAGCCGGTTCGTCGCTTAACACCAGGTGAGCGAAGTCGTTCGGGGTGTCCATCAGTCTCGGACGAGCCGAGTCGCCGCTCTCCTTGAATCGGATGACGTTTGGCGGGAACATGCTAATAAATGGAAACCCGCCGATTCTGTCACCGTCGTTGATCGGCGGCGGGGGAAGCGTCTGCCTGCGCACTACGACTCCGTTCTCATAGGTGAACTCGCGGGTGACCTGCAAGACATTCTGGATGATCCCGGCTTCGAAGTCGCTGGCGCGCATCCCGGAGTAAAGGGAGGCGAAGGCCGAAACGTGCAGCGTCACCCGGGGCTCATACGTAACGTCGTTTCTGGCATGCAAATGCAGATAGGGGCGAGAAGTGACCCGCAGGTTCAGCTCGGCGCCAGGATTGACTCCGTTGACCCTGACATCATCGACGGAGAGGCTCACACCCCCGAAGACGCCCCGGCAGAATGCGTCGGTGAGCCCCGGCGGGATTCCGTAGAGACCCGGTACAATAACGGGCAGTGGACCACTCGGCAGGCTCCGTATCACCGCGCGTCGGTTGGCTTCTGGGGAGCAAAAGGCAGTGGTCTCTCCGTGGGCTGTCGTATCAACCATGTCTGCCGGTACACCGCGATCGACCAGATCCGCCCGCACGGACTGGGCACGTTGACGCGAGAGACGCAGGTTGTAGTCTTCCGGTCCGTCGGTACTGGCGAAACCATCGGCCTCGATCTCCTCGTTGGCGCTCCTCGCTTCCCAATTCTCCACGAACTGCCCGACCTGATCTCGTTGCGCCGCCGTCAGGGTGGATCGATTGACGCCAAACTCCAGATCCAGCCGGTCTGACGACGGCCCCAGGTCGGGCCCCATATACCCGCCATCTGGCTGGGCTGACTCAAGTCCGGGAATCTCCGATTCCGCTGACGGGAATTCCTCAACACCTGTGCTCTCTGGAGTTGGTTGCCTCTGCAAGCGCCGTGGGCGCGAGTCATCACCTGCGCCCTGCTGGATGACATGCACCAGTTCGTGGGCCAGCAGACGCTTACCTTCCTGGGTCATGGGCGAGTATTCTCCCGCCCCAAAAACAATCTGCCTTCCCAGGCTAAAGGCACGCGCATTCAGCCTTCGGGCTGCATCAGCCCCGCTGTGATCCGCATGAACCCGCACTGCCCCCAAATCTTGCCCGAAGTGCGCTTCAAAGCGGTCCCGCGTGGCAGCCGGCAGGGGTTGGCCTGAACCTTTCAAGCCGAGGTCGCCTCTGGCGATGCCGCTGAACCTGGGGAGTGATCTGGTCTTTGGGGTGGATTGTGGTTTCATGCGATCGCATCACCTGATCGGCGATGCGATCGGCTTCCTGCTCGTACTTGTCGCCCGGCTGCCCGATTTTGCGTTTCGTCTGTATTGGCGCGCAGCGCGGGCATCCGCCGCCGCAGGCGCAGCTTGGCGAACACTGAACAACCCCTGAAAGGATCGGAAATTCGGGTGTGTATTGGTCAAGTGAAGCCGAAGGACTTGGTGGATGAATACGGCTCTTATCAGAGATGATATTACGGATCGGCTTTCTACAAATCGTCTGCAAGACAGACCCCCACACACTTTGACCGCTTATTTGATACACGCCAATTTCCCAAATCGAGGCTCACGTTACAGATTACTTGGTCGAATGTCCTGAGAATGCGATCAAGCATAACATTTAAGTCTCAACACCTCACGAAACGAGTGAGTTTCATTCTCCAGCTCAGGCCAAACTCCAAATGAAATTCCGTCATTTTCCCCGAAACAGGCGTGCGTTCACCTGGCGATCATCATCGCCGGAAGTTCCAATTTCACCGCAGCTAAATACGCCCGCTTCAACCTTTTGACAATTAGGATCGATCGTACCCATTGGTGGATCGAGGATGCGGGAGGCCGAAATTCCCATATCCACCAACGCGGCTTTAGCCAGCTCCGCGCGTCGTGCTCCCAGGCTCAGATTATAGGCATAGGGGCCTTCGGGCGAAGCCTTACCCACGAGTTGAACGCGCAGCGTCGAGTCTAACTTCATTTGTGCAACCAGTTCCTCGAAATTCCGATATCCTTTACTGGTCGTGCATCCCTTGAGTGCTGAAGCCTTTGTCTCGGTAGTGCGCGGCCGATCGAATCTAAAAAAGATCTCTTTCGGCTTGGGCACTGGCGGAGCAACCGGGGGTTTGGGTGTGGGAGGTGCAGGCTTATCTGGCACAACGCATATTGGACCCTGTGGGAAACTTGGTGGATAGCAACATTTTCCTGTTGTCGTTTTCCACCACAACGGGCAAATAGGTGGCAAGTCAGGGGTTTTTTTACAGAGACCATTAGCCGCAATTTCACCTTCCTTACAGCAACGTCGATCATGCGATGCTGCGCGTGATGCTGGGCAGCAGTTATGCTCTCCTTCGATCTCTCCAATGCAGCATAAACCTTTATACATTGATGATCGCGCTGGATGGAAATTCAGTGGACAGCCCCTTTCCTTCAGTGGCTCTTTACATCCCAACATTTTACATACATAATTGCAGCCCGGAATCGACCGATTCTTCTCGCAAACCGATTTTGCATCTGAGCCACACACTTTCTGACCCTCTACATGGATACATACATCGAGCGGACCGATTATTGGTATCTCTGGCCAACGCTGGATTTTCGGCCTGGTGTTTGAGGATTGCTGTACCACGTGTGTCAACTCGTGTGCCAATAGCTTTTTCCCCATTGACGAAGCGGGATCGTATGCACCACGGCTAAAGAAAATATTGGTGCTATGGGTGAACGCTCTTGCCTGCAGCGTGTTGCACATCTGCGAGGCATCATCGCAGGTATGTACCCTCACCCTGCTAAAATCCTGCTCGAAGCGCGGTTCGAAGAAATCGCGCGTCGCCTGCGGGAGTGAGCAGCCCGGACATTCCGCGGCGTGAATCTGCGCATGCGAGGTGACCTCTAGAAAGGCCCCTCCATCGGCACGCTTCGCTTGCAGCCCGCTACCCACTAGCGTTTGTGGTTGGAAATTTCGATCACCTGGATCGGGCACACGCATTACCTGATCGGCGATGCGATCAGCTTCCTGCTCGTACTTGTCGCCCGGCTGTCCGATTATGAGTTTCGTCTGTATTGGCGCGCAGCGCGGACAGTCGCCGCCGCAGACGCAGGCGGGCGAACGCTGGAGCGTTCCGAGTGGGCTGGAAATCGACAACCCGATATGTTCATTTTTCTTCGAAGGAAGCAGTGCTGGAATACGATGCGTGGTCCTGGATTGTGCCTCGCGTGATACTTTCGAAATCATTTGCATGCCGCACCCCTATAGGACTCGCTTCTGTATATCTTACAATAATTCAACCAAATTCAATCTGGATATTTCAGTCAAGTTGCCAAGAAGACTTTCGAGTGATCCAAGATTGGGGAATCACACGCCAACACCGGATGCCTGTAATGGATGAACCCATAGTGGAGGGACTCCGGAAATGGGAATTTCTTTCCCAAGGAATTTGATGCTTGCCCCCGGACGACCGAGATCGGTGGATTGGAATCTTATAGTCAGAAATATGCAACATAAAAGTTCACGTTACTTGCAGGGTTTCCGGCAGGCATACTCGAAACCAAAATACTTGCAACAATCACCCGCAGCAACAGCTCCATGCCGCCATGCAGGGACAGCCTTGCAGCGACTCACCTTCATCAAGATTACTCTTCCCGCCTGAACAATCGGAAGAAAAGGTCAGCGAAGGTCCGGGTCGTGCCCAGCCCACCCCGATCGATGTCGTACTCCAATTGGCGTACGTTGGGCGCCGTAACCGGCTGTTCCGAGGTCGGCCGGCCATACCCCGAATCAGGCACCACCCGTGAGAGTGTCGTATCCAATTCCAGTTGGCCTCCCCCGGTATGGGTTTCAGCCTCCGGAAGTTCGCTAACCGGATTTCGTGCGATTCCCATGAACCACCAGGTGGCAGCCTGCAGCGTTCTCCGCTGCCCTCCGTTGGGTTGGAACATCAGGAACATGCGGAACTCATCCCGCAGCTCGACGGAACTGATCAGGCTTTCGGAAAATGCCAACGTCCCCAGTCTGGGGATACACAAGCCCGGGGAATCATTGCTCGTTGCCGCCAGCATTCCCGCCGACATTCCGGGGGGTGTGAAAGTGGGATAGGGATCAATTGAGTCCAGCACCCAGGTGCTGGTGGTTTTACGCAGTCGTGAACCATCTTTGAAAACCATTTGGATGTAAGGGCGCACATTATGAACGAAGTGCAGACTGCCGCAGTTTTCCGGCATGACGGCCGCATTTCCCATGAAGAACATGCCTGGCGTTACGACCGGCTGACGGCCTTCGCACCCGTATCCGCTGTTATCGCGAGCCTGTACCGCCACGTATTGATTTGTTCGGCGTAGTGTCACCGGACCGCCTTCCAACGCCATCATCGACAGGGCGATGACGCACTCACCGACCATCACCGGATCGGCCATAACAGGCGAGGCAGCCGGCATCTCCGGCAGCGGCTGTTGCGTAGCGAAACGCGGCACGACCACAATCAACACCGCCCGGCTGCGAGCCAAATTCTCCTGGCTGACAGCCGGTCTGGATTTTCTTTTTCCCACGGACACCGAACGTATGCGGCTCTCGTCGATCCCGGCATCGATCAGCGCCTGGCGCACCGACTGTGCCCGCCGTTTCGAAAGGGGATCGTTGATCTCATCCGATCCCGTCAGGCTGGCCTGACCCTCAATGTCAACTTCCACCAATGGGCTGTGCGCCAGCGCGGCGCTAATCTCGGCGACGATCTCCGTCAACCCGGCTTCATGCTCCGCTTTTAGATCATGCCGGTTGATGTCGAAATTCCATACCAGATATTCCCCCGGGATCAGCCGCTCGACGCGCCCACCACCGGGGTAGTTGCGCTCCTGAACAACCGGAGCAGGGCTCATGCGAGCCTGGCTCACAGGAATGAGCAAACGAATACCGGGACGAACGACCATCACACCGGGATTGGCGCGCCGCAAAGCCTGGTAAGTAACCTGCCACATGCGGGCGATGCTGGTCCAGGATTCGCCGCTGATAACCTCATGATAATGAATGCCTTCAATGACGATCTCGGTTCCGGGCGTAAACAACTCCGCCATTTCTTCTCGATATGGATGATCACCACTGGGCCAGTGGATGATGTGCCGATGATGGTCATCCTCATCCCAGACTTCCGGCCCGGTGCTCATTCCGACTCGCCGAGACACACGCTCGAGCGTATCTCCTGACTGCACGACATATAAAGCCCCGTAGAAAGAGCCTGTGTTGCCGGCGCGAATACCGTAACTATCCCCCATCGTGGAATGTTCACGTCGGATGCGATTTTCGATATCGACAGCCGATCGATCCCCGGTCGGTGTTTCCAGGTGGTCATATTCCTCCACCCCGCGCTGACGGAGATCGATGTGGCCGCACAGTTCGTGAGCCAGGATCAACCAGGGCGGATCGCGCACCTCACGCATACTGCGCTCGGTGGTGGTGTCGCCAGCTCCTTCCACCCGTGTACTGCGTCCGCTGAGCACGATGGTGGTGTTGTCCAGCCAGGCGCCATCCTCCGGGTAAAGCGTTGCACCCTCGCCGGAGCTGGTCAGGTCAAGCGTGTCATCCACCAGCGTATAGATTCCCAAATCGCGATCGAAGCGGAAATAGCTATAACCGAATACTTCCTCGATAAGGATGTCGATTTGCGGATAATCACTAGAGCTGGCGCGGCAGACACAATCAGTGGACACCGGCGTCCCGCTGGCGGCGACTCCGTCGGCCGTGCACAATGTATCGCTATTGCCCAGGGTCACGATGCCGGTGGCGCGATCGACCCGCCAGACGCCGGAAGGGCATAACTGTCCCAACCATCCTTCCACCAGTACCGCCCGCTGCGTGCGCCCATCTGGCGGCGGCAAGTGAGCCGGCGGTTCAGAGGGATCGATCACCCGGAGTAGCCGCTGCACACTGGGGCGGACGAGGCCTCGATTCTGTTGGATGACATGGGCCAATTCGTGCGCCATTAAGGTCCTTCCGGATTGAGTCCCAGGCGCATACTCACCCGCTCCGAAGACGATGTCGCTGCCCAGGGTAAAGGCGCGAGCGTTCACTGCCTCCGCCCTGGCAGCCGCCGCATCGTTGGTGTGAAGGCGCACTTCACTCAGGTCGACCTCCAACCTGGATTCAAAAAATTGGCGATCGCCAACCGAAATTGGCGAACCCGTCCCCAAGCCGGAGAGCGCGTCGATGCTCCCGGCGCGGTAAGCCCCAGATTTTCCATTCAAGGCACTTGGTTTACCGTGGTTTTGATCTTCGCCATCATCCGCCGCTCCCATCAACCCCGGTTTACGTTGCAGCCGGGACTCTTCTTCCGTGCCTTCCTCCTGCTCCACTTCATCGTGATCAAGAACACCCCCGCCTGTCGTTTCTCCTTCGACAACCGCCTTTCGGCTGACTCTGGGTGGACTTTGCATCACGCGCTCGGCATCCTGATCGGCCTGGCGTTCGCAGGGATCGTCGGGTGTGCTTATGGGTAGATCTCCGAATGGAGAGGCACAGCGCGGGCAGCCGCCGCCGCAGGAACAAGTCGACTTCGTAAAATAATCACTCAGTGTACTCAGATTACTTCTATTGACTGCGGGTATAAATTGCGCCACACGGCTCGAGGTTGCCTGTCGGTTTGGTGAAACTTTATCGCTACCCATCTTCTTGCGAATTAATTGCACGTTGCGCTATCATCTCCGTTTTATTCAGTTTACGACCTTTGAAAAGATCTTCATTTCATTGTGGATGTAGAAGAAATTCTACAAGGGAAACGTAGCATTTCAGCACCCGTCCATCCCCGGATAAACGCACATACTCTGCGTTCTATCAAATCCACTATCGAATTCGGATTAAAGACCCTTCCTTATCGTCGTCATATAGCTCAATATATTTATCTTTTTAAGTTCACTTTCGAAATCCACAGGTACAGTAAGATTTAGGACCTTTGCGCGAGTCTGGAAGTATTGAACGATCGGTGCGATCAAGTCCTGCATCGTGTCTACATCACTTCTATATTTTTCTAGGATAGGTTTTGCGAGTGGTACATACGTCCAATGCCAAGGTTCGGCTTTATAGCCACCTGTTTTTCCCTCGTAAACCCAAGAGAAGCCAGCCTTGTGTGCATGCAACTTCAACCACTCACCCAATTCATGGTATTTCCCGCCAGGTTTCCAATCTGCATCATTCGTTGAGTTAAAATCCATATCCGTACCCCAGTGATGTCGGGAAGTACCGGGGAGTGCGGAGTATTCCAATAAAATTCTGAGCTTCTCACTGGTCTTCTCGGCCGACCACATGACCTTGTCGACTTTACATTTCTTCTTTCTTTCTCTTATATTCGTAATACTGCATGGCCCGTAGGGCTTACGCTTATCGATCCAATATTTCTGGGGAAGACTGTCCCACCCATTCTTTTTAGAGCCCGTCATGAAGAATTTATCAAATATAATGCCTCCTTGTCCGGCTTTCGGACCCGTAGTAAGTTTCCTTCTACCTTTCACAGACGTACCAAAGAAGCGCAGCCGAGAGATCGGTATAATGGGTGTTAGCTTCTTCAGTTTCTTCAAACCAGCTATCTTTGTTGGTTTAGGAAGCTTTTTTAGCCGCGCTTTTTCATCCTTTAGATATCGATTGAGGTAGAGGTTGAGATCTTTTACCCGACTCAAAATTCTTTTCTCGATTCTTTTTGCCAATTTCTTCGTCTGTGGACTTTCCCGACCCGTCAAGTACATTTTGAGATCGGATGAAGATAAATTATCGACCTCTTTGAGAATCGCTCTATCCTCCGGATTCATCAAGCTTTTCGGATCCTGTACAAAGCCCAAGGAAGTAGTGAGAAAAATCTCTAGTGATCGTGCTCCCTTGAAACCCTTACTTCTTCGTTTCAATAATGAATAACCAGGGACCTCCATTGTAATTACAGGAGTTGTCTGCCCTTTAATGACTGTTGGAGCCCAAGCTCCAAGACTGGTTCCCCCTGTACTGCCGCCCGTGTAAGTCACCTTAAGACCTAAATTTCCCTTGCGCACATTTTCGGGAAGTGTTTCTGCAAGCGAGCGTGCTAACTTAATACTCTCTGGATCGGTAGCAGGATCCGCAAAGATGCCTGCCTGCTTTACATTACTTATGGCATGAAGGCTCAAAATACGATCTGGCATGAACTCCGTTACCACTTTCTTGATCAGCTTCGTTTCAGGTTGTTCCGGTGCAACGTTCCGTTTTGGTCTCGTACACAGGCAATTTGTGGAGTTCTTTCTATTTCGTTTACGCCAGCCTGGGATCTTACATATGCTGGTGGAAATTGCCGGTGCCAGAAAATTCCGATTAAGGTCAACCTCCTGCCGATTGCAGCGGCAAATATCAAGTACACCACCGGGGTTCACCTTGGGAATAATCAGTGTGTGAAAGTAAAGAGTCTTTGCCCCTGCCGGAGTCTTAAGGATATTAATCATCTCCTCAGCAATCTGATAGGAGGATACTTCTGTCCCATGGATCCCTCCAATAATCAAAGCTCGGTGCGTAGTATGTTGGATAGGAGAAGGGAAGAAGAAAGCTTCAATGGAAAGAGATGGATCAGTTGGCACACTTCCATTATCGGCCGTAAGCCATTTTCTCTTTCGACCAATGAACTTCGACGGCCAGTTTGCTCCTTCTCCTACCTTTCCGGATTGTACGCCTTTGTTTTGTAACGCCGATGGTATTCCCGGCTTGCCTCCACTTTCTATGTCCGTCCTGATCGCAGCAAAGTCAACTGCGCGTGCCACCATTTCCGGCGCTTGACTTGCGACGCTCATCCCACTTCGGTCCGCTATCCCATCTGTGCTCAGGCGCTGGGCTTTTCCTTGTTGAACAACATGAGTCAATTCGTGCGCCAGTAAATGTCGACCCCGTTCCGTCTCTGGGCAGTACTGCCCGACGCCAAAGACGATGTCCGTCCCACGCGTGAATGCCCGCGCCTTCAAATCAGCAGCCATTTCCTGCGCTGCTGCGCTGTCGTGAACCCGGACGGATTCCAGATCCAATCCCAAACGCGGCTCGAAGTAGTCGCGCGTGCCGACCGGCAGCGGGACGCCGCCGCCCTTCAAGCCGCGAATACGACTTTCCATACCGGCATTCACCCTGGGCGCTGCCCCCTCGACCGGCTTGGCCTGCACTGGGACTTCTTCATCCTCGTCTTCGTCCAGCGCCTGGCGTTGCAGCGGCTCATCATCCTGCGACTCTTCTCCGTCTGCTTGCAGCTGCACTGCCTCGTCCTCTTCTACTTCTTCATCAGCATCCTGCCGCTGGAGAACGTCTTCATCCTCTTCCACCGCCGAATCTTCGGGCCCGACCTGGCGCTGTACGAGCGGAGTGATGCTCTCCGCCAGCGGCTTGGTCTGGACCGTCTCCGTCTCCTCATCCGGACACGCCGAATCGGAACCAGCGCCTCAAGTCGGCGCGCGTTGGATGGCCGGGGCCGGCATGCGCATCAACGCATCGGCCAAGTTGTCGGCTTCCTGCTCGTAGATATCGCCGGGGGGATTGACCTTCAGCTTGGCCTGCACGCCCAGGCAGCGCGGGCAGCCGCCGCCGCAGATGCATCCTTCCTGGCACCCAAGCGATTCGTACTTCAACCCATGTGGATTGGTTGAAACTTGAAATTCGGCAGCAGCATTCTCGACGGAGGAAATTCGAGTTGGCTGATGTGCCGCTTTGGGATCAACCCTTTTGAGGAGAATCATCGGCACCGCTTTCGTCTGGACTTCCGTCCGATCATTTCCACACTCATGCAATGGCTGTACCTGGTGTGGTTGATTCGGGGAAAGGTTCGCTGGGTAAAGGCGCCGGTGCAGACCAATACAGCTCGGATAACGCTCTCCCCAAGGCCGCATACCGCTGTGCATCGCGCTCGGAAAGATCTCCATAACGCCTCAAAGCCAGTATGTAGAGCGCCTCGATGCGATCACTTTCGTCCGCGATCGCAAACCAGTGTGGGCATAAATGCAGAACGTCACTGGTCCACCACAAAAAGTAGCGATAATAACCGATGGTATTGGCGCCGCAGGGACTTCCGGCAGTCTCGCATTCAAATGGAATTCTGGCTTGCAGCTGTGTCCGCACGCGTTGGTACACGCGGCGCAGTCGGGGAATATGGGCCGGGTTGTCGCTTCCGAGGTGGGTACGACGCAGAGTAGCATAAGCATTGATAAACGCCGGCCGGGTATCGGAAGTGACGTTTATCGCATTGACGTTCCAACGCTCGGCCCGAGCCAGTGCCGATCTCACCTGGTTGCTTTGGACCGGTCGGCAATCGCTGAAAGTATCCATCGTGAGACCCGGGGGGATATGATGGCGACTCAGACCTATGTCTTGGCAGAATATGGCGAATGAGTCTGCGTTGTCCATCGCTTCTTCAGGGCGCAGGAAGGCATAAGCCCGGTCATTCAAATATGCCCGGTCGCCAACGTGCCCGGCAGTGCCGACCCTGCGGGCGAAGTGATGCGCGGTCTCATGAATGATCATACGGGCTTGATAAACCGCACCACCACGGAAGAACTGCGGGCACCAACGAATGCCACTCCCACCACCGGGCTGCGTAAAGCCATAGGCCCCAAAAGACCCGCAAACGGGATCATTTTGTGGAGCACACTCCATGGCAAAATTCCTGTGGCGTTGGGAATCAGTCAAAATAGATTGAAGGCGGTTACGGATTAACTCAGCGTGGAACACATTGTGGGTATGAAAATGCAAGTCCAATGAGCGACGGACAAATTCGCTTGTGCTTGCTAACGGTAAGGCTATAAAGTGGTTCAAACTTTGGATGGCGCTGCGCAACCAACCCAAAGCAGTGCTGATCGCTCGTGAGAAGGTGTTGCCTTGCTCAACCGAACAGGTGCCGATGCTGGTCACTTCGACTTGGGTGTTATCATCCCGCTGCACATCGTTGTCCGGCCTAATGTCGCTGCGGGTTTGTTGCACGACATGCGCCAACTCGTGCCCCAACAAACGACGGCCCGAGGCTGTGCCAGGCAGATACTGCCCGGCGCTAAAGGCAACATCCGTCCCGCGCGTAAATGCCCGCGCTCCCATATTGTCGGCCATCTCCTGCGCCGCAGCTGTGGTGTGAATCC
>DAOUEK010000116.1:0-7841 GCA_034430425.1 Anaerolineales bacterium | reverse complement strand
ATGAGTGAGTTTGAACAACAGCAACTCCTTCAACTCCGTGCCGAGCTGGGCTTATCACAACCAACTCGTTCCGGAGAAGTTGTGAAGAAGGTCGCATGACTCATGTCGCTGTTTTTACAGCAAATCCAGGACTTGACCTCTGGCGACACAGCTAAACCCCAAATATATATCGAACCAATGGCTTCTTGATCTCCTGAACTCAAATCCCAGAGATAGGTTTCATTATTGCTTCCAGGAGAGTCTAAAACGAGAACCCCTTTCAGAATAATTCCTTGTGGAATACTAGCAAAAGTCTCGACACATCGATTCGATAACCGACTGAGGTCGGGCGAAGGGGACGGGCTGGGGCTTTCACCTGGCGACGCGGAGATTTCTAGAGTATCTGTCGGGTTCGCTATAGGTGTAGCCGGCGTGCTGCAGCCAGCTGCCTGCAGGAGTGCCACCCCAAGCAGGATCACAGTGAAAGAATACTTCTTCATAGTGGAAGCTTACACTATACCGGCTTGATACTCAAAATACGCTATTGCTGAAGAGAAATCATTATGGCATCGAGAGCATCCAGCCGTCAATATAAACATCTTGATCCTCAATAATAGGTACAACAATACCTTCTTCAAGATCAAGGATAGTGTAGGTTGATGGAGAAGACCTACTTTGATTTATTAAAATTTTAGTTCCATCAGGGGACCAGATCGGTGGATAAAATCCCGAGATACAGTAATTGGTCACCTCTCCGCTTTCGATATCAAGCACTGCTAATTCATCTGCAACAATATATTTGTCATCCTGATATATAGAAAGCCAAAATGCGATCTTACTTTCATCGGGGGACAATACCCAGTCACTTTGGCGGGCGAAGTAAGTGGTCGTAAGGTATGACAAACGTTCCTTTTCTCCTGATAATGATACGCGAATCAGTTCAAAACCATCGACGTAGGGAAGTTTATCGTCCAAATTGATAAAGGCGTTTTCGGTTATTTCATCGGCATCTTGTAAGGGGTGAATAGGATCACTCGGATTTTCAAAATCGACTGTGTATCGAGGTGCAGCGCTGGTGATGAAGTAAAATCCATTTGCGAACCACACTGGAGCACCTTCGAATACACCCGCATAATCATTGTAGTGTTGATATACTCGCCCGGCTTCGAGATTTGTTTGCAGATCCCACAAGACGAGGGAAAAATCCCAATAATCATCCGAAGGGTAAACCAAATGGGTCAGCGGGGAATTGACCATCATCCGGCTCTGCCCAAACTCTCTCCAATTTAAATCTTGTGGGTACTCTGTAAAATTGGGAAATTCTTGTGAGTACTCCTGTATTTCAGCAGTGGTTATATCCAGGACAATAATTCCCTCGGCGTTATGCTCGTTACTCAAATCTAGCACGAGGCGTTGATTGTCCAGCCAGATTGATATACCAGCGAGTGTATCTGGTTTATTGATTATATTCATTGGGTTGCCACCAGCATCGATTACTACAATCGAATCCAATTCTGAATCTGAATAAGCTAATAATTTTCGGTCAGGAGAAACGCGGCCTCCAACAAACTCGCCGGGTAAAAGTAATTTATCACCTGAGGATAAATCCCATAAGTGGGAGATGATATCCTCTTGATGGCTGTAAACAACAAGAAAACCATTTAGATTCAAGTCTTCTGGAATTTTGTCCAAAACCACCACACAAGATTTTGTATATCGACTGTTATCAGATGTTAGTGTAGGGTCTGGTGTTTCATCAACCAAAGATGACACTGTGTTAGTTGGTGAAATACCAGGCGAATCATTCAAAACCGTTGGAGTTGCTGTGGTTGATGAGCAACTAAGTATTAGTAATGAAAGAAATGCAATCAATATGTAACATAATCCTTTTTTCGTCATTTGGATAGATTCCAATTTATCACCTGTTGAATAACACAATAAGTTGTGATGGCGGAAAATGTACATCCGTTCTAAAAATGCCCTATAACACCATCTAAGGCATTACAATCACGGTCTTGATCTAATTATAAGGAAAAGCAAACCGTGATTTCAGCTCTCCAACAACTCTTCGAACTCATTCTACACAATATCGCACAGCATATTCAACGCCGGGTCAGACCTGAAAATCCATCGTGTAGTGGGAAAAAACCTCGTCTGGATAATTCAAGCAGCGAGTCGGAAGTTATCATTGAGAATTCCTCCAAGTACTTCTCGATGAGCGATCGTTCCTGCCTTACTTGATCTCTCTATAGATATGGGAGTCCGCTAGTCAATCCCCTGATGGGGCCTGGAAGCATTGTAAAATCCCTGTAGGGGAAAAACTTGTAGGGGGGAAAACTATATCCGCACTAAACACCCTGCCTTTCACAACGGATATTATCATAACTATATTAAATTTTTCGCCTTGTTCTATGGAACAATATCCGGATGATGTTTTTCCACCCTACACGTTTGTACAGTGAATTGCCCTGTAGTCTCTTCCTCCTCAAACATGGATTTGCACCATAATATTGCCGATTGGGAAATTTTGTAGCATATCGTTGCCGTTTGTGAAAACGTTACATATTAAAGGAAAACTTGACGATAAATCCATTCGGACGAGGTATTTACCCTTCAAGCGCACTAATTGAATGTCCTCCCCCAGATGTACCTGTGGGCACATTACTCTACACCCCTAAACACCAGTTTCCTGAGTAAAATTATGGCGGGGAGATCAACCAGCCGTTTACCATGACATCATCTTCTTCGGAAATGGAAAACGCTACGCCAGCATCCAGATCCACGATTTGATAATTTGTTTGATCTGCTGGATCTTGATGTATGAGAATCTGGCTGCCATCTGGCGACCAAATTGGTGAGGAAATTCCTGAGATACAGTAATTAGTTACCTCGCCACTTTCAACATCCAGTACCGCCAATTCTTGGTTAATTGGATGCTCTTCATCTTTAATCGTCAACCAAAATGCAATGTGCGTTTCGTCGGGAGACCAAGTCCAATCTGATTGAATAGCATAGTAATTCGTCGTCAGATAGGACAGACGCTGCGCTTTCCCAACTTCGTTTACAAGGATCAATTCGTATCCGAATGTATAAGGGAATTCATCATCTACGTTAATATATACATTTTCAGAAGCATCCCCTGCGTATTCCAAGGGCTGGACCGGATTGGCTTGCATATCCGGATCAAAAACGTAACGAAGCATGGCGCTCGTAACGAAAGTTGTACCATCACGAGACCACGCAGGAGCACTTGAGTTTACTCCAGCCCCTTCGTAGACATGATGATGGATACGTCCTGCTTCTTGGTTCGTCTGAAGGTTCCAGATAATAAGTGAAGTGTCATTCTTGATAAGAGACGGATATAGAAGACGACTGAGTTGGGAATTTACCACCAGTGGACTTACCGTATATGTACCCCAATTAACGTCTCTAATATGATCCGTAATGTCAGGGAATTCAGGGAGGATATCACGCCGCTCATTATTTGATAATTCGAGTACCGTAATGGCATCGGATTCGTGTGGAGAATCCGAGTATGAAAACCTTATAACCATTTGATTGTCGTCGAGCCAGTGGAGAAGGTAATATCCACGTCCCCAGTTCGGAACTTCATCTAATCGATTGCCAGCTGAGTCCATGATAATCAAAGAATCAAGCGCTAAGTCGATGAACGCAAGCATAGAACGATCTGGGGATACTACTGACGAATGGACAGCATTATCTATGAATTTATTGTCAGCAAGAAGATCCCATAGGTATGCATCTTCGCCGATAGGGTTAACTACTAGAACACCCTTTAGCTTGATGTTTTCCGGGTATGCCTCGACTATGTCAACACATTCGATGGTTAACCGGCTCAGATCAGGCGTAGGGCTTGGGCTGGGGGATTCGGCGGTCGGCGTGGAGATTTCCGGCATGTCCGTCGGGCTTGCGGCAGGTGCAGTCGGCGTGCTGCAGCCTGCTGCCAGCAGCAGGGAGATGGCGAGCAGGAGCGAGGTGAAAGGATGCTTCTTCATATGTGGAAGCTTACACTATATAGGCTTGATGTTCAAAACCCGATAATGTTCCAGGCAAAATACTACGGTGGCGAGATCATCCAGCCGACAATCTCATCATACTCTGAACCGGTAATTTCAAATGCTGTCTTGTTTTCAAGATCGATAACAAATACATCTCGAATGTCATCAGATTCTGGATTATCAAGAGATGATGCACGAACAGCAAGATATTTATTGTCGGGAGACCACACAGGATAATCTAATCCTTGGAGACAATAATTGATTGTTTCCCCTGTTGTTACATCAAGAACTGCTAGCTCATGCGGCTTTCGGGGGCCACCAGTCTCTGGGTTATCATCATCGACAATTTCTAGCCAAAAGGCGATCGCTTCTCCATTGTGTGACCAAACATAACTATGCGGTGTTGCTTTATACTGAGCTGTCCAGTAACTCAGCCTCTCTATCTCTCCAGAAGTATTTACGCTAACCAGTTCAGAGCCGCCTTCATATGGCATGTCTGGAAAAAGTGTGTGAAGCTGCCAATACTCGCCATTGATAAAACGGGTTCCATCCGGTGACCACCAGGGGAATGTGCTTTCAATCCAGACAGGCAATCGAAAAACCTCTTCATTTGACTTCGCATTCCATAGAATCAATTCATTGGTTACATTCGCAGGGCTATAGGCTGGATATACCCAATGTGTTTGGTCAGGATTAATCGACAGTCTTGTCCAATACCCATATGGGAACCACTCGTTGCTAATTCCATCGGGATTCTTGTTCATATCCTCAAATTCGGGAGTAATCACTTCCCAGGTTCCTGACTGGACATTCAATATGATGGATGGTGACGGAAAAGGATCATCTTCGGAATCATAATCTCTCAAAACCAGAGAATTATCATCAAGCCAATAAAGAGGCTTTAATCGCTTATTATCAATTGAAGCAAATTCCGACACGATATTTCCAGTGGGATCGATAATTTGTACACGATTGGGGTCAAACAATGTCAAGGCAAGCTTTGACTGATCAGGAGAAACGATCAATCCAGAGACATACCGGTTTGTTTCGAGATCTTTCTTTTCTCCCGTGACAAGGCTAAGGAGAGATTTTGACAATACCAATGTCCCCTGAAGATTATTCGACTGATATTCAATATCTTTTATCGAAACACAATCGAAAAATAACTTGCTAATAGCAGTAGGTAGATCTGCCTTTTCTGTAGCAGTTGGAGTCATCGAAGGGATTGAATCCGATGTCGGTGTTACGGTTGTCAATGGATGTTGAGTTGATTGAGTTTGTGATTGAATGGAACAGCCAACGAGAAAGAAAATTGTAGCAACTTGAATAACAGATTTCATCATTGAACCAATCACTTTAGTTACCTTCATATAGCTCTCCAATTGAATATTCATCAAGTATATATGTGTACAATCTATCTTACTGGTATGCAATTATCTGTTGTCCAATCTCCCTCTTGTTTCATCGCTTTGTCAATACAGCCAGAAGGAATAAGAAATCCTTCAAGCCAATAGAAGGCAAAATCCGGGTTGTCGTTTAAAAACTCGCTTATCCAAGCAATATGCCCCAACCTGGAATCTCCCCAACCATAAGGTCGAAATTTTGAAAAACCATCATCATATTCTGGATCTCGATCGATCCATGCTGATGTGATTGATGAAACCCATTCTAAGTCGGATGATGTAAATGTGGATTCCCCGGTTTTAGGGTTATAGTATTTACTGAACGGGTCATCTGCGTACCCATTCGGTACCCGATGTTCGCCGGAATCTACGTAGGCAGCAAACCAATTGACAAATTGAACATCAGAACATGGCCCGGATATCTTATAGATGGTTTGACACCAGGCATTTGCTGTCCGGATGCTACCCTCGATCATTACTTCCACATCCATGTTTTGCCAGTGAAGATGTAGTTCATGAATCATGAGTATGGACATTGACTCCCATATTGAAAAATTGCCATCATTGCCATAAACATCCCACCACCAACCATCCTTGTCATAATATAACTTTCGATACCAATCGTAAAGCATACTGCCATTGTATTCAGTGTTTCCTGGTTCTTCTGTTGATAATTGATCAAAATCTATTGGTGTCGGCACAAAGAAACAGCGAGTATTCCCCGCTCCGTAGTCCACACAATTCTGATCTTTGGATATCGCCGCCCCTTCTGTAAAGCAGGCCTCATGCGTACCAGTAAGGTGAACACATTTCACGCTTGGCGTGGGTTCAGACGTTGGCATTGAAACACAGGATTGACTACCATCAACGAATAAATAACACTGTTGATTGGCTGTTACACATATTTGATACGCGCCACCGAAATATTGACACTCCGGCTCCGGCGTTAGCGACATTAACCCTTTACTAGCGAATATTCCTGAATCAATCGCAGATCCTATAGCAAGAATTCCTGCAGCAACTGAAGATCCTATTGCGATAAGCTCCGCGGCTCTTTGAAGGGCTCTCCACCAAGCCAGTTTCTTGTTGCGGTGCTCCTCCAACGCGCGCTGCTGAGCGTTGAACTGCGCCGCAGCTTTAGCTTTCTGTTCTTCTTCTTCCTGTCGCTTACGACGAGTATATAAAATGTATGCCATCACAGCGCTGATGGCAGACACGGCTGCTGATCCAACCAGCAAGTTGTCCGAACCCGTCAGCGTGGTGAGTTCCTCGCTGGCGGTTTCCTCAACGCTTTCGCCAAAGACGGTTACTTTCGGTGTCTCGGGAGTGTTTGTGGGTAGCGGAACGGCTTCTTCATCACCAGACATCGAGGGTGGTTCGGATGGCTCGTCTGGCGGCTCGACGCTGAGTACTCCGGGCGCTTCTTCTACTTCATCCGGGGCGGGAATCACGATCTCGCCCCAAGCCGCACCCTTGTTGCCCACCTGGTCCCAGGCTTCCACTTCCACCGGATAGCCGCCGATGGGAGCTACGATGTCACCGAAGCGTCGGTCCCATTTGAAATCGTCCGGGCCACTGCTCCAGTTGTAGACTCGTTCGCCGAATTCCCCGCCGTGGATGGTTAGACGCACACGCTCGACGCCAATGCCGTTATCCACAACGTTGATCGCCACCCGTTGCCAAATCGGCCACGATGTGGGGATATAAATCTTCGGCTCACCGTTGTCCACAATAATAGTGACTAAAGCAGCTCCGCCCACATTGCCCGCATCATCGATGCCGCGAGCACGCACGTTGTAGCTGCCGTTGGATACGGTGCGCGTATCCCAGGTGGTCGACCAGTTGCCGCCTCCGTCCGGACTCAAATCGCTCCATGAGCTCCTGCCATTAAACGAGAGCTCGGCGCCGCTCAGATTCGGATCGCTGCTCACGCCGCTGAACGTGATTGTGCCTGTGGCCCAAGTCGTCCCCGTGGGGTCGGCGAATATTGTTGTGGGGGCGACGGTATCGATCTGGAAGGACATGCTCTCGCTGTCGGTCCATCCGGCGTGGTCCCTGGCCAGCAGCTCGACCGTGTGATTGCCGTTACCTAGCGTGATCGGATCGGAGAAGCCGCTCCACGCGCCGCCATCAACCGAGGCTTGGAAGGAAGCCAGATCTGATCCAGGCAAGGGGTCGGAGGCGGAGGCGGTGATCGTTACTGGCGAGATGTACCAGGCGCCACTCCCGGGAATCCCGCTGACATTGCCGATGATGTTCGGAGGGCGCGTATCCACATTGCGACTGGTCGTGCCCATCAGCGAGCTATCACCCCAACTCGAGAGCGCCCAGAAGGTGAAGGCGTTGGCGCCTTCGACCAGATTGATCGTGCAGGAATCCCCGTCACAGGAGAATAAAGCACCATTATAAGTGCCTTCCAGGGTGATGATGCTGTAGCCGC
>DAOUEK010000115.1:0-13858 GCA_034430425.1 Anaerolineales bacterium | reverse complement strand
ACATTTCCACCATGGGGGCATGTTTCATCGGGATCGAATCCGGCAGGTGGAACGAATGGCTGGCCGAGGCAGCAACATATTGCCCAAATCCTCCGTCTACATCTACCCCTAGCAACTTGAGGGAACGGCAGGCATTAATATGCCCTGTGAGACAGGCCGGGCAGGCATGGCAGGAAATTATCGGGTCTACGGCAACCCGGTCCCCAGGTTTGAAGCTGCTTACTTCATCCCCCACATCAACTACCCGTCCGCCAAATTCATGCCCCAGGACGGCAGGGTATATCACCCGGTCTTCAAATTCCCCCCGGAAAATGTGCAAATCGGTGCCACATATCCCCGCAGCTTTAGATTCAATTAGCACCTCGCCGGGTCCGATGCTGGGATCCGGGGTGTCGCCTACTTTAATATCCTTTGCGCCAAATAGTATTCCGGCTTTCATCGTCTCTCCTTGTTTCTGCATATCAATCGTTTTTTAACGGATATTAATAATGGGAGAGCATGCACAGACTACCAGCAAAGCCATCCGCTATTACGAGAAATGATAGCACCTTTCTATTACTCTGGAGCAGTCGAGGCCAGGAAGACAGCGATCCCTTTCGATTTTCAGTGATGCCCGGTGTGCCGATCTACGATTATCGTGTCACGCGGCACAAAACACTATTCGTGCGCATCAACACCTTGCGTGTCCTCTTTTGTATACATCCGAATTAACGTCAAGAACCGCCCATTATCAATGAGCGGTCTATCAAGTGACCCGCCTAGGACTCGAACCTAGAACCTACTGATTAAGAGTCAGCTGCTCTGCCAATTGAGCTAGCGGGCCATTTTTCCGATCCGCCCCAATTTTACCTGAACGACCCACGCTGTCAATGAAAGTCGTAGAGCGATGCTACTCCCCCAACAGCGCCCGGTCCAAAAAACCGATCGGGCGCGCTTCATAGATATCGGGGGCAAACTGTGCCGGATCCTCGTGCCCCATCCCCGGCACAACCCAACACGTCGCCCAGGCCGCCGCCTTGCAGAGAGCGCTTCGTGATGATACGGCGGCAGCAGATCGTCCTCCGCTCCATGGATCAGCAGTGCACGGCGCGGCGGCATACGCTCGAGTATCCCTGTCAGGTTCATCGATTCACGATCCAATCCCAGGCGGCGCTCCGCCGCTCCTACCATGATGGGTGCGAAAGGCCAGCTGGGCAGCAGGGCGATATCATCGAAGGCGTCATCGATCGCCGCTTGCAGGCTCTGGTAGGTGCTGACAATGACCAACGCATGCGGCGTCTGACTCAGTGAAGCAGCGCGCACCACAGCGACGCCGCCCAGCGAGTGTCCCAGCAAAGCGATACGCGCCGTTGGAATTCCCTCCTCCAGGCTCAGATATTCCACCGCGGCTAACACGTCGAGTGCCTCGTAATATCCGTAGGATTTGAATTCGCCCCCACTCTCTCCATGGGCACGCAGATCAATCAGCAGCACAGCGTAATCGTGAGCGTGCAGCATGGCAGCCGTCGGCAGGAGTGAGCCACGATTTCCTCCCAGACCATGTACGATCACCACCGCCGCAGAATTGGTATCCTCCGTCGGTATGAACCACGCCGCCAGGTGGACGCCGTCCTCTGCGACGAGTTCCAACGCTGAGTAGGGAACGCCATAGTCGGCAGGTGTCTCCTCCGGATGCGAGACGTTTGGCGCCAGCAATTTATCCAGCTGCATTCTCGCCAGCACCACCCCGATCACGAGCACGCCAAAAACAGCCCCGATGATAGCGGCGAACGCCAGGTTCCGTACGTATCTACTGTGGATCATCAATTTTTCCCTAGGCCAGATGATCTGGCTGGTCTCTTCCCACCCGGTAGACGAGCAATAACCGGTGCTGCCATCAACATAATAAACACACTGAGTATAAAACAAAAACGTAAACCGAACTCATCCCCAATCAGATCCAGGATAACCAGGATCACGGCCCGAATGGAAAAGCCTTATGGCATGAAAACACCGTTCGCCAGGCACTTATGATTCACGCGTAGAGAGACCAAATAAGTTACGATCGGTGTTGCCCACCGTCTATCACCTAAAAATATATTGTGTTCAGGTTCGGGGAGCATACAAGGATATCGAATTCTCCTTGTGAGCTTTGTGAGATTATCTAGGAAATGCCTAATTTTTTTCGCTTAAGGTGACATCGAATAAAGCTGTGACAGGCTTCGGCGCACCCAATTCTTGTCCACGTTTAGAGGGCGAACAGCCACCGACTTCAAGGCGGAATTGTCCGGGTTCGAGAGTAAGTTTGCCATCGTCGTCGTAGAATGACATCATCTCAGGTGTGATGGTGAATTTGAGCTTATTGCTTTCACCTGCCTCGAGCACCACCCGCTCGAAGCCAATGAGATGATGAAATGGAACAACAGTCGAGGCATGAAGGTCGCTCAGGTAGAACTGGGCAACTTCAGCTGCGTCTGATTCCCCACAATTGGTCAGGGTCAGGCTCACATTAAGAGAATCTCCGAGAGTAAGTGTCGATTTATCGAGCTGCAATTTCGAATAATCAAACTTACTGTAACTCAGACCGAAGCCGAAGGGATAAAGAGGTTCTTCAGTCATGTAGCGATAAGTGCGTCCATCCATGCGGTAATCATCAAAAGGAGGTAGTTGATCGAGCGATTTCGGGAAAGTGATGGGGAGTTTGCCCGATGGCGATACATCACCAAAGAGCACATCGGCAACGGCGCGACCACCCTCCATACCTGGATACCAGACGAAGAGAATCGCATCCACCAAATCTTCGATTTCACCCAACGCGATTGGGCTACCGCCAGTGAGTACGAGGATGATGCGCACGCCATGAATGGATAGTTCTTTGATGTAATCTTTCTGGCTTTTTGGAAGCGAGATACTTTCGCGGTCGCCGTTTTGTGGAGAAAGAAGCGACTCGCCCTCCTCACCTTCGAGGAATGAGTTGAGGCCTGCGCAAACGATGGTGAGATCGGCAGATTGAGCCATGTCTGGCGCCCAGCTTTCCTTGATCTCACGCGCATGTTTCAACAGCGCACCAGGGTGATATTCCAGGCCCATGCCTTCGGGGACACGCCCTGTAAGACCTTCGAGTAACGTGACCATTTGATCGTTGAAGCCATAATAATTGGCGAGAAGAACTTCCAGGCTTGTGGCAGTGGGACCCGTGACAAAGACCTTTTTGGTGGAAGGATTGATCGGCAGGATATTGCCTTTGTTCTTGAGTAGAACCACTGCTTCGGTGGCTGACTGATATGCGAGTTGGCGATGGACATCACAGGCAATCACATCCGTAGATATGTCTGTGAACGGGACATCATCTTCGGGATCGAACATGCCAAGTTTGAAACGCGTACTGAGCGTCCTCTCAAGGGCGCGGTCTACATCGGCTTCAGCGATGAGGCCACGCTGAATGGCTTCGGGGATTTCACTATAGACATGATCGCATGCGAGGTCACATCCGTGACTCAACGCCAGTGCAGCGGATTCAACCGCGTCATCCGTGATTTTGTGACTTAGGTGAAAATCTGCCAGCGCCATGCAATCCGAGACAAAATGACCCTGGAACCCCCACTCTTCCCGCAGGATATCTTCAATAAGCAGTTTACTAGCGCAACAAGGTTCATCAAGTGTGCGATTGTAGGCACCCATTACCGATTCGACTTTTGAATCTATCACCAATTTTTTGAATGCAGGAAGATAGGTATCATAGAGGTCACGTTTAGCAACAATAACATTTAACAAGTGACGGTCTTTCTCAGGTCCAGAATGAACCGCATAATGTTTAGCACATGCCGCGGTCTTGAGATATTTGGGATGGTCACCCTGCAGACCACGCACGAACGCAGATGCCATTTCGCCTGTAAAGAAGGGATCTTCTCCCCAAGTCTCCTGCCCTCGCCCCCAACGCGGATCACGGAAGATATTCACGTTCGGTGACCAAAAGGTGAGACCCTGATATTGGTCGGTGTAGTCATTGCGGCGCAGCGCGGCGTGATATTTGGCACGTCCTTCGTCGCTAATTGCTGTTGCAACATCATGGATCAATTCCTTATCCCAGGTGGCAGCCATTGCAATTGCTTGCGGAAAGACAGTGGCTCGACCGTTGCGAGCGATACCGTGTAGGGCTTCACTCCAGTAGTTGTAAGCAGGGATGTTCAAACGTGGAATGCCATGCGCTGGATGATTCATCAAGCCGACCTTTTCTTCCAGCGTCATACGTCCGATCAAGTCTTTCACCCGTTCGGCAAAGGGAAGAGAAGGATCCAGGTATGGAATTTTTTCTATCGTTTTATCCACGCGCATGGACCACTCCTTGGTAAACGTTTATAGACCGCGCCTTCACCTAAACCATAACTCGATGGGAGAGGGATTAAGTCAGCAGTCATTTTTCATAACCTAAATGACGAAACAAATCGGGATTTGCCTTTAGCCAAAATGAGCCTTTGGTTTCGGTCTTCCAGTTTTTGATGATGTCAGCGTCCGATAGACAGCTTTCTCCTTCGTTGTAATAGGTCACGGCGCGAATTACATCGTTGTTATCAACCACAAATTGGAGGAACGGCGTAAACCATTCATCCCAGCCTGCTCCTTGTGAACTTGCTGTGATCATCACCGGCTTGAAATGCTCGCGGGCAAATTGGATAGCTTCGTCTGCACATTGGTAATTTGTTCCAATCCAATCTACGGACTCATCACCAGGATAGAAACCTGCGATATTGGACTCTTCGCAAGAAGCCGCTTCCCAAACGAAAGCAACGTTCATACCATCCTTAGCCTGCATCCTCTCTCTAAACCTTTCCCAGACGGAAATAAAAATATCAGGCGTATCATCCGATCCATACCTTAGCTGGATAAACACAGGGTGGCTGTAGGCGATCAATGTATCGAGCAGAGTATCAATCTGTTCATCTGTTATGTTGAGTGAGTCATTCAATCTCAGACCAACAGATAACGTGCTGTTAGGGTATTTATAAGCGAGGTAGTCAAGATCTTCGATAGCTCTCATTTGCAACTCAACATTCACCGCGACGCCGCCTGGTGCAGTGACCGTTGCATCAAAGTAAGCATCGACACTTTCCTTGTCCGGTCCGACAAGTAATAGGGCTTTACCCGATGACGGAACGAACCTGCCATTTACTTCGGGCTTAGGAGTTGGGAAAACTTGTCCTTCGGGTGCTGTACCCGGCTCATAGATGCGGAAATTCCCACTGACCTGCAACAAGCCAAGCATCATCAGTAAACCATCGTAGTATCGATATTGACCTGTAGGGATAGGTTGATCCCAAAAGGCTTGCACGAATGGCTCGCCGATCTCGCGGTCAGCGGCCAGGGCTGCGACGGCATTCGTCGCCATCAAGCCTGAAGATCGATGACCAACTTGTGGTTCGCCTGTCAACAAATACTCGGCTTTGTAATCTCCCATGCCTTGCGAGGCGAAGAAACGCAACAAACGGTTCGATTGCTCCACGTGCCACTCACCTGGTGCAAACCAAACGTAATCCATACCCACATTGGCCCCCACACGGAAAGCATCATAGCGGAAATTGCCGTTGTATTCATCGTCGTATGGCTTGCCATCAAAGTAGGAGTAGTTCGGGGCCAGGCCCGTTTGTTGGTTGACCGCTGTTTTCAGATACTCACGACTGGCAGTAACGGAATCCGACCAGAAGTCGTTGTCCTTATCCGCCCAACGCGCCCAGAGTTCGTAGTAGTGCGGCATGTGATACGACGGGTCGGTGAATTGGGAGTTCTGTCCCAACTGTGGAACGAAGACGACCTGTTTGGTTTCGGAATCGAAGAGGTCGGTGGCTAGTTCACCGCGCTCATCGTCATGTAACGATATATCTAGAATGGACTGCGCTTCAGCACGGTAGTTGTAAATCCCTTCGCCGCTGCCCCAACGCCCGTCGGCGAAGAATAAGGCGGTGATGAACCAGACCTCACCGTCTGAGGCGGGGTTGGCGGCGAGTTGGGTACCGTCCGTTTTGCAGTGCCAGGCGAAATAGCCTTTGTACCCACCTTCGGATTGGTACATGTAAGTCTTTGCCCACTTCCAGAGACGGTCGAATTCTTCCTTCTTATTCATCTGAGCGGCGATCATCATGCCATAGGACATGCCTTCGCTGCGCACGTCATCGTTGGCGATGTCAGAGATATATGCCATGTCAGATCCAACAGGATAGTAAACACGTTCAGTGGCATCGTCGCCGTAGAAGAGCTGGTTGAAGGCAGAGTCGATCTTCGCCTGAATCTCTTCGTCGCTCTTACCGAGGTAGTCCCTGAACAAGTTGGGGTACACACCCGTCTCGAAAGCAGATTTGGTATGGAAGTTAGTGGGCTGAGATTCGGTGGGAGGCACAGTGAGAACTGTTGGCGTGGAGGGGGATCCGCAGGAAGTGAGAATTATTGAAAGTAAAAGGAATGCTGCGTAACAGCGTTGAGGCGTAGCCAAGGTTTCAATCCTAAACAAAATTGCTTCCGTGATAAATGATACGCACTCCAAAATTGAAAACCGGTAAACATTCGAATGCAGAGGCAATAAGATAATTATATTCAATCATCCGTCAAATGGGTTGATCGAGGTAGTATCCTGAAAGAATCGGGTTGCGAAAGTAGTGTGTCATTCAGGAGCTACCCCTTGATCGCGCCCGCAGTGAGGCCGGAAACGATCTGGCGTTCCGCGAATATGTAAAAGATGATCGTAGGCAAAGCGGATAAAGCAACAAAGGCGGATACCAATGATAAATCCTGTCCGTATTGCCCCTGGAACTGCATCGTGCCGAGAGGCAGCGTCCAAAATTTATCGTTGTTGAGTACAACGAGTGGAACAAGCAGGTCGTTCCAACTGATGATCATGGTCAGTGCTGCGACGGTCGATAATGCCGGGCGTGCAAGCGGAAGCAAGATACGCCAGAAGAAATCAATTACCGTACAGCCATCTATATAGGCTGCTTCCTGTAATTCTACTGGGATGGCCGTGAAGAAACCGCGCAAAATCATAATGTTCCCCGATAGTAGAAATGCAGTCTGTACAACAATTACACCCCATAAACTATCGATCAAATCTATTTGACGCAATACAAAATATACCGGCAAAATAGCAACATTGATAGGGAACATGAGTCCCAAAGTGAAAAGATTGAACGCCAGGCCCTTGCCGCGAAACTCCATACGAGCAAATACGAAGGCTGCGAGACTACATACAATTACCACCAACGCTGTAACAATCAACATGACAACTACGCTGTTACGCAGCATGGGCCAAAAGGAGTATGAAGCATTTCGTAAAATCAAGGTAATATTTTCCCAGCGAACTGGAACAGGTATAGCGTAAGGATGTGATAAATATTCGCCGCGAGTTTTAAGGGCGCCAAAAACCAGAATCACGATTGGAACAAATACAATCACGACAATGATCGAAAGAATGAAATACTGAAGGACTCTTGTTGCCAATCTTCGCCATCTTATGTGCGGGCGATATGTTTTACTCATGAATTCATCCTTTCTAAAGACCACTGAAGTAGTCAGGCTGGCGAGTCAGGCGTTGATAAATCAGGGAAAACATAAAGCAGAGCAGAAACATATAGATTGCCACCGCTGATCCATACCCCAGCTGGAAGCGCACAAATCCGAAACGATACATATACGTTGCCAGTGTTTCACTGGCATTGACGGGTCCGCCTTTGGTCATGATCCAGACCAGAATGAATTGCTGGATCGAACCGAGAACCGAAAGATAAACTGAAGTACGGATGGTACTTCGTAATAATGGCAATGTGATGTAAAAGAAACTTTGGAATCTACCGGCGCCATCGATGCGCCCTGCTTCTTCGATTTCAGAGGGAATATTTTGTAGACCTGTCATGAACAACAACATGTGATAGCCAAAATACTTCCACGTCAACGCCGCGAAAATTGCTGGCATGACAAGACTTGTGTTACCAAGCCAGGCTTGCGATTCGCCGCCCAGAAAGACGATCACAGCGTTGATAAAGCCGCGCTCGGGATCCGGATTGAGGATGAACAACCACATCAGCGCAGCGATCACCTCGGAGAGGACATAGGGCATGAAGAAAATGACACGGAAGAAGACACGCCCTGGCAGGTCGCGTCCCACCAGCACAGCCAGCATGAGTGAAAGCGGAAGTTGCAGGAATAGAGAGAACGCAATAATAAATAACACATTGCGCAGTGCGATTCTAAAGACTCTGTCCTCCAGGATGTTCGTAAAGTTGTCCAATCCGACAAAGTCAACGGCGGGACCGAATCCCTTCCAATTGAAGAGGCTGTAATAAATCGATTGGATAATGGGATAAACAACAAAAATAATGAAAAGAACAATGGCTGGAAGCAGGAACAAAAAAATTACCAGTCTTTCCTTATTCTTTTTTCGTCCGGCTGTCCCCGGCTTCAATTTGAAGATATTCGGAATTGTTGGAAGATTTTGCATTCAGCACCTCCGATGTAGCCATGAAATGATGCGGGGATCGGTTCATTGAAGTCCCGATCCCCGCATCATCAAAGTGCTTGCTTACTTAAGTTCCTGTTGAGCGGAGTTTTCAATTTCTTGGGCAGCCTGTTCAGGCGTTAGCGTGCCAGCAAACAATCCCTGGGTAGCGTCGTTAATGACGGAACCCATGGCAGGTGGCAAAGCCTGATCGTAATACAACTGGAAGTACTCCGCCTTGGCCAACTGCTGCTGGAGGGTGATCATCAGCGGATCAGCGAGACCAGCTTCACCACCCTTAATCACCGGGATAATCACGCCGATCTCAGCCAATTGAACCTGTGATTCCGCACGAGTCAGGTATTTGACAAAGTCGATAGCTTCCGGAGATGCGTTTTTACCAATCGCAAAGCCGTTACCGCCACCAACCGCGTCGTTGGGATCACCAGCGCCACCTGCAACAGCCGGGAAGGGGAACCATCCGAGGTCATCGCCGATGCCCTCTTTATCTTCGCTGTTGTCTTTTTGAACAGCCGGAGCCCACTGACCCATCAATTCCATGGCGGCTTTGGCATTTCCCATGGCTGTGGCTTCATCGCCATATGTCGCGCCGAGGAAACCATCCTGGAACGGTTCGAGGGCAACCAAATCCTGGACCATTTCGCCAGCTTTGACAAACGGTTCATCCGTGAAGGAGCCCGTGCGCAGCAACGCACCCTCAAAATTGGCTTTACCGCCCAGACGGGTCACGAGGTAGGCCCACATATGCATGCCGGGCCATTTATCTCCTTCACCCAGAGCGATCGGAGTGATGCCAGCTGCTTTGAGCGCCTGCACATCTTCGATTAATTCAGCCCAGGTGGTGGGAGGGGCATCGATACCTGCCTGAGCAAAGAGTGCCTTGTTGTACCAGAAACCGATCATGCCCATGTCCCAAGGCACACCATAGTTCTTGCCCTTGTAGGAATACACACCCAACGCGCCGGGCGCAAAAGTGTTGCGCCACTCCCCGCCGTTCGCATCGAGATCAGCCGTGATGTCTTTGAGCAAACCGGCAGTGGCGTACTCGTTCATTACACCGCCTCCCCAGCTCTGGAAGATATCGGGTGGTTCACCGGATTGCATAACAGTGGTCAGCTTGGTCTTAAATGCTTCGTTTTCCAAGACTGTTATTTCAATGTTGACATTCGGATGGGCAGCCATGTATTCATCGGCGAGCTTTTGCCAGAGTGCTTTGTGTTCATCCGCAGTCGAGATATGCCACCAGGTAACTGTGACTTTCTCTCCTGATGCAGGAGCAGCCTTGGTACCGCACGCAGAAAGAACGAATGCGGTGATGAGTATTATGCTAAATAGTAAATGAATCTTGCGAGACATTTTCCTCCTCCTTTATTGAGGCAATCGATCTGATTTACGAATCTGCTATGTGAAAAGTGGGAGAGTAGATATTAACGTATAATTTATCTGTGCTGGTTCTCCTTTCTGTGTAAAGGGATCCACACTACAGGGCCGGTTGGCTTGGCTGGTTAGCCGGCCCTGTATTTGGAGGCTGGACAGAATCGCGGATGATCAATTCTGTCGGCAGCCTCATTTCGTCAACTTCTTTCTCAGGATTTTTTAAAATATCTGTAAGCATTTGGGTAGCAACACGTCCTATCTGCTCAAGTGGTTGGCGAACAGTAGTAAGTGCAGGACGAATCATTGCGGACTGGGGGACATCATCGAAGCCCAGAATAGAAATATCTTCTGGAACTTGCAGACCGCGGTTGCGAACAGCATCCATTGCCCCCATAGCCATTGTATCATTGGATGCGAATATGACTGTCGGCATTTCGTCTAGATCCAGCAAAGTAGCTGCCCCAGCGAAGCCGGATGGTTGGGTGTATTCTCCTTTGTAAATTAAGTCAGGGTTTTCGGCAATATGATGGGTTCGTAACGCCGACTTAAATCCTTCCAACCGATCTGTGGCTGAATTCAAATCCATCGACCCAGTGATAAAACCGATTCTTCTGTGTCCGAGGTCGATCAGGTACTCCGTAGCTTTATATGCTCCCTGCCAATTGGTAGCGCCAACGTAAGGACACGGTTCATCAGCAACTTGATTGTCAATAAGAACAAAAGGAAAATTGCGATCCACCAGTGTACCGATATAATCAGAGGGACTGCGTGGAATTAAAAACAAAAGACCATCCACCATGCCTTGCATCATATTGGCAACATATTTGGCCTCTTTGTCAGCCATTCGCTGGGTTGTGAAAACCATAAGGTCAAGTTGGTTGATTTCTAGTTCATGATCAATTCCCCGCATGATTTCGCCAATATAGCCAGTTCCCAGATTAGGGACCAACACACCAACTGTATTGGTTTTCCTCCCCTTCAGCCCTCGTGCCTGACGATTGGCAACAAATCCCAGTTCTTTTGCCACAGCCAGTACTCGTTCGCGCGTTTCATCTGCAACGTGAATATCATCATTAATGACACGCGAAACGGTACCGAGTGATACACCTGCCTTTTCGGCAACATCCACAATTGTCACTTTCGAAGAAGATTTTCGTTTTGCCATATTTTGGAAACGTTTACAATGATTTCTCTTAATTTCGACTAACTACAATTAGATTATTACAGTAAGACTGTATTTTGTAGTACTATTTATTGGACTGAGTCCATATTATCGTTCAAGCGATAATGAAACTATGGAAACGTTTCCATGATTTTAGCAAATTCATTATCCAAAGTCAATTACTTTTCTGCCATGAGCTAAAAGCTCATCCATTGACCTGGAGATATCCACTACCAAAGATAAACCCATGGAACACAGCAAAGTTAACTCGAAAAGAAGCTTTACAGCGATGAAACGTAGTTTACCCAAAACCCTGGGAAAAAATTCATTTGAAGGTTTGATTACTATTCAGGTTTGTGAAACCAAGATCGGTAAGTAAATACGTGCTAGAAACAAGCAGATTCACCATGAGCGGAAAATCAGGCAATCATCAACTGATCAAAGCGCAAACGCTATGGATTTTATTGTCGCTTTCCATCTATGCCTGTGCTCCTGTAATCCCACTCAAGAAATTAGAGAGGCAACCATGGATATTATGAAGAAACCATTGATTACAAATATGTATACCGCTGACCCATCGGCACATGTCTTCGATGGTAAGTTGTACATCTACCCGTCGCATGACCTTGATCACGATAACCCAGCAACCAATGATGGTGACCAATTCGACATGGAAGACTATCACGTCTTCTCAACGGAAGATATGCAGTCTCTGCCCACTGGTCACGGCGAGGTATTAAATGTTAAGGATGTCCCCTGGGCAACAATGCAAATGTGGGCTCCCGATGCCGCGTATAAAAACGGTACATACTATCTTTACTTCCCTGCCAAAGATAAAGACCACATCTTCCGTATTGGCGCAGCCACCAGCAAATCACCAGCAGGACCTTTTACTGCCGAGCCCAACTACCTCGAAGGCAGTTTCAGCATCGACCCATGCGTCTTCATTGACGACGATGATCAGGCATACATGTACTTCGGCGGTTTATGGGGTGGTCAACTCGAAAAATGGAAATCGGGGCGATTTGATTCAGAAGGTAAAGAGCCGATGAGCAGTGAGCCAGCATTGGGACCGCGCGCTGCAAAGCTAACCGCAGACATGCTGAACTTCGATGGACCTGTCCAGGAAATTTCAATCCTCGACAAATACGGCGCGCCATTGTTGGCTGGCGAGAGCGGGCATCGTTTCTTCGAAGCCAGTTGGATGCACAAGTACGATGGCACTTACTACTTCTCCTATTCCACTGGTGACACGCACTACATCGCCTACGCCACAGGTACAAGTCCCACGGGTCCTTTCACATTCAGGGGCTACATCCTTAACCCTGTCATCGGCTGGACGACTCATCACTCAATCGTAAGATTTCAGGGCAAGTGGTATCTCTTCTATCACGACTGTACTCTCTCTGAAGGCGTCACACATAAACGCAATATAAAAGTCGCTGAACTTACCTATAATGAAGACGGGACAATCCAAACGATTGATCCATAATTTTGGAAAAGACTGCAGACGACTTTTACTGCGCTAACAACTTACTTTTTCTATCTCCGCTTCGATCCTTAACCGATGGCTGGCGTAGATTCAACAAACCTTCTCTTCCTATAAACTGGAGCCCATTCATGAACAGCGACATTAAAAAGAACCGCATGACCGATGTGACCCTCACCCTCCGGGAATCGGATGGTACACCGCTTGCAAACCAGCAAGTGACCGTAGAACAAACCAACCATGATTTTCTATTCGGCACAGCCGCCTCTGATCTTATCCCACTGACAAACGGTGAATATATTGGTGGGGAAAAGGAACGCGCCGAGCAGCGTGCAGAGAAAATCACAGCGCTCTTCAACGCCGTAACGCTCCCCTTCTATTGGGCACGCTTCGAGCCACAGAAGGGTAACCCTATCACTGAGAAGGTAAAGAACGCCGCCCGCTGGTGTCTCGATCACAAAATGCTTACAAAGGGACATCCTCTCTGTTGGCACACACTCACCGCCGACTGGCTCCTTGATATGAGCAACGCCGAAATCCTTAAAGCACAGACAGCCCGTATTAAAAGAGATGTATCGGATTTCCATGACTTAATCGATATGTGGGATGTCATCAATGAAGCAGTTATCATGCCCGTCTTTGACAAATATGATAACGGTATCACACGTCTCTGCAAGGAGCTGGGTCGCATTCAAATGATCAAGGCAATGTTTGAAACGGCGCGGGATACCAACCCTACCGCAACTCTACTCATCAACGACTTCGACGTATCATCCGCTTACGACATCCTGGTGGAAGGATGTCTTGAAGCGGGCATACTATTTGATGTGATCGGCATTCAATCACACATGCATCAGGGCTGGTGGGGCGTGGAAAAAACCTTGAGGGTGTTGGAAAACTTCGAACGCTTCAATCTCCCCATCCACTTCACGGAAACCACATTGGTCTCAGGTCATCTCATGTCACCGGAGATCGTGGATCTCAATGATTACCAAGTCACTGACTGGCCTACAACACCCGAAGGTGAAGAACGTCAGGCAGAACAAGCAATCCAACATTATAAAACGCTCTTTGCTCATCCGTTGGTGGAAGGCATCACTTGGTGGGATTTGTCCGATGGTGGCTGGCTCAATGCGCCAGCGGGGCTGATCCGTAAAGATGGTTCTATCAAACCCGCCTATGAAGGACTGACGAAATTGGTCAAGGGAGAATGGTGGGTAACACCTATGAAACTCTTGACCAACAGCAACGGTGAAATCCATTTCTCCGGTTTTTTTGGTCAATATAAATTGTCTTATAACGGAAAACAAACATTATTCACGATATCAAATGGAAAAAAGACAAGGATTTC
>DAOUEK010000114.1:0-5444 GCA_034430425.1 Anaerolineales bacterium | reverse complement strand
TTGCCCGTTACCTCGCGAATCAGCTTGTCCAACAGATCGCGCGCACGCTCTCCCGTGGGAAACACGCTTTCGAGCTGCGCCGCATGTCCACCCAGGAAGGGCGTCTTTTCGATCAGCGTGACCTGAATGCCGTTTCGGGCGATATCCACCGCACTGCGCAAACCTGCGATGCCGCCGCCAATCACAAGGGCATGCTGTTTGGCCTCCAACTTGAATGGCTGCAGCGGATCGAGCAAACGCGCCTTGGCGATCCCGGAAGCCATCAAACGAAACGACTTTTCCGTAGCATTCTCGTGGTCGTCATGGTGAACCCAGCTGGACTGTTCCCGCAAACCAACGTGGTAATAGAGGTAGGGATTCAATCCCGCACGTTCGAGCGTCCCGCGGAAGGTCAGTTCGTGCAGCGAAGGCGCACAGGCGCCGATGACCACGCGGTTGACTCCATTATTGCGAATGTCCTCTTCGATCAGTGCCTGGCCCGTGTCAGAACACATGGACATGTTCGTCCGTGAAACCACGACGTTGGGCAACCCGGCAAGTGACTTGGCGACCCATTCGCAGTTGACGACGTCGCTGATATTTCCACCGCAGTAGCAGGTGTATACACCGATTCGGATTTCTTCATCTTTGGATTCTGGTGTCATTTGTTTCTGTCCCATATCCGTTTTCTCAGGCATGGAGCTTTTCCTTTTTCGAACTTTGTTTCTTCGAGGCGGAAATGTGTTTCTTTCCATTACTGCGCAGGTAGGCGGAGGTTTCCACCGCGCAGGCACTCGCCATGATGATGCTGTCGACGATGTCCATCGGTCCTATCGCCGCTCCTGTAGCGAAAATACCGGGCTGATTGGTCAACATGGGGGTCATGTTGGCAAACGGTGATTCAATGAAACCATCATCCGCCGTCGTGACGCCGTAGATCGACGCAGGATCGTACTTGGGCAGCATACCCACAGAGAGCACCACCAGGTCGTGGGTGTTATGGAGCAAGCGTGGAGTCATATCCACCATCTCCACGTGCACGACCGGATTCTGTTCTTCATCCTGCGTGATCTTGGAAACCTTGCCTTTGATGAATTCAATGCCCATCGCTTCGGCGTTTTTATAGAACTGTTCGTATCCCTTGCCAAAGGTGCGGATGTCCATGTAATAAATAGTGATATCCGCCAACGGCAAAGCTCCCGAAAGCAGTTGGGCTTGCTTGATGGCATACATGCAGCAAATGCGAGAACAGTATTCCACACCCAGCGTACAGTCGCGCGAGCCCGCGCACTGCACGTATGCGATCGACTCCGGTTCCTTGCCGTCGCCCGGCCGCAAGACGTGCCCGTAAGGGCCCGTCGGGGCGAGCAATCGTTCCATGAACAGAGCGTCGATCACATTGGGGAATTCTCCGCCGCCGTACTCCGCTTTGGCATCACGGGGTGTGATCTCGAAGCCGGTAGCCAGCACAATAGCACCGGCATCCATCTCGATCGACTGCGCGGTCTGGCTGAAATCGATCGCCGAGACGGGGCAGGCTTTCTCACACTTCCCGCAGAGCAAGCAATGCTCGATATCCAGGACGGCGTACTGCGGAATCGCCGTGGAGAATGGAACCCGGACCGCACGGTGCGCGCCGTATCCCAGGTCGAAGGCAGCCGGCAAATCAATCGGACAGGCATACTCGCACTGCCTGCACCCGGTGCAAAGGTCCTCATCCACATAACGCGGATGCTTGATCAGCTGGGCTTGAAACCGTCCTGCATCCCTGGATATGGACTGCACCTCGGTGTAAGTCATCAAGTGGATGTTCTCATGATGCGCCACCGCAGACATCTTCGGGGTAGTGATACAGCTGCAGCAGTCCAGCGTTGGGAAGACCTTGCTCAACGCGATCATCTTCCCGCCAATGCTGGGCTCTTTCTCCACAAGTGCAACTTGAAAATCCTGGTCGGCGAGGTCTAACGCCGTTTGCATGCCCGCGATCCCACCTCCGACGACCATCACGTCCACGCTGATTTTTTCTCGGGCCATACTCACACCCTTTCCGTCACGTGCATCATTTGATCTGGATTAATGAACAGGTTGTTTTGATACTTCGCTCGCCACGGTGCCTATTTCGGCGAGTACATCGTTCATACGCTGGATTTCGCGCATGAATGAATCGGTGCACACCGTGCAGATCGCCACGAGCTTCAGACGCCGCGTGTCGATACCCCGCTCTTTCATGAGGGGATAGGTTTCGTTGATGCGTTTCGCGGTCACATCCGCCGCCCCTTCATAAGGACAGTCGGTGCCGCTGTACATCACGATGATGGCGTCAATTCCTTCTTCGAAGGCTTGCAGGTAAAAATCCGGTGAAAACATCGCCGGTGATCGCACGGGCAGGATGTACGTATTCGCGGCGTAATCCCGATGCGCCTGTCCGACCGAATCCGCTCCGGCATAACCGCCCGATAATGATGCCAAGATCATGATCTTGGGCTTCGTCGATGTCTCCATGGCGGATACCTTTACTTCAAACGCTTGACGAGAATGCGATCATACCCCTCGGCATCCAATACGCCCAGAAATTCGTGTCCGACTTTCGTCGCCCAGCGGGGGATGTCCTCTTTGGTGCGTGGATCCCCGGACCAGATCTCCAGGACTTCGTTTACCTTAACGGCACCAATGGCTTTCTTGGCCTCGAGCAGTGGACCTGGGCAGGCGCTGCTGCGCGCATCGACGACCTTGGCGACTTCCACGTTATCCAAATTTCCTTCAGACATCATGACCTCCTGTATCCGGCTTGCCACTCGTTGTGGCCCTGCCGTTCCTGTAAGCCAGCGGGCATTATTGTCATGCCTGCGCTGTGCGCGGATAACAAACCAAGCACAGTCTACCGGTCATTCGGCGCGCCCGTTAGTGAATTCCGTCACAAAATGTCTTCAATTTTTCAATCGAGGGGTATAGATAATTTCTATCGAGGACGCTCTCTGCCGTGCACAATGACGTTGATTCCGTCCCTTACTGGGGCGAGGCAACGTAATTAACCTCTCACTCGACCAGAAAATTTCAATCCAATGAACGCCAGAGGGATAAAAAGCAGTACACGATTTTGGGATCGTATCATAATCATTTAGTCCATTTCATCATCTCGCCAACTATCCGGACGTGATTTGCACGTGAACCTTCCGGTTCCGGGGGCCATCGAACTCGCAGAAGAAGATCCCCTGCCAGGTGCCCAGCACCAGCCGGCCACTCTGCAGGATGACGTGCACGCAGGAGCCCATCAGGCTGGCCTTGAGGTGCGCCGCGCTGTTGCCTTCCATATGGCGGTAATAAGGCTGGTGCCAGGGGATCAGACGATCGAGGTCATCGATGATATCCGCCTCGGTCGTCGGGTCGGCGTTTTCGTTGATCGTGATGCCCGCCGTGGTGTGCGGCACGAAAACCACGACCATCCCGTTGGAAATATCTGCCTCACGTACACAGGCCTGAACCTCGTCCGTGATCTCCAGCATTTGGTCACGCGCACTCGTGCGTACTGCTATCGTCTGCATACACTTCACCTCATTATAAATATTGGCTACCCGCAGCCGCCTTGCCTGCTTTCAGGGCGAGAAAAAGACGAACGAATCACGCATCGTCTCCCAGAGATCGAGCGTCTCTGCGCCGTACGGGCCGTCAAGCGGGACGATAAAAATCACGAACCCGTCACCGCTGTGCACCACATAGACCACACGCGTTGTGGTGATCCCCGGCAGATCGTCGGTTGCGATGGCGTCTTTGTCTCCCACGCTCAGGCTGAAGGTGCTCGCCGGGCTGCCGGGCGCTTCTGCCGCACTGATTTCCTGAGCAGCCCAATCCTGCAGGCTCAATCCGCCCGTGCTGCCTTTGTTCTGGATGCCCACGGTTGGCATCATTTCCTCCGTCGACCCAGGCGGCGCAGGCTTACTGGCGTAGTGCGTTCCGTCCTGGCCGACGTGCGTGGTGTGGTCTTTGGGATAGAGGAAACAGTAGTGGTCGCTCAAGTTAATGTAGGGCAGCAGCTCGCCCGTTCCGATCGGGCACACCCCGCTGCCGAGTGCAGCGAAGATTACGGTGAAGGGATGCGTGCCGAAGAACGCACCGGAGGGACTGCGCATCTGGAAGCGGGCGATCTGCTCGCTGCCCAGCGGCGCATCGGGATGCAGCTTGAGTTCGACGCTGATCTCCAGCGTCTCCCCAGGGAGAACGGTCATTGGAATCGGCATCACCGGTTCCCTGGCAAGCAGCTGGCCGCCCTCGACATCGCGCTGCTCCCAGGTGTATTCCCCGTTCCAGGTGCAGGTGCCGTCGTTTTGGATGCGCCAGGTCTTGGTAAAGCTGTCCCCGGGCCTGATCAGCGTCCCATCCGGGATGGTGATGTCGGCCACAAATTCGGAATCGGGCGTGCATGACTCGGGCTGCTCCGTTGCTGCCGCCGGCTCGGGCATGGGTTCTTCGATCGTGGGCGTGAGCGTCGAAAGCGGCGTCTCGCCGGGGAACGGCGTGTAGGGCGTGGGCGTGTCGTAGATCGATCCTGCCGGAGCGCGCGGGGTGTCCGTAAACTCACACGCCGCGAGTAACAGGCCAACGATCATGGTGAAGATCAATACTGTCAGGAAACGCCGCACACCTGCCTCCCCGTTTATTGCATTCTATTCTCCACCAAAGTGGGAGAAATGCCAATGCTTACCCGATGAGATCGCGATTACAACAACTGACTTCGAAGCGACCTCCGGAGTGGAGTACGGCGCTTCGATCGTCAGGGGTCATCCGCGAAAGGCACCCGTGCCTTAGCGGTTGTTCCTTTTCATTTCGCTAGGCCATGGCGTACTCGCGCGCGGCGGCGCCATGGCCAAAACCTCCAGGACGTGGCCAGCTGGCGCCCTCTGTAATGGCAGCTGGTCACGTGCCTTTAATTGGGTCCAGGTGGCGCCAGGAAAGGCTGGGAGTGGCGGAAGGGGGGTTGTCGAGGGGGAAGGGAATTTACTGTGGGTGTTGTGGGGATGTGATTCAGTGAGAAGTTGACGGAACCTATGATTGAGTCCCCTTAACCGAGTCTAACCTGTAGGTGAGTGCTTTTCAAGCAATTTATCGAGTCTTTTGAGTCTCTCACTCAGGTTTCTGAGAATTCTTCTTTGTTCTTGATTAAGAATGTTTCGATATGGGAGGGGGTTTACCCTGTCGAGAGTCCTCAATCGTTCACTCTCAACATATGAGAGCTCGTCTGCCCATTCGAAGAGATTATTTTCCCACAACCTGACTACTTCTTTCCATTTTTCAAGACCATCCTCATCAAACTGTTTCCTCTCTCCAATATTTCGAATATTTACTCCTTCGGTTCGCCTCATGGCTAGAATGAGAAGCACGGCCTCTTTAGACTTGTCTCGTCGTTTCTGGATACGATAGACAAAGAATCCAACTATGCCACCAACAACAACATCAATCATACCTCTCAG
>DAOUEK010000113.1:0-9543 GCA_034430425.1 Anaerolineales bacterium | reverse complement strand
TCCCACACTATTGATGGCGTGGATGATTTACGGTCGGCGGTTGAGACGGGTGGCGGAAATATTCTCGTCGGGTTTCAATTCCGCTTCCATCCGGGCTTACAGCATGTATGGCATCTTCTCCAGGAGCGGGTGATCGGAGATCCGATCGGCGTACGCGCTCACTGGGGAGAGTATCTGCCTGGCTGGCATCCCTGGGAGGATTATCGTGCATCCTACAGCGCCCGCCAAAGCATGGGCGGCGGCGTGCTGCTGACGCTCTGCCACCCATTCGATTACTTGCGCTGGCTGTTGGGTGAGGTCGCTTCGTTGAGTGCAGTAACGGGGACGTTCGGGAATCTGAATATCGATGTGGAGGATAGCGCGTCGGTGCTATTAACGTTTCGAGATGATATTTTAGGCACGGTCTCGCTCGATTACAACCAGCAGCCGGCCAGTCACGATCTCGAAATTACAGGCACTCGCGGCAGCATCCGCTGGGATAACGCCGCGGGGGCTGTGAAGTGGTGGACTACCGAGAAGCAGGAGTGGCAGCGCTTTTCCCCACCGAAAGGATTTGAAAGAAACACGCTTTTCATGGACGAAATGCGTCACTTTATCGATGTCGTGGCGGGCAAAGCCGAACCGTTGTGTACGCTTGAAGACGGCATACGCGCTTTGAAAATCGTATTGGCGGCGAAACACTCCGCTTCTGAATCGAGACAAGTGGCGCTGGATTTTAACTGATCTGGAAGCTGCCGGGAGTGAAATTGGCACACAACCCCGGGTGTTATAATTTTCGCACTGCGGCTCGGCTGCGGATCTATTGAGTCGATTGCCCTAAAATCGAGAGGAAGTTATTTGTGTCGTCAGGATATATTTGCGTGGACCATGCATGAATAGGGAGACCTATATTGTGACTTCGTCAGCGAAGCAACCGTTCAAAAATAAGATTTCAGCCTACCTGCCTCTCGTTGCAATTGCTTTATTAGGGGTCAGTATCGTCTTATATTACAGCCGCTACGGTGCAGGATTGGACGGAGATGCAACGCGGTATATCCGCGGCGCGATGAATATCCTCGCCGGAAATGGATATAGCTATATTTCCGGCGGTGGGGAAGTCGTGCCGATCACTACTTTCCCGCCTTTTTTCCCTCTCGTACTTGCAGGTTTGGGGTCATTCGGTGCAGATCTGTTTGTTGTAGCCAGAATCCTGAACACCATACTATTCGGTGTGGCGATATTCCTGAGCGGCTATCTGGTGTTCCGTCATACTCAATCGCTGTGGACTGCCATCATCGCCAGCAACCTGATTGTCGTCTCACCTGCATTGGTTGAGTTGTTTGGCTGGTCAATGTCGGATCCGCTCTTCATTGTGTTGATGCTTGCAGCCATCCTTGGCTTTCACTTTTACCTCGAGCGGGAGAAGCCATGGATGCTGATCATGACTGGGGTTCTCGTTGGTTTATCTTGTATCACTCGTTACGCTGGACTTGCACTGGTAATTGGAATTGCACTGTCCGTGTTATTTCTCAGCAGTTTAAATTGGAAACAACGTATTCTGCGCACGTTGGTTGTATCGGTCCTTGGTGTCGCACCTCTCGCTGTTTGGACCTGGAGAAATTCGCGGCAAGCCGGGACGCTGGCAAACCGGGCTGTTATCTTCCATCCGATGCGAGGCGAGGTCATACGACAGTATTTCCAAGAAATGGCCTCCTGGTTGATTCCGATGCAGCTGGACTTGCCGCGCATACGTTACCGATTAATGCTAGCAGGTGCTGTGTTGGTGATTGGCATAATTCTCTTCTATTATCCGAAGCTTAAGCAAATGTCATCGGGAAATGGCAAAAGCTTAAATGTATCATCAAAAATGCCAGCCATCCTGCTTCTTATCATTATTGGTTACCTCATGGTCCTGATATTGAACTCAACTTTTTTAGACGCTTGGTCGGGACCAGGAATTCCCTCTCGTTACCTGGCTCCCGTGTTTTTCCTTGTCGTGATTCTGGTTACTTCATTCGTTAGCCTTCAATTACGCAGCCGCAGCCGATTTTCGCCAGCGCGGATCGGGGCGATTGTCTTTTTATTGTTCCTTATCGCGCTTAATGGAAGCCAGACTGTGGAAATAATCAGCGACCCGACGATGAACTTGGGATATGTCACTGCGAAGATGTACTGGGCAGACGAAATCAAGGCCCTGGAGCAAATCGATGCATCCCAGACGATTGTCTGCAATAACATCGAACTTACGTATATTCTCTCTGGTAGATCTTCCTACATGATACCTGTCAGATTCAACCCCAACAACTTGCAAGCCAACGAAGATTTTTCAGCGCAGATCGAACTGACTCGGGAGCGATTGGCCGATAATGGTGTCCTGGTGATTTACGGCTATGGGGAATTGGATCGCGAAACGCAGATCGTTGTGGAGCAACTAGAAGTCGAGCCACAGCAAATACTCAACATGGCTAAGTTTTACGTGCTTCCTTGAAGAGCAGGGATGTATTGATTTCCATCGTGCGTCAAATCGTTTCAGGAACACGATGAAAGCGAGTGAATTTCGAGGGTTGTGAATGATGGACGTAAGTATGCGTAGGGGAAAATGTAGTGTGTTTATGAGGATGGTGGGCCATGACTGCACTGCCCGCTTCATTTGATTTATCTGGAAAGGTTGCCGTCGTTACCGGCTCCGCCGGGCTGCTTGGATCCGGATTTTGCCGCACCCTGGCCGAGGCCGGTGCTTCCGTGGTGCTGGCCGATAACAACTCGGCAGCGAACGATGGTCTGGCTGCCAGGCTGACAGAGGATGGCTACGATGCCCTCGCTGTGACCACGGATATTGCCGATCCTGTGTCGGTGAAATCGCTGGTCGCCCAAACAATGCAACGTTTCGAGCGTCTCGACATCCTGGTTAACAGCGCCGCGCTGGATCCCAAATTCGATCCGGAACATCAGGACGAGCACGCCAGCAGCTTCGAGAACTATGCATTGGACGACTGGAAGCAGGCGCTCGATGTCAATCTCACTGGTATGTTTCTGGTTACGCAGGCGGCGGTTCATCCGATGCTTGACCAAAAGCGTGGTGTCATCATCAATATTTGTTCAACCTACGGTCTCGTGGCGCCGGATCAACGCATTTATCAACGCGAAGGACAGGCGCAAGTGTACAAACCGGTTTATTACTCGGTCACCAAAACGGGGGTGATGGGCTTCACGCGTTACCTGGCCGGCTACTACGCGGGAAAAAATATCCGCGTCAACGCACTTTCGCCAGGGGGTGTGTATAACCAGCACGATGAAGAATTCGTCGAGAAGTATGCAGCACGTACGATGCTTGGTCGCATGGCGGATCGTTCCGAAATGAATTCCGCATTGCTCTTCCTGGCATCGGATGCTTCATCGTATATGACGGGCGCAAACCTCGTGGTAGATGGGGGATGGACGGCATGGTGAAGAAGCTTGAGGTTCTGGCGATTATTCCTGCGCGCGCGGGGTCGAAGTCGATTGCGAAGAAGAACGTCCGTTTCTTCGCCGGGCATCCGCTCCTGGCTTACAGCATCGCCGCAGGTTTGCAGGCGGCACGAGTGACCCGCGTGATGGTCTCCACAGATGACAAGGAGTTCGGCGATATCGCCCGCAGTTACGGGGCAGAAGTTCCCTTTCTGCGGCCTGCAGAATTAGCCGCGGATGATATCACCGATCTGCCGGTCTTTGAACATGCGTTGCATTGGCTGATCGAAAACGAGGATTATCGACCGGACGTGGTCGTACAATTGCGGCCGACTTCTCCCGTCCGCCCACGTGATTGTGTGGATCGGGCTGTGGAAATTTTGATCGACAATCCCCAGGCCGACTCTGTGCGTGGCGTGGTCCCTTCGGGTCAGAATCCCTACAAGATGTGGCGCTTGAACGACGATGGCCGCATGAAACCGCTGCTGCAGGACGCCGGTGACGAAGCCTACAATATGCCGCGGCAGGTACTGCCGCCGACCTATTGGCAAACCGGTCATATCGACGCCATCCGTACGGAGACGATCCTCGAGAAGAAATCGATGACCGGCGAGGTGATTCTTCCATTGCTGCTGGATGCAAAGTATACCGTCGATATCGATACGCTCGAGGATTGGCGTCGTGCCGAATATACCTTGCTGCGAAGCGATCTCGATCCTGTCCTGCCGGGTCGAGAACCCCGGTCCTTCCCCAAATCCGTTTCCCTGGTGATTCTCGATTTCGATGGGGTGTTAACCGACAACCGGGTGTGGGTGGATGGAGAAGGTAATGAATGGGTTGCCGCCAATCGAGGGGATGGCTGGGGAATTGCCCGTTTGAAGGAACGCGGTATCGAAGTGGTCGTTCTCTCGACGGAATCCCATCCGGTCGTGGCTGCGCGATGCCGGAAACTTGGCATCGCGGTGAAGCAGAATCTGGCCGATAAAGCTTCCGCCTTGAAAGAATTGCTCAAGGAAAGCGGCGTGAATCCGACCGAAGCCATTTTCCTGGGAAATGATGTCAACGATGTACCTTGTTTTCCGCTTGTGGCATGTGCACTTGTCGTCTCCGATGCACATCCCCAGGCTCGAAGCGAGGCGGATATCGTGCTTCAAAACCCGGGAGGATACGGGGCGGTCCGAGAACTGTGCGATTTGGTGATTGGTCAAATGGAAGAGGTGTCTTGATATGCCGAGAGAGATACGAATTGGCGATCGATGGATCGGTGAAGGCCATCCGACGTACCTCGTGTCGGAGATTGGCATCAACCATAATGGCGACCTTGCTACTGCCAAAGCGTTGATCGATGCCGCAAAAACTGCGGGTGTGGATGCGGTTAAATTCCAAAAACGCACGCCAGAATTATGCGTTCCTGAGGAACAACGCGATCAAATGCGAGAAACGCCCTGGGGGTATATCTCGTATCTCGATTATCGCCACAGGATCGAGTTTGGTGCTGAAGAATACCGTAAAATTGATGACTACTGTAAATCACTCGGTCTTACCTGGTTCGCTTCGGTGTGGGATGAACCTTCGGTGGACTTTCTCGAAGCTTTCGATCCCGTCTGTTTGAAAGTCCCTTCCGCAGCGTTAACCGATCACGCACTTCTGAAGCATATACGTAAATTAGGCAGGCCGGTGGTTTTATCTACTGGAATGTCGACGATGGAACAGGTTCATGCAGCAGTAGATGTTCTGGGGAGGGATGATTTACTCATTACCCACGCCACGAGTTCCTATCCTTGTGACCCTACCGAATTGAATTTACGAATGATTGAGACCCTTCAGAAGTCATTTCCTTGTCCAATTGGCTATTCAGGCCATGAAGTGGGATTGGTGCCTTCCGTGGTAGCGGTCGCGATGGGTGCTTGCTTGGTTGAACGTCACATCACGCTAGATCGAGCGATGTGGGGATCAGACCAGGCAGCTTCGGTTGAGCCGGGAGGTTTGCGTCGCTTAGTTAAATATCTTCGTGTTACAGAAGAGGCGCTAGGAGATGGTATTAAGAAGGTCTATGATAGCGAACAGTTCTCAATAGTTAAACTTCGTCGAATAAACCCATGAGACTTATACCATGCATCAACAATCAACTCCATAACCAATTAATCCACACAACTTAGGGATAGGTATATGAAAATCAAGGAAATAATAAAAAAGAGAGAATTTTGGTTTGATCTAGCGATAATCATCCTGATTTTTGTTGTTTATATATTCCATGCGTCTCAATTAGGCGATTGGATCATGGATGATGCAGGCATTTCATTTGTTTATTCTCGAAGTCTTGCAAACGGTCATGGGCTCGTCTCACAACCTGGAAAGGAACCGGTGGAGGGATACTCCAATCCACTTTGGGTTTTAATTCTGGTGCCGTTCTTTTGGCTAAATATATTCGATCCAATCATTACACCAAAAGTTATTTCAGCAATACTCATGTTTTTTTCGATTGTGTATTTGTATAAAGGTTCGAGGATAGTACTAAAATCACGAGTGTTAGCTGGCTTTGTCTGTATGCTGATGGTGGTGCATACATCTATAGCTGTGTGGACAATCTCCGGAATGGAAAACCCCCTTTATTTGCTTTTGGCGATACTAATATTTTTCCTTCTTGTGGAGAGGAAAAATCCAGACAAATTACCGATCCAAATCGGTATTCTTGCCGGTCTGATCGCGCTTACCAGACCTGATGGAATTGTATTTGCAGTTGTATTCCCCGGATACCTTATTTTGGATGGTTTGTTGAACCGTGGTACTCAAAAATTCGATTGGCGAAAAATTGCGAAGGATTTCGTTCGTTATTTATTGCCACTTGTTATCATTTATGGTGGTTATTTATTATTCCGGTTGGCGTACTTCCATGATATTTTCCCCAATACCTATTATGCCAAAGGTTACCGACAAATTATTCCGAAGCGATGGCTTTATCTGTTTTCTCTACAGGGCTTTGCCTTTGAAAAGATCATGCAGCTCATGGATTTGATCTTGGGACGACTTGCTGCGCTATGTCTTGTATCGGTTGCCTTCTCTATTGCCTTTTTTATTGCAAAGGAGAAATTTTCCATTCGTCATTGGATAGCATTTCTGCTTATCGTTCCAGCAATAATGGTCTATGTAATATTACCGGCAGATTGGATGCGGGAGTATCGTTTCGCTACGATCTTCATTCCCTTCTTCTACCTGTTATTGGTTCAAATTGGACAACTATGGTGTGATGTTTTACCTGCGAGATCCTCGAGGAAAGTTCTACTTTTGATTGTATTCCTCTCACTGTTTCTCGGTTTCAATGTGAAGCGGCACATACGTCGGACGCAGGTTTTCGCAGAGAATCCTCCCACTCCTTTCCTCGTTATTGCAGAAAGTTATGGTGATCGTTTTGATCAATATGCAGAGCTTTTAGGTTTGGAAGATGCATCCGTGTTGCTAATTGATATGGGAGGTTCATTATATTATTCGGACTTAACGATTTATGACCTCGGGAAATTAACAGATAGAGAAATTGCACGAACCTTGAATAAGGATCAACAAGCATTTCACGATTATATTTTTATGGAAGCGAAACCAACTTTTATTGATACGTATAGCAGCTGGGCGGGATTCGCGGCTTTTGATGACGACCCGAGATTCCGCCAGGACTATATACCAATAAACGAAAGAATCGATCCTGGCTTAAAGGAGTTCGGTTATCAAATATATTCTGGAACCTATGTGCGAAAAGATGCTTTGGAAAATCCTTCAATGTTGGAATTATTAAAGTGAATAAGCAATTGTAAAATACATGGCTATCTCATAGGTTTTCTCGATATTTTCATCGATGCGATTGCATTTAGTGTCAATTCACGATCAAACCCAATCCAAGTTGTATGGAAATGTAATAGATGTATCTGTAGATATTTGAGATTGTCCAAGTGCTTAGCGCAGCTTTTTATCATGCTATAGAGGAATCACAATCTGGTGGCATGAGTATGCTCTTGAATTAAATAAACTTGCAACGAGTGATCCGGTTATAGAGGGTTGATGTTCTTACCTGTTCGTTGGATACGTACAGTTTTTTTTATAGGACGATGTTGGTGGGAGTCACATCGTCATCGACGAAAGCTTCGTCAATTACTAAACGATGTTTCGTTAAGTGCATCCCCAATACCGGATGATGCAAATCCGGTTCTGTTTTTCAACGCGTCGACACGTACATGGGGTTTGACCCAGAATGCGGCGTTCAGTCTGCTTTTATCCTGGGGTTTACGTCTAAGCGGGATCCCCGTACGCTATCTGGTCTGTATGCGCGGTATGCAGCAGTGCATGCTGGGGACGAAACGAACCCATTTGTCCGCATCGCCGCCGTGCAGATCCTGCACGCGGATCAGCCGGCATATGTTTCCAAAGGCGTTGATGCTTCCCATCGAGCCCCCCAAAGAAACCTGGGCGGACTTTCATGCGTTCGATCAACAACCTTCGCTCGAATCCCTGCGCAGCGTCGAGTACGGACAGCTCAAGATTGGGGAGTTGTGTTTTCCCTCGTTAGCCTGGGCTTTGCGCCGCAATACCCTGCCGGATACCCCTGCGGTGCGGAATCTCTACCGCCGCTATCTGCGTTCGGCGATCAACATTGCGCAGAGCGTCGAGACATATTTCGAAGAGACCAGGCCGCGTGCGGTGGTGCTCTTCAACGGAGTCACCTTTCCGGAAGCAATTGTCAAGCAAATGGCAAAACGAAAAGGCATTCCGGTATTAACCCACGAGGTTGGGGTTCAGCCAAGCAGCGTGTTCTTTACCCACGGAGAAGCGACGGCGTATCCCATCGAAATCGGCTCGGATTTTAAATTGACCCCCGAAGAGACGGCCCGTTTGGATGATTATCTATCTCGACGGTTCCGGGGGGATTTCTCCATGGCCGCCGTTCGTTTCTGGCCGGATATTCGCGCTTTGGACGCGGATCTGCTGGAGAAGATCGATCGTTTCAGTGAAACGGTTGCAGTCTTTACGAACGTTATTTTCGATACCAGCCAGGTGCATGCCAATGTAATTTTCAGGGATATGTTCGATTGGCTGGAACAGGTCGTGGGATACGCGAAAGAACATCCACAGACGTTGTTCGTGATCCGTGCACATCCCGATGAGTTGAGGCCAGGCAAAGAAGCGCAGGAGACGGTCGAAGATAAACTGCGTCAAGTCGGGGCCCTGTCACTGGCCAACATTGTTTTCGTGCCGCCGAGGGAATTCGTCAGTTCGTATGAATTAATCCGCAGATCAAAGCTTGTCCTGGTCTATAATTCCTCGATCGGCCTGGAGGCCACGTTGTTGAACCGCGTGGTTCTCTGTGGCGGCGCTTCGCGATATTCACGCTATCGAACGGCTTACTTTCCGCAAGATAAAGAAGAATACTTTCGATTGGCAGATCAGTTCCTGGGGCAAGAACAGCCCAGACCACCGGAGATTTTCATCGAGGAAGCGAAGAAATTTTCTTACGTTCAGCATTTCTTGAGTTCACTCGATTTTTCCGATTACTTTATCAACCAGCCCGATCTTCCGGGGTACGTAGTCTTGAAGGACTTCGATCCAATGGCACTGCATCCTGATCGAAGTAGGGAGATCGCCATATTACGCCAGGGAATTCTCGAAAATCAACCGATCTTGTACGACCGCAGAGATGTTCCCCCATTAGAGACACTGCGTGTAAGGTAGATAATTCGAGTTTATGCTGTAAAGCTCGCTGAAAGGCAATCCGATGAGAGTGATTAAAAAGTTTGGTATGAGTGTGATTAGAAAGAGTATTTTTAGGAAGGCAAGAGCGAGAATCAAGTGGATTCTCCGCATACTCGATCGACGGGTAGCGTTCTTCGAGCCATACGTGATGGATCTTGATATCGAGGGTGTCCCGGGTCGTTTCTTCATCGGTACGCTTCAAGCCGCTGATTGGTACGACCCCATCAAGCCCTATGCAAAATTGGAGTACGAGTGGGTGATTAATAATGTGCTCTTGCGCGAACAGAAGATTATCGACATTGGTGCACATCACGGCCATTACACCCTGGTGTTCAACCTCGGCTCGGAGCGAAGCGCCCATGTTGTGGCCGTCGATCCCTA
>DAOUEK010000112.1:0-9298 GCA_034430425.1 Anaerolineales bacterium | reverse complement strand
GTCTCGCCGAATTAGGACTGCTTCCAAACACCAGAATCGCCGTACTTAAGTGTACGCAAGGACAACCCTTAATTATCCGGGTGCGCGGCAGTAAAATTGCCATCGATCGACAGACGGCGCATCACATTCTCGTTCGTCCGATTTGTCGTAGGCCGGGGCCAAGGCATCGCCGACGGGCATGGCGCAGAAATTGGCGGCGACACGCCAAAGATTGGCGGGAGCATCATGGCCGTCGGGCTCCCTGGGTTACGTCCTTGTTGGATGCCTTGCATACACTAGTCGATGAAACCGATGATGATGAGTAATTTCTCCCGCTCTCCGATCATCGTTGAAACGGACAGGATGAAATAGGAGATTCATGACGGATTTGAAAATCGCGCTGGTCGGCAACCCCAATGCCGGAAAAACCACCCTGTTTAACGCACTGACCGGTTCTCGTCAACACGTCGGAAATTGGCCGGGAAAGACTGTCGAGTGCAAGCAAGGGCAATTCCGTCATCGCGGAAAAATAATCGAAGTTATCGATCTACCCGGCACATATAGCCTCACGGCCTACTCGGAAGAAGAAGTCATCGCCCGCGATTTTATCCTCTTCGAAAAGCCGGATATTGTTGTAGCTGTGGTCGACGCCACCAATCTGGAACGCAACTTGTATCTCGTGGTACAGGTCCTTGAACTACAAGTTCCCATGATCTTGGTCTTAAATATGTCGGATCGGGCAAGGAACCTGGATTACCAGATCGACGACATTAGACTATCCGAACGCCTCGGAGGAACGCCCGTGGTTTTCATGTGCGCGAGAAGTCGAGAGGGGTTGGCTGAGCTCCGGGACGAAATCGTAAATCTTGCTGTATCAAAAGAAACAATGACGCCGAAGAAGGTTGTTACGTGATCGTCCAACAAGAAAATCCAGTGTTCATGATCGATTACGGTGGCGAGCTTGAGGCAGAGATTCAAGTCCTTGCCGAGGCGATCGGGCAATATGCGGCAATCCGCCAGGTTTACGATCCGCGCTGGCTGGCAGTAAATTTGCTCGAGGGTGAGAGTGATCTCATCACAAAGGTTCGATCGCTGGACGGAGGAGATGCTGTACTCAGCATCCTGCAAGATTCGCATGAACGCCTGCACGCCAAGATGCCAAACGGCATAGAAATCGCCATCGCCGATCGTCGCTATGCATTTGTGGGTCGCATCCTCGAAGATGTTGGTAAGTTCCCCGATTCATCGAACGAGCTTCGTTCCGAGCGCATCGACCGCATCGTCACCCATCCCGTGTTGAGTCTGCCAATTTTCTTCGCAGTGATGTATCTGCTTTTCAACCTGGTAGTTAATGTCTCCGCGCCGTATCTGGATTGGATCGACGCGGTTTTCAGCGGGCCCATTACCCGCTGGATGGCATCCTTGTTATCGCTCCTGCAGGCTCCCGCATGGTTACGGAGCCTGATCCTGGATGGCGTGCTCGCCGGTGTAGGGGGTGTGCTGGTCTTCATTCCGGGCCTGTTCTTCCTCTTTCTGTGTATTGGAATTCTGGAAGACAGCGGCTACCTGGCACGAGCGGCTGTCGTCATGGATCGTTTCATGAGCGTCCTGGGATTGCGGGGCAAGAGCTTTGTCCCCTTGATCCTGGGTTTCGGTTGCGCAGTTCCAGCCATTTATGCCACGCGGACTTTGGAGACTCGGCGCGATCGCATCTTGACTTCGCTGCTCATACCGCTGATGTCCTGTTCGGCGCGCATGCCCGTGTATGTTGTCTTTGGTCTCGCTCTTTTCGGCCGTCACGCCAACCTGGTGCTTTGGAGCATGTATGCGCTTGGCGTCGTCGTAGCGGCCATCGCCGGCGTTATTATGTCACGCACGTTGTTCAAACAGCAGCAAGACACCTCGTTTGTCATCGAGCTGCCGCCCTATCAAATGCCATCTCTGCGCTGTCTTTGGGATCAGATCACCCAGCGAATAGGGGATTTTATTCGCAACGCGGGAACTGTGATCCTGGCGGCCTCTGTTGTGATATGGCTGCTGCTAAACTTGCCCTGGGGCGTCACTGATATGGGCGAAAGCTGGTTTGGCAAAGCGGGCAACGTGATTGCACCGGTCCTTCGCCCGGCAGGATATGGGAACTGGGAGAGCGCAGGCTCACTCGTTTCCGGACTTGTGGCCAAGGAAGTGGTCGTCTCCACCATGTCCCAGATATTCGTCGGAGAGGAAGGTGAAATCGAGGATATTGAGACGACTCGCTTTGGTCATGATCTGGTGGAGATAGGTGTGGGATTTGTCCGGGCGACTGGAGAGGCGGGAAAACAATTCCTCAATGTATTAACCCCGGGGATACCCTTGTATGATGACGCAGATCCGATAGCTGAAGATATGCGCTTAAGCACTGCACTGCAGCAGCACTACTCGCCCCTGGCGGCGCTGGCATTTCTTGTATTCATACTTCTTTACATCCCTTGTATGGCAACCCTGGCGACGATTTGCAGTGAGTTTGGCTGGAAGTGGGCAATCTTCTCCGCATTTTGGCAAACGGGTATCGCCTGGATATTTTCAGTGCTCGTTTTTCAGGGTGGTCGGTTATTAGGATTCGCTTAGTGCGGTGAAGGGCTGTTGGGATGTTGTCCAGAATCCTTGAAATCTGCAAAAACACGCCTCAGGGCGCTGATCTCAACGAGATCGCACGCAAGCTTAACAAAGCCCCGAATGTTGTCGAGGGAATGGTCGACCAGCTGCTTCGTATGGGCAAACTGGTTGAGCACGCCGGATATCCATTATGCGAGATGTGTCCAACGCGTGGATCTTGCATCTTACTTAAATCCTCGGAACGGCTTTTTTCCATTTCGATGAATGTAACCCCAGACTATAATCAGGGTTGTCAGAAACTGCACGCAGCAGACCGGGGGAGTGAAATCGATAGCGCTTGAATTACTTCCGATCTCTCAAAGGATCACTGCAATGGATAATATCTCATCTTCTTCCTTGATTCTTGCCCCACCCTCCCGTTCCGATCAAAGCGAAAGTGATTGGTTCTCGCCTATCGGCACAGAGGCTTTGGAAAAATTCATCGGCCTGGAAATATTAAAGATGGGTGACGTAAACCGGGAGTGGCAAGCAGCACGTCTATCGTCGGCGGTGTACATCTACCGGGAGAAGGATACGCTTAAAACAATCGTCGCGAAATTTTATTCGGCCAAGACGGGGAGCGAGGCCGAAAAATATGCCAATCGTGAAATCCACTTTAATAAAATTGCCTGTGAGATATTCCGGGGCGTCACCGCAATGCGTGCCGTAATACCACTGGGCGTTTTTCGCGGCGTTTTGCTTCTTGAGCATGTTGAAGGACTTACTTTGGAGGACACGATCGCTATTCGCCGAAGCCATCCGGGAATCTTGCGCCCGGCCTTAGAAAGTGCGGCGCAGCTTCTTAGAAACTTACACAGACTCAGTCCGCGCCCCAATGAAACGCCATCCTTCGATCCGGCTGCACAAGAAGCCAGAAAGATCATCGACACCCTCAGCCGATATGGTGTCGTAAAGCGGCGTCCATTCCTGCGCCGCAAACTCTCGCGGTTGATCGACGCCTGGCAGGCGAAACCCGATATGTCAACATTCAATCCATGTTTAATCCACGGCGATGCCACAAGCACCAACTTTGTTATCCCGCAAAAGGGCGGCATCATCGCCATCGATTGGGAACGGGCCAAGGTAACAGATCCCGCAGCCGATTTGGGTCGATTACTGGCCGAGGTTTCTCACACCATCAAACAGGAGGGCGGCAACCCGCAGGAAACCACGCGATTGGTCGAAATCCTGCGACAGCGATACATCTCGCAACAAGAACGCGATGGCGGTTCTGAGGCGGTCCTGGCGCGGGCTCGTTTTTATCAGGGCTCGAGCACTCTACGGATCGCCCGCAATGGGTGGTTGTCGAGGACATACCGCAAAGCTCTCGTCGAAGAAGCGCTTGGTTTACTATCGGACACGGCATAGTCAATTGCTGTCCAAAAGCCCGAACGAGTAAACAACGCTCTTTTCGTTGAAAATTGGATTTAGGCAACCCAAATGATTTGCAGCGCCATCATGAAAAGGAACCCGGTCATCCCGGCCATGGCGCTTGACCTTCGCTGCTGCTCGACAGTGCGGCTTTCAGGGATCATCTCTTCCATCACCAGGTAGATCATGGCGCCCGCGGCGAAACCAAACGCATAGGGAAGCAATGGACGGAAACGGAGTACAGCAAGATAGGCGGGAATCGCCGCGAAGAGCTGGGGCGTACCGGAGAAGATCGCCCAGCCCACGCACTTCCATCCGCTAACACCTTCTGCGCTCAGGGGCAAAGAGACGGCGACACCCTCGGGGATGTTGTGAATCGCAATGGCGATGGTCATGATCAATCCGAGTGTTTCCTCGCCGGATCCAAAGGAGACCCCGATGGCAAATCCTTCAGGGATACTGTGGATGAAGAGAGTCGCCAGCACGAGGATGATACGATGCGAACCCGCATCGCTAACGCCATGCAGTGTGTATTTACGCTTTTCCAGAAACCACGAAGTTGCCGCCATTAAAAACGCACCGAGGAAAATCCCGGTCCCCACCGTCACAATACTGCCCTCTGCAAGTCCGGGGATGATCAGGTTAAACAGGGAGGCCGAAAGCATCAATCCGCCGGCCCCCGCCCATCCCAGGCGGGCAAGCTCCTCCGGGAATTTTCGGACGAAGACGAACGGCAGTCCGCCGAGTCCGTTGGCCAATACCGTGACCGTGGCCGCGATAATCGTATCGGTCAATGAAGTCATTCTTCCTCACTCCCCTCTGATAATGCAAGACTCTCGAATATCTCGCGATCCTCCGGGCCCAAACGTTCGATCATGTCTGCACCAAGCTGCTGGTATATCCGCTGCGCAAATAACTCCATCCAGATGAACTGGCGAGAGATCACCACCAGGTTACGGCTATTCGTAATGGTCGCGTATGTTTCCTGACTTAAATCGGCAATCAAGGCTTCCATCTGATCTGTAACCAGCATCAACGTGTCCGTTAATTCCTGAACCTCACTCTCGAGTGGGGGATGTCGGGCTACATTGCCGAGAGAGAATGAATCTTGTCCTGTTAGCAATATGCTCAACGCTACGCCACGGTCACTGGCCGCCGTGATTTCTTCCCGCAAAACGCCCAATCCTTCATCATTGAGCACCAGAAAGATTTCCGTCTGCGCCTCTGAGAGCATCTGTTTGGCATAGGTAAAGACGGCCGACTTGCTGCGGATGGACCAGACAGACTCTTCGGACGTATCGGTGTATAAAACTTCTAACGCCTCTCGAAGATTGTCGATCAGGTGCATCTGCCGCGCTTCGTGACGGTCGAGCAGTAATTGCGGCGAAACCGGACGGTAGAGGGTTGTTCGACCTTCGCTGGATTCGAGGATCGCCCCGCGCGTGACAAGACGATTCAACGTCTCGTATACCATCGATCGCGGCACGCCCGAGTCCTTGCTGATTTGATATCCGGTAGCCGGATGATCGCCCAGCAGGGCCATGTAAACCTTGGCCTCGTACTCCGTAAACCCAATTTCCGTCAACCCGAGTTTGATATCCATCAGCGGTCCTGGAATTGCGCAATCCGTATCAATAGTAGTTATTATACTAACTACTAAATTTCGCGTCAATCTTGGATACTCGCTTGCATGCTTTCTATCCAGCAACGAATTGTGGTAAGCTCATGTCTCGTGGAGACATTCATGCAGAAATTCATTCGAGGGACTCGCAAGGGAATGGCCGTCGTATGGGGGCGCCTGCGAACGCAGGGTGTGCGAACGACGTTGCTCTGGTTTCTGGTGCGAGGGACGACCTTCCTGACCGGAGTCCCGACACTGCGCTACACGCGCATAACGCCGCAGATTTACGTTGGACCGCAATACCGCCCGCGTGGTATGGCAAAACTGATGCGCAATGGAATCCGCGCCGGGTTGAACTTGCGGGTGGAATTCGACGACGCGGCGCACGGCCTGGCGATGCAGCGCTACTGCCATTTGCCCACCATTGATGACACGCCTCCCAGCCTGGATCATCTCTATCAGGGGATCGCCTTTATCGAGCAGGCGGTTAAAGCGGGTGACAAGGTGTACATCCATTGCGCAGGCGGAATCGGTCGGGCTCCGACGATGGCCGCCGCATATTTCATGAGCGAGGGCGACAACCTGGCCGGGGCACTCTCCCGAATCCGAGCCGTCCGGCCCTTCATTCGCATCATGCCCTCCCAGATGGAACAACTCAAGGAGCTAGAAGGTCAACTCCGAGAAAAGCGCCGGCGCGCTTGATGTCTTCTGCGCCACAGCAAGGAGAGACGTCGATGTTGCAGCTTTACTCGTGGAATGTGAACGGCGTTCGCGCCGCACAGCGCAAAGGCTTTCTGAACTGGCTTCAGGAGACACAGCCCGATATTCTTTGCATTCAAGAAACCAAAGCCCATCCCGATCAACTGGAACCGGACCTGGCGCAGCCCGATGGTTACCATGCCTATTGGGCATCGGCGGAGCGTAAAGGCTACAGCGGGGTGGCTTTATTCTCCAGAGGCAAACCAAAATCCATCGAGCTTGGTTTGGGCATTGCGGAATATGATATTGAAGGACGCACGATTGTGGCCGATTATGATGATTTCGTTCTCATTGCCGCCTACTTCCCCAACGGGGCCAGGGATCACAGCCGCGTGCCATACAAGATGGCCTATAAAGAAGCGTTCCTCGATTTCTGCAATCGTTTACGCGAAGACGGGCGCGCCGTGATTTTTTGCGGCGACGTGAACACGGCGCACCGCGAGATCGATCTCGCACGGCCGAAGGAAAATGAAAAATCGACCGGCTTTCTGCCCGAGGAGCGCGCCTGGATCGACAAGGTGGTTGCACAGGGGTATATCGACACATTCCGCAACCTGCATCCCGATACCGAAGATGTATACAGCTGGTGGGCATATTGGGGAAAAGCGCGCGAGCGCAACGTGGGCTGGCGCATCGATTATTTCTTCAGCTCGCCGGACCTGCAGGACCGAATAGCGGCGGCTGAGATACACGCTGGCGTGATGGGATCTGACCACTGCCCGGTCAGCCTGACGCTGCATTCACCCAGGTAAAACACTCATTTGCCCCGACAAGATCATCGCCCTTCGAATTCTGGACAGCAAATCCGCCTTCTTGCCGCTTGACAACGCAGGGATAATTATGTATATTATGGGAGATACCCGCTATAGCGGGTATAGTATATAAACAGGTAAAACGAAGACGGAGAGGACCATGCCAAAACTTGAAGCAGAATTGGTCATAACGCCCAAAACGACCGCACTGCAAGTCGAGGTTGAACCGGCGCTCAACGTGTTGAACAGCCTGGTGCTGCTGAGCCAGGTAGAAAAATTTTCGGGTCTTGGCGAGTGGATCAACCGAACCGCCGCCGAAATGGAACCATTGTATTGGGAGCGGCACCGTGTGGTCGTCGAGGGCCTTTACTTTGCGCTGATCCCGCAGCGCAGCCATGCATCGTTCGAGGAATTCATCGATGATCTGGCGGCATCGGATCCTATTATGCTGCGGGACAGGGTTCTCAACGCATATTTGTGTAAAGCATCTACCGAGAATTGTGAATACTATCAAAAAGACAACTGGGAAGCCACGCTGCAAAGCGAAAATGCCTATATCGAATTCATGTACGCCCGATTCGAACGCGATCAGATCGACGAAATAATCGAGCGAGCGGCCTATCAGTTACTGATTGACCCTCCTGCCATGCGGGAATTGATTGTGACTCACCTTCGTTTCATCTGGCAGGAATACATGGCCGAGGAGTGGAAGCGGGTGTTGCCAACGGTGAAGGAATCCGTTGCCGCGTTTAAGAAGGCCGATATATCGTCAATGTCGCTGGCGCAGGCGGCGCATTTCATCACCGGCAGAGAACCGGACGAGAAATTCGAAGAGAGTGTACGCGAGGCGAAAAAGGTCATCTTCGTTCCGAACACGCACTGCGGACCGTACGCACTTAAATATCATGGTGATGGAATCATCTGGATGACGTTCGGAGCCAGGGTTCCGGAAGGTATGCAATCAACTTCACCTGATTTGAAACGCTCCGATTTGCTGGTTCGGCTTACAGCTTTGGCCGATGAAACACGATTACGCATCCTGGACATCATCCGCGAGCGGGGTGAAATGTGCAGCCAGGAATTAATCGACCAGCTGAATATTAGCCAGTCATCGATTTCACGCCATTTGATGCAGCTTACAGCTACAGGCTATCTCATAGAACGACGCACAGAAGCAGGCAAGTGTTTTCAGCTGAACACGGAACGCATTGGAGAGACCTTGCACGCACTGGATGGTTTTTTTGAGTAGAAGGGTTGCTGCTGGTGAGTTCGACGTTAATTGAGTATTCGCAGAATTGAGTCATTCAAGCCGAAGAAGAAAGAAAAACGTAGCGTATAAAGCCCGTGAACGGGAAAGGAAGTGGGTCATGTTACGATGGAGCGATATAATCGCAAGCGAGGCGAGAAACGAAGAGTTACGGCGAGAGGCAGCTCACGAGCGATGGGTATGCTTAGTGATGACGGAGATGAAGCCGCGGCCCCGTTTTTACCACACCACAGCATTTCGGCTTGGGGGTTGGCTGACATCCGTCGGACAACGGCTGCAGCAGCGATATACTGGGATCGTTGAACCGACCTTAACCCCGAAAATCGGATCAAATCAAGGTGCTTGCTGATAGTCGAATGGCTTCTGTTTAGAATCATTATTCTTTCACCTCGACAGACAACTCCCCGTGTGCAATGGGTACACGGGGAGTTGTTCGCATACGGGAAGCCATTCTTCAAATGACAGGCGCGTTATAATTCTCCCATGTCCATTCAAGACGCACTTGATCGATTGCGCCTCGACAATGAATTCATGAAAAATGTGTCGGCCTGGGAGCGTCTTCCGCCACGTCCGGCGCGCTACGCATCATTCCCGGAGGGCCTCGATACGAGGCTAATATCTGCCCTGCGTGCTGGCGACATCTCCCCGCTGTACACCCACCAGGCCGCAGCTATAGAAGCAGCCCTGGCCGGCGAAAACGTGGTCATCGTCACGGGCACTGCTTCCGGGAAAACACTATGTTACAACCTCCCCGTGCTGGATACGCTCTTGAATTTTCCCCAGGCTCGTGCACTTTATCTCTTTCCAACCAAGGCCCTCTCCCAAGACCAGGCCGCCACACTCGGTGATTTCCTTGGCGCACTCAACGCGACGGATTCGCTGCCAGTGCGCACCTACGATGGAGATACACCCCAA
>DAOUEK010000111.1:0-29425 GCA_034430425.1 Anaerolineales bacterium | reverse complement strand
AGGCCATGGGAGGTAGCAGTTATTATGATTTTCAGGCCGAAGTGGAGAGACTTAGCCGAGGGGGAGTGGGGGACGAGCTATCGTCCCCCACAGCCACCCTTACAGGGGGGCGAACGGGGGGTGAGAGGAGAATAAGGATTCTCATTTTGGAAAGTGAGTGTTGAGAAGAGATTCCTTCTTACCCCGTGAAAGGAGGGATAAAAGTGGAATTTTATCGGACAATCTCAAATTTTTGATCCGAATGACACTTCAATGCAGGAGGCTGAATCGAAAATCCACAAATGGGGTTCCGATCGAGTGCTCCCGTTCCTAGGATTCGAGTGCTTGTACGCTTTCTTTTAACGCCTGCCATACGGCGTCGATGTCTCCCGCGCCATCCACTTCTCGCAAATGGCCTGTTTCACGATAGAATTCGATGAGCGGGGAGGTCTGCTCGTGGTACACCATGAGACGGGCGCGCACGGTTTCCGGTTTATCGTCATCGCGCTGATACAACCTTCCGTCGCACATGTCACATACGCCTGCTTTTTTCGGCGGTTTGGAAAGGTCGTGATAGGGGGTCTGGCAGTCCTCACAAATCCATCGTCCGGATAAACGCCGGATTAATTCTTCATCCGGTACAGCAATATGCAGGACGGCATCCAATTCTCGGCCTGTATCGTTGAGCATCTGGTTGAGACCGCGCGCCTGTGGGATCGTTCGTGGGAAACCGTCGAGGATGACGCCTTTTGCAGAATCAGGCTGTTCGAGGCGGGTGCGGACCATGCCGATGGTAACATCATCTGGCACCAGCTTTCCCTGATCCATATATTTTTGCGCCAGAATGCCCAACTCCGTCTGTTCACGCAGGTTCTCGCGGAACAAATCTCCACTGGCTACATGGACCAGGTTGAAGGTCTCCTGTATGCGTTCGGCTTGCGTCCCCTTACCGGCGCCGGGGGGGCCGAGTAAAACCAAAATCATTTCTTCCTCCGTTGTGATAGGCCTTACGGGACGATCCTATCGCGATTCGAATACAACGCACAGGATCCCCTTCACTTCCACGCTACAACCTAAAGTTCTGCAATTGCATTTGCGAGTTTACGGCGTATATTGGATCGAATGAATCGGATCCACGTTGCCGGGAATGTCTCCATGAGTGTACGCAGTTCGACCTGTCGCCAAACCAGATAATCGGCCACGCCGCTGATATCGGCCGATTCGCGGCGGCCTTTCTTCCGCCACTCTTCCAGGAAATCAACGAGAATTCGGCAGGAAACATCGGCATCGTTCAACTCGCCCAGATGATCCTGTACGATTACGCATTCTTGGATAACATCCTTCCCCGTTGGGCCGATTACCTCACGAACGAATTCGAGAAGATAGCGGAAGCGCTTAACGTCGATACGCAGTGCATGCAGCGTCTCAAGCTGAGCTTGGTTAATGATTTCATCATACCCGCGAAGGATGCTATATCTTTTATAAATCAGGATCGGGACAGCTTGATAAACCCGATATGTGTTTGGTTTCGATGTCTTGATTTTCTTGGCGCCGTCCCCCTTTGTCGCCAGGAATGTGTTGAATTCATCCACGAAAGTCTTGTAGTGTTTACTATCCAGGTAATTCAGCATGGATGCACGCAAATCCTGGTTTTTTTGCCGCCATCGCTCGAGTAACGGATTTAATGCAGACTGCTCGTCTTCTGACAGTTGTTGGAGGTAGCAGCTTGCATTTTCCAAAGATACATCGAGGTCCCGGACTCGGCCGAGCGCGCGGCCCGTACGTCGGAGTCCTTTGATAAAGGGCTTGATCCGTTTTTGTTTGAAATATGGTCCAAAAACGCGAGATGCAGAACGCATCCTTCTTGTGGCCACGCGCATATCGTGCAGTGCTTCGATGTCTTTGCCAAGGCGTGTTCCTGATTCATTTTCCAACATTTGTCCAAAGTAGAAGCGAAGAACTTTGCGGCCAGCCTCGCTCATGTAGTCATCCGCCAGGACGCCCGGCGCTTTCTGTTTTTTGGTTTTTGTTTCATCGCTTCGTCCGGAAACCAATGCGACAACTGCGTCTTCAACCAGGGCTGTTGGGAAAATATGGGTTCCCTTTTCCCTGTACTTTTGAATAGCGTCTTGGACTTCATCGAGAGGAATCTTGGCCTTCAAAGAAATCTCTTCCTCGGACAAACCTTGGTTCCAGAAGATGATCAGGCAAGCAAGTTGACGAGAAGACGGATCGCCTTTTAGCGCAATTTGCTCCAGGATCTCGTTCTCTTCCGGGGTTATTTCATACCTCGTGGTGCTTTTGTCCACTTCGCTTTCCTCGTATTGACGATTATCGGCCTAATGGTGATGTCGAAGCGTGATTTCCATTTTTCTGTTTATCAGTGGTGTTTTTTGCCTTTTCTCACTTTGCCCTTGCTGCCTTTTCCTTGCTTATCTCCATCTTTTGGTTCTGTCTTTTTCTTCGACCGCCCGGTGGATTTCATGTCTGCGATCGTAAGCCAGATTTGCTTTCGTATGCTTTGGAACACATCGTGGATGCTTTGGTTGGCATCCACACGGGTCATTCCAAATTCATCTGCGATCGAGTCAAATTGAGCGAGCAAGCGGGTCTGGTATTCAATATAGCTGTCATAATAGTCCCGACCGGGAAGAATGTCCACACCGGACTCCCAGTAGGAGAAACCGCGTGCATTCAACACACGAGGCACAAGATTGGTGAGATCGGCTTGTAAATAAAAAACGATATCGGGAACCAGGGCGAAGCCGAAGATATCTCGAAGCCAGCTTGGATCGGCACCGCGCACCTGTGCGCGGGCGATGATGGAATAGAGATAACGATCCAGCAAGACCACAAAGCTCGCCCGCAAGGCGGGAATGATTTCCTGCTCGAGACGATCTGCAAAATCCGTTATATAGAAGAGGTTCATCGTCGTGTCGCTGAGGGTGTGGCCAAGCATGGCGGATTTGATTCCTTTCCCCGCCAGCTTGCCCCGTTTGAAACCCGTTGCAGCGACTGCGTAGCCTTCTGATTCAAGCCATTCTCGCAGCAAGGCGATCTGGGTCGATCGACCTACGCCGTCGGTACCTTCCAGCACGATCAGCTTGCCGGGAAGACTTTTTTTCTTTATCCCGGGAAGTCCATGGCCATAGAATTTCAAATCCGTCATGGTTCTCTCTCGCGCAGGTTGTCTTTTTCGAGATAATGGCCGATCAGACCTTCCGACGTCAGTACCTGATGCCAGGCACTGGGTTCTGTACGCAGCGCATCACTAAGATGGCTTTGCACGACTTCCTGAACCAGTTCCTGTTGTTCCAGAAGCGGGAGAGATGCGTCGATGACTTCCAGGTTGAATTCGGTGGTCATGCCTTCATACGCATCGAGTATTTTCGATTGAAAGAGTTTGTAACTCGTATAGGGATCGTCGCTCAGACCCATATCCATTCCGGCTTCATACCACTTCAAAGATGGCCGCCCACTCAAGATTCGCTCCAATGCTTCATCAAGCGAGACGTGGAAATAGAAGGCGACTGTGGGTACGATCGCAAACGAATACACGGAGCGGACCCACTCCGGATGGACCCCGCGGGCGGCATCGCGCGCAAAGGCGGTGTAGATGTATCGGTCGGCGAGGACGATCGCGCCGGCTTTCAGTGCCGGCAGCATTTGTCGTTCCATTCGATCGGCGAAGTCGGCAGCGTGGATCAGACTGAAGGACGTCGGGGTGAGAAGCCGTTTCTTTTTTCCGCGTCCTGTGGTTTTATGTACGATGGGTGACGAATTCCATTCGCTGAATGCGACGCAATACCCCTGACCGAGCAGCCATTTCCGCAGCATATCGAGCTGCGTGCTTTTCCCCGATCCGTCGATTCCTTCAACGATGAAGAGCTTCCCGGGCAACGCTCGTCCATCAGATAATTTCGCCATTCTACTTGCTCCTCGTAATCTCAACCGCGATATAACGCCATGAAGCAGTATCGTTCATCGGAGGAATGGAAATGATAATGTTTTTCGCCGCTCGTGCCAAGCGGCCTGGGGTTTTTCGGAAGGAGGTGCGGTTTCTTTTGGTGTAAATTCGGGAGAGAAAAGGAGAATTTTTTCCGTATCTGTCCTGCTGGATTTGATATCAAGAACCGTCATGATGCTTGTCAAATCAGAGAATCATCTAATTTCTTCGCAGATCTCCGCCTCAGATTGGATATCTTGAGGTAGCTATGCGGCTTTTGCATCTTGCCTGTTGCGGGGAACGAATCTGGACAAATGTTGACGATAAAATCGACGCAGCCATAACGCCCGGCGTTGTCGCCGTGTTTTGCGCCACAATGCCCGAAGCCTGCGTGCTGTATCTTCATTAATTTCCAGGGCGCTGAATCTGGCTTCCAGATAGACCGAAGTGCTTTCCGAAAGCGCTTCCTGAATCCGGGCATGTTCTGATAACACGGGCGTATAGCGAGCCAGAAATTCGTTGGGTGTAGTGCTATGTGAGGCCGTATAGCCCAACGATCTCAGAGTTCGGCGAATATGCGTATAAAGTGTTTCGATATTCTCGCGCGGGGACTTGCGGGTATAATCCGATCTTCGATAGAGAAGCAATCCACCTCCAATGCCGAGGAGAGTAAGGGATAAACGCATGATGATGTCTGCCAGATCCCTTGGTACATAATGGACAGCGGGTTCTTCGACTTCGACGTCGAGGATATCTTCAAAATCTTCATAGGTGAAATTGCGATCGAAGGTTGCCAGTGTTGAAGTGGGCTCGAACTCGATCCACCCATATCCGCTAAAATAGACTTCTGCCCAGGCATGTGCGTTATTTGCCCGTACACGGTATTCATTCACTTGATGATCAAAATCACCCATCGAATACCCGGTAACGATACGAGCGGGAATGCCTTGTGTACGCAGCATTACGACCATCGCAGAGGCGTAATGGCTGCAAAACCCTCCAGGCGCTTCAAAAAGAAAATAATCAACGGCATCCCTTCCTTCAGGGACAAGTGGGACATCCAGGTTGTAGGTGTAGTTTTTACGCAGATATTCCTCGATCCGCTTTACGATTTCGTAATTTGACTCGGCACCGAAGGCGATGCGCTCGGCTAACTCTCGCGTGCGTTCGGTGACAGTGTTGGGCAATTGCAGATAGGTCTCTGTGATTTCCTGCGGATACGTCGACACAGCGGAAGCAAGTTCACGGCTGGTGACATCGACGGCGAAGGATGAGACGACGTAGCGATTGGTATACCCTGAGGTTAACGTGTCTTCTGGACCAATCGAAACAAGCTGTACGTTGCTATCACCCCATACCGGTCGGTTGACCGAAAAAAGCGTATCACCGTGCTCTGCGATAATCCAAAAACTTTGTCGGAGGAAGTATCGGCCTTCCGGTGCTTCGGTTCTGGCATTGGGGATCGAATCAATATTGGTTCGCGATTCGACAGGAAGCCATCCACTTCCGGTATATTCCCCATAGATTTCACTGCGCCAATAATGCCTTGGTATCGAGACAGTTTGAATGTTCAATTCGGGCGGCGGCGGCACTGGGTCACTCAGGTGCACTCGCATAACCGTACTTGTGCCCTCTTGCAGCGGTGTGCCGATTGTACTTATGTCCGGTGTATAGGCGGTGATGCGCTCCCTGCCAGGACTGTAGGCTTCCGGCAGCAAGGAATCGTCTGTTATTGGCTCGATCTGGAATTGATCCAGGAAATCACCGATTTTCTGCCAGCCTTCTGGTGTTGTAATAATGGGGAAGATGACAACGAAAATCAGGATTACTCCAGTAAGAACAACGGTAATAAGACTCCAATCCGATTGGATATCCGGGTGGTCGACCATCCGACTGCGCCAATCGCTGTGCGTGCGGTAATACGCCATGAAAGTGAGTAGAAGGCAAGTGAGTGCGGTGAAAGTCACCAGCGGGTCTGTCGACTGCGCACCTTGATGGATATTCACCCCAAGTACCAATCCCAGCAGCACCAGGCCTTCGAATACGCGCTTCTCGCGAATGAAAGACCACATAAACCAGACCAGACCGTTCCAGAGAAGGACAACAATAATGAAAAGTACCCATCCGTTGTCAAAGATTTCCTGGCGGTTGATAATCGCTAGGATCCAATAGTGGATACGGTCGAGTAAATTCGTGATCTGAATGTTCATGAATTGGGTGGCGCTGATCCGCAGTTCATTCTTTAAAATAATTGGAAACGGGAAGAAGCGCCCAACTGCTTCTGAGGCGACGATCATGGACAATACCAGGTGGTAGGAGACAATAGTCCTGATTCGGAATCTTGAAATGGCAGTTGCGGCCCCGAAGATGATAGCCAGCAAGGAAATCAGGGCATAGGAAACCTCATGCCGCGTCCATCGGGCGTCTTGAATGCTGGCCGAAAAGGTGAGCGCGATCGCTATAATGAGCGCCAGGGGGATGTATAAATGCTTCGTCCGTTGGACCAGCGCGGATGCCGTCATTCATCGGCTCCGATCGAGATTTCCATCGTAGCGCGGGGTTGCGAGCGCGTGATGACCGCACCGGTGCCAAGCTGCGAGAACTCCCAGCGATGCAGCTCTCCGTAAGCAGCATAGATGGGTTTAACCGTAGCCGGCAGTACAGTGCGTGTTTTGATACCCATTTTGGATAATTCGAGAACAGCAGCTTCCGTCTTTCCCGTTTGGCTCGTTTCTGCAGAACAAAGCAGTATCGCCATTACTGTGCCGTGATTGGTGCTGGCAAAGGGATTCGTTTTCGCTGACCAACTGGTGTCCAGAGAAGGTGTAATGACCACCGCAAGATGTTGAGAAGATTGAATGGCGGATGCGGCTATAATTGTCTCTGCTAGGGAGTGAGACTCGCTGGTGTGCAGCGGGGCCAGCCCTCGAAGCAAGGTCCAGAAATGGGATCGACTTCGTTGCGGCGGGATAATGACGTGTTGGTCGCCATGTGCGTAAAGACCAACAGATAATCCGGCTTGAAGGTATTCGCGAGCCAATGAAGCAGCGATCATGATCATGACTTCTTCGCTGGATGATGATCCTTCCCCAAAATGTGCTTCGCGATCCATGTCCAGGACGATCCAAATGGTGGAAGTACCTTCAGGTTCGAATCCTTTGACGTATGGTTCTAATCGTCTTGCCGTTGTTGGCCAGTGAATTTGCCGCAGCGGATCACCGGGAACGTATGGGCGCACGAAGGAGGCATTTACTGTCTCCGCGTGCAAAGGTTGAGGAACGAGCAGGAATTCACCTTGCGAACCACCACGCGGCATCAAGCCCGGAGGCAGTTTGGCAAGGGGCGGGAATACCAGGATCTCCTCTGGCTCGTAATACACATGACGTACGTTGAAGATTCCGAATGGATCTCCCATGCGTAATTCCCAGGGGCCTAGATGGAAAAGACCTCGACGGTTGCAGATCGCACCGGCCCGCCATTGGATGGACGCAAGTGGGTTTAGGCTACGTACACTTGAGATGGTATACCCGGGTAGATTGCTGTTGTCAAAAAACTCTGCCCACAAGATGGGAATAAGGGATTTGTTGTGGACCTCGACGATTTCCTCGATTTCATCGCCGACCTGAATTGCTCGATAGACCAGCGTTCGTTTTCCGACGACGTTGTAAAGCATCGCACGCGACCAGATAAAGGCGGTGAAGAAAATACCGAATAATGCAGCGAATCCGATGGCGGTTATTGTGAGCAGTTGGCGGAGATGCCAGATGAGAAGGAATACAAGCGTGAGTACTGGGATCCACGTACGCAATTCAAGGATGGATATTCGGTTTTCATGATTTCGCTGTATCAGGATAGGTTTCGCACGAAACAGGCTTTCGAGCCTATTCCCGATTGATGAACGCCAAGACATGCTGTGTCCACTCCGGTTGTTTTGCATTATAAGGTATCTATAGGATTTGATTGTATAACACAAGTCCCCACTTTGCTGGAAGTTTGACGTTAAGGTATACGCTCGAGAGAATGATTCTTCAAGGGTGGCATATTTTTGGAAGCATTGGAATATGGTAGACTGAGACGTTGCGATTGGAGATGGATGGAATGTATTGGAATCGGGGGAAAGTGTCTCGGTTTCTGTACCGGGTAAACGCATGAAGTATCGAGCTGGATTGAAAATGCCGCCAAAACGAAGAACAAGTTATCGGGTCATTGTATTGCTTATCGCAGGAATGATCGTTTCGTGTCAGCGTACTCCCAGTTCACTGACTGCTGGCGAAGAGGGCCTCTCTTCGCCGACCGTATCTTCAATTGCTGCGCCTGCTTCGCCGACTCCACTGGAGACGGTTTTCGCGCCGTCCCTGGAAGGGGCGGTTCGCATTTGGTTGAGTTGGAATAGCAAGGAACTGTACAGCCTGCATAGCGTTATCGATCGCTTCCTGGAGCAAAATCCTGGAGCGAATTTTTCGATTGCATACTTTCCTGAAGAAGACCTTGCTGGTGCGCTCGAAGCAATCAAGGATGGGGGAATGGGACCCTCGATTGTCTTCGCCCCTTCAACATGGGGCGCAAGGATATGGTCTCAGGGTTTGATCGTCGATATCACTGATCTTGTCGATCAGGAACTGGAGGCCAATGTCCATCCACTGGCATGGGGTCAGGTGACCTACCAGAATGCCCGCATCGGTTTGCCGTTAGAGCTTCAGGGCGTAGTTTTGTATCGCAACCGGTCCCTGGCTGGGACGGCACCGGAAAATGTAAATGCCTGGGTTGAGGCTGCGCGGCAGCTCAAGGAAGAAGGCAAGGTGGGCATCGCTTTCGATCTCGGCTTCGATTTTACCGCCTCCCAAATCGCGGCTTGTGGCGGATCGGTGATGGATGAGATGGGCGCAGTCACGATCGACAATCCCGCAGCGTACTGCTGGCTGGAGTTATTATCCTATATTCGAGGCCCCAGCCGTGTGACCATCAACTCCGATGAGGATCTGGCCCTCTTCGAGACCAGTCAGGCAGGTTGGGTCATCGATGGCACCTGGAATGCACGACGATACGAAGAAGCAGTAGGCATCCAGAATTTGATTGTCGATCTCTGGCCGTTGAATGAAGAAACAGATCGACGAATGGCGGGATTCGTTTGGACCGAAAATGTATATTTATTGCAGGGTCTCTCGGATGTTGAGATGGAAGCTGCCTGGGCTTTCATGCGATATCTCTTGACGCAAGAAGCACAGGGACTCCTCAGCCAATCATCCAACGCAGATCATCTTTCGGTCCTTTCGAGTTTAGAGTCATCGGATATTCTTCAGCGAGAGCTTACCGCCGCGCTGTTCATGGGCGTATCTCGCCCCATTTTTGAAGATTTGGATTTATATCGCCCGGTGTTGGAAGGCGCCGTAGAGACGGTTGTGATTCAGGGTTCAGGTCCCGAGTTGGCGATCGATGTGGCCTTGAACAAGATCGAGTTGTTGGCTTCGGATATTGAAAGCGAAGAATAGGTGATGTTTCTCTGGCGCTGTCGGGATGTTGTCTTGATGGAGTAAATGGATGGCGGTTCCCGAATGGGTACGAGATGCGATTTTTTACCAGGTCTTTCCGGATCGTTTTGCTAACGGCGAACCAGGCAACGATCCACACAATGTTCGTCCCTGGAATGAAAAACCAACCGGATGGGGGTTTCATGGAGGGGACTTGCAAGGTGTGATCGATCATTTCGATTACTTTCTCGATCTGGGTGTGAATGCAATCTATCTCAATCCAATCTTTCTGGCGGCTTCCAACCATCGTTATGACACGCACGATTACTTCCGAATCGATCCCAAACTTGGCGATCTGCAGGTTTTTCAGGACTTGATCCATAAGGCGCATCAAAACAATGTGCGTATCATCCTGGATGGTGTCTTTAATCATTGTGGACGCGGCTTTTTCGCCTTTGCCGATGTGCTTGCGAATCAGGACCATTCGCCTTATCGGGATTGGTTTCATATCCGACGTTTCCCACTCCATGCCTATGAATCAAATAAACAATTCAATTACCAGGCCTGGTGGAACATCCGCAGCCTTCCCAAATTCAACACCGATAATCCTGCCGTGCGAGAGTATATCTATTCCGTGGCACGCTATTGGGTCGAACTGGGAGCGGATGGCTGGCGATTGGATGTTCCCAATGAAATTGACGACGATTCATTCTGGGATAACTTCCGCTCGCAGGTGAAGCAGGTTAATCCGGATGCGTACCTCTTGGGCGAAATTTGGGAAGTAAATCCTCGCTTTGTGGATGAACGACATTTTGACGGTCTGATGAATTATCCTGTTCGAGGTATACTCTTGGATTTTATCGCCAAGCGGGTAATTTCTCCCGTTGAATTCGCCCAGCGGATCGATCATGTTCTGCAGGCATATTCGCAAGCGCATAATTTCGCCCATTACGTATTGCTGGGAAGCCATGATACGGAACGCATACGAACCCTTTGCAATGGGGACGACAGGGTCGTGCGCCAGGCGTTTCTCTTCCAGATAGGATTCCCCGGCGCTCCGGGGATATATTACGGTGATGAGATTGGCATGTCCGGAGGGAAGGATCCCGACTGCCGGGGTGCATTTCCAACCGACGAGACGCAGTGGGATCATGCGTTGCGCGAGTATGTTAAAGAACTGATCCAATTGCGTCATCGCCTTGAAGTATTGCGGCGAGGTGACTATCGGACAGTGTTGACCGATAACGCAAGTGGTGTGTTTGCCTGCATTCGATCGCTGCAGAGAGATTCGGTTGTCATCGTGTTGAATATTGCCGACGAGGCGCGTAGCGTTCTTCTTGCCGTCGATTCGATCGGCTGGGAAACCGGAAGAGGGGTACTCGACGCCATCACCAAAGAACAACTCCAGGTTAGCGACGATGGCCTGCGGCTGCATCTTCCTGCGAGGGGCGCTGCGCTCATCTATACGCCAGCGTAGGGTACACGAGCAGCCTGCAGGTTCATCAACGTTCTCGCATTACGCAGAAGACAATCTCTTTTCGAATTTCCAGGATGATTTAATTCTGGTGTATCCGATTTTGGGATAGAAATGGTGTGCCGTGTCTCTCTGCATGCCGGAGTACAACGCGACGATCTGGCAGCCCCGACTGCTCGCCCACGTTTCAATGTGTTGCAGCAGTCTCTTTCCGAGGCCCAGGCTCCGATAGGCTTCCTGGATCACGATACCGCCAACTTCGGCGCTTAATTCCGAGATCAACAGCGGGCGCAGGTATGCATGGGCCCATCCCACAATGGGACCATCAGGAATTTCGACTACGAATACAGCATGAGCGGAGTTTTCTTGCAGCGGCTGGAGTCGATTTCGAATCAGCGCTTCCGAGGCGGGATAGCCGAGTTCTGCGCTCAGACATGCGATCTCGGCTGCGTCTTTCAAGCTCGCAGGGCGGATATCGAACAGCGTATCTTTTTGTATTTCCATCGCGATTTCCAATCTTGTCACACGCGGTATTTTGCTGCAGTGGACTTTAAATCACAATTGGTTTGTATCTTCAAGGTCATAGATATTCCGATTCGTGTGATATTCCAGTCTTGGCTACCACCATATTCGGATGGGTTTCTATCTGGCTGCAATTGTTTCCGATTTCGAGAAAACGCGATTTTCAAGCCCATTGTATAATCGCGGTGAGGAAGCTGGTCGGTAAATGGCGATGCACTTGATTCTGACACACGAGCAAGCGGATTTTGATGCTGTTGCATCTTTGCTTGCCGCGCGCCTGCTCCATCCAGATGCGCTGGCCGTTTTACCGCGGCGCTTGAATCGCAACGTGCGCGCCTACCTTACCTTGTACGGAGAGCAGTTTCCCTTTGAAGAATTCCAGGATGTGCCTCGAGGTCGTGTCGAACGGTTGACACTGGTCGACACACAATCATCGGTTTCGGTAAAAGGTGTCAGTAAAAATACCCGGGTGAATGTCATCGATCACCATCCCAAGGCAGACGTGTTGAATCCAGACTGGACGTTGCATCTTGAGGAAGTTGGCGCGACCACAACCGTGCTCGTCGAAACGCTGCGGCAGGAAAACATCACCCTCGATCTCGTCACGGCAACATTGTTTCTATTGGGTATTTATGAGGATACCGGGTCGTTATCTTACGCTTCAACAACTGCGAGAGACGCCCGGGCGGTAGCATGGCTGCTTGAAGCTGGCGCCAGCCTCGATATTGCTGCGACCTTCCTCAATCATCCGCTCTCTCCTGAACAACAGCAGCTCTTCAATGCGTTATTCGAAGATGCAGAGACACTGGAAATTCATGGCCTTTCGGTCGTGATCGCCAGCGGAGTCGCCGGAGGAATGGTTGATGAGATTTCCACGCTGGCCCATAAACTGCGTGACGTTTTCGACCCGGATGGTTTATTGGTGCTCGTAGCTCTCAACGGGGGCATTCAGCTGGTTGGACGTTCTTCGTCCTCACTCCTGGATATCAGCCGTGTGGCGGAACATTTTGGCGGGGGAGGACACGACCGGGCGGCCGCTGCGTTGATCAAAGATCGCAAATTGACGGACGTCTGTGAGGAGCTGCGCAAACTCTTGCCCCAGGTGATCGAGCCGGTCAAAACGGTGGCCGAAATCATGTCGCGTGGCCCCCGGGTTTTAAATCCGGATACTCGCATTGCCGATGCACTGGCGCGTATGCAGCGTTCCGGACATGAGGGTTTCCCCGTGGTGGATGATGATTCGGTGAAGGGTTTACTCACCCGCCGGGCGGTGGATCGGGCGATGGCGCACGGTATGCAGGATCGATCCATTTCCAGCATCATGGACGCCGGAGAGCTGACAGTGCATCCGCATGATACTATCCAGCATCTGCAGCGCGCCATGATTCGAACCGGTTGGGGCCAGGTTCCCGTTGCCGACCCGGAGAGCGGCAAGATCATCGGCATTGTTACACGCACAGATCTTATAAAAACTCTCGGCACGCTTGTCGAAGAACCTCCGCTTACGAATCTCATCGATCGTTTGGCGAACGCGCTTCAGCCGGAGCGACTGGCGCTGCTTAAAAAGGTCGCCGAAGAAGCGATGGCGCTCAACGTTGCTTTGTACATCGTAGGTGGGTTCGTGCGTGATCTCTTGCTGGGTGAGCCCAGTGTGGATTTCGATCTCGTCGTAGAGGGGGATGCGATTGGATTGGCGAAGCGTCTGGCTTCAAAATATGACGGCCGCGTCAGCAGCCACCGTCGCTTTGGTACGGCCAAATGGCACCTTGATCGTGCGAGCGAAAGGTTTTTAGAAGCCGTCGACGCTTCAAGCGTTAAAGAAGTGGATCTGCCGGCTGATCTTGATTTCGTTTCCGCCAGAAGGGAATTCTACACACACCCAACGGCGTTGCCCTCCGTAGAACGGGGCAGCATCAAGTTGGATTTGCATCGCCGCGATTTCACCATCAACACCCTGGCGCTTCGTCTCGATGGTCGGTATTACGGTCAGCTGCTCGATCATTGGGGTGGGGGACGGGATTTACGTGAAGGCAAGATCCGTGTGCTGCACTCTATCAGTTTCGTGGACGATCCCACGCGCATGCTGCGTGCCGTACGCCTCGAACAGCGTCTCGATTTCGAGATCGAAGAACGGACCCTGGAATTGCTCCATCAGGCCATTCCACTTCTGGATCGTGTCAGTGGCGAGCGGCTGCGCAGTGAACTGGTTCAGATTTTCCACGAATCACGTATGCCGCAGATTATGACTCGTTTGCAAGACCTGGAGCTACTGCACGCCATCCATCCCACACTCGTCTGGGACGATTGGCTTGAAGATCGAATTTCGCAGGTGTTTGCGTTTCAAACGCCAGCAGCATGGCGGCTGGAAGATCCGCCGAAGAAGGATTTTCTCATCTACACAATCCTTCTCTTCCGTCTATCCCAGGAGGAGATTCGTGCTGTCTGTAATCGTTTGCATTTTCCCTCCGGATTGAGGGCGCTGAATCTCGACGCCGCGAGTCTGGGCCGGGATCTGCCCGAGTTGGCAAATCAGGCCAAAGCGAGTGAATTGACGGCGCGGATGGATGAATGTCACCAGATGGCCGTTGCTGCTTCCTGGCTGGCGCTGCAGGGCGAAACGCAAGCTCGCAGCATGATCGATCAATACCTGAGCACCTGGCGTTTTGTGGAGCCGAAAACGAATGGCGAGATTCTGCGTTCCATGGGTTTACAGCCGGGACCGAGTTATCGGCGCATTCTCTGGGCGCTGCGGGCGGCCTGGATCGACGGTGAAGTGCAATCGAAGGAAGCGGAAGAAGCCATGCTGCAGCAACTGATCGAAGCGGAGAGTCGCGATGGTTGAGGCACTCGATTTCCATATTCGGCCTGCCGTTGAAGCGGATCTGCCCGGAATGGAATGGGAAGGAGAATACCGTCCATATCGGCGGGTTTACCGCCATGTAATGGAAGAGATGCAGTTGGGTAAACGCTTGATGCTTGTCGCTGAAAACGATAGCTTCGTCGTCGGCCAGGTTTTTATCCAATTCAATGCCCATCGGGCAGATATCCATCAAGGTTTCTTCAGCGCTTACCTGCACGCCTTTCGAGTCAGGCCAGCTTTCCGCAATCGGGGCATCGGCACGCGACTGATCCTCGAGGCGGAATCTATCCTGCGTGATGCAGGATACGAACGGGTGGTGATTGCTGCCGCAGAAGAAAACTGCAGCGCTCGCCGTTTGTATGAACGACTGGGATATTCCATTTATAAGAACGATCCTGGCCGATGGTCCTTCATCGATCACAGAGGGAAATTGCAGAACGTCTATGAGCCGTCTGTGCTGCTCGAGAAGTGGCTTTGAGTTTCCACGACAAAACGGGAATTCATCTTTTTATCCTTTGATTTCATGAAGTGCTGACTCGGTGGACCGTCGTATTTGAACATCCATTTGACGCGTTCAGCAAACGAAGGAGTACTTAATCAAAAATGAATGACCTCTTTGCAGCGATCCAGTTTGCCGTACAGGCACACGCCGGGCAGTTCCGCAAAGGCACTTCCGTTCCTTACATCGTGCACCCACTTGCCGTGGGCAGGATACTGGCTGAAGCGGGATGTGCGCATGAAATCGTCGTTGCCGGATTCCTGCACGATACCGTAGAGGACACCTCGGTAACGCTGGATGAGATCCGCGCGGAATTTGGTGCGCGTGTGGCCGATCTGGTTGCTGCGGTCACCGAGACCGATCGTTCGGCTGCCTGGAAGGTGCGCAAGCAGGAAACGCTGAACAGGCTTCAAGTTGCCGATGATGATGTGCTCGTACTCGCCCTGGCTGACAAAATCGATAATATGCGTTCCATTCGTACCTGCGTACAGCGGAAAGGGGAACGGATGTGGAAGCGGTTTAATCGACCACGACAGGATCAGGCCTGGTATTTCCGCTCCCTGCTATCTTGTTTTAAGACTCGAATCCATCAATCGCCGGCCCTGGAATTGCTACCACAGTTTATTCACCTGGTAGATGAAGTCTTCCCGGAATAAGTCGATATGTAATCAAGCGGCGTGGCATGAATCTTGAACCTGAAGAGGGACCTGGGCATCATGTATGAGGCATTTCGATGTCATGTACTCCTCGCAAACCTGCGGACCACAATCGGTCAGGTTGTCGATGAGGTATTATGTGTTTGGAGGACTATTCTTGCTGCTGAAAACCTCTCGATCTCGAAGCTGGATAACTATTGGCTTCGTCGTGCTTGCCTCGATCGCCAGCACGATCGCTTGTTCGTTGCCCGCAGTGCTTGTGAGCAACAAAGAGGTCTCCAACACCGATGATGCCGATCCTTTGCCTACGATCTCTCCGACGCCAACCCAGCATCCGTTGATCGCCTTATTGCCGCCTTCGCGTGAGCCGGGCGAGGAAGCACTGCCGCCGACAGCCGATCCTGTACGCAACACGCCTGAAGTTCGCACAGATGTGCTCTACCATGTGGTTCAGCCGGGTGAGACGCTTGGCTTGATCGCGGAACAGTACGATGTATCCGTGCTCCAGATCAGCCGGGCAAACCAATTGGCGAGTCTCGATTATCTTGCTGTGGGACAACTACTCGAGATCCCCGCACCCATTCCACAACCCGAAGGCACCAGTTACAAGCTTATTCCGGATTCAGAGCTTGTCTATGGGCCGGCAAGTGTGATGCTTGACCTGCAGGGTGAAATCGAGCAAGGCGGTGGTTTCCTCTCGGCGTACACCGAGGAGGTAGAATTCGAAATAATGAGTGGTGCAGAGATCATACAGTTGGTAGCGCAGCGCTATTCCGTCAATCCGCTGCTTTTACTGGCTGTTCTCGAACATCAAGGGGGTTGGGTGACGACTTCGGATATCGACACAATGGCACAGGTCTATCCGGTTGGCTATCAGCGGCAGGATTGGGGTGGTTTGTTTGTGCAGTTATCTTGGGCTGCCGATCAGCTCAACCAGGGTTACTACCTCTGGCGCGCCGGTTGGGCGGGTCCACTGGTATTCTCGGACGGCAGCGTTGTCATTCCGGGATCGGGATTAAACGCGGGAACAGTCGGCCTGCAATACCTGTTCGCGCAGCTCTATGATGTCGAAGCATGGCGCGAGGTGGTCTCTGAGGAAGGTTTCATTCAAACATACAGGGCTCTATTCAGCGATCCTTTTGAACGGGCGATCGAGCCTCTCGTACCGCAGGATTTGGAGCAGCCGGTGCTCCAGCTTCCATTCGAGCCGGGAAAGGTGTGGTCCTATACCGGAGGCCCGCACTCCGCCTGGGGGGAAGGTGCGGCCTGGGCTGCCCTGGATTTTGCACCCCCGGGTTATGCACTCGGTTGTGTTTACTCCGATGAATGGGTTGTGGCAGTGGCTGATGGTCTCGTCCTGCGTTCGGAGAATGGGGAAGTCATTCTGGATCTCGATGGAGATGGTTACGAGCAGACGGGGTGGGTGTTGCTCTACATGCATGTGGAAACTCGCGATCGGGTGGAAGCGGGAACGCATCTTCACGCCGGAGAGCGGATTGGTCATCCTTCCTGTGAAGGCGGATTTGTAACAGGAATTCACGTGCACATTGCACGGAAATACCGCGGTGAATGGATCGCGGCGGATGGGCTGCTTCCTTTCGTCATGGATGGATGGATTTCAGCGGGGGATGGAACGGCCTACAGTGGCACTTTGCGTAAAGATCAGGATACAATAGTTTCTTGTGATTGTAGAAATGATGCCAACCAGATCGGACGCTAATCCCTTTCGGCAGCACAACCGTCGAGGAGTATTCCTGGTGGCGGTTGCCATGCTGCTCGCCGCACTGGCCTGTTCGCGCGGAGATGTCCCTTTGCAGGAGGCCATTGGATCGGGGAGTCTGCCAAGCCCGACCACAGCGATGGAAGAGAACGTCTCCGATGTCGAACCTACAGTAACTGTCGAATCAAACCTTCCGACTGTGATGCCGGAGGTTCCGGAGCCTGTGATCACGCCAACCTTTCCGCCGACGGCTACTGCCCAGACGGATGAGGAACCGGAAACCCTGGCATATGAGGCGCAGCCCGGTGACAGCCTATATTCCGTTTCGGTGCGTTTCGGTGTCGTCCCGGAGGACATTACTTCAACGGAACCGCTGCCGGATGCAAGAGGATTGATCAATCCTGGCCAGTGGCTATTCATTCCGGATCGAATTGGGGCCACCGGACCGAACGAGCATCTACTTCCGGATAGCGAAATTGTTTTCTCACCCCACGCCGTCGAGTTTGATGTCGCTGCATTTGCAGGTCCATACGGCGGGTATCTGACGAAATATCGCGAATCACTTGGTGCCCCCTTCCGTCCGGGCACAGAGGTGCTTTCCGTCTCTGCACGTGACAACTCCGTCAATCCGCGCTTGCTGTTGGCTTTACTTGAATTTGAGTCTGGATGGGTCACCAATCCGACTGCGCCCGTGGGCGACGAATTCTCCTATCCGATGGGCCACATCGCCGAACAATCCCCCGGACTCTTTCGGCAGCTGGCTTGGGCGACGAACGAACTGGGTAATGGATATTATGGCTGGCGGGCGGGCACGATAACCGAGCTGAACTTCGAGGATAATACAACGATTCGGCTGGCGCCGGATTTGAATGCCGGAACGGTCGCCATTCAATTCTACCTTTCCTTGAATCGGACTCAGTTAGAGTGGGAACAGGCGCTGCAGGACTTCATCGATATCTACCAGGATTTTTTCGGTGACCCCTGGGCGTACGAGCATCCCTTGTATGAATATGGCGTCGAGCAACCGGAATTGATCCTGCCGTTTCTACGTGGCACGGTGTGGGCTTTGACGGGAGGACCGCATGGTGCCTGGGAGCGCGACAGCGCTTGGGCAGCACTCGATTTTGCGCCTGCGTCTATCGAATCTGGCTGTGTAAAATCCGACGCATGGGTTTTGGCCGCCGCTCCGGGATACATCGTACGGAGTGAAGGGGGCGTGGTGATACTGGACATGGATGGGGATGGACGCGAGCAAACGGGATGGGTACTGCTCTATCTGCACATCGCCGCCGAAGACCGCATTCAGGCAGGAACCTTCGTTGAAACCGGTGATTTCATCGGTCATCCGTCCTGTGAAGGCGGCACTGCAACCGGCACGCACGTTCATCTTGCACGCAAGTACAATGGCGAGTGGATCCTCGCCGACGGACCTCTACCTTTTGAGATGAGTGATTGGATTGCGGTAGCAGGTTCGAAGCCCTACCAGGGAGCCCTTGTTAAAGGCGATCAGATTGTCCTCGCCTGTCCCTGCGCTTCTTATGAGACATTGATTCAAAGATGAAGCCTCAGATGCGAATTGGTATCGTTGCTTGTGTGACGATCGTCGTTATCACAAGCGCTTGTTCGTCCGTGCCCGTTTCGATGGTGGATTCGCTGGCCTCGCCCTCTCCAACGGCACAAATTGGCCCGACGCCACTGCCTGTGCGTACCAGGCATGCGCCAGGCGAGGTGTTCGACTACGCTGCTCAAAACGGTGATACGCTTCCTGCATTGGCGGCACATTTCAATACCAGCGTAGAAGAGATTATTGCTGAGAATCCGGATTTGCCCTCGGGTGTAACAACCCTCCCGGCGGGGTACCCGATGCGTATCCCGGCTTACTATCAGCCCCTGTTGGGCTCTCCCTTCCTTATTTTGCCGGACAGCGAGGTCGTAAACGGTCCCTCGACCCTCGGGTTTGATATCTCTCAGGAAATCCGCCAGCGGCCCGGTTTTCTCGCTGGTCTCTCCGATTATGCCTACGACCGGCAGCGTGATGCGTGGGATGTGGTCGAAGTGGTGGCGTATAATTATTCCGTCAATCCCAGATTGCTGCTGGCCTTGCTGGAATATCAAACGCAGGCACTGACCAAGCCCTTTCCCAACGATGATGAAGATCGTTTTCCGCTCGGTTACCAGAATCCTCGCTTCCCCGGCTTGTTTGGGCAGTTGATCTGGGTGGCCGAAGAGATCAACGACGGCTACTATGGCTGGCGTGAGGGAAGTCTTCGAGAATTGGAGTTGACCGACGGTTTACTCGTTCGGCCCGATCCCTGGTTAAATGCCGGCACGGTAGCGGTGCAGCACGTTTTTGCCAGCCTGTATGGCCAGGAGGAGTTCGATCAGGCGGTCAGTCCGGAGGGTTTCTATCAAACCTATCTTTCCCTATGGGGCGATCCCTTCGATCTGCAGGAGGATTTCATCCCTGCCAACCTTCAACAGCCGGAATTGACGCTTCCCTTTGCTCCAGATCGTATCTGGGATTTCACCGCAGGCCCGCACTTCTCATGGGGCAAGGCATTGCCGCTTGGGGCGCTGGATTTTGGGCCTCCCTCCGAGGAGAGTGGTTGTGTTCCCTCGATGGAGTGGATCGTCGCCCCGGCGAGCGGCGTGATCGCACGCAGCGGCGAGGCTGCGGTGGTGCTCGATTTGGATGGAGACGGCGACGAACGAACCGGTTGGGTGCTTTTCTTCTTTCACGTGGCGACGAATGATCGTATCGCTGCAGGCCTTGACGTTCAACAGGGGGACAATCTCGGCCATCCGTCCTGTGAGGGAGGCGAATCTACCGGAACGCACGTACACGTTGCGCGTCGTTACAATGGCGAGTGGATTGCCGCTGCTGGGGTAATCCCGTTTGTTCTCGATGGTTGGCTAACGGCGTACGGGGATGCCCCGTATCGAGGTACCCTCAGCAAGGGTTCCAAGGTCGTGGTTGCCAGTGAGTATTCCTCGGCCGAAACGCGGATCTTCTACGAAGTGCCCCAGTAAATTCATTTTCGTTTTTCTCGATCAAGTTGTTAAAACGCAAATTGAAGGACATCATTCCGTGAGTTTCACGCATTTGGAACTGCACGAGAATGAAAACGATCCACATTGCACGCCGCCGCAAGTTATTCCGTTTTCTTTTTCTTCGTGGGTTGGGCTTCTTCCGACTTCGCCCCGATTTTGATTTCTGGCTTCGGAACCACCATCATGAGTCGGGTAACGCGGTTGCCCTCATCAATGTCCACAATTGGTTTCCCGCTTCCTGTGCGAGCCTTACGAGGGGCGTCGGAGAAACGCAACGAACGACTGGCGCCCCGCGTACGGTGAGCGACGAGACGTTCGTCGGGTTGACCGACGGCTGCGCCGATGATGTCTATCTTTTCTGTGGATTTCCAGGCAAGCACACCTTTTCCATAGCGGCCCTGACTGGGGAACTGGCTCATAACGCTTCGTTTCGCTTGTCCATCTTCCCCCATTAACAGGAGTTCATTTTTCGGACGTACCAGGCCAAAACCTACAACTTGATCTGCCGTCTCCATCCGCATCCCCATGACTCCGGCTGCCGCGAGCCCGGTGGGGCGTACCTCGGTTTCGGAAAAACGTATCGCCATTCCTGCACTGCTGACGATACAAACATCGTCGCTGCCGTTAGTCAGACAGGCCCAGCCAAGTCGGTCCCCTTCGGTGATGCGAATGGTCTGGAAGGTGCGTGACGAAGGTCCTGGCAGGCTTTCGAGAGACGCCTTCTTGACCATGCCTTGTTCGGTGCAGAAAATAATGAAGGCATCCGTTCCTTCCCGTCCAACCCATTCAGGGGAGAGCGCCAGGCCTGCGACGATTTCATCTTCCGCTTCAAATGCGGAAATTCCGGCAACCGGCGATCCATCTTTGGGTTGATCGCATTCGGGAACGGTGTGGACTGGAAGTGCGGCGGCGTGACCATCTTTGTTGAAGAGGTAGAGCGTGTCGCGCACACTGGCGCCGATCACCAATTTGGGAGCAGACCGGCTGGCCAATCGGGGGAGGCGCGCCGTCGGCGAGCGCGAGATCAGGCCGTCGCGTTGAATGGCGATCCATGTCTCTTTTGCCGGTGCGAGATCGCCGGCCGTCAGCACTTTACGTTTCCCCTTTCCGCTGCCGGTTTCGACGATCTGCGTACGCCGGCGGTCGCCGTAAGCTGTTTTGATCTGTGTGATCTCTTCCGTAATCAGGTTTCGCATTTTCTTGGGCGAGCGCAGTAGACTTTCCAGTTTCTTGATCCTGTCCACCACTTCTTTATACTCGGTTTCTAATTTCTTGCGTTCTAAACTGGACAACCGGCGCAAGGGCATATCGAGGATGGCTGTCGCTTGAATCTCACTCAGCTTCAGGTTTTTCATCAGCCGGTTCTTAGCCTGTGCGGCATCTCTGGCGGTGCGGATCATCTGAATCACTTCGTCCAGATTCTGGATAGCGATTCGCAAACCCGCCAGAATGTGTTCACGTTCCTTGGCGCGAGCGAGATCGTACTCGCTCCGTTTGCGGACAATTTCGATGCGGTGTTCGAGATACACGCGCAGCGACTGTTTCAAGCTAAGCAACCGCGGTTCGTCATCTACAAGCGCAAGCATGATTATGCTGAAGGTGCATTGCATCGGTGTACGTTTGTAAAGTTCCTGCAGCAGCTTGGGGGGATTGGCGTTCTTCGTCAGTTCGAGGACGATTCGCATCCCCTGACGATCGGATTCGTCTCGCAGATCGGCTAAACCCTCGAGGTGGTTAGTTCGGGCCAGATCGGCGATACGTTCGATGAGATTGGCCTTGTTGGTCTGGTAGGGAAGTTCTGTCACGATGATTCGGGAGCGGCCACGGCTCATTTCTTCGATGTGTGCTCTCGCTTGCACTTTGATCTTGCCCCGTCCACTTCCATACGCCGCGGCAAGGTCCTCTTCCTTACCGCTATGCAGAATGATGCCGCCAGTGGGGAAGTCTGGTCCCTTGATGTACTTCATGATATCGTCCAGCGAGATCGCATCCATAGTGGACCAATTTTCGAGCATGTAGATCAGGGCATCGCAGACTTCACTCATGTTGTGCGGCGGAATGGAGGTCGACATACCGACGGCAATTCCGGTTGCTCCGTTGACGAGCAAATTGGGAACGCCGGCGGGCAGCACGGTGGGTTCTTCCATCGAACCGTCGAAATTTTCTACGAAAGAAACCGTTTCCTTCTGAATGTCGAACATCATCTCCATGGAAAGCGGCGTCAACCTCGCCTCGGTATAGCGCATCGCTGCGGGTGGATCCCCATCCACGGAACCGAAATTTCCCTGGCCCTCGACGAGCGGGTAGCGCATGGAAAATTCTTGTGCCATGCGCGCCATGGCATCATAAACGGCCATATCCCCGTGCGGGTGGAACTTTCCCAGCACCTCACCGACGATGCGGGCTGATTTTTTGAAATCCGAATCCGGCCGGATGCCCATGGCATGCATCGCATAGAGAATGCGGCGATGAACCGGTTTCATCCCGTCGCGTGCATCTGGAAGGGCGCGGGCGACGATCACGCTCATGGCGTAATCCAGGTAGGATTGCTGCATTTCATCGTCGATGTTGATTCTTTTTACCAGTCCAATTTCCATGCTTCACCTCTACAGGGGGATACGTTCACGCAGGTATAATAAAGGGATGCGCCTCCAGCGTCAATTCAAACCCTCATCCAATGGCATTTTCAGTGCGGCTGCAGATAGATGATCGCATCGGAAAGGTTTGGCAGAGATCGTTACCCGTCCTTGAAAAATCGAGATACTTGCAGTGGTTAGTTCTCTATGCTAAAATCTTAACCGCAGGGTTCCAAATGAAGAAGTCACGTGTAAAAGTGGGTGGAGCCCACTTTTTCTGCATAATAGGGACCTGGTGAGGAAAATCGATCGATGAAAAGTGAATTTTCGCTAGCCTTTAACGAGATTACCGAGCGCTTCAGTCTGCCGGCAGAAACGGTGATGGAAACATTGGAAGCGGCCATGGCCTCCGCTTATCGGCGGTCGGTCAACGCTTCCAGCGCTCAGAACGTGGAAGTGCGGATTGACCCCGACTCGGGTGATATCGTTGTGTACGCCGAGAAAGAGATTGTCGATGACGTCGAAAACCCCGCCACGGAAGTCTTGATCGATGAAGCGCGAGAAATCGATCCGGATGTGGAATTGGGCGGTGTCATCATGGTTGAATCGACCCCCGAGGATTTTGGTCGGGTGGCTGCACAGACCGCAAAACAGGTCATGTTGCAGCGTTTGCGTGAAGCAGAGCGTGAAGCGCAGTATTCCGAATTCATCGAGCGTGAGGGTGACATGGTGCACGGCACGGTTCACTCTATCACCCCACAGGCCGTGATGGTCGGATTGCTCGGTCGAGCGGAAGCGATCTTGCCCCGCAACCAGCAAATCCCCGGTGAGCGCTTTCGCGTACGCGATCGCATCCGTGTGTATGTCCTGGAAGTGCGCAAGTCTTCACGCGGACCCGTAATCGTCGTTTCTCGGACGCACCCCGCCATGCTCCGGCGTTTACTCGAGATGGAGGTGCCTGAAATCAACCAGGGGTTGGTCGAGATCAAGGCCATTGCCCGGGAAGCAGGCAAGCGCGCCAAAGTGGCTGTTGCTGCAATGCGGGATGGCGTCGATCCCGTGGGAGCTTGTGTCGGCTTGCGTGGGGTCCGTATCCAATCTGTCGTGCGCGATCTGAACGATGAAAAAATCGATGTCATTGAGTGGAATCCGGATGCAGCGACGTTTATCGCTAAAGCGTTGAGCCCGGCGCGGGTTTCCGGTGTCTATCTTGATGATAATCTGGAACATGGGAAGACGGCGATGGTGGTCGTCCCTGAAGATCAATTGAGTCTGGCGATTGGTCGTGCAGGAGTGAACGCTCGGTTAGGGGCGCGACTTACCGGTTGGCGGATCGATATTAAGAGCCTTCCGGAAGCTGCGGCTGATTCGGTCCAGCTATTACAGACTGAAAGCGAATATGTGGATCTTGCCAAGAAAGTGAAAGACGAAATCGAGGCCGTGGAAGGTATTCTCACCAAGAAGGCGGAAAACCGTCCGATTACGCCCGAAGAGTATCAGCTTATACGGCAGTTTGTCGATCAGGTACAATCCGATGTGGTCTCACGTCGCGATTCGATTCGACAGGTCCTTATGGAACGACTGGACAAGGTGAGGGAAACAATCCCGGAGACGGCCTACCAGGTCGATCTCGAAGCACTCGAAATTTCGACACGCGTTTACAATATCCTGCATGAAGCGGGATTCAAAACGGCCGGTCAATTGATCGAGAAATTGGAGCTTAATGAGGATGTGATCCTTTCCATTCCAGGGATCGGGCCAAAAGCCGTTGATGAGATCCGCGAGAAGCACGAAGCCTTTGTGTATCCTGAACCTGTCGTCGAGTCTGAAATCGAGGAAGAAGTCGTTGAGGAAGTTGATGCCATTGCGCCTGAAGGCGTGGATGCGGAGGCTGAAGAAGCAGCAGCTGGAGAACCCGTTCCCGTTGAGCCGCAAGCTGAGGAAGCGCTCGAGCCTGAAGAAGTCGAGGTGCCCGAAGCGGTTACGGCTTCGGAAGCCAAACCGGGTGAACCCATGACGGCATTCGAAGCTGCATTCAAAGCGGCAATTGATGAGCTTGAGGCACCCGTTCAATTCGAAGAACCGAAAGAATTGGAAGAGCTTGTCGAAGATGATGACGAAGAAGACTTCGAGGACGACAAGCAGCGCAAGAAACGCAAGAAACGCATCGTGGAGTACGATCCGGAATCTGGAGAAATGATCGTTACGCGTAGACGAAAACGCGAACCTGATGACTGGGATAAAAGCTTTTAGCGATATTCTGTTGTATGGAATGTGGAGGCGCGGGTTTGACATCCAGAAAACGTCATCGGCGGCATGTTCCACAGCGAACGTGTGTGGGTTGTCGAGAAGTGCTGCCGAAGCGTTCGCTAATCCGCATTGTACGAGGACCAGAGGGTGTAAAGATTGACATGAGTGGTAAAGCACCGGGTCGTGGCGCATATTTACATGACTCACGCTCGTGTTGGCAAGCCGCGCTAAAGGGTGCACTGGCGCGAGCCCTCAACACGGAAATCACACCGGAAGCCCGGCAGGAATTGATGGCTTTCATGGATGGTTTGGTGAACGAGGAAAATGGCTGAGGCGAACCAGCAGCCTGGGTACGCCAAGGCGCGAATTAAACGAAGAATCCTATTCCCCTAGCCTTATCGGCCGCTCTCGAAACGCAGCCGAAGGGCTCGTGCGGGAGGTTAATGATGAGCGAGAATGGCCATAAGGTAATTGAAATCCCTACCAATATCACAATCCGTGATCTTGCAACGGAAATTGAAGTCAGCCCCATTGAAGTAATTAAACAATTGATGGCCAATGGTGTTATGGCAAACATCAATCAGCAGATTGACTACGATACTGCAGCAATTTTGTTGGAAGAGTTCGGTTTTGAAGCACAGCAGGTGATTCAAGCGGAACATGACGAGGCCGCAGATGAAGCACAGGTTCCGGATTGGCGCCGCATGATCGATGATGAAGATCCCGAAGCACTGGTTGAACGACCGCCCGTCGTGACCATGCTCGGCCACGTGGATCATGGCAAAACGACCTTGTTGGATGCGATCCGGGAGACGGACGTCGCAGATGGCGAAGTGGGCGGTATCACGCAACATATCGCTGCTTACCAGGTCGAGCATAACGATCGTACGATTACTTTCCTGGACACACCCGGACATCAGGCCTTCACGGCCATGCGTGCGCGTGGTGCGCAGGGTGCAGATATTGCTGTCCTGGTGGTTGCTGCCGATGATGGCATCATGCCCCAAACTCGTGAAGCGCTGGCGCATGCGCGCGCAGCGCGGGTCCCAATTCTGGTGGCATTGAACAAGATCGATCGTGATACGGCCAATCTCGACCGCGTCAAACAGGAGTTGTCGGATGTGGGATTGCAGCCGGATGATTGGGAAGGTGACACAATGGTTGTTCCGGTTTCCGCGAAGATGCGCTCGGGAATCGAAGATTTGCTGGAAGCGATCTTGTTGGTCACCGATGCTACAGAGATTAAAGCCAATCCCAAAGGCAAGACTCTGGGTACGGTAATTGAAGGTAAATTAGATAAAAGCAAGGGAGTCTTGGCGACACTCCTGGTCCAGAATGGTACCCTGAAGCTGGGAGACGCCATCGCGGTGGGGTCTTCCAGTGGGCGGATTCGTGCCATGTTCGATTACCAGGGTAACACGGTAGAAGAGGCGCCACCTTCCACTCCGGTTTCGATCCTCGGGCTTTCAGATGTTCCCATGGCCGGTGAATTATTCACGGTTTACGAATCGGAGCGAGAGGCACGTAATGCCATATTGGAACGAGAATCGGCTGAAGAGGAACTTAAAGCCAAGCCCCAGGCAATGTCTCTGGAACAAATCTTCGATGCTTTCCAGGCAGGCGAGGCACAGGAACTGCGCCTGGTGATTAAGGCCGACGTTCAAGGTTCGCTCGAGCCGATCACAAATTCGCTGCGCGAACTCAGCGCTGGGGATATTAAAGTGAACGTGCTTCACGCGGACACAGGCAATATCAGCGAGAGTGATATCATGCTTGCGACAGCCTCGGACGCGATCGTAATCGGTTTTAACGTAGCCCCCGATCCAACAGCCAAACGAGCGGCTGATGCGGAAGGTGTCGATATTCGTTTGTATGACATCATCTACCGCCTGACGGAAGATATCGAGAAAGCTTTGAAGGGCATGCTCGAACCGGAAAAACGGACAGTCGTCATTGGTCGTGCAGACATCCGCCAGGTCTTTCGCATCCCGAAACTGGGCAATATCGCCGGATGCATCGTATCGAATGGCGTCATCCGCCGCAATGCCAATATCCGTGTTCGTCGAGGAGATGAGATCGTCTTCGATGGATCGGTCTCTTCCCTCAGGCATATCAAAGACGACGAACGCGAGATTCGTGAAGGATTCGAATGCGGCATTGGCCTAAAGAACTTCAATGAATTTAAAAAGGGTGACATTCTCGAGTGCTACACGGAAGAGACTGTTGCGGCTGAGTAGAGACTCATGGTAAATCAGTCAAGAGCACGCAGGATCGCTGATCGCGTCCGCGAAGAGTTAGCGGTTGTAATCCAGCGCGAGATATCGGACCCGCGTCTCTCGATGGTGACGGTGACGGCGGTGGATGTCGATCGTGAGTTGACATTCGCAACGATTTACATCACGGCGATTGGAACCGATGATCGCCGCGCAGAGGTGTTACAGGCCATCGAAGGGGCAAGCGGATTCATTCGTAAACAGCTATCAGCTCGTATTCAGTTGCGTCAATTTCCGAAATTGCGGTTTCGTTGGGATGCATCCCATACACGCGGCGCGAGGATCGAAGAGCTGCTCGATATGCTGGAACAGGAAAAGGGGGATGATGAGGATATGCGTGAAGTCTGAGATTCTCAAAGCAGCTAATCTGATCGAAACAAAGGACGATTTCGTCATTGTGGGGCATATTCGCCCGGATGGCGATGCCGTGGGAAGTCTGCTGGCGCTTTCCCGCTGTCTTCAACGGGTTGGCAAGCAGGTGGTTCCCGTTCTCGTGGATGGCGTACCGCAAACGTTGACCTTCATCGCAGATACAGATGAGATCAGAACAGAATTTCCCGATGAGTATGGCGCCTTGATTGCTGTGGACGTATCGGATTTGGGAAGATTGGGCGTCGATTCTTCCCGGCTCAATGGCCAACCCGATCTCAATATCGATCACCATCCAACGAACACGAATTTTGCCGCCATCAACATTGTCCAACCCACAGCTGCGGCAACGACCCAGATTTTGTACGATTTCATCCTCGAATTAAAGCTTTCTCTCGATCCCCAAATTGCAACACATCTCATGTTGGGATTGGTTACCGATACGATCGGGTTTCGGACATCGAACGTTTCGGCAAAAACATTAAGCGTTGCGGCTGCATTGATTGAGCATGGTGCTGCATTAACCGAGGTGTATCAAAATTCGTTGAATCGTAGAAGTTATACTGCCGCCCGTTATTGGGGACAAGGTCTTTCGAGACTGGAGCGGCACAATGGCGTCGTTATAACCAGCCTGACGCTTGAAGATCGGAAGATCGCAGGGTATCACGGTATTGATGACGCCGATTTAATCAATGTGCTCTCGACTATCGAGGAGGCGCAAGTTGCGATCCTGTTGGTGGAACAAGAGGGCGGATCGGTAAAAATCAGTTGGCGCTCGAAAGACCATGTGAACGTCGCTGAACTGGCGACATCTTTTGGAGGCGGAGGCCACCTTCGCGCAGCAGGTGCGATCATCTCGGGTGAACTTGAGACTGTGAAAGAGGATGTTCTGGCCGCCTCCCTGGCAGCAATAAACGGCGTAATGGAGTTAGATAAATGAAGGTATTTGGTCTGTTGATTGTAGATAAACCGGTAGGTCCGACTTCGCACAAGATCGTATCGCTCGTTCGTCGAGGTATGGGAATCCGTAAGGTCGGGCATGCAGGTACGCTCGATCCACGAGCGTCGGGTGTTCTGGTGTTGTGTTTGGGAGCGGCGACCCGGTTGAGCGAGTACCTTTCGACTTCTTCCAAGCGATACGAAGCCGTGGTACGATTCGGTGCATCTACCGAGACGTATGACGCCGAAGGTCCGGTTGTCCGCGAGACTGGCAAGGTGCCCAAGCGCGCCGAAATTGAGGCGGCGCTGGAAGAATTCCGAGGGGAGATCGAACAAGTGCCACCTCCTTTCAGCGCGATCAAAGTGCGTGGACAGAAAGCATACGAACTGGCGCGAAAGGGGAAAGAGGTGGAGTTGGAACCGCGCCAGGTAAGCATAAATCATCTGGAAATTGTCAGTTTCAAGCCCCCCGACGTCACTCTCGATGTCGAATGTACCGCGGGGACGTATATCCGTTCGCTGGCCAATGATCTCGGCGAACGTCTTTCTTGCGGCGCCTATCTGGCAAAGCTGCAGCGTACAAAAGCAGGCCCGTTTACATTGGATGATGCGATTCCATTGCCAAAATTGGAAGTTGGTTTCCTGACGGGAAAGTGGGAACAATATGTGCGTCCAGCCGTGGATGCTTTGCCGGACATTCCGATGATCAATGTTGAGGGGGAAGATCTGGAGAAAATCCTCTATGGGCATCGGATTCCAACGGAATCCAAAGCCGAGGGTTTGGCGCGGGCGATTGGACCGGATGGAGATCTCGTAGCGATTATGGTAGCCGTAGAGGAGGGC
>DAOUEK010000110.1:0-4375 GCA_034430425.1 Anaerolineales bacterium | reverse complement strand
CGCTCGGGAAGGGAGACCCTTTCAACCCGGAGGGATGGCCGAGTGGACGAAGGCGGCGGTCTTGAAAACCGCTGTGGGGCAACCCACCGGGGGTTCGAATCCCTCTCCCTCCGCCTTAACAACCGGGGAGGTGCCGGAGTGGTTGAACGGGGGCGCCTGCTAAGCGCTTGTAGGGGTTTACGCCTCTACCGTGGGTTCGAATCCCACCCTCCCCGCCTGATTGCACACTCCCTTTATAATCCGAGACTCAACGTAAACGAAATTGAATGTTTCGTAGTCGTTGGGTTATTTTTTTTAGCACGCATCAACTCTGACATCACGAAAGTTCCTAACCATGAGCGGTAATAGACTAAAAAGAATTTCCCACTTTAACCTAAAAAGCCTTCACCTATACCATCCCTATCTAGCCACGCTTTTTCCCATCCTGGCACTCTATACAAATAACATCCGTGAAGTTGAGTTTTCAATCGTCGTCCGTTCATTATTATTCAGCTTTCTTGCGACCACAGCACTGCTCGTGATCTTTAGATTACTCTTCCGAGATTTCGGGAAATCCGCACTCGCCTGTACATTCTCGCTGATTTTATTCTTTTCATACGGGCATATTTACGCAATGCTCAAGGAAGCCAAATTTTTTGACGTATTAATCGGTCGACACCGAATACTTTTACCTATATGGTTAGTATTGTTTTTAGCCGGCATGGTATACATCGCTCGCAAACGAAGAATGAACGACGTCGCTCATCGCACTTTAAGTTTGATCATGCTCATTGCAATGATATCGCCAATGTATCTTATTGTTGATTTCTTCGTCCATACAAGCATACTTACCCATTCACCAGAGGTTCTTGATAATCCGCAAATCAATCCCGTTGGCGATCTGCCAGCTAACGAATATTTACCCGATATCTACTACATCATCCTGGACGGGTACACGCGCCAGGATACACTAGAAGAATTCTATGGGTACGACAATCAACCGTTCATTCACAGTCTCGAAGAGATGGGTTTTTTCGTTGCTCCGTGCAGTCAGAGCAACTACGCCCAAACCCTGTTATCTTTGCCTTCTTCTCTCAACTTCGGCTACTTGCAAAATCTGATAGAGACATTCGAACCAGGCAACAATGATCGATACGAATTATGGGTGCTGCTTAAACACAGCGCGACCCAAGGGTTACTGGAATCGATAGGTTATTCCACGGTCGCCTTTGAAACCGGATTCTATTGGTCTCAGCTTGATGACGCAGACTTTTATTTACGACGAAGTACAACAGAACTGCAAAAATGGCAGTACTTGGGTGGATTAAACAATTTCGAGGTTTTGCTTGTTAAATCGACAATGGGTCTGATCATCGCCGATGGATTCGTAGCCCTTCCGAAGGCTTTCAAGCCCAACTTCAATTCTCCGGAGCAAAAGCACCGGGAGCGAGTTCTCTTCGTGATGGACGAACTGGAACAAGTTCCCAACTACCCGAGTCCCAAGTTCATTTTCGCCCACATCGTCTCCCCCCATAAGCCGTACGTTTTCGATGCTGAAGGGCAATTCGTCGTAGATATCATAAATAGCGATGGTGAGGCTTCTGAGCAAGATACAATCCATCTTTACACCAATCAAATCACCTATATCAACACACGTATGGAAAAAATACTCGAGACGATTATCACATCTTCGGAGCGACCTCCCATCATTGTCGTGCAAGCCGATCATGGCACCAACCTGGGATCTCGTATGAATATCCTCAACGCATACTACCTTCCGGGGATGGATCCCAAGCTGCTTTACGACACGATCACACCTGTGAATACATTTCGGTTAATCCTCTCCCAGTATTTCAATATGGACCTGCCGCTGCTGGATGATCGATCGTATCTATCCAGCTATTCCGACCCGTTCAGCGTTGAGGAAGTAATCAACCATTGTGAGCCTTGATTCCTATTCACCGACCTGGCAATAAAGGTCAGAAAGGAATGCACAAATTGGCCTAGAACCGTCAAAACACGTCGGGAATTGAATAATCGTTTCCTATATGAATCAATAACTGTCACTTCATTCTTGACGACGAGATACGGTATAATATTCCCGCCATTGATTATAATAAAGCCAATACCTTGCGCCCGTAGCTCAGTGGATTAGAGCACTTGCTTGCGGAGTAAGGGGTCGCAGGTTCGAGTCCTGCCGGGCGCGCTAAAATTGGGCTGTAGTTTTATACAGCCCAATTCTCATTTAAAGATAAATGTTCGGGACTCTTTCGCAACGCAACTTCTTGGCAAGTGGAATCGTGGAGAAGAGAACAAAAGGATTCGCTGCGCGTCGTTCTTTCCAAGCGCAGCAGTAAAGCAATCTAATCAATCAATTCATGCCGCTGCATACAATCGAGCAAAGCGATATTGGCTTTGATGTATTTCGCACGCGCCTGCTTTTCACGCTCGAACGCATTTTGCATTTCGTCAAAATAACCGGGCGGAACCGTATCCTGTTCCTCGGTAATATCCCAAGGGATCTTGATCATGAAATCACGCGTGGCTTCAGAAGCCCGAACCCATTCGTTGATCGCCTGACGCAGTTCGTCGGCCGCGTTTTTACACGGTTCTGTGCTCAAGATGACCCTTCCTCACATTCGAACCAAGCGGTCATTGCAGTGATATATTCTTCCCGCGCCCGTGCTTCGCGTTCGAAAGCCTCATCCATCTCCTCCAGATAATCCGGCGATTTCGGTTCGATCGCATCTCCCGGATCGATAGGCTTTTCGACCATAAATCGGCGGACATCCTCCGTTGCGCGTTCCCAAATCCGTGCAGCCTGCATGGCATGTTCTTTTTCGTCCGCGCATGGTTCATTGCTCATGAATACACCCTCCCCATGGTTCATTCATTAATATAGCCCGGATTGCAAAAAATCGAAATCACACCACAGTATGGGTCGATTGAAAATAGCGACATTTCATAATGAATGTGGTTCGTCGGTGGGGGCGGTGAATGGACCTATAACTCAACGGATATATCAGAACGCAGGATAAGTCCTGTGAGTTTGACCTTTCATTGTGACGATAATCCCTTTACAATAGATGTTCTGAATTTATCGCAAGGAGAATCAAGAAAACTATGAACGCTTTACATACGGATTCAATCGCAGTCTTGATTGCAGGAACCTTGTTTGATCTGTTGCGGACAAAACACGCCTACCTCGATCCGGGTTCCGGAAGCTACCTTCTTCAATTGTTGATCGCAGGTTTACTTGGAGGAATGTTCGCCATTCGGGCATCCTGGGGTAGGATTAAGAACTTCTTCCGACGTGGACCGAAGGTTGAAGAAGAGGTTTCTTCCGATGACAAAGAGTCATAAACACGCGGCTTCCTTTCGCGATCCAAGCGGATTTTTATTTCAGCGTAACGGAAAACTCTACCGCCAGGTCAACGAGGTCTATCACCAGGATTTCGATCTGCTGATCGAGTCGGGCTTGTATCAATCCCTCCTGGATGACCATCTCATCCTGGAACATCAAGAAGTGGACGTTCCTCCGGCTGAGGAAACGATTGCATATAAAATCATCCAACCTGAATACCTGCGGTTCATTTCGTATCCTTATGAATGGTGCTTCGGCCAACTCAAAGACGCCGCCCTGACGACCCTCGAAATCCAAAAGCGAGCCCTGCAATTTGGAATGTCACTCAAAGATTGCAATGCCTACAATATCCAATTCCATAATGGGCGACCGGTATTCATCGACACACTTTCCTTCGAACAGCACCGAGAAGGAGAACCATGGACTGCGTACCGCCAATTCTGCCAACACTTCCTCGCCCCACTGGCGTTAATGGCGCTTCGAGACATCCGCTTGAATCAACTGCTGCGGGTCTACATCGACGGAGTCCCCCTCGATCTTGCCAGTAATTTGCTCCCTGCCCGCACAAAGCTCAATTTTGGGTTGCTCTCTCACATCCACCTGCATGCAGCCAGCCAGAAACACTACGCCGATAAAACAGTGGATAAGAAGGCTGTGACGCGTCGTATGAGCAGGGTGTCCTTTCTCGGATTGATCGACAGTCTCGAACGACTGGTCGAGAAATTGGATTGGGGAACGATCAAAACGGAGTGGGGTGACTATTACGACAGGAGTCACAACTACACACCAGCTGCCCTCGAACACAAACGCAGCGTCGTGCAGGGATTTATCGAGCGTATCCAACCCAAGAACGTATGGGATCTCGGCGCCAACCTGGGATTCTTCAGCCGTCTGGCCAGCGAAGAGCAAATTCCCACATTGTCCTTCGATATCGATCCTCTGGCCGTTGAACTCAATTACCGCAGTGTGAAGGCGAACAAAGAAAAATTCCTGCTTCCGCTGCTCCTCGATCTCACCAATCCCAGCCCCGAC
>DAOUEK010000109.1:0-85216 GCA_034430425.1 Anaerolineales bacterium | reverse complement strand
CGGCGGAGCAGCCTGCCACGTATCCGGCGTTGTAAAGGGCGTTGATGTAGTCGAAAGCCCAATGGTCGCTGGGGACATCCTCGAAGATGGATGTCGGGGTGGCCATAGGCGTGTTGGTTGGTGTTGCTGTAGTTGTGGCTGTGGGCGTATCGGTCGATGTGGCGGTATTTGTCGCGCTTGCGTTCGGGGTCGCAGTAGCCGTTGCAGTGGTCGTTGCGGTCGAAGTTGAAGTTGAAGTTGCAGTTGCTGTAGCCGTCGAAGTCGCCGTCGATGTCGCCGTAGCGGTGGTTGAACCGGCGATTGTCGGTGTCGCCGTAGCGGTGGTTGAACCGGCGATTGTCGGTGTCGCTGTGGATGTAGGCGTAGGCGTTGGTGTGGGCGGTGGTACGTACCAGGCAGGCGGCGAATCGATCGACCACTGCGGTCCGGCCGGCAAATCGCCGAGATAGCGCAGTGCATCGCTGGGCCCATCGGGGTGTTCTGAAAAGTCGTGAATGTCGTACCCGAAGCCTTCATCGAAGTGATAGATGAGGACCGTATCTGCGTCCGGCGTGTAGGGTGCATCCGGTGGGGTGAAATTGTCGGTGTAGCGGATGGTGGATGAAAAGCGCATTTCATCCAACCAACCATCGAAGTCCAACCGCGTAGCTTGATCGAATTTTTCGGCGCCGATGACCAGATAGGGATCGTTGAGGTGATAGGGGATGTGATCGTCTGTGTAGCTGATGTCGCCGCCAAACCCTTCTCCGTCGACATCCAATTGGCCGTCGACGAAGATCTGCATCCAGCCATCCATAGTCCGTGTCACGGCTACGTGGTGCCAGGCGCCGTCGGTCACGACGATGTCGCCGAGGATACTGAAACTTTCGTAAGGGATGCCGTTCCTTGTTCCGAAGGCGACTCTACCTCCCATTAGTGATACCCCATACTCGCCAATCCCATCGTCGAAGAACACGCTGCGGTCGAGGATGATGTTGCCGAGCACCCACTCCTCGTATTTCAGTGGTTCTTGTGGTGCTTCAGCGGCGTTGTCGCCTGGCCGCGCTTTCAGCCACCACTCGATGGTGAAGTCTGTATCCCCGACATCGGCCGGGGGTCCGGGATCGCTGTTGGTCGGATCGTCGACGAGGAGTTTCAGGCGATCGCCGTCGTCGTCGGCGGGTAGTTCCAAAAGATCGTCGTCAGGCCTGCTGTAGAAGCGCATGGAGTAGCCGCCCTCGACCGGCAGCAGGAGTTGGAGATCGCCGATTTCATAAAAGCTGAGCAGGATTTTGTCCCAGGGTTGACCTGCTTCCGCAAGGTCCCGAGATTCGTACTGGCCCATGCATTCACCATCGATTGCTGATGGGCATTGGCTGAGATAAGCCCGGTAAAAGGTTCGGAAAAGGTACTCGCCGCGTTTTAACTGCCAGTCCCAGGTGTCATCCACGGCTTGATTGGTACTGGCGTACTCGTAATTCGGGTTGTAGACCTGGTCGCAGGTGCTGTCGTATACGTCGGCGTCGGGCCACTTGCCACCCACGGCGATATACGACCAGGCGTACATCTTGGCCGCCATGGCGCCGGCGCGCAGGGATTCCATGTGCCAGGAGGGAGACCATTCGTTGGGAAGTACGTGTTTGACGTAGTCCTTGAAATCGATCGTTTCAACTGTGTAAGGTCGTGAGAGATCGCAGTACGCATAGCCCGTTACACGCACCCGGATCGTTGTGGGCAGTGGATCCCAGGTTGGGGCTAAGGCGGGGGCCATGTCCTGCCGAGCTCCTTGTGCGCTTTCAATGATGTCAGATCGATCTACAGGCACTTGCGGTACAACAATGATTTGTGGTTCTTCGCTTAATTCGACGTTGAGGAGCAACGTGTCGTTGACAATCAAACGTACGTTTTGGATCGTCCAATCCCCGTAGCCAGCCGCGCTGATGGAGATCGTTGTAGGTAGAGACGATTCATCAAGATCGATGTTATTGAAAGAGAATCGGCCGGCGTGGTCTGTCTGGGTCGTCAACCCAAGGGACAGGTCAGTAACTTGTGCGAAGGCGATGGGAGAACCGGTTTCAGCATCAACAACCGTGCCGCGCACATTTGCGCCGCTGCCGCTCTGTGCAATCGCAGCGTCGAGCGTGAAGCACATTGCTGCCGCCGCGATCACGAGCACAACGGCCAGGCCGATGCGTGGTTCGATGCGTAGCGTAAGCCTTTTCGGTTTCGTTGGCGACATTCTATCCATGACGACGTATATTTACTCCGCTGCGTGTCGGAATCTTACCAGAATGATACCGAGCCTAAGGGAACGTACGATCCGCCTCCTGCTACATCCATAATGATCGAGAAAACACATGTTCTGTCAAGAGCCCATCGGTCATGGCAGGCCATTATAACCGGTTGTTTTGTTTCCGGTTTGGCTCCATAACGAGCTGTCATTCGTTCGTTTCGACAACATGAAGGGAACATTTACACCTCCATCGACGTCGGAGTACTGAGCACGATGTGTGGCCCGGATTGTATATTTCATGAAATTGCCTCATCCAAATACGTCCAAATGCAAAATCTGTGCCATACTTAATGCAATCGGATCGTTCGGGGAGATCCCAAAGATCTAAGAAAATGGAGGATATACAATGTACGCGATGATCTTATCAGGCTTGATGGAGATTACGATGGATGTTTATGAACTCATGGAGATACTCGGTCTGATGCTCCGTCCTTTCGGTGCTCTGGCTTTTGGCCTTGGTGCTGGTTGGTTGGCCATCCAGGCAGTTAAGGGTAAGGCCTGGCAATTCGCCGTGGCCGCAGCTTTGGGCGTATTCGCTGTCTTCGTGCTTCTTGCCTATTGGCTTGATAGTCCGGGCACATTGGGCGGATTTGGACTCGGTGTTGGCATGGCGATCGTGCTTTGGGGAATCGGCCGAGTTCGTGGAGATGATTCCAAGAAGTAATCGAGGAGAAAATATTGGCCGCAGTCAAAATCGATCGGAAAACGCTCGAAATTGACACCTTTTCAAGGTGTGTGGTATAGTCTTTCGACCAACTAAATAGCCCCAATCGCACTCTTATCCAGAGAGGTGGAGGGAACGGCCCTGTGAAACCTCGGCAACCTGCCTGTTGTTGTTGCGCAGGTGTGGTGCAAATTCCGCCAGACAGAGTGTCTGAGAGATGAGAGGTGGCTCACCTTGATGAATATGCCCCTTCTCATTGCGAAGGGGCAATTTCTTTTTGGAGGTAGTTGGAATGAGTACCACTTTCATGAATTCGAATCGTTTGTTCTTTACCTCGGAGTCTGTCACTGAAGGTCATCCGGATAAGATGTGCGACCAGATTTCCGACGCCATTCTCGATGCCTGCCTGGCGCAGGATCCGTATTCCCGTGTGGCTTGCGAGGTGGCAACGAAAACGGGTTTTATCGTCCTCATGGGTGAGATAACCACAGATGCACTGGTTAACTACGATGAATTGGCCCGCAAAGTGATAACCGACATCGGATATGATGACAGCGCCAAGGGGTTCGATGGAAATACCTGCGGCGTACAGGTTGCGATTGCAAAACAGAGTGGCGATATCGCTCAAGGCGTAGATCAGGCTCTGGAATCCCGAGCTGGAGATGTCACGGATGAAGAGGTGGAGACCATTGGTGCCGGGGATCAAGGCATGATGTTTGGCTATGCCTGCAACGAAACAGAGACGTACATGCCGCTTGCGATTGACCTGGCGCATAGATTGACACGACGCCTGGCGGAGGTGCGTAAAGCCAACATTCTTTCCTGGGTCCGGCCGGATGGAAAATCGCAGGTGACAGTGGAGTATTGTCACGGCCGTCCCAAACGAATCGATACGGTACTGATCAGTACGCAGCACGCGCCAGATGTGAGTGCCGAGGAAATTCGACAGGGAGTGATCGAGGAAGTCATTATGCCGGTCTTGCCGAAGTCGTTGGTAGATGACGAGATGAAGATCTATGTCAATCCGACCGGCCGCTTCGTTACAGGAGGTCCATTGGGGGATTCCGGTCTGACAGGAAGGAAAATCATCGTCGATACATACGGCGGTATGGGCCGCCATGGCGGAGGGGCTTTCAGCGGGAAAGATGCAACGAAGGTCGATCGTTCCGGCGCATATGCCTCCCGCTGGGTGGCAAAGCACGTTGTCGCAGCCGGGCTGGCTGAGCGCTGCGAAATACAATTGGCTTACGCAATCGGTGTGGCGCATCCGCTTTCGGTAAACGTGGAGACTTTTGGCACAGGTCGGGTATCCGATGATGAGATCATCCAGTTGATTGAATCTCACTTCGATTTACGTCCGGGCGCCATCATTCGCGATCTGAATTTACGCAAACCGATATTTCAACAGACTGCAGCCTACGGCCATTTCGGGCGCGACGATATCGAATTGCCCTGGGAACAGTTAGATCGCCTGGAAGATATCCAGGCAGCCGCAAGGTTGGAGACATTTGCCAATTAATGCTTGCATCGGCCAGGGATTAGGATTGCACTGAAGGCGGGTTTTTGACTTCCCCCGGTGCATAATTTATAATTCCTGTATGTTCTTTGTTGATGTCCCATTCCCTGCGGAAGATCGGTAACCGGGAGGTCTCGGTCTGGTAAAAGCAACACGGGCATCATGAATGAAGTTCGGCTTTCCAAATCGCAGGGAAGCCGCTTTTCATTTATCTCGATGCAGCACTGTATGAGCTGCCTGATCGTAAACGATCCTGGATTGACCAGGGTTATTTACTTCGGACTTCGAGTGTGCGGAGATAAAGACGTGTATTGTGCAGCGTGCAAGAAAAAATCTTGTCGATATGGAGCAACGATGGTTTTGGCTGTCCATATCGAGAGAGGTCGTGATTAGCAGCTATGCATATCCTGGCGCTGAGTGATAAGGTTGTTTCCCATATACACAGTCCAACGATCACGCAGCACTTTAAAGATGTCGATTTAATCGTTGGCTGTGGTGATCTGTCGGCTGACTATCTGGAATATGTCGTCACGTTGCTTCCAGCACCATTGGTATACGTTCCGGGCAATCATGATCCTGATAGTTACAATGTTCCGGGTGGCATCGATATCGATGGGCGCGTAATCGAAATCAATGGTTGTTGGATTATGGGTTTGGGCGGGAGCCAGCGATATAAAAGCCGGGGCAGACATCAATATACGGAATATGAAATGAGGAAGCGGGTGGTAAGACTGATGCCGCGATTGCTCTATAACCGCATCCGCTGTGGCAAAGCTATGGATCTATTTATCACGCATTCGCCGGCGTGGGGAATCCACGATGCGGAAGATGTGGCCCACACAGGATTTCGCATTTTCTTGAACGTGATTCGTTGGTTCCGGCCGAGTGTCATGCTGCATGGCCACACGCACATTATGCAAAATATCGAAGTGTCGGAAACGGAGTATTGCGGCTGCCGTATCTTCAATGTGTTTCCCGTTCGGAAGGTAGATATACTTCAAGATTGTAGTTAAGCATCGGATTCCAGCGATTAACCAATCGCTGGATGAACATAGAAGGATTTGATTGACGCATTGAATCGAGAAGGGTCTCGAGGGGAATCGATTAATTACGAATGGGAGTGGCCGTTCAGCCTCGCCGATCTAACCGCGGGGATACGCCGCATGCTGCAAGATACTTCTGTGGGGGTCCAAGGCGTTAAACCGTTGGCGATGCCGTCGCGCAGGCCAGCCATTGGGATCTTGCGCGCCATGGAGGTGGAATACCTTCTTGGGGATGAAACGCAAACCTGCTACCTTGTGGTAAAGGAACCGCACGGCACCACGCGGACCGGTTTGGCCGGGGCAGGACGTAGAGAGGTGGGAGTCTATCAATCCCTGGCCGATCACCTGCCGATCGAAGTCCCACTTGTGATCGCTGCCTCCCCGGTTGGGGATTGGCTGCTTATGCAGACCTTTGAATCGGAAAGGGAACCGGAAGCCTGGCGCAATGCGGATTATCGCAGGGCAATCGAAGCGCTGGTTGAATTACACGATCGTTTTTGGGGATTGGGAAGCGATTTTGATGTTTTCCCCTGGTTGGGCCGACCGCTATCCGCGGATTTTGAGGTCCATGTGGCTGCGGCGGATAAAGCCATAGACCGCGCACTCCAGCAGAGCGAGCCCGAACTTCTGGTCGGTATGCAGGAGCGGATGCAGTTATTAAGGGCGCTAACCAAAAACGCCGAACGTGTCGTTTCTCCGCTGCGTCAAGAACCGGCCACACTTTTGCACGGCGACTACTGGCCCGGGAACATCGCTGTGCTGGAAGGCGATCGTCAAATCGTTTACGATTGGCAGATGGCTTCGGTGGGGGCAGGAATCATGGATCTGCTTTCGTTTGTGAATAAGAGTGTTTGGTGGTTTGATCCGCTGCCGACGGATCAGGAGGAAATAATCAATTGGTATCGCCAGGGCATGCAGAAGCAGTGCGGTGTCTGTTGGAGCGATGAAGATTGGGCAGTTTTGTGGGATCATGCCTTGATGTGGCGGTTCCTTCAGGAATGGGTAGACCTGCTGGCTGCTTCTCCCGAAGCGTTACTCGAAGCACGCGCAGAGCAGCTCGATGAAGTCTGGCTGCATCCTGTCGCGGAGGCGATTGGGCGAAGATTGAACGATGCATGATTTGTAGATGATGGAGAATTTCAAAATAGCGGAATGAGTTCGAAAACTATCCGAGAGGCATATTATGGCAAAAGATCAATTACCTTCCCGTTCTGAAAATTTTGCTGAGTGGTACAACCGACTGGTTTTGCAGGCGGAATTGGCGGATTATGCACCTGTACGCGGGTGTATGGTCGTGCGTCCCTATGGCTGGACGTTATGGGAAAACATTACCGCGGCTCTTGATTCACGCTTCAAAGCCACAGGCCATGTAAACGCTGCATTTCCGCTTCTCATTCCACAAAGCTTTCTCGAGCGGGAGCGTGATCATGTAGAAGGTTTTTCACCGGAATTGGCTGTAGTTACGATTGCCGGCGGCGAAGAGTTGGAGGAACCACTCATCGTTCGTCCCACGTCAGAGACGATTATCGGGCACATGTATGCCAAGTGGATCAAGTCGTACCGGGATTTACCTGTTTTGATCAATGTGTGGAACAGCGTTGTCCGCTGGGAATTGCGCACGAAATTGTTTTTACGGACCACCGAATTCTATTGGCAGGAGGGGCATACCGCGCATGCTACGGCGGAAGAAGCCGAAGAAGAGACACTGCGAATGCTGGATGTGTATGCCGACTTTGCCGAAAATGAGGCTGCAGTTCCCGTAGTGAAGGGAAGGAAAAGCGAGAGCGAAAAATTCGCTGGTGCGCGTCACTCCTACAGCATTGAAGCGATGATGGGCGACACACGGGCGCTGCAAGCAGGTACATCGCACAACTTGGGCGATAATTTCGCGCGCGCCTTTGAAATCCGCTACCTCGATCAGGATAACAACCTGCAATACTGTTGGACGACGTCCTGGGGCCTCTCCACGCGCTTTATCGGTGCCATCATCATGGTGCACGGCGACGATCAGGGTCTGGTCCTGCCGCCGCGTCTGGCGCCGTATCAAGTTGTGATCGTACCGATCTTCAAGGATGAGGAGCAGCGCAGCAGTGTGTTGGAGCGAATCGAATTTATCCAGGGGCAGTTGGGGGAATTCCGGGTGAAGCTGGACGATCGTGAAGGGGTGACGCCCGGTTTTAAATTCCACGATTGGGAACTGCGGGGCGTGCCGGTGCGTGTCGAGATCGGTCCAAAAGACGTCGAAAAGGGAACGGTTGCGTTGGCGCGGCGGGATCGGCCGGGAAAAGCGGGAAAACAAATCGTGCCACAGGAGAATCTCGCTCAAGCCGTTGCGGATTTATTGGATGACGTCCAGCAATCCATTTTCGAGCGGGCGAAGACGTTCATGCAGGATAATACCCACCGCGTAGACGACTACGAGGATTTCAAGGAAGTTGTGAAAAGTGGCTGGGCGGACGTATGGTGGTGCTGCGACGGGGATTGTGAAGCTGCGATCAAAGAGGATACAAAATCAACTTCCCGTTGTATTCCATTGGAGCAGGAGGGTGGCGAGGGTGTATGTATCCGCTGTGGGGCAAAGGCCAAGCAGCGAGCGCTGTTTGCCAGAGCCTACTGACGGGAGGCACCGGCACATATGACTGCGGTTAAACCTGCTCTACTCAAAGAACAGATTGATGAGGTACTAGATCGCATCTCGGATCCGATCGCATTACGGCAGAGATGTGTGGATATTCTCGACCTGTATGCTGATCGAACGCGACGACCGAATCTCATGGAGACAATGGATGAAGCGGCGCAAAGCCTGCGAGTACCTCGCCCGGTTATCCGTGCCTTTGGGGTCGCTTTACGGCGTCGAGCGCAGGAGCAACCAGAGTATGCTCGAGCCGCATCGGCAGCATTGTGGGAGGCGGGATATCGAGAAACCCAATTGCTGGCTTGTTCAATCCTGAGTGGGCAGGTTCACGATGATGTTTCCAAATGGGCGATCGATTATGCAGCCAAATGTGACGATCAAGAAGTCGTCGCCGAGATGGCGAAATCGGGTCTTCAAGGCTGGCGCATTTGCGATGTTTCTCGTTTCCTGGCAGCAGAGGAAGTGTGGCTCAACGACTCAAATCGCAGGATACGTTCTTTTGGGTTGCTGGCACTTAGTGCTGCCGCCGAAGATAATCAGTTCAAAGACATCCCCTCCATCTTTCGTTTGATTGCCGGATTCACAGCGAAAGCGAAAGGCAGGGAAAGGAGAGCGCTGCGTCGTTTGATCCAGACGCTGGTCGATCGCAGTCCTCCGGAAGCGGCGCGCTTCCTGATGGATGAGATCGCTGACGGTGGAAGCCCATCGGAAAATTTTTCGCGGAGTGCGCTTGAATTCTTTCCGTCACGGCAGCGCAAGCTTTTGGAACGCACCTTGTCGTCACAATGACGGGTTGGTATAATCCTCCACTGCAGAGACTAGACCCGCGGGCGGTAACAAGAACGTGGTGTTGTACTTCCCGCAGGGTGACCTGCTAAGGAGCAGATGTCGTGACATTATCGAAAGAAGAAAAAGTAAAAATAATTGATGAGTTTCATCGGCACGAGAACGACACCGGATCACCTGAAGTTCAGGTTGCGATCCTGACCGAAAGAATACAGCAGTTAACCAACCACTTGCGTACCCACAAGCATGACGAGTCATCTCGGCGTGGCCTTTTAAAAATGGTCGGCCAACGGCGAAGGCACCTTGCTTATCTCAAACGCAATGACGCGGCTTCTTACCTTAATTTAACAGAACGGTTAGGTATCCGTCGGAAATAAGTCCTCCCACTCAACGAGTAGATGGCCGAGTGAGTCCTCTACTCGTGTTGGTTTCTGGGGAATAGTCGCTTTCTCAATCTGACGAATCGAATACAATTAACCTATAGAATATTCGCCTTGGCGTCTTGCCGTAGGGTTGGGAATTGGAGTCTATCCATCAAGTCTATTCGATGACTGCTTGGTGGGTGCCCTCCAGTCCCTGACCCGGCTTCGCCAATGGCGAGAAGGGAAAGTAAAAATATGTTAGGCACGAAACAATTTAAGACGGAGATTGATGGTAAAACCATCATTCTCGAGACTGGCAAACTAGCCGGTCAGGCTGGTGGTGCGGTCACCGTACGCCAGGGGGATACGGTTCTTCTCGCCGCTGCCACAATGGGGGCGACACCGCGGGAAGGCATCAATTTTTTCCCGCTCACCGTGGATTATGAAGAACGTATGTATGCCGGGGGCAGAATCCCGGGATCGTTTTTCCGTCGCGAGGGACGCCCCTCGGAAGCGGCGATTCTAATTGCCCGCTTGACGGATCGGCCCATTCGTCCCTTGTTCCCGAAGGACATGCGCAACGAGGTACAGATTATTCTGTACTCCCTATCCGCAGATGAAGAGACACCTATCGATGTGCTTGCCATACTGGGCGCGTCTGCGGCTTTGACAATTTCCGATATCCCCTTCAAAGGCCCTGTCGCTGGACTGCGGGTGATTCGCCAGGATGGAAAATTCCTCTTCAACCCCGGTTATTCTGAGATCGAAGCTTCGGATTTGAATCTTCGCATCGCTGGAACGAGTGAGGCCATCTTGATGGTGGAGTGCAACTCGCAGGAGGTTGATGAAGCCACAATGGTCGCAGCGCTCGATGCAGGACAGAAGGCGATGCAGCCTTTAATCGATCTGCAGAATCAAATGCGCGATGAGGTGGGCAAACCGAAGCGTGATTATCCCGTCTTTGCCATTTCGGACGAAGTTCGAAGTGCGGTGGCAGAACATGCTGCCGAGGGTTTGAAAAAAATCGCCAGTGAATCATTCGCTAAAGCCGAACTCGATGGTGCATTAAATACATTGCGAGACGAAACCGTTGCTGCACTTTCGGCAGATGAAACCTACAGCGAAGCGGATGTGAAGGAAGCGTTTTCAGATCTACACAAAACAGAAGTGCGCCATCAAATCCTGAATCAGCACCACCGCCCGGACGGGCGCAAGTTAGATGTCGTCCGCCCAATTTCAGCGGAGGTCGACTTGAGCCCTCGGGCGCACGGTTCTGGTCTTTTCACGCGTGGCGAAACACAAGTGTTAACCATGGCGACATTGGGAACGCCGCGCGAGCGGCAGGAGCTCGATGGCTTATCACCGGTCGAAGTAAAACGATATATGCACCATTATAATTTCCCGCCTTTCTCCGTCGGCGAGACGCGTTTTTTGCGCGGTTCTTCGCGTCGCGAGATTGGACACGGGGCCTTGGCCGAAAATGCGCTTGTACCCATCCTGCCGTCTTTGGATGAATTTCCATACACGTTGCGTTTGGTTTCGGAGGTCCTTTCTTCCAACGGTTCCACATCGATGGCGTCCGTCTGTGGATCGACTCTGGCTTTATTGGATACGGGAGTTCCCATCAAAGCTCCGGTCGCCGGAGTGGCGATGGGTTTGATCAAAGAAGATGACCAATACGTCGTCCTGACCGATATCCTGGGAATCGAAGATCATCTGGGGGATATGGATTTCAAAGTCGCAGGCACGCGTGCGGGGATCACGGCGCTGCAGATGGATATCAAGATTGCCGGGATCACGGCAGAAATCATGTCGGAAGCGCTGGAACAAGCCAGAAAAGGGCGCATGCATATCCTCGATAAAATCGAAGAGTGTATCCCCGAACCACGTGCGGACCTGAAATCACATGCACCGCGCATGACAGTTTTGAAAATCGATCCCGAGAAAATCGGCGCGGTGATTGGACCAGGTGGGAAGGTCATCCGTCAGATCCAGGAAGACACCGGAGCCAAAATCGATATCGAAGACGATGGGACGGTCTATATCGCTTCAGCTGACGGACCCAGCGCAACACGAGCGCGAGAGATGGTTGAAGCGTTGACGGAGGAAGCGGTAGTCGGTCGAATTTACACCGGTCGCGTTGTGCGCGTGACGGATTTCGGCGCCTTCGTCGAGATTCTTCCCAAACTCGATGGTCTGGTCCATATTTCACAGTTGGATACGGAACACATCAAACGTGTTGAAGATGTCGCCCAGGTCGGAGATGAAATCACCGTCATGGTGACCAATATCGATGCAGATGGGAAGATCCGGCTCTCGCGACAGGCTGTCCTGGAGGGATGGACTCCGGAGGAAGCGATCGAGCATGATCGGCCTCCTGCCCGGCGTTCGGGTAACCGTTCGCAGGGCGGCCGTAAACCCTCATCCCGTAAACGAGAGTAATCAACTACTCTTTAATACCCCGCGCTGGATGCCGGGTTCGAGAATCCCTATCGGTAGATGCCTTGGGAGGCAGGTGCGAAAGGCCTGCCCCCCAAGTTTTATTGCACGAAAGCAGGAGAAGTCTCAACCGAAAAGCATATCTACTTGCAATATTAAAAAAACTAGCAAAATATATTGCAAACATCAATTGGTGGAAGAATATATGTGGTATCTGCAACGGAGACTGACTTGGTGGGAAGAAAAGTGGGGGGATGTTCTTGGCAATGAATCATCCCCGAAGGGATTTGCTTGTGAAGCCAGATTATGTAGAATCTGACTGATTTAGAAACAGGTTGATGGTTGTAAATATCTTTTGTAGTTAATCGCGTAATCATCGGACTCGAGAATTCTTGCATGAATTCAAATCTACATAACCGATCGACATCTCCATCCTGGCAACCCGGGACACGCCTCGCATTTGGAATTATTCTCCTGGTATTTGCGGTTAGACTGCTGATGCTTTTAGACCAACTGATCGGGCCCCTGATCTTGGCTTTCATATTGGCTTATCTGCTCCATCCAATCACCTCAAGGATCAGTAAGAAGTTACGCATCTCACGTGGGAAATCCGTGCTGATTGTTTACACTGTGTTGATCGTAATTCTCCTCGGTTTGACAACAGGTGTCGGCGTGGCGATTTCTTCGGGCGTGGTTCGGTTAGCCTCTTACCTGGCTGAGTTATCCGTTAAACTGCCGGAGCAGATCATAGCACTGGCGCAGGAGACGATTAAGATTGGACCCTGGACGATCGATCTCGCCACTGTCAACCTCGAACCTGTGCTGGCCGAAGTGGCTTCCGCGCTGCAGCCGTTACTTTCACAGACAGGAAGTCTCCTGGCTTCCGTCGCGGGGGCAACGGCTTCGGCGATTACATCGATTGTTCTCGTCCTGATCCTGGGGGTTTACTTGCTTCTTGACATGGGGAGTTTCGATGATGTTTTCCTCGAGTGGATACCGCCATTGTATCGAAGTGACGTCCGCCTGATCATTGATGAACTCACGCAGGTATGGAGTTCATTCCTGCGCGGTCAAGCTATTCTGGGCCTGGTGATCGGTATTGTCGTTGCTGTCGTACTCACGTTGTTGGGCGTGCAATTTTCGATGGTTTTGGGCTTGATCGCGGGGCTAATGGAATTTGTGCCCATGTTCGGGCCATTGATTACTGCCGTTGTCGGCGTGATTGTCGCCATATTTCAACCAACGAATTGGCTGGGGGTGACTCCATTTGCCTTCAGTGCGATCGTGTTGGGTTGCTTTCTCGTTATTCAGCAAATCGAGAACAATCTTCTCGTGCCTCGTATCATTGGCAGAAGCTTAAATATGTCACCGCTTGCCGTCTTGATTTCTGTGCTTGCCGGCGGAATGATCGCCGGGGTGCTTGGGTTGTTGTTGGCTGCACCCGTTGCTGCCTCGCTGCGAGTGATTCTGGGTTATATCTATGGAAAGACTGTCGGCTTTGACGATTGGACGGAGATATTGAGTCCTGAATTGGAGGAAGTGCAGCCTCTGAAGTTGGGTCGTTTTCGGCGTCTGATTAACCGACTGCGGGATTTATTCACGCGCCAGGATCGCAGCGTTGAGAGTGAGAAGAAGAATGAAGTCGAAGCCTAATATCTCTCCAGAATGGAGTCTCCTGACGAAGGCGTTCGTTGGGGCGATTATCTTGCTCGTGGTTGTAGGTCTCTTGACACGCTTCCACGATGTGATTCCCATCCTGATTACGGCCTTGATTCTGGCGTTTCTCATCGTGCCTCTTGTTAGCTTGCTGCATCACCGCGCTCGACTTTCCTGGGGCTTGGCAGCTAATATTTGTTTTCTGCTTGTCTTGTTTACCATCCTTGGTTTGTCGACCTGGGCGGGATTCGCAGTTGTGGATCAGCTTCAGGCCCTGTTTAAGGTCGTCCAGGCAATGCTGATGGAGTTACCCGATGAGTTGGCGGAACTCTCCACGGTAAATATAATCTTGGGGCCCTGGGAAATCGATCTCTCCCAACTCGATTTGCCCGCTCTGGCTGAAAATTTACTGGCATCCATTCAGCCCGTTTTCGGACAAGTGAGCACCCTGATCGCTTCCCTGGCTTCGATTGCGATTGAGTCCCTCGCCAGTATCTTCTTCACTTTCGCCGTGGCGTATTTCATCATTATCGATTATCAACGGATACGCTCGGCTGTGCAGGATATCGAAATCCCGAAGTATCAAGAAGATTTCCATCGCCTGCGAAACGCATTAGCTGCCATCTGGAATGCCTTCTTGCGTGGGCAGTTGCTCGTGGTTACTTCGACGGGATTGCTGACCTGGATTCTGATGTCCGTGCTTGGTTTGAACTTCTCGTTGGGGTTGGGCGTTCTTGGCGGTCTGGCGAAATTCATACCCATTGTCGGTCCTTTCACCGCGGGTTTGGTGGCTGCGCTGGTGGCGTTATTCCAAGATGCCAACTGGTATGGTCTTACACCTCTCGGCCACGGGATCCTTGTGGTTATCTGCGTTGTCATTCTCGATCAATTGATCGACTACATCATCGTTCCTCGGATTATGGGCGCGTCGCTGAACTTGCATCCTGTGTTTATTTTGTTTGGTTTGTTGATCGGGGCGAGTCTGGTCGGGGTGTTGGGCTTGTTGTTATCCGCGCCGATGATGGCGTCCCTGATCCTTCTCGGACGGTATATCTTCCGCAAGATGTTCGATCTCTCACCCTGGGATCCACCGATTGACGTTTTAAGTGGGCCAAGAACACCTCCCGTTCGACTCGTTCAATTCGTAAACAGAATCCGTCATATTAGAACCAAGGATGAAGAAAGTTGATGTTTGTGTTCACTGGAACGACAGCATGACTTCACTCCGTGAAGCCCTGCGGAAAATATTACAGCGCAAGGTCGAATCCAAAGTGGATATTCACGACGCTGAATTTTCGTATGCCGTCCATTGGACCAAGCTATCACGTGAATGGAATGCGGGTCGAAGACAACGTGTACATGCGTGTGTAAAAGATATTGTCAGCAGGCCGGATTTTATCGCCAACGAGTTTGAACGCAGGTATTCCATAATGGAGATCGATGAAACGAAGTATTCCGGTGCCAGTCTGGTCGCGCTGGAAAAAGTACTGGCGTCTTTCGCCAAAGAAATTTATCAGGAGGAGTGAGTCATGTCGGATGATGCGAATGTAGAAACATCCACCTTGAGTGAGACTTCGAATTTTATCGCTTGGAAGGCCTTGGAGCCTGATGGAGAAGAGACATTCCATTTGGAGCTGGGCACGGTTACCGTGCACTTCTTCGCTGAGGAGTGGCAGGAATTTCTGGAACTCGTCCGTTCTATTGAATGATATCTATCGCAGTTGACGGATTTTGAAGAAGTGCCTGTATGTTTTAAAGCAAGCACAGAACCATGTGAAGGATCGCCCTGGAAGATTGATCACGGGTTTTCCATTGACTTGGAATAATTGAATCTCCGATGGCCTGATGCTAAGATAACCAGGATCGGCTTTCGTCGCGGATATAGACTTATGACACAACGGAGAGAGTTACTCACCTGGGAGGAAGTTGAACGTTTGATCGACCACCTTACGCCTCAATTCGAGACCGAATTTGATGCGATGGTGATCGTCACACGTGGTGGCATCATTCCGGGAGGGATGATCGCCGAAAGTTTGGATATCGAAGACGTTCTCACCGCTTCTGTTGATTTTCCTTTCGAGGCGGAACGAAAGGCGGCCAAGCTGCTGGCCTGGCCCCAGTTCATTCAATTTCCAAAAGATACCCAACTGACGGAACGCCGTATTCTCGTGGTGGATGATGTTTGGGGATCGGGGCGTACGATTACGGCGGTCAAGAACCGCGTCGCTGCGGCAGGGGGAAGACCATACACATGTGTGCTGCACTTTAACCCCTACCGAAGTCTGTTCACGCAAGCAAAACCCGATTACTACGCTGCCAGCACCGATGCCTACATTCTCTATCCCTGGGAATTGTATCGGGGGGATGAAAAAATCCTCCGCGATCAGCCGGAGTCCTAGTTTATTCACCGATAAATCGGCCAACAGCATCCAGCTTGTTTGACAAGCACCCCTGGCGTGAGTATAATGAACATGCGTTCGCAAGCCCCCTTCGGGCTGCATAAAGACCAATAGGAGTGTGCGAGGGCGGGTAGCTGGATAGGAATCGAGTCGAGGTGGGTGAATTGGTCTGGCCGGCTTGAGATCGCGCGGGCCAGATTTTTTTGCAAGAATGCTGAGGGGCTGATCGACAATTTGGACGATTTCACCGTACTGCTCGATAATGTCGAGGAGATGGCGAATCCCCAGAGGGGGGATTTGTTGCATGGTCACGTACTCGCGATCGACACCGATGGGCTGATCGTCGATCTTGGACTAAAACGAGACGGCATTGTCCCTTGCGTGGATCTGGAAAAGCTTTCCTCGGATGATGCGACCCCGGGTGTTGGCGATGAAGTTGCGGTAATGGTCATCGATCCATTGGATCGTGACGGTAATCTCATTGTCTCGATCTCGCAAGCTCGGGAAAGCGCGGATTGGCTTCGTGCCAACCGCTTGATGGAACAACAAAAGATTTTTGAGCTGGAACCCGGCGGCTTTAATCGAGGCGGTTTGATCGTTCCGTTCGGTCGTTTGCGAGCCTTCGTTCCAGCATCGCATCTCAGTGAGCTGCCCAAAGGTTTGGACGAAACAAATCGCACGTCCTACCTGGAACGAATGGTTGGTCGAAAAATGCCATTCAAGGTCATTGAAGTCGACCCGCGCAGACGCAGGCTCGTACTATCTGAACGAAAAGCAGTGCGTCAGTGGCGGCAGGAACGCAAGACGGAAATGATCGACCAGCTTGAAGAAGGCGAGGTCCGAAACGGAAGGGTCACAAGTCTGCGGGAGTTCGGCGCTTTTGTCGATATTGGCGGTGCCGACGGCTTGATCCACATTTCCGAATTGTCCTGGAATCGGGTCGACGATCCCAGCGAGATCGTAAACGTCGGAGAAGAAGTCGAAATCCAGGTCATCCGTCTAGATCGGGATGCGAATCGGATAGGCTTGAGCCTCAAGCGTTTGCAGCCCAGTCCCTGGGAGGCGGCCGCTGGCAAGATTAAAGCCAAACAGGAGCATGACGGCGTTGTATCCCATATCGGAGCATCGGGTGTTTATATTCATGTTGATGCAGGACCGGAAGGTCTTCTACAAACGGATGTGGAGAGGCCCATCTTGTCGGTTGGTCAGAAAGTGCGTGTGCGGGTATGCGATTTCGATCCGGAACGTGAACGCTTGGATTTAGAGTTACTTGACCACGGGCTGGAAGAAGAGCCCGAGGAAAAAGAAGAAACAATGTGATAATCGTGATGCTATCAGGTAGATCGAGAGTGAGGTGAGGACCAGTGCCGACGGTCGTACTTAGACCGAACGAATCACAAGAACAGCTGCTGAAGCGGTTTCGCAAAAAAGTCGCCAAGAGTGGGCTTTTAAGCACCGTTCGCCGTAAACGATGGTTCGTTTCAAAGAGTGAATTGCGCAGGATTCAGCGCAAGAAGGCCATTCGCCGGCTTAAACGCCGCCAGCGAAAGATTGAAGCCCGTTATCGGGATTAATTTCAATCCGTATGGATTGTTGATGGCTTTCTGGTTAGGAAGAGTATCTGGAGGAATGCATGGGTAAAGAGGAGAAGATTGAGCTAGAAGGGACCGTTGTTGAGGCGCTTCCGGCAACCCAGTTTCGGGTGGAGCTTGACAATGGTCACGAAGTATTGGCTTATCTTTCCGGTAAGATGCGGCGTTATTACATCCGCATTTTGCTTGGGGATCGAGTTCGCGTAGAAGTCTCGCCGTACGATCTCACGCGAGGCAGAATCGTCTATCGTTACAGAAAACGCGTGACGGATCAGGAAAGTTAAGCATGTAGCATTCATCCAGATGTGAATAAATCAGATCAGATACCCTCACGCGAGGGTATCTGTGTTTAACCTCAGTTAACAGGACTGTACTTCAATGTTTGTGGTGCAGTCAGAATTCCGCGAATCGTCCCGGTGGGTCTGAAACACGAGTGCCACCCAATCTCCCTGCTGACGGTTTTCCAGGATTTTCGTACCAAGCGATTCGCACTTTGCCTGGATTGCACCGGCCTGATTTTTCATGATTCCGGAGAGGATCACGATTCCTCCTGGACGAACGGCCTGGATTAATCCGGAATCGATCAATTCATCGAGGATGGTTGCATAGATGTTTGCGAGCAGCAGGTCTGTCTTGTCCGGATGTCTTGCGTCGTCTAACAAATATTGAAGTGAACCCTCTTCGAGGCGGATTTGTTCGATCATTCCGTTGCGTTCGATGTTCGTTTCTGCATTCTGTACTGCGATGGGATCTGTGTCGATCGCCAACACCTTACTTGCGCCGAGCAGGATGGCGGCGATGCTGAGAATTCCCGACCCGCAGCCGAGATCGACAACCGAATCATCGGCTGTGAGGTAGTTTTCCATGGCTGCAAGGCAGAGCTGTGTTGTAGGGTGTAAACCCGTCCCGAACGCCATCCCTGGATCGAGAATGATCGCTTTCCGTTTCCCCTCCGGTGGAGGGTACCAGGCAGGAAGGATAAGCAGTTTCTCGCCGATGGGAATGGGTGTGTAGTTTTCCTTCCATAGATCGCTCCAATCCTTCTCTTCGATGAAGCGAAATGTTGGGGCAGGGAGTGGTTGGATCTGACCCAGATGCCATAACCCATGGTCGATTCCTTCTCGTTTGGCATCGATCGAATCATCGACCTGCAGGTAGGCGAGTACTTTGATGTGATTTGATACGGTGTGTGGTTCGAACGCGTCTTTGCCGACTTCCGGTTGAAGCGCAACACCATTGGGGGCGTAACGAGAGAGAACATCGGCGACGGCTTCGGCCAGCTCTCCATTCACTGTAAGAGAGACCTCAAGCCATTTCAATCGGAAAAGCCTCCGAAGAAATCTTTAAGTGAATCGAGAAAACTGCGTTCGCGAAATGTCACTTCTGTACCCAGCGATTCCGCCAGATCCTCAATAAGCTGTTTCTGTTCTGGCGATAGGGAGCGAGGTATTTCGACCGAAACAACGACGACCTGGTCGCCGCGGCCGTTTCGATTGACGTGGGGGACACCTTTGTTCTTAAGCCGGAACACTTTTCCGGGCTGGGTGCCGGTGGGGATTTCGAGTGTCTGGTCACCCTCGAGAGTGGGGATTTGGATATCGGCGCCGAGTGTGGCCTGGGCGATGTTGATCGACATGTCGAGCAGAATCTCATCTCCCCGACGTCGAAAGAAGCGATGTGGTTTGACCTGGATGATGATGAATAGATCACCGGGTGGACCGCCGTTTTCGCCGGGCTCACCCTCCCCGGATACACGTACCTGTGTGCCGTTGTCGACACCGGCGGGGATGGGTATTTTTCGAGTAATTGTGTTGCGTACCCGACCTTCGCCGCGACACGTTTTACAGGGAGTGCTGATCGTTTCCCCTTGGCCATGGCAGGTTGGGCAGGTCGTCACATTGACCATGGAGCCGAGGAATGTCTGGTGGACCTGGCGTATCTCGCCGTTGCCGTTACAGGTTTCACAGCGAATGGGGGTAGTGCCGGGTTCGGCGCCTGAACCATTGCAGCTCGAACAAGTTGTGTATCTGGAGAATTCGATTTCTTTTTCGACACCGAAAACGGCTTCTTCAAACTCGAGTGTCAAGTTATGTCGAAGCGATGAGCCGCGGCGGGGGGACCTGCGACTTCGTCCTCGGCTCATGCCGAAGCCAAAAAACTGCTCGAAGATATCGTTGAAGTTGAAATCGAAGTTGAACGGCATGCCTTTCAGGCCGGAATGGCCGAAGCGGTCATACGTTGCTTTCCGTTGGGGATCGGATAAAATGGCGTATGCTTCGTTGATTTCCTTGAAGCGATCTTCGGCGTCATGACTGTTGTTTACGTCCGGATGATATTTCTTTGCCAGATGCCGATACGCAGCTCGAATATCTTCTTCCGACGCGTTTCGAGTTAGCTCTAATACTTCGTAGTAATCACGTTTTTGTTCCATGGTGATCAACCGGCAGCACGCTTTATAGCAACCTGCCAGTGATACTATCTCCTCTATGAGCTCAACGATTTATTTGCCGGGGGCAGAGGTGTTGCCCGCAGACTCCTCGCCAATGGGTTGAGAGGGTCGATCGTGAATCGTGGCCCCGATTTTTTGCAGGTACTGAAGCAGTTCATTGGTTGCTTGGTTGATCGACGCCGGGTCTTCCATTTTGAGTGATTCTCTTACTTTGGTGACCTTTTCGGTAATGTCATCTTGAATCTGTTCCAGGAATTCCGAGGTCGCTTCCGAGAGGATTTTATCCGTTGAGTATATCGCGGTATCCGCAGCATTCTTGGCCTGGACAATGGCACGCCTTTCCCGATCTTTATCGGCGTGTCTTTCGGCATCCGAACACATGCGCTCGATTTCTTCTCCGGAAAGACCCGAGGATGCGGTGACGGTGATGTTCTGGCTGTTTCCGGTAGCCTTATCTGTGGCGCTGACTTTCATGATTCCGTCTGCATCGATATCGAAGGTAACTTCGATTTGTGGTTCCCCTCTTGGCGCGGGGGGAATGCCGTCGAGCGTGAATCTACCGAGTGATTTGTTGGCGTCTGCCATTGGGCGCTCGCCTTGTACAACGTGAATTTCCACTTCACGTTGATTGTCGGTTGCGGTCGAAAACACCTGCGTCTTGCGTGTGGGGATGGTCGTGTTGCGTTCGATCAAACCGGTCGCCACACCGCCAAGGGTTTCGATTGAAAGTGTTAATGGGGTTACATCCAGGAGTAAGACGTCCTTCACCTCTCCGGCAAGAACGCCTGCCTGGATTGCTGCGCCCAAACCGACGACCTCATCTGGATTCACGCCTTTGTGAGGTTCTTTGCCGAAAATTTTCCTTACCGTTTCCTGAACAGCCGGCATACGCGTCATGCCGCCGACCAAAATGATTTCATCGATGTCGCTGATTTCCAGATTCGAGTCTTTGAGTGCTCGTTGGCACGGCGCAATGGAACGCTCGATTAGATCTTCCGTCAGTTGCTCGAGTTTGGCTCGGGTGAGATTGATGTTCAGGTGTTTCGGACCGGAGGCGTCCGCGGAGAGAAATGGAAGGTTGATTTCCGTTTCCATCACGGTAGACAATTCGATCTTTGCCTTTTCGGCCGCTTCCTTGAGGCGTTGAAGGGCTTGCCGATCGGATCGTACGTCGATCGATGCTTGTTCGAGAAATTGATCTGCAATCCAATCGATAATCCTTTGGTCAAAATCGTCACCGCCGAGATATGTATCCCCATTGGTAGAACGCACTTCGAAGACGCCTTCACCCACATCGAGGATCGAGATATCGAAAGTGCCGCCGCCAAGATCGTAAACCGCGATGGTTTCGTCGGCCTTTTTGCCCAGTCCATAGGCGAGTGATGAGGCCGTGGGTTCGTTGATGATGCGCAGAACTTCAAGCCCTGCAATTCTACCGGCGTCTTTTGTGGCGTTGCGTTGGGCGTCGTTGAAATACGCGGGTACGGTGATGACTGCCTGGGTGATCGCTTCGCCCAGGTAGGATTCTGCGTCGGTTTTAATTTTCCCCAGGATCATGGCTGAGATTTCTGGCGGAGCATATTCTTTCCCACCCATCATCACGCGCACATCCCCGTTTGGCGCTTCGGTCACCTTGTACGGAATGAATTCCAGGCCGCGCTGCACTTCGGGATCGGAATATTTCCGTCCCATAAATCGCTTGATGGAAAAAATCGTGTTCTGCGGATTTACAATCGCCTGCCGCCGTGCGACCAGGCCGACGACGCGCTCGTTGTTTTTGGGGTTAATAGCAACCACGGAAGGAAACAAACGACTGCCTTCCGCGGAAGGGATTACCGTAGGCTCCCCGCCTTCCATGATCCCCGCCACCGAATTCGTTGTGCCGAGGTCGATGCCGATAATTTTACTCATTTTGTCTCCTATTTCGCCACACGAACCACAGCCGGGCGAATGACGCGATCCCCCAGACTGTATCCCTGTTTAATGACTTCAATAACCTGGCCATCTTCGTAGTCTTCACTCTCTTCGTAGCTGATGGCATCGTGGAAATTTGGATCGAACTTCATTCCTTCTGCCGGGATGACTTCGATCCCTTCGGTATCAAGAATGGCTTTTAGTTTCTGGCGGATCATCTCGAGCCCTGCGATCCAGGCTTCATCCAATTCCTGCGCAGGACGATCCTTGAGGGCGCGTTCAAAATCGTCGAGAAGGTCGAGATAACGCGAGATGATGTCACTGGTAATTCGTTCCCGCATCTCACTCTTTTCTCGCTCGACGCGTTTCTTCAGGTTGGCGAATTCTGCACGCGCTCTCTGCCAGCCGTCGAGGTATTCCGCAGACTCGCTCTGCAGGCGTTCGATTTCCTCTTGCAGTGCGTCCGCTTGTTTTTGAAGCTCCTCGTACGTTAACCGGACTTCCTCTTCGGCGGTTGTGTCTTCCGAATCCGGAAATTCTGCGCCGGTTTCGAAGGATTCATGCGCTTCGTTCCCGGGCCGGGAGACGTCCTCCTGCTGTAAGCTCTCGTCCTGACCCGCATCGCCTTCCGCAGACGTCGGGTTTGATTCTTCAAACGAAAGCTGCTCGGCGTCTTCGGCATTGGATGATTGTTGTGAAGATTTCTTTTTTGTCACAGGTTACCCCTTATTGTTCAACGAGTATTTTTCCAAGCTTTTCAATGTGGGTGATGATGACTTCTCGAATATTTATCGCAGAAGGATCTCACCCTCTTGTGGTTGCCGGAGTCATGAATCTATATAGGTGCCAACGACCATATCACTTAACAAGCCCGCAACATAACTGACTGCCGAAATCGTTCGACCATAGGCCATACGGGTGGGACCCAGCACGCCTAAGGCGCCCGTGGCCCGTCCCGGTGCGCCATAGCGCGCCAGGACGATCGAAAAATCTTTTAATTCCTCCCATGCGCCTTCCCCGCCGATAACAACCTGAACGTCACCAATCCTGGGATTGAGAACTTTGGCGAGGATTTCTTCCAGGTAACTGCGTTCTTCCAGCAAGCGCACCACCTGTTGAATCTGCGGAGAATCGACGAATTCGGGTAGGGCAAGCATGTTGCTGATTCCGTCGCGGTAGATTTCACCCGACCAGACAGCGTCCGCACGAGCCATGATCTCCGAAACCAGATCGGTGACTTCTTGCGCCAACCCTTCGAATTGTCTTGCTTTTCGAGCGACTTGATCGGCGTTTTTTCCACTGCAGACTCGCGTGATTAATGCGGATGCCTCGCGTAATTGTTCCTGGTGGATGACCTCGGCCAACGCCAGCATTTGCTGACGCACGTCGCCGTCCTGCAGCACGAGAACCAGAAGCACCTGGTGCTCCTGGGTGGCGATTAGCTCCACTTGCTTAAATATTGACCGCTCAGGACTGGGTGCGGTTACTACGGAAGCCGCTTTGGATTGTTGGGCCAGGATCGTTGCTGCAAGCTGGATCCATTCATCGCTGCCGCGTTTGGCTTGGTGGAATTGATGGCTGATCTGGCGTTTTTCTGTGGCAGGAAGATCAGCGTCTCCCAACAATTTCCGTACGAAGTAGCGGTATCCTTTCTCCGTGGGAACACGTCCGGCTGAGGTATGGGGTTGACGCAACAGCCCAAGTTCCGTAAGAAGGGCCATCTCATTGCGGACTGTGGCCGAACTTACGCCGAGATTGTATTTGGATACCAGCGTCTTTGACCCCGTCGGTTTCGCGGTTTCAACGTAATCGTGTACGATTAACGCAAGAATTGTCTCCTGACGCTGTGTCAGGGGCTTCATATTTTCCTCACACGACAATTTAGCACTCTCGATTTGAGAGTGCTAATACAACCAGGATTGATGATACCATGTGCCAGAGGAGGCGTCAAGCAGACCCTGGATGGACGATCGATCGACGGGCTGCGTATTGGTAAAGACTGTGCAGAATTCGGTAGCTGTAATATAAAGAATGATGGGCTTGATGAAGGATTGACAATTTCGCACGCGGCAAGTACGATCTCGCCGGACCGTTCAAGACTGCGTCGATAGAAGATCAGAATCGTGCCCTTGGAGTCAACGGACATATACGATGGGGCAGAGATTTTGGAGTATCCAATCCATGGAGGAGAAATGGCAAATCTACCGGAAGTAACGGATGAGAATTTTGCCCCTGAAGTACTCGAATCAGAAATTCCTGTTTTGGTAGATTTTGGTGCGGAGTGGTGTAGTCCATGTAAACAATTGGATCCCATTGTAGAGGAATTAGCGGCGGAATGGGATGGCAAGGTTAAAGTTGTGAAGTTGGATATCGACGCCAGCAATGATACAACCATGCGTTTTGGCATCATGAGTGTTCCCACTTTACTGTTGTTCGTCCAGGGTGAGCCCGTCGGACGTCTTATTGGTTACATGCCGAAGCATAAAATCCTTTCCAAGCTTGAAACACACCTTCCCCGCTGAAAGGGAGTAATTCGACGATGCGGCTTGAGATTAATTTCGCATACTGTTAAAGCCGATAAGCCCGTCGATATTGAATGGACGCAATGCTCTCGAATAATTATCTCCTGATTAGTTTTATAGTGAATTGATACGATTACTTATGCATCTTCCTTGTGAAAATTAGAAGGCAAAGTGGATTTTTTCAATTCCGTTGGGTGTATGACGGGATATTGATCCTGGTAGATAGTTTAGAATCGGTAGCATTGTGATTGATTGGATGCTTCGCATCTATAGACTTACATGTATTGTCTTTCGTGTGGGGTTTATGTGTGGAGATCATTTACCTCTGATTAGTGGGAGCCAGCTTGATGAAAGTTATGTTCGTCGGTGATCGAGTAGTGTATAATCGCCTCGAGCCCAAGCTTATCAGCACGGATAGATGATATGACAGATAAAAGAATAAGAGTATTGATCGCCAAACCTGGCCTGGATGGCCATGATCGTGGTGCCAAAGTCGTGGCGCGCGCATTGCGCGATGCGGGCATGGAAGTCATCTATACCGGTTTGCGTCAAACGCCGGAGATGATTGCTGAGGCCGCATTACAGGAAGATGTCGATGTAATTGGTTTGTCGATTCTTTCTGGCGCACACATGGCCCTGGTTCCGCGGGTTTTGGATATCTTGAACGAACAAGGACAGGATCGTGTAACTGTGTTCGTTGGCGGGATTATCCCGAACGAAGATATAGAAAACCTGCAGGCACTGGGAATTGCCGAGATTTTCGGCCCTGGCACTCGAACGCAGGATATTGTTGAAGCTATTGAAAACGCAGTACAAACCACTGGAGTCCGTGCTTAAAACCGACGTTCTCATGGAATTAGTAGAAAGTGTGTTGGCCGGTGACCGGCTGGCGTTGGCCCGACTGCTGTCGTTGATCGAAAATCAGGAAGAAAGTGGGTTCGAGGCGCTGACCGCTCTCTACTCGCGCACAGGTCGAGCACATATAATTGGTGTTACGGGGGCACCGGGAACGGGGAAATCGACCCTGGTAAACGGCCTCGCAAAAGCTTTCCGCCAATCGGATGATAAAGGTAAAAAATCCTCAGCAACCGTGGGCGTCATTGCAGTCGATCCCAGCAGTCCCTTTAGTGGTGGGGCGATCCTGGGGGATCGCATTCGCATGCGCGATCTCGTTGGTGACCCCGGTGTGTTCGTGCGCAGCATGGCCAGTCGTGGCACGCTCGGCGGATTGGCAAGTACAACGGCAGGGGTCGCCCAGGCCCTTGATGCGGCTGGTTACGATGTGATCCTGATCGAGACTGTGGGTGCCGGTCAGGCGGAAGTCGATATTGCCCGTACGGCGCACACGACGATCGTCGTCAGCGCACCTGGCATGGGCGACGAAGTCCAGGCGATTAAAGCCGGTATTATGGAGATTGCGGATATCCTCGTGGTCAACAAGGCGGATCTACCTGGTGCGGAGAATGCTGTGCGTGCGTTGCAAGCGACTTTGGAAATGGGGCGGTCCCTGAATTCGACAGTCGCCAAGGAAGGCGATGTGCAGTGGACCGTTCCTGTTATATCCACCATTTCGACTCAGGGAGAAGGCTTCGATAACCTGCTTGCCGCCATTATCAAGCACCGCCAATACCTGCGTGCCTCTAAGCAGTGGGGAATCCGCGAAAGAGAGCGCATTCGATTTGAATTGGATGTACTCTTGAGGGAAAATTTAGTCAAGAGCTTTTTTACCGCGCAGCCTGATGGCGTATACGATGCAATGATCGACCAGGTCATCGCACGGGAGATCTCGCCCTGGCAGGCTGTACAAAGCTTTATTGCAGGAGAAGAAAGATGATCGTCGGAGATCGGGTTCGTCTGCGTGCGGTTGAACTGGATGACCTGCCGCGCTTTGTATCCTGGTTTAACGACCCGGAGGTGCAACGATGTATGCCGCTCTGCACTCCATTAAGTACGCAGGATGAGGAAAGATGGTTTCAAGAGAATCTGAAGCGCAATCCAGAAGAGAGATCCTTGGCGGTGGATGCGAAGGTCGAAGATGAATGGAGGCATATCGGCAGCTGTGGGTTCATCGGGATCGACTCGAGAGTGCGCTGCGCTGAAATCGGCATTACGATTGGAGATAAATCCTTTTGGGATCAGGGATATGGCAGCGATTCATTACGCGTACTGTTGCGGCATTCTTTTGACACCTTGAATCTGCATCGTGTGCAGCTGCGCGTATTCGAAAGCAATCTGCGCGCAATCCACGTTTATCGGAATCTCGGATTCCAGGAAGAGGGAAGAATGCGTCAAGCCCATTATCATGCAGGACAATATGAGGATGTGCTTATCATGAGTTTACTGCGTGAAGAATGGTCGGCAAATGAGGAGGCACAAGGCTGAGATGAAAAAACAATATGGTTACGGAAACATCAAGCTGCTTGCGGGAAGTGCGAGTCAGGAACTGGCAAATGAGATCAGCGAATACCTCAATGTACCCCTGGAAACTTACGATTTAATCGAATTCCCCAACGAGAATCTGTTTGTGCGCCTGACCGGCAGCATCCGCGGGCAAGATGTGTACCTCATTCAATCGATGTGTTCACCGGTTCACCGCAATATCATGGAGCTGCTCATCACGATCGATTGCCTCAATCGGGATTCAGCTGGCCGGATTACAGCCGTCTTCCCATACATGGCTTACGCGCGATCGGATAAAAAGGATCAGCCGAGAGTACCCATCACCGCACGTATGATTGCCGATATGATCGAGGTCGCTGGCACAGACCGTTACATGACGATCGATCTCCATGCTGGTCAGATCCAGGGATTTTTCTCCATTCCCGGTGATGTGCTTACCGCCTTTCACATCCTCAGCGAGCACTTTGTCTCCAAGAATCTCACAGACGCGGTCGTGGCCACAGCCGACTTGGGTTTTGCCAAGAAGGGGCGTAACTTTGCCGAGAAACTGGGATTGCCGCTTGCTTTTGTAGAGAAACGACGCGCAGGGGATCATCCTCGTGCCCGGGCAACGAACGTAATTGGGAGTGTAGAGGACAAGGATGTAATTCTGGTCGACGACGAGGTTCTCACCGGCGGATCGATGTGTGAAGCCGTGCAGATCGTAAAAGAGCATGGGGCCAAAGATGTCTACCTTTCTTTCACTCACGCGCTTCTCGTGCCGCCGGCGTTCGAGGAACTTGCGAAAATGCCGATCAAGGAGATCGTAACCACCAATACGGTACCGCTGCCGGAAGACAAGATTCTTCCGAACATGAAAGTGTTGTCTGTCGCAAAGCTCTTGGGCGAGGTGATCCTGCGAGCGCACGAAGGACGCTCGGTAGGCCAGATGTTCAACGAATAATGATAATCTGATTGTTGCAGGCCAGCATTCGATGTCTATCTCATCCAGCCATGATCCCGGGAATGATCGGAAACTCCTGAAAGAAAAAATAAGCGTTATAAGCCAAGACGCCTGGCATATTATTCGTGGGACAGTGGAAGTATATACCATTCAGGATTGTGCGATCCGGGCAGCGGGAGTTGCTTACCACCTGCTGCTTTCAATCTTTCCCCTTCTTTTGTTCTTGATCTTTCTCGGCAGTGAGGTGTTGGAGACGACCGAAGTTCGCGACAGATTAAGTACCTATCTTACAGCAACGATCCCGGCGATTGCTTCCGATGTGGAAAGAGTTCTCGATGAAACACTACAGGCGAGGGGGTCGTTCGGACTGATCGGTGGGTTGTTGCTCGTCTGGAGTGCCTCGACACTTTTTATCTCCGTTTCCCGTACATTGAATGTGATCTGGCGCGCCTCACACCGCCATTTCTTGCGGCGCAGGGCTGTGGGAATATTTGCAGTATTGGTGGTCTGTATCCTCTTCATCGCTTCCGTTTGGCTGAGTGCATTCACCGTTTGGCCAATATCGGATGAAAACACCATGTTCGGGCATTGGCTCCGCTTTGCTTTCGATCCCGGATTAATCATCCTTTTCTTGTGGCTCATCTTTCGTGTACTGCCCAACCGGACGATTCATCCGCGTGCAGCACTTGCTGGCGCGATACTATCCGGGGTGCTCTGGCGCATCGCTCGTTCGCTCTTCGCCTGGTTTTTAAGTTCCGACCTGGCAAATTATGGTTTGATCTATGGATCTCTGGCATCGGTCGTGATCTTGATGCTCTGGGCCTATTTCTCCGGAGCGATCCTTTTTCTCGGTGCTGCTTTTGGTTCTGTTTTAGAAGAGCGTTATTGGAAATCGAATTAAATTTTGGATCTCCATTGGGAGGTCTAGCAGGGTGAATTTCTATGACGAATCATTCCGTCTCGAAACAAAGCAGAAATAATCTGGCGAGAACCTTGGGTTTTAGATCTGCGCTTTTTGCTGCCATTTTCTCGCTTCTTTTCGCAGTATTGGCTGTTGCTTATTCCCCACCGGAGTGGAACGGGATCGAAGCTTATGCGCGGCGCTACGATTTCCTACAAATGCTTAACATGATACCGGTATTGGTCGTGCCAATCACCGTTATCGTGGCAATGGCATGCATCCATTCACTTGCCCAGGAATCGAAGAAGGTGTTCAGCCTGACCGCTGTGGCACTTTCAGCGATCTACGCCACGATCATTTCCGTCAATTACTACATTCAGTTGTTCGTCGTACGTCTCAATATCCTGAGCGGCGATTTGGATGGACTGCAGCTGCTGGCGATGCCCAATTTACATTCGGTGTTCTTTGCGCTGGAGGCGATTGGCTACATGTTCCTGAGTCTGGCAATGCTCTTTACCCTTCCGATATTCGGCAATGGGAAGTTGGCACGCTGGATTCGCGTCTTTGTCATCATCAGCAGTGGACTGGGCATCTTTGGCGCTATCGTGGCGCTCTTCGATCAACCGATGCTGATATTTGCCGGCCTCGGGTTGTGGTCGCTCACCTTCCCGATCGCCATGTTTTTAATCGCAAGGTATTTTCGAGAACAATAGTAATCCGACAAGAAGGGATCATGGAATTTCCAAAAAGTGTTTCTTTCACTATTACCAATGCGTGTAACTTGCGCTGCAAGATGTGCGGCCAGTGGAGTGAAGAAGGCTACATGCACGATCGCAAAGCGCGCTTGCGAGCAGAGATGGGGCTGGAGGATTGGAAGCGGTTGGTCGATGAACTGGCCGCACACAAGATCGGCTGGGTTCTTCTACGCGGCGGGGAACCGTTTCTCTACCCCGGGATCATCGATTTGCTGGAATACATCCACGAGCAGGGGATCTTCATTTCGATCGACACAAACGGAACGATGTTGAAGTCGCACGCGGCCGACCTCGTCCGCATTGGCGACATGCATCTCACAATATCGGTGGATGGGCCTGAAATGATTCACGATCAAGTGCGAGGTGTCGAGGGTTGTTTCCAGCGCTTAAAAGCCGGAATCGAAACGCTCCTCATACTTGAGCAAGACGCCGCTAAAAAGATCAGTAAATCGATTTGCCTCACCATAAGCCCGTATTCCTACCGCGGTCTGGGGGAATTGCCGCATGTCGCCCGCAGCCTGTCGATCGAGAGCATCAACATTGTGCCGTTCTACTATTTCCCCGAACATGTCGGGAAGGCATATGAAGGCGAGATGGAAACACATTTCGTTTGCGCTGCATATTCCTGGCGCGGTTTTCATCACGAAACCTCGGGTGTGGACATCGATGAGTTCCAGGCGCAGTACGATCGATATCTGGCGAACATCGGAGATATTGAGAATTTTCCCTACATGGTTTTGTCTAACGAGGAATACAGGACCTGGTTTGAAGATGCCACGACACCGGTTGGTCCGAATAGGTGTATGAACGTCGAAAGGCTTATCGACATCCAACCCAACGGCGATGCAAATTTCTGCGTCGATTTTCCGGATTACGTTATCGGTAATGTGAAAGAAGCGACGATCGAGGAGATCTGGAACGACGAACGGGCACAGCGCTTCCGTGATTACAGGCGGGAAAAACCACTGGCGGTGTGTTATCGCTGTGGGGCGAAATATATGTCGGAAATCGGGGACTGAAATTCTCTGACTAGAGCTCGCTGTTTGCTGCGAGTACTTCGGAAATATCTTTTACTTCTATTTCCTCCCCCAAACCCTTCGAACGGATGGCGTCGTCGAGCATGATCGTGCAGTAAGGACATGCTGTTACGATCACGTCCGCTCCGATGTCCATCGCTTCGGCCAATCGTCTGTGGTTGATACGCGTGTTGGGATCGATTTCCATCCACATGTGTCCACCGCCGCCTCCGCAGCAAAAACCATCGACGTTTCGCCGATCGAATTCCGCTTGCCGCAGCCCGCTGATGTGATCGAGGGCCTTGCGTGGTTCGGCGTATAAGTGATTGATCCGGCCGACATAGCAGGAGTCGTGGTAGCTGAAGGTTCGGGTGTCTGTCATCGGACGAGTCTGCAGTTTGCCGGCTTCGAGCAGTTCGGCCAGAAGTTCGGAGTGATGCTGCACGTGATAATCCCCACCGAACTGCGGATATTCATTCTTCAAGGTATTGAAACAGTGCGCGCAAGCCGAGACGATGCGTTTGAATCCGACCGATTCGAAGGTCTCGATATTCTCCTGCGCCATCACCTGGAAGAGATACTCGTGACCGAGACGGCGGGCGGTCTCACCGCAGCAGGCCTCGGCTGCACCAAGTACACTAAAATCAACTCCGGCGCTTTGCAGCAAGCGCACCAGATCGGCGCCAGACTGCTGGCCGCGGTTGTCGTAGCCGTAGGCGCAGCCAACGAAGAGCAGCACGTCGGTTTCCTCGCCGGGCTGGAGCACGCGCACACCGAGTTCTTTCACCCAGGGGGCATGATTTTCCTTGGGCAATCCCCAGGGATTACCGCGCCGTTCCATCTGAGTCAGGGCTTCCCCCACGGAGTTGGGCACTTCACCGGTGGTCAGGGTCAGGTAACGGCGCAGTTCGACCGCCGCGCTGACGGGGTCGATCATCAGCGGGCAGGCCTCGAGACAAGCGCCGCAGGTTGTACACAGCCAGGGGGTTACTTTATCAATCGCTTCTCCCAGCAACGCGGGTGGGTTTCCGTTTCCCGGCGCGGTCAGGGTTGTTTTAAGTGTGAGATGCAAATCTTCAAGCAAGGCCCGTGGAGAGTAGGGCATGCCGCTGATCGTTGCCGGGCAGACATCTTCACAGCGACCGCACTGCACGCAGGCATCGAACATAAGCAACGCCCGACTTTGGAATTCATCGATCTCTCCGGTGCCCAGCTTTTCAGCATTCTCGATATTTGCGATCGGCTCGAGCGCACCGCTGGAGCGTTGCGGGCGAAGGATAATGTTGAGCGGTCCGAGAATCATGTGCCGCAGCTTGGTGAAAGGCAGGCTGACGAGGAAGAGCATGCCGGTTGCTGCATGCAGCCAGAAAAAGTAAGGATGAAACGCGACCGCTGCATCGCCGGAGAGTCCAGTAGAAGATAGCCATCCAGCCAGCATACTTCCCATCGGTGACCAGGCTTGCCAATCCGGGTCAACGGTTTGCAAACGAACGGCTTCGGAAGCGAATCCGAGCAGGGAGATGAGCAGCAGTAAACCCAGCGAGTACCAGTCATCCCAGTGGTTGACCAGATAGGACGGACGGCGAACGCTGCGCCGGAGAACCGCCATAACCACGCCGACGATGATCATGATGCCGCCGATGTCCATGACCAATTCGAATCCGAGATAGTAGCCTTCCCTCGGCCAATTAATGATGAACGGCGTGAAGAGCGGGTACTGCAGGATGTTGACGATTGTGCCAAGTATTTGAATCGTCATACCCCAGAAAATCAGCAGGTGCATGAAGCCGGGGTAGGTTTTCTTGAGTATGCGATCTTGGACGAGTGTGCGCAGGGTGAGATTCTTGAAACTGGTTTGCCAGCGGCGCTTTTCGGGTACGGGAAGTTCCCGGGTTGGAGCGGCTGTGGTCACGCCTCACCCCCGATGAAAAGGGTATCGTCCTGCGTGAATACTTGAAATGCCTGCAGCGCCTCCGGTGGCGGACCGGAGATCACAGAACCATCGCTGGGATCGAAGTATCCCTCGTGGCAGGGACATTCGATCATTCCACTTTCGGGATTCCATTTAACCAGGCAGGCAAAATGCGTGCACACCGCCGAATACGCTACGATACCCTGACCGGGGACGTGGATCACCAATGCCGGATAGCGGCCGAATTGGACAGTTACTGCTGCTCCTGGCGGAATCGAGTCAACCCCTCCAACGGCTTTTGGTTCGGAGGGAACTTCTTCCAATTCTGACGGCCAGAAATAGGCTGCGATGGGTGCCATAAGTGCAGTAAAGCCTGTGGCGACGAAAACACGATTAATCAATTTAAGGAAACTTCGCCGGCTTAACGATGGCTTTTTCGCAGACATTTTTTTCTCCGCAGAAATCCTGCATTCCGCATCATTGGCGGCTTGCAAGCGCTTAACCAAGTTCACTGATCAGCGTGAGACCGATCACTGCTGCAATTAATACTGTCGCCAATATGATCCGGAAACGGCGGGCGCGCTTGTTGTCCATTTTTCGATCGATGAAAGGCCAGAGGACCAAGATGAATACGGCCAGGAAGGGCAGGATCGAACCAACACCTTTCGGGACGTACTTCAGGATTTCGTATAAAAACAGGAAATACCACTCCGGTTTCGTGTGCGCAGGGGTGTTCATTGGGTCAGCTGGTTCACCCAGACCAACGGGGGAACGCAGCGCAACAATCCCAATGCCCACGATAATCAGCAGGATAACGACCGCAACCCGGGCTTCGGTGAGCAGATGATCCGGGAAAAACGGGATCGTCTTTTCTTCCTCGGGGACTTTGCTTTCTGTCATAGGCGCTCCCATTCCATGCAACGAAAACCTTCACTAGAGCGGTCGGGCGATGCCCTGTCGACGGATCATCCAGAAATGGCCGGCCAAAAAGATGATGATGATGGCGGGCAAAACGAGGATGTGAAGGGCATAGAAACGGCTCAATGTGACCGATGTTACGTCCCAACCCCCGCGCAGGAAGACCAGGGCGAGTTCGCCAATTTGCGGTACCCCTCCGGCGATACCCGTACCTACGGTCGTCGCCCAGTAGGCTCGCTGGTCCCAGGGCAGTAGATATCCGGTGAAGCCAAACCCAAGTGTGAGTACGAACAGGATAACCCCGCTGACCCAATTCAATTCGCGCGGCGCTTTGAAGGCGCCGGTGATAAACACGCGCAGCAGGTGTGCGACGACCATGATGATGGTCCCGTTGGCGGACCAATGATGGATGGCGCGGATCGCAGCACCAAAGCGAACCTCGTTTTCGATGAATTGGATACTGGCGTAGGCTTCCTCCGGGGAGGGTTTGTAGTAGAAGGCGAGCAGCACGCCGGTGATCCCTTGAATGACGAGCAGCATAAAGGTTATCCCGCCCAGGCAATACATCCAGCGCGTGGCGAAAATGGGAACGGGTTTCTTAAGCATCTTGCGAATTGGTTCGACGATCTGGAAGCGTTCATCGATCCATTCGACAGATCTGGCCGAAAGGGATTTCCAGGGTTTGCGTGTGCGCCAGGCGCTGCCCATGCGGTAGGATCCGTAAACGAAGGCAGCACCCATTACGGAGAACACCAACCAACGCCACGCAGGAGTCCACATATCTTCGATCGATCCGGATAGATGGCAGTGTTGGCAAGTGTCCTCTACGGGCGCAGGCGGCACGGTTTCGTGCAGGAAGGCCCCTTCGACGTTCGACGGGGTTGAGATTTCGGCGGTTTGGGGTAACGGTGAGGCGGCTGCTCTTTTCGGGGCCAGGATCACGGCGATGGCGATAATCCCTACGAGAAGAATGATACCGACAATAATGCGGTGTCGTTTCTGTGCCATTACCCCTCCTTGGATACGGGTAAAACACACGCAGACAACCTTATCTTACTTCAAGGATCGGTTTTTCGCCTTCATGCAGCCCCAGAATAGGTGAGCAGTTCGATGAATGATAGTGCATTGTCTCCTGTTGTCCGGGGAAAATCATCATTCTCACTTGATGTGGTTAAAATCGAAACGGTCTGAGGTATTCGGAGTCGAGAGTGTTGATCGGTCAGGCTGGTGTAGGTTCGGTTTCAGGCAGCGCTTCTTCTCCCCGGCGCAGCAAGACGAAGATGAAGGTGGCAATCAACCCAACGATTCCGGCGCTGAACCAGACCCAACGCGGATTGCCATGATCCATGATTATCCCTGCCAGGAGAGGTCCGAAAGCGAAGGGGATAGCCCAACTCAAGCCGAACACGGCCATGTAGCGGCCGCGCATGTCTTCCGGGGCGAGGCGCGCAGCAAGCGCTTGTGATACCGGCACTTGCAGCATTTCGCCGATGGTGATGATCACCATGGCGAGCATGAAGAAAATATATTCTGAAACCCAACCATACATGGCGAAGCCAATGGTATAAAGCAGGCTGCCCACGGCCAAAACGACCATAGGAGGGTACTTTGCGATGCGGCGAGTTATTGCGAATTGGAAAAGCACAACCATCGCAGCGTTCAAACTGAGGAGGTAGCCAAAACCCTGTTCGGGTATGCCGTGCGTGTCGCGTAGGTAGGGTCCGAGCGTAGTGTTCATTTGGGAATAGACGATTACCATCAAGATCGATGCGCCGATAAAGGTCATGAAGAAACGATCGCGCAGTACTCTTCCGTAACCGGCAAAAGTCACGATCATACTCTCTTTTGTTTCATCTGCTTCATCAGCCGGACGCGTCTCGGGAAGAACCAGAAAAATGATTGCAGCGGTGATCAAGCTGGTTACGGCATCGGAGATGAACAGCAGCATGTAGGATTGCGCGGCCAGCAATCCGCCGATGGCAGGTCCGATCGTAACCGCCAGATTCATCACCACGCGCAGAATTCCATATCCATCCGCCCGCTGTTCTTCCGGGAGCAGATCGGCCACCATGGCCTGACGCGCAGGTCCGCCGACATCGGAGAGCAGCCCAATGATGACTGCGCCCGGGAAAAACAATTCGATATTCTCGATGGTTCCCATCCACAGTGTGGAACCTGCGCTGAAGATCAGGCTGAAGAGTAATAATGATTTGCGGCCCAACCGGTCGGAGAGCGCACCACCAATGGTGCTGCCGACCATGCCGGAAAGCGTAAACAACATGAAGATCACACCAACGGTTGTCATCTCGAGGTCGAATTTTCTGGTGAGGTAGAGGGTGAAAAAGGGGAACAGCAGCGCTCCGCCGATATGATCGATGAAGGAGGCACCAACGAGCGTCCAGAAATTTCTGGGGTATTCGTTATAAATAGAGGTCAAACGGCGATATTGCCGCATGATGAGATATGCCTCCTCGGTCGAAATCAATCATCGGGTTCCCGATTATGGTTTCCATCAGAAGATCTTGGGCTATGGTCTTGCCCAAGGTATAAGATTATACCAATCAAAATTGATCTTCTCCTCGGCTTGCATGATCTCTCCGTATTGTGGTTCAAAGGACCGTGATTGCAGCCAAGAATCGATATCGATATTCACTTACATTCTGGATGGTGGGTATTCTGTTTATTGTATTATGCGGATGTTCTCAGTTTCAGGAGACACCGGTCAGCGTTTCAACGAACACTCCCCCCGATGGGATTGAATCAGGAAGCACATCACCCGCTTCTTTCGATCCCTGGCAGCTTTGGGCATGGGGTACCCAATGCTGCCGCTTTCATGGGCGATCCGTTGGCGCTCTTTGAATTGGGCGGTATGAATTATGCTATCCGGTTTTGTTGTATGCCCAAAATCAGGGTATCGTCATCTTCACAGTAGAGAATGTCGTAGAATTCGAGCGTATACCACAAGTGATGCAGACCGTACATTCAAATGGTTTTGTGTCCTTTGCAAGCTGTCGGGCGTTGGATTTCTGCTTTGATGAATAATGTGGATTCGATTTATACGTAAATATCACAGGAGGTGAACTATGCGCTACGAAGTGATCGGAGAAGTCATGCAGAGTGTAGATGTCTATCTAGGACAGGGTGAATCCATCTTCGTCGAATCCGGTGGAATGGGCTGGATGCGCGGTGACATCGAAATGAAGACAGACACCCGCGGCGGCTTGATGAAAGGACTCGGGCGCGCACTGGCGGGGGAGTCGCTCTTCATGACAACGTATACCTGCCGAAGTGGCGAAGCACTGGTGGCTTTCACGCCTGAAGCGCCGGGAAAAGTGCTGGATGTTCAGCTTGCCAGTGGGCAAACCTTGATCTGCCAGAAGGACGCATTCATGTGTGCGCAAGGATCTGTCCAGCTGGAGATGCACTTCCGCAAACGCCTGGGAGCCGGGCTCTTCGGTGGAGAGGGATTCATCCTGCAAAAAGTGACCGGTCCGGGTGTTGTGTTTTTAGAGATCCCCGGTGAGGTCCGCCAGTATACCCTTACTCCTGGCGAGCAGTACCTGGTGGACCCCGGCCACATCGCGGCCTACGAACCGACGATCGAATTCGACATCACGCGTGTGAAGGGTGTTAAGAACATCCTTTTTGGCGGCGAGGGTTTGTTCCTGGCTTCGTTGAAAGGTACCGGCCGGCTTTGGCTGCAAACGATGCCGATCTCCAACCTGGCTGCGAAGCTGCGTCCGTATTTCCCTTCAAAGGGGTGATACCGCTGTAACTTCACCAGCGCAGGTTGGAGACGGTCTCCCTCCAGGCCGAAGGATTAATTTAATTCGAACACGACGGTTACTTGTGCTGTGACGGAAATTTGCCCAGGGGCCATGCCGCTATCGCTCAGCGTGGATACGGACGTCGATTCCTGGATGACGTTTTGGCTCATCGTGCCGCCGTAGCGCGCGCCCCACCAGCCGGATGAATACCAGGACCACCAACCCACACTGTTTTCGTGGATGTTTTGCGGCAGGCCGATGGATTGATCCAATTCGCCAGCGAGTGCGACCGCTTTTTCACGAGCGGCGTTGATGGCCAACTCACGCGCTTTATCACGGTGTTTGCGCAGCTCGGTGGTGCGGAACTGAATCCCGTGAATGGTGTTCGCTCCGGATTCGACAACTTCCGAGAGCAGCTCGTCGAATTTACTGATGTCTCGCAGGGTGACGACGATTGTGCGACGTACTACGTACCCGGTGATCTTCCTCATTTCATCATAATTGTAGGAATTGTAGGTCATATCGAGGCTGAGGTGATCGGTTTTAATATGCTGCGTTTTGACTCCGAAATCCTGTACGGTGTCGATTATGGCTTCGACACGAGCGTCATTCTCGTGTTTGGCGCTGTCTAATTTTACGTTCCAGGTTTCAACACCCAGTGTAATTTCAACTTCATCAGGTACGACCCGAACCTCCGCTTCCCCGCTGACGGTAATCGTGCGGGGAGTATCAGAATTGCTGCTTTGCACCATGTTGTTGGGAAGGAAAAGCACGCCCAATACAGCACAACCTGCGAGCAGAATGGAACCTGGTTTCATCGTCGGAACTCCTTTCACGAAGTAAGGCTTTCAAATCGGTTTTTTCGGGCCAATTCGAATACCACTATGCTAACGATGTAATAAGGCAGTTCGCAGACAGAATCAAGGCAGATTGGGAACAATAACAAGGGAGACGGTCACGAAGTAGAATTTATACTGCGATGCAGGGTAAAGGTGAAGGCCGCGCCCGATCCGGGTTGACTCTCGACCCAAATGCGACCGCCATGGGCCTCCACGATCGTTTTTGCGATCGCCAATCCCAATCCCGTTCCACTTTCATCTTCCCTTCGGGCGCGGGCACGGTCGCCGCGGTAAAAACGTTCAAAGAGCATGGGCGTCTCTTTGCCGGGAATACCGGGTCCGCTGTCCTGGATCGTGCAGGATAATTGGATGTCATCTCCACCGAAGGTGATGCGGATATCTCCTGCTGTGGGCGTAAACTTGATGGCGTTATCTAGCAGATTGACCAGAACCTGGTGAATGCGGTCGGGATCGGCGAAGGCTTGCGTGGGTGGTTCCGATGGTTCAATGCTGATTTCGATACGTTTCTCCCGGACTCGTTCTTCCAATTGACCTGCCGCGCGTCGGGCCGCAGCGACCAGATCTGTGGGCGACAGATCCAGAACGAGTCGTCCGGTATCCGCTCGAGTCAGTAAGAGGAGATCGTTGGTAAGGCGAATCAGGCGTTCAGTTTCCGAAGCGATGGTATTCAAAAAACGATCGTGAACCGCCGGATCATCAGCGGCGTTGTCCTGCAGCGTTTCGATGAGTCCCTTAATGACGGTCAGGGGGGTGCGCAGTTCGTGGGACACGTCGGAGACGAAGTTAGTGCGCAGACGAACCAGTTGTCGATAGGTGGTGATGTTGTGCCCGACAGCGACGGCACCGGAGATACGACCGTCTTCAGCGTGAAGTGGGGCGGTGAGTATTTCGAAGACCTGGTCGCGCAGAGTAATTTCTCTGGCTTGTACCTCTCCGGATTCCAGTGTCTTCTGGATGACTTGCTGCAGAGGCTTTGGTGCAGACTCCTGCAGCACGGATGCGGCCGGATTGGCCAGTACGATCTCGCCGGATGCGTCAGCGGCAACGACCGCGTCTGCGATTCCGTCCAGGATCACTTCGCGTTGGCGGGCTTGTGTTGCCAGGGCATCAAGCGCATGGGAAAGCTTGGCGTTCATGGTGTTGAATGCCTCACCCAGGCGATTCAATTCTGTGGTTGAAGCGGGTGGAATGGGCGCAGCGACCTCGCCTCGCGTGATGTTGGATGCAGCCTGGGTGAGACGTTGCAGCGGTTGGATAAGCGTGCGTGCCAGTAACATGCCTGCAATCCCGGTCAGGATGACGGCGATGAGAATACTGCCTAATGCTTGTGCGCCGAAATACGTCGGGAATAGGCTCAGTGTTAATCGGGGTACCGGGCTGGCGATGTAGTATACACCGCCGATCGTTCCGTTCTCCAGGCGTACGGGGCAGGCGGCGTAGAGCACGCGCTGGTCCGGCGCCCAGTCGTAGGTGCGGACTGCTGTCGCCGGCTCGCCACTCAATACGCTCTGTATCTCGGTGCGGCTGAGTATTGCCGGGCTCTGGCAACCCTCGTCGATTTGCATTTGTGCCGTGTCTGTTTCGCCGGCAGATTGCCCGAGGGATATGACTGTTCCCTCGTTATCGATGATGCATTCGTGATAGCCGGGTAAAACGTTGGCGCTGGGGGAGTATGCTCCAGGAATCGTCTGCTGCTGGGGGTTGTTAAGCGTGGTCAGGCCTCCGGTTTTTACCAATTCGATGGCCTCCGCCAGACGACAGGCTTCGACCTGGAGATTCTCGCGCAGCATACCGAGGAAGGCGCGGTCAAGCGCCGCCCAGGCCAGACCGGCTGCGATTCCCATGGCCAGGAGGACCACCAGCAGGTAAGAAGCAATCAGTCGAGAGCGAATCGATCGCAGCATTGGACCTACAGTGTAGCAATCGCGTATGTCAGATTTGTGTCAGTTGATCTTGGCATGATTTTGTAATGGGCGTCCTTGTCGGCAGCGCCGTCATAGTGTATCGGACGAGTGGGATGATGGTTACTCATTTTCGTTCCAATCGATATCCAACGCCTCGTACGGTGTTGATCAGTGTGGTGCTGGCGCCAGCTTGGCGCAGTCGGGCGCGCAGGCGTTTGATGGCGCTGTCCACAACACGCGCATCACCAAGGTAATCATAGCCCCACACCTGGCTGAGAAGTTGTTCGCGTGTAAGCACCTGGCCTGCATGGCGTAAAAACGTCTCCAGCAGATCGAACTCTAGTGGGGTAAGTTCGATGGGGGTTTGCCCCCATAAGACTTCGTGCTGCTGGGCATGAAGAGCCAATTCGCCTGCTTTTAACGTATCGTCTGTCAATGGTGTGGGGGTTTGGACGCGACGCAGCACAGTCTTGATGCGCGCCATGAGTTCCCGAACGCTGAAAGGTTTGACGACGTAATCATCGGCTCCCAGTTCAAGGCCGACGACGCGATCCACCTCTTCGCTGCGCGCTGTAAGCATGATGATGGGCACGTCAGCTGTCTTGCGGATTTCGCGGCACACTTCCAGGCCATCCATTCCGGGCAGCATCAAATCGAGGATGATCAGATCAGGAGTCTGCTGACGAGCGATCTGCAGTGCTTCCATTCCGTCACGCGCCACGAGCACGTGATAGTGCGCTTTTTCGAGGTTGTAACTTAACAACTCGATAATCGCTGGTTCGTCATCCACAACCAGAATCGTTTGTGGCATGGAAGAGATTCACCTCGCTACGATTGATTGTAAACACGTATCTGTGGCAGGTTTGTGGTATTTTCACGCCAGGAAAGAGTCACTGGAATATCCCTGCATGATCCGTACTTCGGTTAGAATAGCAGTATCTCGTTTAAAAGCAAAATACACGTATTAATTAAAGGGAGGCAGACAACTGCCTCCGACTTTGTGAGTAGAAGAAGATGATTCGAGATCACACCTTCGAAGCAAGCCAGGAATTCATTCATGAATTGAAGAGTGTTGTGCAGGATGCTTCATTTGATCGAATGACGCGTCTGCTCTACAGCACCGATTCCAGCATTTATCAAGTAATGCCCTACGGTGTTGTCATGCCGCAGGATGCAGATGAAGTCATCGCGGCGGTCGAGGTGGCCGGAAAGCATGGGATTCCGATTTTGCCGAGGGGAGGCGGCAGCAGCCTGGCAGGACAGACTGTGGGACGAGCCTTGATCCTGGATTTCTCGTATTACATGGACGGCATTCTCCACATTGATCCGGCAGCGCGCACGGTGCGAATTCAACCCGGTATCACCTTGGGAAAACTCAACAAGTGTCTTAAGCCGTATGGTTTGATGTTTGGTCCCGATCCGGCCAGCGACGAACGGGCGACGATGGGCGGTGTTCTGGGGAACAACGCATCAGGGGCGCATTCCATACTCTACGGCTTGGCTGTGGACCATGTCGCTGAGATGGATGTCGTTCTCGCCGATGCCAAGCGGGTGTGTTTTGGACAATCGAGTATTAATAATTGGGAGATATATTCCCAAAGAGTCGGTATTGAGGGCGCCGTATATCGTGAAGTTCCCGCGATTCTCGAGCGATATGCAGCCGAGATCGAAGCGCGTTTTCCCGGCACGTTTCGCAGCGTCGCCGGGTACAACTTGAATCACCTGGCAGGTGAGAACAGCCCCAATCTGGCGAAACTGATCGTCGGGGCTGAAGGGACGTTGGGTGTGATGACGGAGCTGACACTCAATCTTGTGACCCGGCCAAAAGTGAAACGATTGGCGCTGGTCCATTTTCCCGACGTCCGTGCTGCACTCGAAGCTGTGCCGCTCTTGCTCGAAACGCAGCCGGCAGCCATCGAGGCGATCGACAAGATGCTGCTCGATCTGACTCGGACACGAAGCGAATATCGGAAAATGCTCTCCTTTATCGAGGGTGATCCGCAGATGGTATTGGTCGTCGAATACGCCGGAGAAAGCGAGGCGGCGCTGGAGGCGGGTGTAGAACGTTTGCGGGTGAAATTGGGTCAATTGAACCACACGGATTCGCTGGTGATCATTTCCGATCCTGCGCAGCAGGATCTCGTTTGGCAGACGCGTAAGGTTGGTCTGGGCATCCTGATGAGCATGCGCGGCGATGCTAAACCCATTCCCTTCATCGAGGACGCCGCTGTGCCTGTGGAGAATCTGGCCGATTATGTACTGCAAATCGACGATTTCGCTCGCAGCCTCGGTGTGGGCCAGATGGCGATCTACGCGCATGCCAGTGCCGGATGCATGCATTTACGACCCATGATTGATCTCAAAACAAAAACCGGAATATCCCAAATGCGACGGATCGCGGAGAAGTCCTGCGAACTGGTGATCTCTTATTCCGGAACAATAAGCGGAGAACACGGGGAAGGTTTCGCGCGCGGTGAATTTTCCGAGATGCTTTTCGGTTCCAAACTGACCCAGGCATTTCGCGAAGTTAAACAGACCTTCGATCCACACGGTTTAATGAACCCGGGAAAAATCGTCGATGTCCCCAAGATGGACGATGAAAGCCTGCTGCGATACGGAAGCGATTACGCCACGCCTTACGAACCGCAGTCCACGATTTTCCAATTTCGAAAGGATGGTGGATTCGCCGGAGCTGTGGAGATGTGCAACGGCGCCGGTGTCTGCCGCCAGCTGGAACAGGGCGTCATGTGCCCATCTTTCCAAGCCACACGTGATGAAACCCACAGCACGCGCGGACGGGCGAATGCACTTCGAGCGGCTATGATGGGTTTGCTTGGCCCGGAGGGCATGACTTCCCGGGAAGTGTACGACGTTCTCGATCTTTGTCTCTCTTGTCACGCCTGCACTTCAGAGTGCCCCTCCGCCGTCGATATAGCGAAACTCAAGGCCGAGTTCCTCTACCAGTATTATCAGAAACACCGGCCTTCGCTGCGCTCGTGTTTGTTCGCTTATTTTTCCACTTTGAGCAAGCTGGCGCAGCCTTTTGCGCCGCTCGTTAACCTCATCATACGCGGACCGGGGAAGTGGTTTTTGACCCTCTTGGGTGTACACAAAGAGCGCGCCCTGCCTCGTTATGCCCGGCGTTCCTTCAGCCGCTGGTATCAACGACGCAAACCGCAGCACGACGATCCAACTGCGGCGGCCTTGAAGCAGGTCGTGTTCTTCCACGACACCTTTATGGAACACAACTCACCTCGGATTGGGGAGGCGGCCATTCGGGTGCTCGAAGCCGCGGGTTGCGAGCCGATCATCCTCACAGATCGCGTCTGCTGCGGGCGGCCGGCGGTATCAAAGGGTTTTTTGGGTGAAGCCAGGAAATTGGCGCAGCACAACATACGTTTGCTCGCTCCATATGCCGCGCGCGGCATTCCCATCGTTGGCTGCGAACCGAGTTGTATGGCCATGCTGGTCGATGAGTATCCGGATCTGATCCCTGGGGAAGATGCGGAGGCAATTGCCGATGTAACCATGCTTTTGGATGAGTATATTGCCAGGCTTGCAGAAAATGGCGATCTCGGTGTTGATTTCGATACAACACCGCGGCATGTGTTGTTTCACGGTCACTGCCAGCAAAAAGCGAGTTTCGGGACCGAGGGGACGCATCGAATGCTTGGGCTGATTCCCAATTGCACGGTGGAAGAGATCGAATCCGGTTGCTGTGGAATGGCCGGAAGCTTTGGGTATGAAAAGGAACACTACGATCTCTCGATCCAATTGGCGGAGATGTCTCTTGCGCCTGCGATACGCAGTGCTGATGTGGAAACGATAATTTGTGCAGCGGGGACATCGTGTCGGGAACAAATCGAACACACGACGGGAAGGCGGGCGCTTCATCCCATTGAAGTCTTTGCCAAGGCACTGCGTTTTCGAAGCGAAACGTGATATAGTCAGTTATGTAATTTTATAACTCGATTCGACACAACTTCCAATAACCCTTTCACTGAACTCGACCACGTTCTTTCATCGCTCATTCAGTTGAAGAATGTACCAGACGTCATGGTTTGAGATTTTATAAGGAGCACTCCAAGTTCATCGGATCTGTGGTACAGAAAATTTATGGAAGAAACCATTCTTATCGTAGACGATGATCAAAATTTGCGTCGAACGCTTGAGGATATCCTGCGAACGAAAGGCTATCGGCCGATTTCTGTATCCTGCGGGACATCGGCGTTGATCTCGCTGGAAAGCGACGTTCCCGCGGTGGCCCTCATTGATTTAAAAATGGAGGACATGTCGGGTTTGGATTTGATGGCCAAAATTCGCAAGCAGTTTCCTACGACGGAATGCATCATGATCACCGCTCATACATCAAGCGAAACGGCCATCGAGGCGATCAACCTGGGCGCTTTCAGCTATCTCGAAAAACCTTACGATGTTGAACAACTCCTGCTCACACTCCGACGCGCAGTTGAGAAGCGAACGGCAGAAGTCGAGCTGCGACAGCTCAAGGATTTCCACGAAACCATCGTCCAACGTCTGATGGAGGGGATCGTCGTCGACGATGAAAAAGAAAGGATAACCTTCGTCAATCCGGCCATGGAGAAACTCGTCGGGTACGCAAAGGATGAAATGCTGGGGAAACACTGGTCAGAATTCCTGCCCGTCGACAAACAGTACATCGTAGAGGAGGCAAACGAACGTCGACGCCAGGGGGTGGTCTCGGATCGCTATGAAGCTGAGCTCCTGCGCAAAGATGGCACGCGGGTTCCCGTCCTGGTCAGCGGATCGGTACTTTTTGATGGAAAAAAGTGTATCGGATCCATGGCGGTGATGACGGATATTACCTCCCGAAAAAAGACAGAAGAACGACTTCGTTACATGAGTATGCACGACGCACTCACCGGCTTGTATAATCGGGGGTGTTTTGAAGAAGAATTGGCTCGATTGGAACGCGAGGAGCATTTTCCCATCAGTGTGGTGATGGTCGATATTGATGATCTCAAAGTGATCAACGACTCACGTGGTCATGAAGCGGGGGATGAAGTGGTGCGCCGCTCAGCGGCAGTGCTTAAACAGATATTCCGCGCCGATGATATCGTCGCCAGAATTGGGGGCGACGAGTTTGCAGTTTTACTTACCAACGCGGATGAAAACGTCGTTAACCTGGCGCTTGAACGATTGCGTGCGGAAGTCAAGCTTCATAATTCCGAAAACCAGGACAATCCCCTATCGCTTTCTTTTGGTTCCGCCACGATCATGCCTGGTGGTTCGCTCACCGGTGCGTTAAAAGTCGCCGATCAACATATGTATCAGGAGAAACTCGGTAAGGGCGGTAAACCTCGCTGGAAACCCAATCCTCTGTCAACCAATAAATCCGATTGATTGTCCATAAATCAGAGCTTATCAAATTGTCCCTCGCTCGGCAGCGATTTTGCATCCGCTTTGGATGAGGATATGATTCCAGAGTTGAAAGTGCCCATACCAACGCTGCTGCGGCAGGGTTGCATCAGGTGAGAAAAGGGTTTCATGGAAACGACGAGGAAGTCAACGACGAAACAGGTGTCCGGGCGGTTTTCCATCCGTCACCTCCCACCGAGAGTGTCGAAGACGGCACGTTGGCTCATTTTAATTTTGGCGGTTCTACTGCTGGTCTTCTTCACTATTGTGATCGTGGGGTATCTTACCTGCCAGATGTCGGCCCAAATCATGCCGGGTGTTTCGGTAGGGGGGATGCCGCTGGAAGGCATGAGCCTGGAGAGAGCGGCGCGGGAACTGGATCGGGTGTGGAATCAAGAGCTGCGATTAACGGCCGTTGATAGTTCGAATGCCGACCGAGCATGGGTTGTTACACCGGGCGAATTCGGCTTGGGAGTCGATGCACAGGCAACGGCGATGCGAGCTTTCTCGGTAGGCCGGGGAGAGGGGTTGTTCAAGGGGATCGGTATTTGGCTGCGCGGCTTTCAGAAACCAATGGACATACTACCCTGGGTGCTCCTGGACGATGAAACGGCACGTGCCGGGCTTGCGGCCTGGGCGGAAATCGTCGAAATACCCCCGGCTGAAGCGCAGTTGTCCGTCGATGGTGGAGAGGTCAGCTATCAAGCGGGGCGTTCCGGTTGGATGTTGAATGTGGCTGCCAGCCTCGCATTGCTCAAAGATGATCCCTCTTCGATTTTAATGAAGTATCGCTTGATACAGCTCGTCACGGTTCCCAATGACCCTGAGATCGTCGATGCTTCCGAAACAGCGACCTTACTTGAAAACATGTTGAACGCAGAGGTCAACCTGCGTGCTTATGATCCTGTCACGGATGAGCATTTCCAGTGGACGCCCGATGGCGAGACGATCGCTTCCTGGCTTGCTTTGGAGCGTAGAGCCTCGAGTATCTCCGTGGATACCGATGCGCAGGAAATCGCTGCCTACCTTCAGGGATTGGATGAATCCCTGGGTGAAGAACGCAGCATCGACTTTGAATCGGCGCAAAAGGTTTTGGAGGAAGCGCTCGAGGGGCGAACTTCCGATCCCATCTTGGTCCACTATCTGCCGACGAGTTACGTTATCGTCTCCGGAGACAATCTGGTCTCAATTGGTTTTAAAGTCTCGATGCCGTTCTGGAAATTACTGGAGGAGAATCCAATGCTTTCGCGGCGGGGTTTGCGGGTCGGTGAGACTTTGACTGTACCACCCAAGGATTCTTTATTGGAATTCCCCGTTGTTATGGGCAAACGGATCGAGATCAGCATCAGCGAACAGCATATGTGGATCTACCAGGATGGCGAATTGTTCCGCGAATATGTTGTTAGCACAGGGATCGATTCGTCTCCGACGATGCCTGGCATCTTCCAGGTGATGACACACGAACTCAATGCCTACGCTTCGATTTGGGATCTCTACATGCCGCATTTTATGGGGATTTACTACGCCACGCCGGATCTCCTGAATGGAATTCACGGCCTGCCGCTGCTTTCCAGCGGGCGAAGATTGTGGGCGGATGTTTTGGGGCGGCCGGCTTCATTCGGCTGCATCATTCTCGATTTGGATGACGCCGAGGAGTTGTATAACTGGGCGGAGGATGGCGTCGTTGTCGAAATTCGTCCGTAGGGTTTCTTGATGGTTGCGGATATTGATCCGCAACCGATATCCGGCAGATGTCTATCTGCCAATCCCCGAATGGAAGTAATAAAACAAGTTGAAGTGAAGATTATCTTCACGGCCGATCATCCGATTTACCCCAAGACCCGCGGATAAATATCCGCTGAATATTGGCACCGGATAAATATCCGGCGCCAACAAGACTTGGATTAATGGAGCTATCCCAGTATTCATCAATTCCCAATAAGATAACTTATTCCAACAACCAAGTTATTCAAACGCCTTGCAGGGGCGGTTCGCGAACTGCCCTTACAGGAAAACAGGCAAGTCACTAATTATTCCATCTTCGAAATGTGATCTGGACGTGTATAATCTTATCTCTAAGCCATGGCCGAGATGACTACCGAAAAGCGCGAGTTTTCACTCGAATCCGAATATACCTATAAACGCAGCGGGCCTGTGCGCTGGATCCTGTCGCATACGCTGCGTTATCCCATCTTTCCACTCGCCATGATCCTGGCCGCGGCTGGCAACAACATAGCATACAGCAATATCCAGCTCTTCATCGGACGTGCCTTTGACATCATCACCAGCACTGGATTTCAAGGTGAAGAGTTGATCGGTGTCTCCCTTACGGTTATGGTAGCGGCGATGAGTCAGGGACTTACGGGTTTGATGCGCAACTATTCTGCGGAATTCCTGGCACAGCGTGTGGAACGCGATTCGCGCCATGAGCTGTACGTCAGTTTGCTGGGTAAGAGCCAAACCTTCCATGGGCGTCAACGGATCGGCGACATCATGGCGCGCGCCACTAATGATGTGCGTGCGTTGAACCTGATGTTCAGCCCGGGCGTGATGTTGATCACCGACTCCGTGATGAACACCATCGTGCCCATGGTGTTGATTGCCGCCATTCGGACGGAGTTGTTGCTTGTGCCGTCCATCTTCCTGGTGCTGCTTATCCTTTCCCTGCTCGATTACAATCATCGACTTAATCCGATCAGTACGGCCATGCGCGATCAATTCGGAACAATGAACGCCGGTTTGGCCGAGGCCATCGCCGGTATCGAAGTGGTCAAATCCACCGTTCAAGAACGATACGAGTGGGACAAATTCACACACAATGCCCGCCGCTATCGGGATTTGTTTGTGCAGCAAGGGGAGATACAGGCACGTTACTGGCCGATGTTGATTTTTAGTTTGAGCTGGGCGATCGGGCTCTTTCATGCCTTGATGGTCTGGCAAGCGGGGCGGATCAGCCTGGGGGAAGTGGTCTCGTTTGTTGGGTTGATGGGCGCGCTGCGGTTCCCGACGTTTATCTCGCTCTTCTCGTTCAATCTGGTTCAACTGGGTATCGCCAGCGCCGAACGCATCTTGAAGTTGATCACCGCCAAAACCGAATTGGACGAGAACGTTGGCGGCATCACCAGATCGATGCGCGGCGAGGTGGCCTTCGAGAACGTCAGCTTCAGTTACAACGATCAGGTTGTACTGCGTGACATCAATTTCAAGGCCGAGGCCGGTAAAACGATTGCCCTTGTAGGTGAGACCGGATCGGGGAAAACCACACTGACGCGTCTGATCAACCGCATCTACGACGTAGATGAAGGTTGCGTGAAAATCGATGGCATCGATGTCCGCGATTGGAGTATGGAATCCCTGCGCTCGCAGATCTCCACGATCGAGCAGGAGATCTTTCTCTTTTCCAACACGATTGCGGAAAACATCGCCTTCGGCTGCGATGCGCCTTCCCGGGAGAGTATCGAAAAAGCAGCGGAGGAAGCGCAGGCTGCGGATTTTATCCAATCCTTTCACGATGGATACGAAACGGAGATTGGCGAGCGCGGTGTGATGCTTTCCGGTGGGCAGCGGCAGCGTATTGCCATCGCCCGCGCTTTTCTCACCGATCCGCGCATCCTTATTCTGGATGACAGCACGAGCGCCATCGACAGCGCCACAGAAGATCAAATTCAGCGCGCCATGCGTCAGATCAGTCGGGAACGCACGACGTTCTTGATCACGCATCGCCTCAGTCAGATCCGCTGGGCGGATCGCATTCTGGTTTTGCGTCGCGGTCGGTTGGCGGATCAGGGAACCCACGAAGAGCTGCTGGAACGCAGCGCGGATTATCGGCGTATCTTTTCGAGGATCGAATCGGGGAACGGCGGCGCAAGGCCATCCGCTGCCTCATTGCAAGGCGGAGACGGGTAGGCGATGGGTTTTATTCTGGACGGCCTGGATAGCGAAACCTACGATCGTGAATACAGCGATCGTGAACTTCTGCTGCGTATCCTGCATTATTTCCGTATGTATCGGAGACAGGTAATCTTCGTGGCCGTGGCGCTGACAATTAATTCGATCGCCGGCAGCGGGGCACCGATCGCCATCGCCAAGGCTATCGACGTTGTAGCTGCAAGCCCAACCCTGGCAAGTATTGCCCTTAGTAGTGGTGTCGTGCTGTTGATGGGCGGGCTGGCCTGGGTATCGAATTTCGCGCGTCAATGGCTTTCCGCATGCGTGATAGGGGATGTTGTGCTAAATTTGCGCGAGGATGTCTTCGACGCCATGGTGCGCCACGATATGTCCTTCTACGACGAACATCCCTCCGGCAAAATCGTCAGCCGCGTGACCTCCGACACACAGGACTTTTCCGAGGTGGTCTCGCTGGTGGTCAATCTACTGAGTCAGTTCATGCAGATTGGCGTCCTGACGATCTGGTTGATGAGTATCAACTCCGGGCTGAGTATCATCTTGTACGCCATGGCTCCGCTGGCTGTGGTCATCGCACTGAGTTTCCGGCGAGTGGCACGTCGGGTGACGCAGAACGCCCGGCGCGTGACGGCGAAGATCAACGCCCAGATCCAGGAATCGATCAGTGGTATTTTCGTGGCCAAGAGTTTCCGCAAGGAACGGGCGATCTACGATACTTTTAAACGCAACAACCGCCAGGGCTATCAAGTCGGCATCCGTCGCGGCCTGACCTTGAACTCGATATTTCCCTTCATGGGGCTTTCGTCCGGATTGGGTGTGGCGCTCCTGGTTTACAGCGGTGGAATTCAGGTCGGCGCGGGGACCCTTTCACCGGGGGATTGGTATCTGTTCATGCAGGCGGTTGGATTTTTCTGGTTTCCCATGATGAGTATCGCCTCGTTCTGGAGTCAATTCCAGGACGGTCTTTCCGCAGCCGAACGGGTTTTTGCCTTGATCGACGCCGAACCAATGGTCGTGCAGGTGGCGCAGGAAGAAGTCGAACGGCTGGATGGGAAGATCGAATTTAAGAGTGTGTGCTTCCGGTATACGGAGAAGGAGATCGTTTTGCCGGAATTCTCACTCACCATTACGCCGGGAGAGACGCTGGCGTTGGTGGGACATACCGGCGCCGGGAAAAGCAGTATCGCCAATCTGATTGCGCGCTTCTACGAATTTCAAGAGGGCGAGCTTCTCATCGACGGCTATGATGTGCGTCGTTTCGATTTGGCGGGGTATCGCCGGCACATTGGATTGGTTCCCCAAGATCCTTTCCTTTTCTCTTTGAGTGTGGGAGATAACATCCGCTACGCCCGCCCCGGAGCGTCGGATGAGGAAGTGCTTCAGGCGGCGATGCACATCAGCCAGGGTGCGTGGCTGCAAGACCTGCCGAAGGGGTTGGAGACCTACGTCGGCGAGCGCGGGGCGAATCTCTCCATGGGGCAGCGGCAGCTCGTGGCGTTGGCGCGCGTGCTGCTCAAGGATCCGGCCATCCTGATCCTGGATGAAGCCACAGCCAGCGTCGACCCATTTACGGAGACGCAGATTCAGGAAGGTTTGCAATCCGTGATGCAGGATCGTACGTCCGTGATCATCGCTCACCGGTTGTGGACGGTGCAGAACGCCGATCGGATCATCGTCATGGAGCACGGGCGGATCTTGTCGCAGGGCACACATCAGTCCTTGATGTCACAAGGGGGGCATTACGCCGATTTATACAACACTTATTTCAGGCATCAATCGCTGGAGTACATCGAGAGCATGGCGAGGTAGCTGGCTGCGTTAATACCATGCAGTATCTCGAAGTGAAGATGTGTAGAATACAAATGAAAAGCTCACCATTAGTAAAGACTTATGTGGTGAGCTTTTTTTTGCGGGGATTCTAACTACGACTTTTGCGTCTTGGCTGCCGACTTCGCTGCGGTTGAGGAGCTTACGGACGGCAGCTTGCCCTTCGAATCGATGACGATCTTTTCCCAGCTTTTTTGTTGGTTGGCGAGGGCCTTGTTTTGCCGACTTAAGACCATCAAGATCACCCAGAATATTGCAAAGACAAGGATGGTTCTGATGTCAAAGATACTCGGTTCATCAATTACAAAAACGATCCAGGCAATGAGAGAGATTACAAAAGAAAGGCTGAAAACCACAGCATAATTCCCGGCCATCTCTTTGAAGATGACTAACCGCTCTCTCTTATCGAGAACGTAGTCGCGATTCTCTGTTTGATTGGCGTAATGCCGAAAATCAAGCTCTTTCTTCATGGATTCTTCTTCACTGCCCCAGACGTGAATGACGATGGGCGTCCAGTCGACGGCGGGCAATGAAAATTTTATCTTGGGAAGCTTGAACGATCTGTTTCGGATGCTGATGGTCTTGGGTCCCCAATCAACGTTGCTTTTTCCAAAGGTGTAGGTATGATTGCCGATAAACTGAAAGAACATGCCGAGCATCATCCCCAGGCCGTATAAAACAATCGCGGTAATGAGAGACGATCCTGTTCCCGGAAGGTTGCCGTATATATTACCCAGGAGGCTTCCTCCGGAAAGGCTGAAGTTCACAACAATCAGGGGTAATAATCCTGGAATGACCTTGGCGACGACGTCGCGTAGGAGAAACTGATAGTATAGTCTCTTAAAAAATTTCGAGATTCCGTCCATGATTCGTTCTCCTTTAAGTAGATATTATGGATCTACGTTCCTCATTATTGTTTTTTTAAATATCCTGGGAATCTACCTGTGTATTGTATTCGATTGTCGGGAATATGCCATTAAGTCTTTATGCATTGCGACATCGATATCGGCACGTGCAGAAGAATTGATGTTTCGTTCGCCATCGTCTATCCAACGTGTCGTCTCATTGATTGTCGATACCGTATGCTGAAAGGGAATGATAATTTCCCCCTTGACGAAATTTAGCAAGAGTCCTATACATGCCTGGCGCTTGATGTGATAGTGTCTTGAAAGTGAACGTCCGCTGATTTTCAATTTGGAGATAATTAATGAGCAGTACTGAAAGTGAAATTGTAGAAACGCCAAAACGAGTTCCGCTGCAACGACGCTTGCGAAACCTATGGAGACGATTCCTGGCAAGTCCGATCGCATCGGAAGAGTTCGTGCTGGTATTTACTTCGATCGTGGTGGGTATTGGTGCAGGTATCGGTGCAGTTCTTTTCCGATATTTGATCCGCGGGGTGGAATGGGTGGGATACGAGTGGTTTCCCTCGCTGACAACCTCGCTGGGGAAAGCCTACGTCGTAATCGTGCCTGCCGTAGGCGGCCTGCTCGTTGGCCTGCTTGTCTTCCATTTCGCCCGAGAAGCGAAAGGACACGGAGTCCCGGAGGTGATGGAAGCGGTGGCGCTCAAGGGCGGACGCATCCGTCCCATCGTGGCGATTATTAAATCGTTAGCTTCCTCACTCTGCATTGGCAGCGGCGGATCGGTGGGGCGCGAGGGTCCGATCGTTCAGATCGGTTCGGCCCTGGGATCCAGCGTCGGGCAGATTTTTCGTCTCTCCGACGAACGCATTCGCAACCTCGTGGCCTGTGGCGCGGCAGGTGGTATCGCGGCCACTTTCAACGCACCCATCGCGGGTGTGGTTTTTGCCATCGAAGTCATATTGGGTGAACTTTCGGTGGCCTATTTCAGCACGGTCGTGGTATCGGCCGTGACGGCCAGCGTAATCGGCCAGGCCTTTTTCGGCGATGTGCCGGCTTTCCCCCTCGTTACGCAGTATCACATCAACAGCACCTGGGAGTTCTTCTTGTATCCGCTCCTGGGAATTCTGGCGGCGTTGATCGCAGTGGCATTTGTAAAGCTTCTCTATTTCATGGAGGATGTTTTCGAACGCTGGACGGTTGTCCCCGAATGGTTCCAACCCGCTGTCGGTGGTGCACTTCTCGGGTTGCTGGCCCTGTTTTACCCACATATAACGGCAGTGAAATGGGACGTGTTGCCGCAGATCTTCAATGTTGGCTATGAAGCGATTGGCAAAACCCTCCAGAATCAGATCGTTCTCGAGGCCGTCGTCGCATTGCTTGTTCTTAAGCTGTTGGCCACGACGATCACCCTGGGTTCCGGCGGTTCGGGAGGCGTATTTGCGCCCTCGCTTTTCCTGGGTTCCATGTTGGGCGCAGCCTTCGGTGTGGTTATGCACGCAGTGATGCCCTTTACACCGGCCCCGGCCGGGGCATATGCACTGGTTGGCATGGGCGCGGTGTTTGCGGCGGCCGCGCAAGCGCCAATGACAGCCGTGATCATCCTCTTCGAACTAACCGGAGACTACCGCATCATTCTGCCGCTGATGTTGACCGTGGTCGTGGCGACATTGCTGGCGCGAAAAATCATGCACAGACAATCGATTTACACCATAAAGCTTTCCCGCCGCGGTGTGAATTTGCGTTTCGGCCGCGACATTGATGTGCTGCAGGGAGTCCAGGTAAGCGAGGTCATGCGTACGGAAATCGATACACTCGACCACAATCTTTCTCTCAAGGGTTTCTCCGAGTCGCTTGGCCGCAAGCATCATCAGGGTTTCCCCATTCTGGATGATGAGGGGCAATTATGGGGGATCGTCACGGTCAGCGATTTGGAAAATGCCGTTCGGGCGCATATGCCCAAGAAAACCGTCGTCTCGCAAATTGGCACGGCCTTCGACGATCTCGTGCTGGCATACCCCGATGAATCCATTGGGGACGTGTTGATCAAAATGGGGCCACGAGGATTGGGGCGTATTCCGGTAGTTTCTCGCGAGAACCCGCTTCAGTTGATCGGACTGGTCGGACGGCATGACGCCATCCGTGCCTACAACATCGCCATGGTGCGTCGTTCGGAGTTGGGCCAGCGGATCAGACGAACCGAACAAGAACGATCACAAGGCATGGAATTTCTTGAATTGTTGTTGGAAGAGGGCCATCGGGCAGTAGGGAAATCCATATCCGATCTTGCCTGCGATCTGCCCGAAGAATGTATCGTTGTCTCGATTCACCGGAATTCCAAAGTGATCATCCCGCACGGGCATACCGTCCTGCGGGACGGCGATGTGATTACGATCTACACGCGCAGCGATCTCGTTCAACGACTCCATGGATCGTTTGAATAACACGGATTTTGGCAAGGACCGTTTCATCTGCCAGGTATACTTGAGGTAACTTCTTGCGACGGGATGGTTGCGGAGAGCGCAATCTACTCCGGTATCGCTGTGCGAGGCTCGAGATGCCTGGAACAATAACGATCCAAAAATTGACTCCCAGACTTCTGCCGGATTTCCTGGCGTTTTTTGATGGCCCTGCCTTCGCAGATAATCCTGATTGGTCAGGGTGTTATTGCTGTTATTATCACGTCGCAAGTGAAGATGAGTGGCGTGCGCGCACTGCAGTGCAGAATCGGGCTTTCGCCTCAGAACTCATCCGGCGGGGAGAATTCCCGGGCTTCCTGGCATACGATCAGGATCAGCCGGTAGGTTGGTGCAAGGCGGCTGCGCGTCTGCAAATTCCCGCATTATCTCAGTGGCCTGACCTGGCAATCGACGACGCAGCACAGGTCGGCTCGATAGTCTGTTTCGTGATCGAGAAATCGCATCGTCGTCAGGGCGTCGCCGGCATACTGCTGGATGCAGCCTGTGAAACTTTCCGTCAGGAAGACTTGAAGATCGCTGAAGCGTATCCACGTACCATGGCATCTGACGACGCACATAACTATCACGGTCCGCTGCAGATGTTCCTACATAATGGTTTTATGAAATTTCGTGAAGTAGACACGTTTTGCATTGTGCGGAAAATCCTATAATTCAATTTCTCTGCTATGCCGAAAACAAGCTAATCTTCGAACGTCTGCAGGGCAGTAATCATCAAACGCAGGATGACCTTTTTAGCAGAGGCCATCCTGCGCTTTATCTACGACGTTCGAGGGTTGTTTGCCGGGCTGCATCCTCCCGGACTTTCCGGCTCACTCGCCCATCAAAAGACTTCCTTCCGGTACGATCAGCAACGGCTCCGTGGGATCGGCACCTGTGACGTCACCGCTCGAGTTGGCGGGCGAAAAGTAACCTTGATGTGCGAAAGCCGTCAGACGGTATCCGGGTTGTTGAGCTGCGATCTCATCTGCAGGGATAAGGAAGATCACCAGGTCGCCTAAGATTGCGCCGCGGGCGTTGCTGGCTGCCGCGGTGTTGCTGGTCACGTTCATGTACCAGGCGTTCTCGTAGGAATCCCAGCGGATGATATACCAACGATCCGTGCCCTGGTAATAATCCCAGTCGTAGTAGGAGTCGGCGACGAAATTGTTGGCAGGATCTCCGTCGCTGTCGAACACGGCGCTGTATATGTATATCGACTCAGGATCTACAATCGGAACCTCTGCGTCGAGCGACATAATCAGGAGGAGTACATCACCTTGGGGCATTGGGCCGGCACCCTCGGCACAAACGGTAACCATGCCCTCCGGAGTTTCGTCGCACGGGAAGAGTGTGTTCCCGAACCACAACTCCCACCAGATGAAATTCTCTTGTGTCGCGGGATCGAAGGCGATCCAGAAAGCTTCGAAGAAGTCGATATCCGTGGCCGGTTTTGGGTTTTCGACTTTCACCGTTGATTTACTGTAAATCACATCGCCGAGTTTGTCCACCTGCAGGCCGTTTCGAAGGGTCACTTTCACGTCCTGCGGTGGGTTGGTATATCGATTGAATTTATCTACCTGCAAGGATTTGGTGTGCAGTGGGTTACCGCGCACACCGTTCGGGAAGGTCCAACCTCTCTGATAGGTGGCGTCTTTTTCCAGAGCGGAGAGGTAGGACATCATCGCCACTTCCTCCCAGAAGTTGGTGCCATATTGCGCTGCTCTGCGGTGGGCTTCCTCTTGCTGCTCGGGATCGTTCAGGATTTCTCTCCAGTCTTCCGCGAATCCACTGGAGAATTCGGTGCCCTGATCATCCGGGTTGGGATCGTTCTTGGGATCATAATCTCCATAACCGGGATCTAGCGTACCAGTTGAAGTAACGGTCACATCAGCCACGTCCGAGAGGCCGTCGATGAAACTCCCGCTGTAGCAGGCGTCAACGATCACGATGACATGCACGCCGGGATCGAACATGCCCAGCCAATCGACGAGATCATGCTCGTACAGCCACTCCTGACCCAGGCTGACGTATCCGTCCTGATCGCTGGTCACACCACCGTGACCGGTGATGTAAATAACCGCCGTCTGACTGGGTTGTAATACGAGAGATTGATCGAGGATCCAATTTTTAATGCGATCGAGAACTCCGGTGTCGGCCGGTGGGCCGATGTAGTCATGATCGAAATCCGAGTTGATAAAATTTTCAAGCATCTGGCCGGCGTTATCCTGCATATCCTCTTTCAAAGTCTGACCCTCATCCCAGCCGTTGACGACCAGACCAGTTCCGAAGCCGGGTTCGTCACCGAAGGATCGGTTTATCAAGCTGGCCAACATGCGCGGGCTGTAGGCCAATTCCAGGCGAGAGGGAAGCCAATCTACGTTTGAATAGGCCCAATTGTTTTCATCCCAGTAGACTTCGGTCTCCGTCCAGAGACTGCGGTCGTTTAAAACCGGCCACCATCCTTCATCGAACACGGTAATTTCTTTCGTGCTGCGATCGACGAGAACGAAGCGCGTGGGGTGGGTGAACATGGCGCCGGGTGAATCGTCGATGTAGAAAAACCAGGATTCGTTTTCGAGTGAGTAGGCTTCACCGGGTCTCTCGAGATCGGCGCCGACGTACGGCTGGAGGCGGTCTTCCGGCGTAAGGGGCTCGGGCAGCGAGAAGACGATCAGCTGGTGATCGAGTTCATCCGTTTTGACCACCTCCGCCAGCACCAACTCGGTGGCTTGCTCCAGCGATAGACTCCCACAGCTGGTGAGAATCAGTGCAGTCGCCATGATGGCGATGAGCAGGAGAGAACGATTCTTTTTCGACATGATCTGCTCCTATGCAAACTATACTCGTTAGTCGATTGATATACTGTGTGCTTCGTTTACCGGTTCAATATACTCGGTGATCGAGAGACTGCATCACAATCTCAATAGGCTGCTCCAAAATCGAATTTTTCTGCTGATCGGGACATTTTTTATTTTGAGCTGTCGATTTACAGTATAGTATCGATCAGGCGGAATGAAAAACTGTCGATTCTCGTAATTGTAAAGATTGGTTTCGAAAAAACCGCGATTCGGGATTGGCTGGTGATACGTTCTGCGTAACAGAAACCGCCTCTTCAAAAATATCCAGAAGAGGCGGTTTGATTTCCAGGGATGGAGACGGTTATTACTCCACCCGACAGATGTAGAACCGAACGCGCCAATTTCCGCAGTTCTCCCAAGGGAAGGGAGGTTGGACTCCGAGTCTCTGCTGCCAATTCGTATATGGAGCTCCCATCCCGATGTACCAGCATTCTTGGTCCGCCGTGATGTCTCGCCCGACGCCCCAATTTCGGCCGGGTGAGTAGCTCGTTGCAACCCAGCCGATGCTGCGCCAATCATGCGTGCGATACTTCATCTCGCCGGATACCGTGATAAAGAGATATTCATCTCCGGCGACGGTGAATTCGACCCACTCGTGTAGATTGTGCTGCTGCTCGCCGATTCGCGCACCTTCTAACGGTCCGGATTGGATTTCGCGTTCGATGTCGAAGGCTCCGCTGCTCCATTCGGCGATCGTGATCGGACCGTAATCCATAGTAGAGCTGATGGGTGCACTCGGGCCTTTTGCCACGGTAAAACGGTAACGCTGCTGCTGGGTGTTATCGGAGCTGGCATAGTAAGGGTAGTAGTGCAAGTTGATGGCGAACCAATGCAACCGCAGTGTCGTACCGGGATTGACGGTGTACAGGTTGTTATCCTCGTTCGTTTCTGTGATGTCGTTGGTAGGATCGATGGTGACCGTGTAGCCCTCCATCATGGCATCCCGTATTTCTTCGCTAATTCCAGGAATCTCGACGATATTGACACCATATTGATGCAGGGTGATATCCGGGTGAAGTATCGCACGAAACTCGAATCCGGGAACGTCGAGTTGAAGGGACAGATCGGTGTGTTCCTGCGTACCACCGGTGTTATCGACAATGAGCCTAAGCGAGCCATTTTCTCTATCATAGGAGACGTTCGAGATTTCCAAGTCCGGAAGTGGATGGCAGTGGGGTTCTCGTGGTGTCTCGAAACGGTCGTCTTGCTCCGGCGCCTCGTTTTCCGGATCGAGAATCACGCACACATCCATGGGTTGATAATCACCGCTCATATCGTACTCAAGTGTAACCAGGCCTCCTGGTGCGATTGTAGAAGAGGGCCAGGTGTAGCTGCCAATCGTCTCTCCCGAGTTCTTAGTCAAACTGAACGGGATGTCGTGCGTCCAATCCGCGTTGCCTTCGTTGCGGACCTGGATTTGCAGCCAGCCGGTATCGTCAACTGAAATTTCTTCTACGGATAACAACGGCAGCGGCAGCGGTTGTCCGGGTTGGACGGAAGGGCCACTACCAAGAGGCTCAATGGTATAGGTGACCTGGCAGAAATCTCGCACCGGACCATCCGAGGTCATCGTATGTTCAAAGATAGGATCGATCATGCCTACGAGATCGATCCAATCGATGTAGCCTTCGCCGTAGCAGAACCGCCCTGTACTTGATTGTCCAAGTCCTCTGGTGTATGTGGTGCGTACCTCGTATCCGTAATGCAAGGTGTGGTCATCGCCCTGCGTGATCAAGAATTGAGTCGGACCGTTACCGAGGTAGCTGGTCGTGCTGTGCAGGTCATACTCGTAATTCTCGTACAAGCCCACCTGACCACAAATTCCCGAACCTTCACAGCGGCCATCGAAATCCACACTTTCGTCGTTCACATAGAAGGAGCCATACATTCCATTGTATAAACCACCTTCGGGAAGCGAACCGGTTGTCATCGTGTTGAACGAGAACAGGTAGGTTTGGATGCAGATGGGATCGCCGACATCCGCGGTGTAGAACGATAATCCTTCAGAGGGGTAAGACTCATACCCTGTGACGGGATGTTCCCGATAGGCGCTCACGGTAAACTCGTACGTCTCGCCACACGGAGGTCGGAACCATTGCGAAGGGACGTCGCTGAATTTTTTCTCGGCTGGTTCGGTCCATTGCATGGTTCCATTCAGATAGATGATGAAGCCGTCGATCGGCAGCTCGTCATCACCTGGTTCATAGTCCCACATCAGGGATTGGCCTACGTGCTCTCCGAAGGGATTGACCCAGTTTTGGATGTGCAAATTGGTGGGTACCGTCATGTCGGGATCGATCTCTTTTGCGACTCGCTCCTCGGAGGTTTCGCCCTCCTTGCTGATGCGGTAGTCGATCGTATAGGAGCCTTCGCCGCCTTCACTTATCACCCGCCGGGTAATAGCGTCCCATGTTTCCGGTCGGCGGATTAGATTCACCTGTCCCAATTCGGGCGCACTCATCCCGCCATCAGCCATGCCTACACAAGTGATATTGATGCCAAGGGCCTGGTCCTCGGGCCATATGATGAAAGGTACCGCATCTCCGGAGAGATACGGTTCGACGTCCCAATTACGGCCATCGCTGGTAGGGAAGGAATCGTCGGTAGCCTGATCGCCATCGAAATCCGGATACCACTGCGAGGTGGCCTCGCCGGATTCACCGAAGCTGACGTAGCAATGCAGACCTTCGTAGCTTTCCATGGTTTCCAGCGCCAGGATTTCCACTTTCAGGGCGGTCGGTTCACCGCCGTCTGCGGATGGCTCCGGCTCATCTACGGGTTCGGGCTCGGAGGGATCATCATCGAGCAGGTCTCTCACATCGTCACCCGATCCCGGTGGAGCGCCGCCAGGGCTGGGCGCGGAGCCTCCGGGTGCTGCACCTGTTCCACTTTCGGTGTCTTCATCAAGTGAGAGAGAAACGGGTTCGATATCGGTATCCGCATCAACACCGGCTATCATACCTTCCTGGGTATAGATGGTCACGGTGGCTTGCCCGCGCACACCGCTGTTGGATATCGCCTGGACAACCAGTGTGTGCGGACCTGCCGTAACGGGTTCCCAGTAGGTATGCAGGACAGCTGGAGAGAGGATTTGATCCTCAGGGGTGTCATGTGCGATGACGAAGGCATCATCTGCCCAAAGCTCGATGCGGGCGATGCCGTTTTGCGAGCGCGCCGTGGCGTGCAGGCTCACTTCCTGGCCCAGATCGACTCGATCGCGGTTTTCCGGGGTTTGGATGAGCACCAGCGGATGGTCCTTAATCGCTTTCGATTCCAGACGGTTGAAGATGATCAAGCCGGCAAGGATGGCAAGGAGTAATAGCCCGATGAGTATAAGAGCCAGGACCAATCTTCTCCGGGATATTTTTTTCGATTCCAGGATCGTGCTGAGTGATTCAAGTCTTTTCTTCATGGTAGGGTCTCCTCGCTGCCTTACGGCAAGGGGATGTTGAACGTGAACCAGGACGACCAGGCGCTTTGATTGCCTGCACCATCGATCGCACGTACTCGCCAGCGATAAGTGTAGCCACATTCGACGGATATGTTCTTCGTCGTACCGGTTGCACCAAAGGGGCTGCCGCCGACCATCTGCCAATTGTTGTCGCCCGGATGGCGCTCTACCTCGATCTTATAGCCCGAGATTCCACTCGGATCGGAGACTGCGTTCCAGGTCAGGTCTATAAAGGAGGCACATCCTGGTTCGGATCCATTCGTCGGGTTGCTCAGCACCGGCGCAGGCGGCGGATCGTTATCCACCTCAGGCGTCGGTGTAGGAGGCGCCTCGAGCACAGGAACGTTTTCAGGGTTGCAGTAGGCTTCTGCAAGCGAACTCCATACCCAGCAGGTGCCGGCTGCGTCCGGGTTTCCAATGCGCCACCAGGAACTGTCGCTCAGGCGGCCATCGATCAGGGCCATCTCTCCTGTAAGAAGATAACCAACAACATCGTATACGCTATCGGGTCCGGTGCGGCAATTTGCATCTTGTTGGGCGATCACGAAGGGCACGCAGCTGGTTGGAGTTGGTGTTTCATCTTCTGGTGGTGTTGCCGACGTCTCGGGTGTCAGCGTAGTGGTGGCAAGCACCAGTTCACCTTCACCCATGATGTGTATCGTGACTGTGTCGGGATCACTGGCGGCATCTTCGCCGCTGTAAGCAATGACGGCGATTTCATAATCACCGGGTGCTGCTGGTTTCCACAGGTGATCAAAGTGCACCAGCGTGCCGCTGCCGGGTGGATCATCGATGGTTTCCAGGGTTTCATCGTCGATCCATATCTGGACGCGCGAGATACCCGTGGCGCTGGAGGCGTGTCCATCGATGGCGATGATTTCACCAAGCGGCACAGTAAGATCGTGAATCGGAGCATCGATCCATACGAAAGTGCCCTCGATTTGTCCCACACCGCTGCATGCGGTAAGCACACTCGTAAGTAGAAGAAGGAAGGTTAATCTCTTATGTTTTGCTTCCATCGTATCCTCCCCGGACTGGATTCGAAAGTTGTTGCTTCTTTCCTGCGTTTATAAATGCTTGTTATTCTCTCGTGAAAACAAGAGGGGAAACCGCAAGGGTTCCCCCAGAACATTGGTGAGGTGCAGATGTAATGAACGAAGTGCGAACCATCGCTTAAGATCCTTGTTGTGCCAAATTTGTTTCTATTCACTACATACTATAACGATTTCAATCGATCATTGTGACACAAAGCCGGATAATATATTTTTGGCATTCTTCTTGCGGCACTTTTCAGATGCCGGATGGAGTATATGTTGAAGGTTGCAAAGGAGCAACTTCCCGGGTAGGAATCCATAATTTCCTTTCACGGGCTTGTAGACAGCTCTATAGTTTATCGATCGACATCTATTTTCGTTCGACAATATATCATATGATGATGTAAGATTGTCTCCTGGAATAAATTCGTAACATGTGAGGATGTGACTATGAAAGCAGTGAAGACAAAGTTCCGATGCAAGTACGTCAGGATTGGGATTCTTATCATCATGGCACTGCTGGCGTCGTCCTGCAGTTGGTTTAAGGGTAAAGGCGAGTCTGAACCACAAACCGTCGGTCCGGATGGCGGGACGTTTAGCTTTGATAACGGCATAACGATAGTTGTCCCTTCAGGCGCATTAAGCGAAGATACATCACTGCAGGTGAATCAAATCGAGAATTCGACTGTTTCATCCATCCTCGATCAGTCGGTGATGTCCATGCGTCCGCTCGTCTTTTTCGAAGCACTGCCGGACGGTATGCAGCTGGAAGAGCCGATCGAAGTTGTCGTTCCACTTCCAGACGGTGTTGAAGTGGAAGGCTGGCCGGTTCACCTCGAACTCGATTTGGAGAACGAAACCTTCACGTACGGTTCAACAGGGCTTCGTTACAATCCTGAAAATCGAGAGATCACCTTCATCCTGGACCATTTCTCGCCGCACGGTGCGGGAGAATTACCCGATATGGAAGGACCCACCGAGTGTGACAATCCGGCCACAGCGTGTCGCTGTGGGAATATCTACGTTGAATCGGATCATCGTGACTACTCATCCGAAGATTGTCAGGGCGTAAGCCAAGAGATCACGGTTCAATTCCTCGATTGTCCGGGTCAACCTACTGATCCTCCCGATCGTACTACTGAGATGACGGATGGATGCACGTGGGTGGGATCACTGGATTACCTTTATGTTATGAGCTTTGAGGGTCAAAAGTTGACCATGGATTGCTCGGATCCCATCCCTTTCAAGGTGTCCGAGCAGGGAGATATTGCCGGGAGAGGAACGATGAAATGTGTGATCGACGATACACTCATTTTCACCGATCCTGAAGCCGGTTCTATCGAGACGGTCTGGGATGTAATTATCGACGTCGATCTGTCTCTCACCGGGAGCTTGGATGGATTTGAACTGAAGTTCGATCCACCCAAAACAGAATCGGTAACAGGCTATTTAAAGATTACGGGAACGGTCCCCGAGGTTGGAACGGTGGTGATAGCGGATATCCAGCTTGGTGAATCAACAGTATCCGGTGATATCGGAATCATGGGGGATTTTACGATTCTTACCTTCTCTGGCCCAACGGATGCGGATGAGAATTCCTCAAACATTCCCAAGACGACATTCCCGTTGGGAGATGGGGAAACGTTCGTCCATACCCAACATGAAGAAGGTATGACATTGACTCTGACGGTGACGTTAAACCTAACCGTCGGGAATAAATGATGAAGTACGCTTCTTGAGTAGACTGAGGTTTACTGTCCTGGTCGTGGTCTGACCTCGATGGGTATGCAGATCGAGTACAATAGTGCTTTGGATGTGAGGGATAGACTCCACGAAACGAGGTGGCTATGTTCCATTGGATAGAAGAACAGCCGGTGCGGTTTTTGAGCCTTGCCTGGTCCCTGTCGTTTATTATCGGCTGGATCGCTGCGTTATTGATCGATTTTGTGATCTCATCCTTGTTCCCAATCGATTCGGGAACCGTATCTCCAGCTATTGCTGTATCGATTCCCCTCTTTGGGTTTACGGTCGCCGGTTTTCTTTCCGGGCTTGCGACGGCGACCCTGGTCCGGGTTCATAAAGGAGAAATCAGCCAAACTACGTTCAATATAATCGTGTTCGGTTGGACGTTAACGATCACGGCAGTAGCGATGCTGTATTTCCTGATCACTAGTTTACTGCTGCAATCTGGGAACGCAGGATAAATCCGAAGGATACGAACATGGAAATCTATGCTTTCATTATTTACACCTTCTTTTTTGCGATAGCCGTTTGGCTCATTCCAGGGTTGGTGGGTGGGGTGATCACTGCCTTTGCACTGCGGCGTGAAAAAATTCCTATGGATGTTCAGGACATCATCAGTATCGGGGGGCAGTGGATGTTCGCTTTCTTTCTGGGTGGTCTGGTTGTCTTCGGATTATTGATTCTTCTTTCTATCGTGATTCCAGAAGGATATACCGCGATACCACCATTGCTCATCGAATATTTATGTTTTGGTGCTGGTGCCGCAGTGATCGGAATGCGTGGGGCGAGAATCATCCTGAAAGTGCTTAATTATTCGTAAAGGTAAGTCTTCGGGTGAACATATCTCCTATTATTTTTCAGGGTTTGCAAATCCACGAGTGTTTTCACAGTCATCTTGGCAGGCTTTGTTTACTCAAAGCACAGGGAAATTATTATAATGTCCATGAGCGTTGCTGACGTGGGGACATGAAAAATTAGGAGTGGTGATGGACAAAGATGATGCGATTCAAAAGGCACTAGCTCTCGCAGATGCTGCACAGATCGCCATGCTGGGAACAAATGGAGACGATGGCTATCCCAACATCAAAGCGATGCTCAAGATGGAAAACGAGGGATTGAAAACGATCTGGTTCAGCACGAACACATCTTCGAAGAAAATCGCCCAGCTTAAACGGGATCCGAAAACTTGTGTTTACTTTATAGATTTCGAAAACAGGATGGGTTTGATGCTCGTCGGGGATGTTGAAATCCTGCAGGATTCGAGCGCAAGGGAACGTCTCTGGCGTGAGGGATATGAACGTTATTATCCCCAGGGTATTACCGATCCGGATTATTCTGTCCTGCGTTTCACTGCCGAGTGGGGGAATTACTACCATGCTTTGCAGAACGCAACTTTCAACTTATAAAGACTAGCTTTGCATCCGGTGAAGGTATCATTCGATCCTGTAATAGGATTACCTATCCGGCGAATATCTGCGCTTGGAATCTGCCATTGTGGATCGAGTGGGTGGTAGAGGAGAAAGGATATGCGCACAATATACGTCGACAAAAACATCCCTCGGATGTTTCTCGTACAGACACTGCGCTCGGTCTGGCCGGGTGTTGTTTGGAGTTCGCTATCGTCGTCGCATATCGTCGATCTGGATGAACCCCAGCTGCCAGGTCCGGGATGGCTGCGTCTGCGGAACATCCAATGTGGTATCTGCGCTACTGATCTCTCGCTGCTCTACGTCGACGCCGATCCCGCCTCCGCACCGGCGGCCTTACCGGGCAACACCCGCTTCTATCTGGGGCACGAAGTGGTCAGTGATGTCGTGGAAATTGGCGCAGGAGTTAAACGTTTCCAGGTTGGCGATCGGGTGGTGATGGAATCCCGTTTTGCAGGTCCGAACTGCCACAGCCAGGAAATTGATCCGCCTTGCGTGCATTGTGCTGCCGGGCAGACCCGTCTGTGTGAAAACGCTTCGTTGGGCCAGGGTGCCACTGGTGTGGGCGGAGGCTGGGGGGATGGCTACATCGCCCACGAATCCGAAGTCCGGCTGCTGCCGGAGGGGATGCCGACCGATCAGGCTTCGCTGATCGAACCGAATGCAGTCGCGCTGCACAGCGTGCTGCGCAAGCCGCCGCTTGCCGGAGATCATGTGTTAGTGGTTGGAGCAGGGATCATCGGGTTGTTAATCGTTCAGATGGCCAAGATCGTCGAGCCCGATTGTCACGTGACGGTGCTCGCCCGATATGCGCATCAAGCTGACATGGCGCGCCAGCTGGGAGCGGATGTGGTTATCAGCGAAGGCGATCTGTATTCGCAGCTGGCTGAAATCACGGATGCCAGGCATTACTCCGCCCCGATGAACAGCGGCATGCTGCTGGGCGGATTCGAGGTGGTCTACGATTGTGTGGGTAAAAAAGCAACCGTTACCGATAATTTGCGTTGGGCCAGGGCAGGCGGTGCGGTGGTGCTGGTCGGCGTGAATTTCAGCGAGATGAAGGTGGATTTAAATCCGGTCTGGTATCAAGAAGTAGATCTGATCGGATCGCATACCTTTGGTATGGAGAACTGGCGCGGTCGGCGCGCGCACACTTTCGACCTGGTGATCCGTATGTTTCAGGAGAAGGCGATCCAATACGAAGGCCTGATCACCCATCGCTTTCCGTTTGCGGAATACAAACAGGCCATCGCTACGTCGATGGATAAGCGAACCGGCTCGATCAAGGTGTGCTTCACGTATTAAATTTTCGTTTATAAAAATCAAATCGTCTGCAGCATCATGCGTCCATTGGCACTGGGGACGTAAGTCAATGGACCTTGCGGGATGGCTTTGACGACCTCGATCACCCCGGTGTCGAAATATTCCCAGATGGCTTCAAACGGCGCCTTGCCGGAAACCCACTTTTCCACGATCACGATTCCATGACCCGGGAGAACCGTAAATACCACCTGGCGTGAATCCGCGGGATTCAACAGGGCTTCCGATCGAGCGAAGGCGGCTTTGATGGCGCGGGCCTGGGAATCTGTGGAGCAGGAGACCGGGTAATGATAGTAAGGTGTATCGAGGTAGACGTGCTCGATAATTTCAGGATCGTAAGCGGCGATGCCGCGATGCCCATGAAGCTTGGAGCGCACGATGGGAACCTCGACTTGAATGGGCCAGGATGAATCGAGTTTGATGCGGGGCAGCGATTGATCCATATCCATCATTTCCACGGCTTCCGATGATGGTGAATCGTTGCGATTGTCTTCCACGTGCATCACCACCGCTCCGCTGCTGTCGGGTTGGACAGCCACGATTACGGACAGATCGTCGTCGGTCAGGTTGCCCTTGTCGACGGGGCGCGCGCTGCCGGTTACTGTGGCAATCAGGGCGTTCAATTGTGGATCCCAGGTGGCGAAGCAGCCTTCACTGTATTGATCGGCGATGGCCGCATCCAGCGCTGGAACGTTTACCAGATCGGCGATGCGGACCATGCTCGTAAAGAAGTCACGTTTTCCAAACTCGCTGCTTGCTCGCCGCATCGCAGTCGGCAAGTTCGAAGCGTGGAACTGATCGATGCTAATCATCTCTGCGAGAACGCGATGATTGGTGATTTCGTGTGAACAGGCATCGGTGACCAGGCGGTTTGCGATGTCGGTATAGAATCGATAGGGAGAGTCGAAGGGGATTTTGGGATGCGCGCCGACCAGGTTGAAAAGGTAGGCGTATTCTACTCGACCATCTCCGACGATCAGCAGGATGCGGATGCACTTTGCCTGGGATTGCAGTATGCGCTCGAGTGCCAGGATCGGACCGCCGCGCTGGCCTTGTTCGATGAGGACCTTGTAGGCGCTTGCTGCCATGCCGGGGAAATGGAAGTCATCCGGGTCGGGTGGCTGTTTGGCGAGGGCGGTTTGAAGCTGAGTCAATAAAGCCCCGAGTTCGTTGGGTGTGGCGTGCATCAAACACAGTATCGGTGGCTTGTGCTCGATCTTGTACCGCCGTCTTTGCGTGAAGAGCAGCGCTTTTCTCCAATCGAGGGGTACGCCAAACTGTGCGCTCGTCAGCAGCAGTTCCGTTTTTGAGTCTGGCGTATCTTGTACCTGATGCCCTTGCTCTCGAAACGTTTCGAGCAAGTTGCTTGCGATCGATTGAAGCAGAGGATTGTCTGTCGTAATCTCAGCATGTACATGTATCGCATGGGCCCACTCATGAAGGGAATCCGAGGCGCATATCTGCTGCAGCCGGTCCTTCGAATCATCGTGGCGGGTAAGTTTGCGTTCTCTCGTCGGCGATTGCATGGATGGTCAATACCCCAATTGGCAAAATAGAGCTTTATTATAGCGCTTGACGGTCGCTTCGGTAATGTCCAGACCATGAGAGGTTTCTGTCTGGAGCGTTCCGCAGGTCTTCCGAAAAGAGACTCTTCAAAGAAGGATTGATTTCCGATCTCAACTCCGGTTAGCGGCGGGTTGATTCGTATGTCGGAAGTGGGACTCCCTGCGGCGGTAGGTGTAGACCCGAAAGGTTTTCAAAACCTTTCGGATCTGTACGTATTAAACCAAGCATCCCACGTCGGACGTTTTATTACCAATTGGTAATATGGTATTACAGGGATCGTTTTCGGACGATATGTTGATCGATGTGTCCGCGCGATTTCCTGAGGTGGTTGAGGAGGATACGGAAAGAATCTACGAAACCTGTATTAAAGCAAATGACTGCGGCGGCTTTTTATGGGCTGGCTACTTGGCACAGATGTATGTTTTGGGAAAGGCTGACGAAGGTTGGCAGATTTATGCCGATACTTGCGGCGACAGCGGAGAGTTCTACGAATCACAGGTTGAGTATGTAGAAAATGTCCTCCGAGATTTCGGTTATATTAGGTGAATATCGGAAATCCTCCTTTTTTGTTCTCTTGCGCCAGGACGACAACAAATATAGATTCCGAATGTGACACTCAAATCTGTCTCATCCATTGAAACAGATTGCTGATGATTTGGGTTGGTAAATGCTTCGAGCAGGGAGAAGGTCATCAATGAAAGAAGACATGGTTGCACAGCTCGAACCGATTCTGGCGTCGTACGACCCGACCTCCCCGGATGTCACCGCCGACGCGCTGCGTGACCTCTGGATGCAGTTCGAGCCGAAGAGTATCGAGGGGATCAAGGCCGAGCTGCGCCAGCAGCAGGAAACGGTCGGCATCCCCGTGCCGGTGCTGAAAACCATCGGCAAAGATCTGAGCAAGGCGGCGCGTAAACGGGTGGACGATTTCATCCCGCTCATCCGTTTACTCTGGGATAAGTACGGACGGGAAGGCCGCGTCGTTGGATTGATTCCGCTGGGCACTATGGAGCTGGTCGATCCCGAGAAGATCGTGCCTCTGCTGAAGGAGATGTGCCGAACCTGCGTCACCTGGGAGGACGCCGACCGCCTGGCGATGGACGCTCTCGAACCCATCGTGCGTAAGAAACCGGAAGAATGGCTCAGCACCATGGGATCCTGGCTTGTGGACGAAAACAAGTGGGTGCGGCGAGCCGGCGTTACCGTCGCTGGGCGCTTGCCGATGAAACGCCCGGAATACACGCAGCCATGCCTGGATATGGCGGAATGTTTATTGTTCGATACTGAAGTGGACGTCAAGAAGGCGGTCAGCTTCGCCATCCGGCTTTGCTGCCGGGGTGCGATCGCTCCGGTGCGAGAGTTTCTCGAGCGCCACGTTCCCCCGGAGAACGCGGCCGCTACCTGGGTGCTGTGCGACGTGATCCGCAGCATGACCCCCGGCTTCCTGCCGGAGTTCAAATCGCTGCTCCCCAAATATCAAGATTGGTCGGCCGATCCTACTTTGAGCGCCAAAGACCGGCGTTCTGTCGAGAGTGCCGTGAAGAAATTATCTACCGCAATGGAGTAATACCTGGATGAGGGTGATACGGAATAACTTCTGTTGGATGCTCGTTTTCTTTTCGTCGATGGCTTTAACTGGATGTGCCGATGGATCGACGTCCTCTATGGTTGATGATGACTCGTCCGAATCGGTACATACAAGCGAGTCGTTTGCCGGGAATTTTTCAACTCCAGATGAGAATACTTATTATATTCGGCCTGATGGTGGATCAACTGAAGAGTGCAACGGGTTGGTGAATGCAGCTTACCCGGGCAGCGGCAGCGATCAGCCCTGTGCCTGGGATCATCCTTTTCGGGCGCTGCCGCCAGGCGGGGCGCCGCGCATTGGAGGCGGAAGTACGCTGGTGATCGGGGCGGGCAGTTACCGCATGGGTTATGGCGCTCCCGGCAGCGGAGCCTGTGAAGCGGACGGCGCCTATGAATGTCACATGCCGCCCGTGCCAAGCGGCCCCAGCCCGGACTGGCCGACGCGCATCGTCGGGCAGGGTTGGGAGAGCGGATGCGCGGGGCCGCCCGAGTTGTGGGGATCAGGCCGTCCATGGCAGATCGTCGACTTGACGGATACAAGTAATGCGGTGGTTGCTTGTCTGGAGATCACCGATCATTCGGATTGTGTCGAGTTCCATTCGGGCAATCTGGCCTGCAACCGTGACGACCCACCTTATGGCGATTGGGCTTCGATCGGGCTGTATGGGCAGGACTCATCCAATGTGCTGCTCAAGGATTTAAACATTCACGGTTTGGCCAACGGGGGAGTTCTGGCCGGCCGCCTTACCGATTGGACGGTCGAGAACGTTCGTATTGCCGCAAACGGCTGGGTGGGATGGGATGGAGACATCGAAGGTGATGACTCAAACGCCGGTGCGTTGACATTCCGACATTGGGTCGTGGAATGGAACGGCTGCGGCGAAACCTATCCGGGCGAAGAGCCGATCGGCTGCTGGTCGCAAACCGCGGGCGGTTATGGCGATGGAGTCGGCACCGGGGCAACAGGCGGCGATTGGATCATCGAGGATTCGAGTTTCCTCTACAACACCTCCGATGGGCTGGATCTGCTCTATCACGGCGAAGGTGGAAAGGTCACGCTCAATCGCATTCACGCCGAGGGCAATGCCGGCAACCCGGTTAAGGCCACTGGCTTGACCACTCTCAGCGACAGCTTGCTGGTCAGCAATTGTACGTTTTTCGATGATCAACCTTTTACCTATAACGTCGATCCCTGCCGGGCGCTTGGTAACACGCTGGAAATCACTTTCACCGGCGGCGAACAGGTCAGTATTCGCAACAACACGTTCTATGGGCTGGGGGATGGCCTGATCTACGCCGAACCACGGGAGGGCTATCGTTGTAACGGTTCGGAACGCATCGAAGCCCGCAACAACATTTTTCTGGGCGATGATGACTTCTTCGATCCCGGTGATATCACCTTCCTGTTCTACCAGGAGGGCTGTGAAGATTTACGGCTCGACTCGGATAGCAACCTGATCTACCAGGCCAAGGATTTCACCTGCGGCAGCGCAGATGACTACGTCATTTCGGGCAGCCATGATCTCTGCCAGGATCCAGGCCTCGTAGGGCCGTTCTCCGGACTCGTCTATGGGATGATGCCGGCTGTGGGCAGTCCGGTCATCGATGCGGCCGATGATGCGACCTGTACGGCGACTGACCTGCAGGGTTTGGCTCGACCTGTCGATGGAGATGGGGACGGCGATGCGCAGTGTGATATGGGCGCGTATGAGGTCAATGCGGACTCTGGATCGTAGGTGAAGCCAAGGAAGTTATTGAGATCGATCGAATTCCCGATCCCGGCTGGCGTACAGTTGGCCGGTGAGGTTGAAGAGACTTACCTAGTTGATCTTAGGACATCGTCCACAGCTGGATAGAAATTGGAAGTTCGTTGATTAAATATATTCTCATATTGTAGCGAGTGAAACGGAGGATTGTTTGATGAGAAAAGATAATACCATTGCTGTCAACTTGCCGTGTAAATTTGACCTTAGATTGATATTTATCAGCTCGATAATCATTACCGTGCTCATGGCAGTTGCTTCACTGGCTGGCGTTTTCAACGGCGATTCCATCTATCCATCGGACGAATTGCGTCAATCTTTCCTGCCCAACGATGTGGTCAATCTTGGTATTGGATTGCCAATTCTCATCATATCGATGATATTAGCGTGGCGCGGCAGGTTGATCGGGCTGCTTTTCTGGCCGGGTGCGCTCTTCTTCGTGTTCTATAACTATCTGGTGTATGTCTTCGTCATGCCGCCGGGATTGCCGTTTCTACTGCATCTCGTGTTGGTCAGTATGAGTGTGTACACAATGACCGCTCTCATCACTGCTATCGATACGCAAGCGGTTCAACAACGGCTCACAGGAGTCGTTCCGGAGCGTCTTTCAGGTGGCGTGCTGGCGGGTTTGGGCGCGCTGTTCCTGTTGCGGGTGATCGGCACGATCGTCGGTTCAATTTCTGGTGGAGCGTCAATCCCTCAAACCGAGCTTGCATTGCATTTCGCCGATTTCATGCTGAGTCCGGCTTTGATCATCGGTGGTGTTAGCCTTTGGCGACGCAAGGGGTTGGGATATGTCGCCGGCCTGGGATTGCTTTTCCAGACCAGCATGTTGTTCATCGGCTTGATCGTCTTCTTACTGATCCAGCCCTTGATCACCGATACGCCTTTCGCTTTGGTCGATACCGTCGTAATCTTTGTCATGGGGCTGATTTGTTTCATCCCCTTTGGTTTGTTCGTGCGGGGCGTTTTGAAAGAACGCCTCGACTAGTCCGGAAGATTGATGCAAGCGTGAAAATTTGGCGTACTGGAGGGATGCATATGCGATGGCGAGGATCGATATCCATCTGGTTGTTGGGCTTCACAATCGTAGCGTTGATAGCCCTGGCTGCCTGCAATATGCCCGTGGCCGTATCGACGGAGGAGGCATCGCTTCCCGAGTCCATCCTTGCAACGTCGACGATGGAAACGAGCAGCGGTGGACAAATCCAACGTGCGCAACCAGGAAGCGTCACCTACACACACATTGCGTGTGAGGAGAACGGACGCATTGCCGTGCGCATCGATGTGCCTGCCGAACCCCGCTACGGCGAGCAGGCGCCGATCGTGGTCGTAGCCTCCACCTGGTTCGTCGACAAGTACAATCTCGAGGCCACGCCGTTCCATCTGGAATATAACCCGGTTGACGTCGGGGCGATTTCGATCAGCCATCTTTGGCCCGGAAAAATCGATCCGGAAAGCGGCGTGCAAAGCGAAGGCACGTATGACTATGGCGGACCCAACAGCCTGGCCGCGCTGCGCGACACCATCCGTTATGCGTTAGGCATCATCCCGGACGTGAACGGGCGCTACCTTGATGAGATCCTCGCCGTAGAACCCCTCTATGAGAATGTCGGCATGTTCGCTTCCTCCCACGCCGGAGTCGTGGCCACGAACGTGATGGCCTATTACGGCGAGACCCTGACCGGCTTGAAGTATTTCGTCGGCCGAGAAAATCCAACAATGGCGGAGATGTATCCGCTTGAGATCGGTCACTTCAACGACCAGCGCGTGCCGATCTACAATCCTTATTACCAGCACGAGGGCTACACGCCTACGAGCATCAGCGTCGATTATACCCATCTCGGCTGGATCAAGAACGCGGCTTTCCCCGAAGGTCGCCCGCTGTTCGAAGTGCCCGGCGGCCGGGATTACGTGCTGGATGACAAGGGTCCCAATATCAATGGGCAGCGCTGGTTCTCCCACGCCCTGACCCAGGCGCTGCTGGATAACGGCGTCTTTACACTCGATGAATGGCCGGACGATCTGGCCACGCCCCAGCAGACGGCCGATTTCTGGCCCTACCGCATCACGGTGAACAACTACAGCTTGATCGGTGAGAAACTGCCCGAACTGCGCGTGCTGCTGCCCTTTGCCTCCGCCGATCACGTGCAGACGGCGACGGACAAACCGCATATCCGTCAGGCCTACGATGGTTTTCGCAAAACTGCAGGCTTGTGGACGCGTTTGAACTGCGATCTGGTCTACGTGCAGGCGGAGATCCACCCCAGCGCTTCACTCGAACTTGGTTTCCCGGATGTGGATGCCAACACAGAGCCAGTGGATTGGTACGCTGAAGCCGAGTCGTGGGGTTTTGCCGGTAAGCTGGCGGATCAGTTAACGGCGCGCACCGTGCCCCTGGCAGGTGTGGCTGAGATGGCCGATCGGGTGCAGTGGGATGTGTGGACGCCCAATCTGGATGGCGTATTGCGTGCCTCAACTGAGTAATCGAGGAAGCATCGATCATAAGCCCGCAGGACACAGGGAGAATAACTTTCCTGGAGGCGGCCTATTGGAAAGAGCATTTCCCTGATGACAGGCTCAGTTCCGACGCTCCACTCTTGGCTCTTCGACTCGAAATTGCTTGGTAAAGGAATAATTATTTGCGTCGTTGCGAGTGCTGTCGGTGACCATTGCCCCCGTTGGTACTGCGAGCATGACTTCGCCTGGCGTGTGACTGTGTCTTGGGCGGTGAATAGGAATGGTTCTCCTGGAATAGTGTCTCAGGCGTAAATTTTCCGTAATTGAAATCAGGCAACCGCCGCCGTTCGATTCGAGTCCCTATAAGTTGTTCAATGCCTCGCACAATTTGCTCATCCGCTTGTCCGGCGAAGGTGAAGGCTTCACCAGACTGGTGGGCGCGGCCGGTGCGGCCGATGCGGTGCGTGTAAGCGTCGACGGTGTCGGGGATGTCGAAGTTGATTACGTGCGATATTTCCGACACATCAATGCCGCGCGCAGCCACGTCGGTGGCGGCGAGAATGTCAAATTTCCCATCGCGGAAGCCATTAATTGATTTCTGACGCTGATTCTGCGACATGTTTCCCTGCAATTCTGCCGCGCGATAACCGCGTTTCTTCAGGTCGCGTGCCAGATTGCGGGCGCGATGCTTGGTGCGGGTAAAGATCAGCACGCGTCCGGTGGCTGTTTGCTCCAATATTGCCATCAAAAGATCCTTCTTGAGACTATTGGGAACAGGATAGAGCGCGTGTGAAACAGTTTTCGCCGGAGCTATCTTGCCGATTTGGATGGTAACAGGATCTTTGAGGATACTGTCTGCCAGTTTGCGGATATCCTTTGGCATTGTGGCCGAGAAGAAAAGTGTCTGGCGTTGTGTCGGCAGCAGCTTGATGATGCGACGAATATCGGGCAGGAAGCCCATATCGCACATGCGGTCCGCTTCATCCAGCACCAACACCTCAACGCGCGACAGATCGATAGCGCCATCGCCCACCAGGTCGAGCAGGCGACCAGGACAAGCAATCACGATCTCGATGCCGCTCCGCAGGCGCGAAACCTGTGATACTTTGCTCACGCCACCGTAGATGGATACACTGCGCACTTTGGTGTTTCTACCGAGGTCAGCACTCATTTGGTAGATTTGTTCCGCGAGTTCACGTGTGGGCGCAAGGATGAGGGCTCGCACACGACGCTGCGGACCGTTGATGAGTCGCTGCAGTATCGGCAGGATAAAGACTGCGCTTTTTCCGGTGCCGGTCTGGGCGATGCCCATCACATCATGCCCTTCGAGCACGACGGGGATGGCTTTTTGCTGAATCGGAGTGGGCGTGGTGTAACCGACGGTCTTGATTTGGGTGGCGATACGCGGGTCTAGAGAAAAATGATCGAAATTCACTGAAAGTACTCCTTGACTCCATTGAGCCAAGTCACACTCTCAGCCCGATGATATGATCCAAATAGCTTTATTACCGATGCGGCGATATAACCGTCCGCTTATCCAATCTTTAAGTATAACACCCACAACCTATTTCCGCTAATCATATCGCCAGGCTGTGTCCTGATCATTCCATTATGGAGATGTGTTGATCATCATCCACTTACAAGGCACTGATGTAACAATTTCGCCGGGAAATTACTCTCGGACGGATAAGGGTTTGCAGATTGGTGTGCAGTGAGGTAGAGTCGGCGATGTTCGAGTAAAATTGTGCCGCAATAATATTCGAGCAACCACTTTGATTGAGGTTTCCATGAACGCCAAACGCGCTTTGCTTTTTGTCGCCCTGATGTTATGCATTGCTGCGATCGCATGTGATCTGCCGGATTTGGGTGGGGGCGCCGGGAGTGATGTGGCATCCGTCCCGGGAGGACCGACGAACACGCCGCGCATGCCGCCAACGTTCCCGCCGACGTACACCCCAACGCCAACGCTAGAGGCGACAATAACCGCCACGCCGGGTGAGGTCGTTCAGCCCACATCGGAATCCTCACCGACCCCGACTTCAACACCGCCGCCAGCGGGTTGGATCGCGCATGGCAACCTCGGCTTCCATCTCATTCTGCCGGAGGGGTGGACTGTTCTTGATGATGCTGCTGCAGACGATACGGTCAAGTTCGAGGCGGTAGATTTGGAAGGGGCAGGCAGTTTTCAAGCCTCAGTCTTTGTCTCATTTAAATATCAGTATGGCACTTTCACTATCCAGGAAATTTGCGATTTTTACGGGCCCTACTTCGAATCGGCCGGCATGGAGCTGATGGAGACCCAATGCGGCTTCGAAATGAACGGCCTGCCGTCCGGCCGCTTTATCTATCGATTCAACCTGGATGGTGTAAACGTTCGCGAATATATGTATTTTTTTGTTGAAAACACACGTATCTGGTTGGTCGAATTGATAGTCGATGAAAGTGTCTGGTCCAGTTACACATCGACGTTCCAAACGATTGCGGAGTCCTTCTGTATGGATTGACATCCGCTGCGATGAGGATGCAGGAATAATTCGGGGTAGATCTTCCACGGTTTTTTCATTTGTAAATTTTTCTTGTTGATTGCTGCCTAACTTGCTATTCGCCAGCCTGGTGACAGCCATCTTTCAGGTTGCCGGGTATGTGTGTCATATACTGCCTCCAGATTGCATGAGCTTGTTGATGAATGCGTTGCATGCACGTAAAGGAGAACGGATCAATGGCGAATACTGAGTTTCAATTGAGTGATGCATTTGTTTGCGAGAAATGCGGCAGCCAGGGTGGACACGTTGAACGCCTGGCCATGTCTGGTACGGGTTTATCTCGGTTCTTCGAAATCCAACCCTATAGCTATGCCTATGTTTCTTGTCGGAAGTGCGGCTATACCGAGATATTCAACCTGAAGACGCTGGAAGGCTCCGATAATGTGGGTACGCTTCTCGAAATCATATTTGCTAACTAAGGTTGCATACACTTGGTAATCGCGTATAGATCTTGAAATCTCCACGATTCTCCTCGATTCCTTCGGGCCGAGGTGGATCATGTTTTTTTGTTTGCTTTGCCTCGACAGGCGTGTGCCATCCCTTGTATACTCTCAGAGAAAATCTGATTACAGGATTTATTCCACATTCAACGTGTTGGCGTACTTTGAATGGACGATCGAATCACATGGATTCATTGACAGGGTTTGAGTCGGCTTATGTGCGAGCCAGCGGCGACGCCACATCCCTTTCCTGGGCGGATCTGGTGCCCAATCCGAATATGATTCGCTGGCTGGAGACGAATCGGGTCGAGGGCGCCAATCAACGTGCTTTAGTTATTGGTTGTGGATTGGGAGACGACGCCGAGGAACTGGCGCGCCGTGGTTTCGCGACCACGGCTTTCGACATTTCGCCAACGGCGATCCAGTGGTGTCGTCGGCGTTTTCCCGACTCCGGGGTCCGATATGCCGCCGCAGATTTGTTCCACATTCCCGGGGAGTGGAAAGCTTCTTTCGATTTCGTACTCGAATCCTATACGCTGCAAGTGTTGCCGGCCGAGATCCGCCGGCAAGCCATCCCGATTATCGCTGGTTTCGTGGCGTCCGGAGGGACCTTGCTGCTGATCGCCCGTAGCCGTGATGATGACGATCCACCTGGGAAATCTCCCTGGCCCCTCACGCGTGAGGAACTCAGCTTGTTTGTTGCTAGTGGCCTGGCAGAAATTTCTTTCCAGGATTACATGGACGATGAGAGCCCGCCCGTGCGTCGATTCATGGTAATGTATCAGCGCAAACAATAATTACCGACTTTCTATTGCATTCGAAAGGAATGCGAATATGATGATGAAGATCAGCCCTTTTGATTGGATTGCAGCATCCGCGCAAAAGCGGGTGTTTATTCTCGTCCTGGTTTTGACACTCGTGGTAGGAGTTAGTCTGCAGGCACTCGGTTCCCCACTAAAGACCTCAGCAGCGCCGGCGGGTATTGTGAGTTTTGAATTTGCAGGAACGCTGGACCTGGCGCGTGAAATCATGGATTCCTGGGGAACGCAGGGACAGGTATTTGCGGGACTGAACCTGGGCCTGGACTATCTCTTCCTTGTTTCCTATGCGACCTGCATCGGATTGGGCTGTGTATTGCTCGCCCGTTCAGTGGCCGGCCGTTCCCGGTTTCTCCATTCCATCGGGATGATTCTGGCCTGGGGGCAAGTCGGGGCAGGGCTGCTGGACGCGCTGGAGAACTACGCCCTGATCCGTGTTTTGCTGGGGAGTGCGCGTGCGTATTGGCCGGCCGTCGCCCGCTGGTGTGCCATCCCGAAATTCTTGCTTGTGGCACTCGGCTTGATCTTCATCCTGCTGACTGCTGTGCTGGGAGCAACGAAAAGCCGGAATGCCTAGGCGTTGTTCAGGCGCCGCGTGGTTCACCGGATTATAGTTGCGTGGACAGTGACATTGGGATTACTCGTTGATCGTGCTGTCACAAATCGCCTGATTAAACGTTACAGATCGTGAGGAGGAAGGATGAATAAGCGTATGCATCGATATCCTTTGTTGGCCCTCGTTGTACTTCTTGTTTGTGCCCTGGCATGTGATTTGCCAACCACAACGCCTACTGCGGAAGTGGACGCCGATGATCTGGTCGCTACGAGTGTTGCAGCTACGCAGACGGCATATGCACTCGAGACACTTGCAGCAGTGACGGCGGACACGGAGACGCCAACCGTTGAGGCGCCGACAGCGACGTACACCGAGTCGCCTGAAACTCCAACCGCGACAGCGACGGAATCGCCGCCGCCGGGTGGTGTGAGTCTGAATTGTGACGGCACGTATCAACGTGTGCGTATAACGGATGGCGGCGCGGCAGGTAAAACCGTCTCCGTGGACAATTGGGATGGTTCAGCGTGGATCAACGTTTGGAATTATGCCGGCGGCGATCCGATGATCAAGCAGATTCAGGACGAGGCCGGGTATTACGAGTTCCTCGGCTGCCAAAAATTGGTCATCATCCCCGAAGTGTATGACGGCTCGGGTGCCTTTTTAAATTTGCGGATTTATGTTTGGAATGGATCGGGGCTGACCAATGTGTATACTCATGAAGGCACACATGGGTCCTGGAGTAAGATGGGGGATACGATTGTGTTTGAGGAATCGCTCTATCTATACGGAGAACCGAACTGCTGCCCTTGCAACCGCCAGGTGCTTGAATATACCTGGGACGGCGCAGCCTTCGTACAGACCGGATCGGCGATCAACCCGACCTATAGTGGTACGCCGCCCCCGATTTGTGCACCCTAAAGAATTACTGTTTGAGACGGTAATAAACCATCGAGACCAATTTGGCAATCACAGATGCGCTGAGGATGATTATCAGATCCCAGCGTATCTGATTGTTAATGATTAAGTCGTATTCGATCCATACGGCCGTGATCACAACCATTACGATCAGGGCGAATCGAGACGATTTGAGTCGATGCATGATAAAGCGTTCGTCGGGTTTGAAGAAATTTACAAATGCACTTAGATATTCTGCCATTTTAGGCATCCTCCTGAAGTTGAAATAACGCGTCCATCGAGGTCTCAAACAGGCGGGCGAATCGCAGCGCCAAGGGAAGGCTGGGAATATATCGGCCGCGCTCGATAGCGTTGATGCTTTGCCGCGATACGCCAACTGCGAAAGCGAGATCCTCCTGGGTGAGATTATGTTGAAGACGATATTCCTTGATCTTGTTCAGCACAATTTCCGCCATCGTATCCCTTTCTCGAAAGTAAAGCGAACTTTACATACGCAGGATACCATAAAATCCACAATAATGTCAAGCGCGCTTTACATTTGTTGGATAGCAGATTCTATCTGGAATTGATGGCTTTGAACTCAGCCGCTTATCGGAGTGGAGCGAGATGAAAGCGGCAGGCGGGGTGGGTAGGGCAAGAGAACTGCGTCGTGACGATCCGTTTCCCTGAAAGCGGAATCGGAGATGATAAGGTTGGAAAAGTCCTGACGGTCGAAATGAACCAGGTCTTGCCGCCCGAGCCAGCGAATGGCGAGCAGCCATAATGAGGGGTAGACCAGACTCATACCGCGCACCATGCCAACCCTGGGGGCTTCGTTCTGTTGAGTATCTTGCGGAAAGTGCCAATATGTGCCGAGAAGCGCCGATGCTTCCATGATGCGGAAGTATTGCGCCTCGGGAACGTAATCCGGAGCCGGGGTTTCGACGATCGCTTGATCTTCGGATTGCCAGGTCGATAGCAGGGTTTCGAGGGATATCTTCAGATCGAAGGCGCCGTACCGCGCGCCGGTAAAGAAACCCATGTTGTGCAGCAGGTAATTCAGGGCGATCAGGTGCAGGCAGGCATCATCGAAAAGGATGTCCCCCCTGACTCCCTCTTTGGCCAATTGCTGGGCGATGAATCCCGTTGAGACCCATCCGGCGCTGATGAAGCTTGCATTGGTCTGAACGTGGTTACTTGAAAACAATACGTTATCGAAATCTGCCATTTTCTCTTTTCCCATTTTCCACCTTGAACACAATCCTTATTATCGTCGATCTCGTTATGCGACTGCCATGAGTATTTAGTCATGCGCTTGCCTTCCACCATCTCTGGAATCATGGGTATCTCGTATGGATGTTCCTTGGTGGAATCGGTTCGACGTGCTTTGTTTCCATTGTTCATCCGTTATTTTTCACGATGGGTGTTAAGGTCCTGTTAAGATTGCCTTTCTATTTCTTAATGATGAGGGCTACTTCGCTTGATGGATACATGATCATTCCGATAGCTGCGATAGCGACTTCGTCGACAGGGGAATATACTTCAGCGGGAAACGTATCTCATCAAGCATTCTAGAAATGGTGGAGTATTGCAGGTATGTTATATTTCATTCTCTTTCTCGTTCTTTCAATCCTGTTGTTATTCTTCACGCTTCGCCGGCCACATCGTTATCGTTTCGTTCGTTTTTTTGCCTTTGAGTTTACGCTCGCGCTGATTGTGCTCAATGCTGATTCGTGGTTTGTTAATCCGGCTGCTGCGCACCAGGTCTTGTCCTGGCTCTTGCTGATCGGCTCCTTTCTACTCGCCTGGCACGGATTCCAACTACTTCGATCTTTCGGTGATCCGGAAGACGATCTTGAAAACACCACGCAGTTGGTAAGGCGAGGCGCCTACCGCTTCATCCGCCATCCACTTTACGGATCGTTGCTGCTTCTCGGCTTGGGGGCATTTCTGAAATCCCCTTCGGGATACGGATTACTGCTCCTGGTGTTTTTATGTGCCTTTGTCTTTGCAACAGGTAGAGTGGAGGAGCAGGATAACCTGAACCGATTTGGTCAGGCGTACGCCGATTACATGGAAACGACCAGGATGTTCATTCCCTTCATTTTCTGACTCTTCGTCGTCAGATTCTCTCGAGGTAAATGGGGATATCAAGAATGGACCGATGATTTGATCGGAATCGAGTTCATCCAATTTATTGTTCGTACGTTCTCCAATTTAATACTCCAAAGCTTTTTTTCGCAGGCGTTTTCGGTTAACATTACTTAACATGGAAGGCTCATGCTCGAGTAATAGCCACTCAAGTAAAGTCAGCATCCTCCAAACTCTTGGCGTTGCCGTAATGCCTGTTCTCTCCCTGCTGGCTGTGAACGCCGACCGGGTTCGAATCTCGTGGGTCATTCGTCCCGGTTTGCTCTTTATCGCGCTGGCAATATTAATTCTCGTTGGAATTAAGAAGGTATCGAAAGGTTGGAAGACCACAGCGGTCACAAGTTCATTGCTTTTGTTTGTTATCCTGCAGTTCGGTCGAATTCCATCCTGGGTGACTTCCACACTGACCACATTCTTCGGACCAGGTTTTACAGGTATCCAGGAAATGAATCATCGCATCATCCTTACGATCACGTTTCTCGTTCCAATCAGTCTTGTATTCGGGATCATCTTCATGATCCAGAAACGGCCGGGCTGGCTGCAGGCGGTCGATGTACTGATCAACATTTTCGTCCTTTCCTCGATCATCACCTCGCTGATCCTCATCGGTCAGTATGCCCTCACGGTCATGCAGTTTGATACCGAGCGAAGTCCCATTTCCACAAACGCGGTTCAGCCAACTGGAGGACTCACGGACCTCCCGGATGTTTATTATCTGATCTTGGATGCCTATGGCAGAGCCGACGTTTTGCAAGATATCTATGGCTATGACAATTCCGAATTCCTCGATTTTCTCGATGCGCAAGGGTGCTACGTCGCTGCACAGAGTATTGCCAATTACACCAAAACCATCCTCTCGCTGATTACCTCGTTGAATCTGGATTACGTGCAGCATGTCATCCCCGAATCAGAGCCGAGGAGGGTGCCGGCGGACGTTCTCTCGACATATTTGAATCAAAATGTGGTCATGCAGACCTTCAAAGACCTGGGTTATCAGATTGTCACCTTTGAATCAGGCTTTTCGCTGACCGATATCACCTCAACCGATTATCGCCTCGACCCGATCATCCATGGCTTGAACCCCTTCGAATCGATTTTGCTTTCCCAGTCGATTGTGATCTATCCGGCGGAAATTTCGATCCTTTTCAATCGAACGGCGTATGGCGTATCGTATAGTGGACATATTGCACGGCAGCTGTACATATTGGATACATTCCCGTCCCTCGACCTCATCCCCAGTCCGAAATTTGTATTTGCCCACGTGATATTGCCCCATCCGCCCTTCGTTTTCCAGGCCGATGGGACGATGGATTTGCCTGATATTCCTTTCAGCTATTTCGATGCGGATGACTATGAAGGCACATTGGCGGAGTACCAATCGGGTTACGTCGAACAACTGCAGTATTTGAATACAAGACTGGAGGAGATCGTCGCAGCGATTCTCGCCAAGCCTGGCACACCGCCGGTGATCATCCTGCAGGCAGATCATGGGCCTCGATCTACTTTTACCTGGGAGAATCCCTCATCGCAGGGAATCTACGAAACCTTCTCGATCTTCAACACCTATTGTCTTCCGGGGAAGGATTATGATTCATTCTACCCTGGCATCAGCCCGGTAAATTCATTCCGGGTTCTTTTCAATCAGTACTTCGGCATGAATTATCCCCTCATGCCGGATGAAAGCTATTATGCCCATGATTGGAATTCCCTCGATCAATTAAAATGTGTTGAAAATCAATCAAAGGCCTCGGGAACAGAATAGAGCGATATCCATTAAGGTTGTGGCATAATGCAGCGTGATGGATCCGGCAGCACAGTGCTGGGTTCAGTTCCCTGGTGATTGGTCGTAATGATCGCTGGATCGAAATGAGGAACGATATGGAAATTCGATCATTTATCGAATCTGATAGAGACAATGTCGCCGCTCTGTGGCGCACGGTTTTCCCCGATTCTTCGAAGTGGAACGTTCCTGAGGAAGATATCGAACGAAAACTGGCAGTGCAGCGTGAATCGTTTTATGTCGCCGTCGTGGACGGTGTCTTGATCGGGACGGCGATGGGTGGCTACGACGGTCATCGCGGCTGGCTGTATTACGTGGCCGTGCATCCGGAGTATCGCAGGCAGGGTGTCGGCACGGTGTTGGTCAGGCGCGTGGAATCCGGGCTGGCCGAGATTGGTTGTCCGAAGGTCAACCTGCAGGTGCGCGCCACGAATATGATCGTGGTCGATTTCTATCGGACTCTTGGATACCAGGTTGAAGAGCGCCTCAGTATGGGAAAGCGCCTGGGATGAACGCAAGCCGTCCGGATGCAATGTTGGATGCGATTGCGGAATTGCTCCGCGTCGCATACGACCTGACCGGTGAAATCAGACAGCTCCGCGGCGAAAACGAAAACTACCGCATTACGCTGACGGATGGCCGGAGCTATGCGCTTAAGCGCGTGACTGCGCCTATCTCCAGTGAAGTGCTTGAGATGGAAGGCCAAATCGTGGCGCACCTGCAGGCTGCAGGCGTTCCATTGGATTTGCCACAGTTAGTGCTCACATTATCCGGGGTGAAAGAAGCCTCCCATCGTTTGGACGATGAAACCACGCTGCAGGCCCGTTTATTCGAGTTTGTCTCCGGAACGCCCTGGTTTGAAGCAGGCTGGCCAAGCAGCGACCAACTTCGGCACCTGGGTGAGGTTTTGGCTGCCGTCGATGTGGCACTCGCCGACCTCGATCTTCCGGCAGCCCGGCGTACGCATCCCTGGGATCTGACTCAGGCTGTCCAACATCGTGAGAAGATCGATTTGATCCAGGATCCCGACCGGCGGCGCATCGTCGAGTGGATGTTTCACCTATATGCCGCGTGCGCTCTCCCTCGGCTCTCGGACCTGCCGCAGAGCATCATCCACGCTGACGCCAACGACGAAAATGTCCTCGTGCAGGATGGACGTGTCTCGGGCTTGCTCGATTTTGGCGATAGTCTCTACAATCCCACGATATCCGATCTCGCCATCGCTATGGCTTATGCCATGCTGGATCAATCCGATCCTTTGCGTGCTGGAGCGGAGGTGGTGGGCGGCTATCACCAGGTTCGTCCGCTGTGTGAGGCGGAGATCGAAGTTCTCTTTCCGTTGATCTGCGGCCGCTTGTGCTCCACGGTGCTCATCGCTGCAGCACGACGCCGCATCGATCCCGATCACCCGACCTGGTTCGTCTCGGAAACGAGCGCCTGGGATTTATTGGCTAAACTCATCGCAGTCGATCCTCTGGAAGCGGTGAAGCGCTTGGCCTCAAGAATCGATCTCGTTCCTTTTGAAGCCATCGGCGCTTCGCTCGAGGAGCTGCTTGAAAAACGCCGCGGCGTAATCAGCCCTGCGCTTTCCATCGCCTACCGCCAACCCCATAAGATGGCCCGCGGGGAGGGTCAGTATCTTATTGACGATCGCGGTCGTCCGTTTCTCGATCTGGTCAACAATGTCTGTCACGTCGGGCATTGCCACCCCCGAGTCGTCGCGGCCGGACAGCGTCAGATGGCGCGCTTGAACACGAACACGCGTTATCTGTATGATGGCCTCACGGATTATGCCGCGCGATTGTGTGAGACGTTGCCCGATTCTCTCACGACTGTCTTTTTTCTCAACTCGGGCAGCGAGGCCAACGAATTGGCCTTGCGCCTGGCGATGACGCACACCGGACGAAAAGATTTTCTGGTGGTCGAAGGGGCTTATCACGGGCACACAGCGAATTTGATTGCCCTCAGTCCCTACAAATTCCGGGGACCGGGCGGCAGCGGCAATCCGCAATCACGGGTGCACATCGCGCCCACACCGGACGGCTATCGCGGGAAATACAGGGGAGCGGGACGGGAAACGGGAGTCGCTTATGGCGACGAAGTAAGGCAGGTGATCCGGCAGGCGGAAGACCCGATTTCCGGGTTCCTGGTCGAGCCGTTGATGTCATGCGCGGGGCAAATTATCCCGCCGGCGGGTTACCTGGAGAGCGCTTTTAACCACGTTCGCCGGGCGGGAGGTGTCTGCGTTGTGGATGAAGTGCAAACCGGTTTTGGGCGCGTGGGCAGCCATTTCTGGGCTTTCGAGCTGCAAGGTGTGGTGCCGGACATTGTCGTTATGGGGAAACCCATCGGCAACGGTCATCCCATGGCGGCGGTCGTGACGACCGATAATATCGCAGCTTCCTTCTCCAACGGCATGGAATTCTTCTCCACTTTTGGCGGGAATCCGGTCTCCTGTGCCATCGGGCTGGCTGTGCTGGATGTGATTCGAGACGAGGGATTGCAGCAGCGCGCCCTCGAATTGGGCGATCGTTTTTGCAATGGCCTAATACAGCTCATGCAAAAGCACAGCCTGATTGGTGACGTGCGCGGCGCAGGGCTGTTCATCGGCGTCGAGTTGGTTCGCCAACGGGATACACTCGAGCCGGCGACGGAAGAGGCCAACGAACTGATCCAGCGGCTCAACGAACGCGGTATTCTGCTCAGCACCGATGGCCCGTTTCACAATGTGATCAAAATCAAGCCGCC
>DAOUEK010000108.1:0-15437 GCA_034430425.1 Anaerolineales bacterium | reverse complement strand
CACTCATTTGGCACCCAGCGTATTGTCTTTACCGGAGGCGATCCACTTCTGCGGACGGATATCGGCCTGCTAATTCGCCTCGCTAAAGAACTTGGTTTAGAAGTCGCACTCTCCACAACAGGTGATGAATTGAGTTATGGCCTGTTGCGAGGTTACGGCCGCTGGATCGACCTGATTTCGCTCCCCATCGACGGACCATCGGAAGAGATCTCCAGTTGCACAAAGAAGCCTGGCCACTTTGAAAACATCCTGGGCGATCTTGACATGCTGAAGGAATTTACTGCGATCGATATAAAAATGGCAACCCTCGTCACCCGACACAATATCGACTCCGTTCCGGCGATCGTAAAACTACTGGATGAACGCACCAGTCGAATGGATAACCGTTTCTCCTACAATGTCTTCCAGGCACATCCACGCGCCATGACCAAATCCGATCGGGACGATCTCATTGTAAGTGACGAAGCTTTTGCCGAATTACGCAAGAACGTAGAAGCCAATTCGCATCAAATCAAGATCGACTGGCTCGACCACAAGACCCTCGACCGCCTCTACATCATGGTCTTTCCCGATGGAACGCTATGTCTGCCCTCCGGATCAAAATATATGAATTATGGCCCGATATTAAAAATCGATGACCTCGAAGCGCTGCTCGGTCAGACAAATTTCGATTCCCCCAAACATCAACAGCACTCCCTCGGCTGGCACAAGACCACATCCGAATCAACGAAATAGGCAGTAAGAGCGACCAATCTTATAAACAATCCCCTGCGATTCGGTAGCGATAACACTGCTTTGTCGTGGAGCAGGCCTTTCGTCGTAGATCGGTTTTGATCCCGAAAGCGGCGACCCGCCCCATTCAAAGCATAGGATCATACGCATTACGGCGAAGCACCCAGAAATTCGAGTGCGTACTGTGCATCGAAGTAATATGGGTTTACGACGAGTGCGGCTCGAAAGTCCTCGATGGCACCATTCAGATTCCCAAGTTGATAGCGTGCCCAGCCGCGCCAGAGCATGGATTCTTCCGCCTTGTTCGTGCGTCTCAGTGTCGCATCCGCCAGGTCGATCACATCCTGATAGCGGCCCTGATTGAAATAAACGATGTAAGGTCCGAACTGATAGCGTGTAAATCGCCAGGGCAAACCCAGCGCCAGCGCGGTATCGTACGCATGCGCTGCCTCACTAAAGCGGTCGAAATAAAGCAAATTGGTCCCCAGGTTGAACCAGGCGTACGGATCTTGAGCATCACGCTCGACCTCTGCGCGGGCGGTTTCAAGCGCCTGCTTCCGATTGGCAACTTCATCCAGGTCTTCCCCGAACAACACTTCGATTATCGGCCGCTGATCAACGGGATAGATAATCATAAATACACGGTTAAATGCCTTCCACCCTTCGTCCAGGTCCGAGTAATTCACCTCTCGATCTGGACCTTCGAAGCTATCCTGGGTTATAAAAACCTGGCGCCCATCATCGTATCCGGTCAGCAAAAGATAGTGCCCCGCCCATCCTGCATCCGGCCCATCACTTACAATGACGTACCCCTTTTCAACAATCACGGGATAGCCGGCCGCGATGAAGCGCTTCAATGTTTCTAACGTTCCATCGACGCGATACACAGCGTCCATCCATCCCGCACGCGTTCGTACGTAGTAGGCTAATTCATCGATGTTCACGTTGCGGTCGCCGCGGTCCGGCTTGATCAAATCTGAGATCGAAAACTGATCCCCATCCCACCCATAATATCGCAATCCCATGGCTAACGTTGTGGGGCCACAATTGTTCCAATCCTGTTTTTCCCATTCAGGGGAAGTGAGTAAAACTGCATCTGGTATGGGTGTTGGCGTCAAAGTCGGTGTAGGAGATGCATCCTCTGCGGCGGTCAACGCGGTGTTTGTCGCGGTCGGATAGGGAGTCACGACAGCCGTAACCGCGCTCGATGGGGCTGGCAACGTATCCCCAGGATACAGCCATCCCCGGATGATCCCCGAAGCGGCATCCAATCTCCATTCCAGTTGTTCTTTTAAAGGTGTAAACTGGTAAATACACCAGAGCAGACCTACGGAGATTATGACACCCGAGAAGAACCACAAGATTTTTGAACGCATGCGTGCATTATACCGCTCGGGAAAGGTTCAGAAACACAGCGACCATCCTATGGAAGGAACACGAATTCGATACGATGGAGCACTCACCTCCCATTCTGACCCTTCAATCCAGCCGGGAATGCGTTAAAATACACCCCAGCTTCACAACACCGAAGCGAATTCAAACCTGATCGGAGCGGGCAGAAAGATTTATCTCAGAATACGAGATAGGTTGATGGTTTGTAAGGTAACGGATACTTATCATCCCATCTATGCTGAAGCCAACACCTCCCAGGCGAACCGTGAGTTGATGCATGAACCTTGAAAGCACTTTACTCATCGTTCCACCTCGACCTGTTCAATCATTCGCATTCCCGATTCGCGAGACCCATGATGCGGAATCGTTTAGCCGCGTTCCCGCGCACATCACTTTGCTATACCCGTTTGTCCCACCGGATCAAGTCGAAGAAGCAGAGAAGGTGCTGGTCAAGATCTGCAAAAAATGTCCCCCGTTTGCACTAACCCTGGATCGATACGGACAATTCGAAGATGCACTCTTTCTCGAGCCTTCGCAACCCGAGAAGATCATGGAGCTGTTCACACAAATCTCGGATGCCTTCCCGGATTATCCCCCCTACGAAGGCGAACATGGCAAGGGATTCCACCCGCACTTGACATTAGCGAGGTTTGACAAACCGGCACAAGCCAAGAAAATCGAGCTGCCTCCGGAACCGGAATTTACTTTCGAAGTAAAACAAATTCACATCTATCTTGGCGCTCCGGACGATGATACGCCTTTCATTCCGCGTGCGGTAATTCCCCTGGGGAAATAACATGCTTATAGGGAATGGAGACCAGCGGAAGCGGAGCATCCGCCAGATGTTCGCACGCCTGGCCCCGCGATATGACTTGATCAATCGCATCATAACCCTGGGTCAGGACCGGCGCTGGCGCAGGGAGACCATCAAGCGCCTGGAACTCGATGAACATAGCTGCGCACTCGATGTAGGGACCGGAACCGGCGAACTCGCCTTCCAGATCCTGCGCAGTGCCCCCCAAACGAAAGTCATCGCCGTTGATTTCACGCCCCAGATGATCCGTCTTGGGCAAAAACGTGATCACCACTCCGATGTCGCCTGGGTCATTGCCGATGTCAGCCAACTCCCCTTTGCCGATGAAAGTTTTACTGCTGTTGTCTCTGGATTCGTGCTCCGTAATGTCGTCGATATCGAACGCATGTTGGAAGAACAAAACCGAATCCTTAAACCTCGAGGATGCATCGCCTGCTTGGAGACTTCGCCGCCGATAAAAAATATCATCAGCCTGCTTATCGCTGCCTACATGCGCTACATCATGCCCATTCTTGGTTCTTTCATCAGCGGCGATAAAAAGTCCTATCACTATCTCGAACGATCCACACATGCTTTTCTTTCCTCGGATGCCTTATCCCAACGATTCCGCGAGGCACATTTCGATACGGTCCAATTCTCACACCATATGCTCGGCAATGTAGCCATTCATTGGGCTCGAAAGAATCATCAAGGAAGTTGATGCCGGTATGGAATTGATTGTTGAAATCGTCAAGGAATACCTCCTGCCCGGATCACTGTCCTTTCTTCTCTTGGGATTGCTCATCGGCGTGATCCTTCTTTTCGGCGGTGAGAAATGGAAACAGCGGGGAAAACGCTGGCTTTTTTTACTGTTATTGACCTATTGGATATTGAGTATGCCGCTCTTCGCCCGCGCCATTGAATCATTACTCGGCCGAGGATTCGAACCCCTGAACGACCAGGAGATCCCGGAAGACGTTAACACCATCGTCATTCTTGGCGGTGGAAGTAACACTTTCCGCGATGGCGAGTTAGAAATCAACGTATTGAGTGAAGCGGGGATCTTCAGGGCGATGGAAGGCGCGCGTTTATATTTCCGTATGGATGAGCCGTTAGTGATTGTCTCCGGTGGAACGAACGAGCGGGCGGGCGTTATAACACCGGAAAGCGAACCGCTGCACGATACTCTGGTCGAATTCGGTGTTCCCGCCGCACAGATTATCCTCGAATCTGCATCGGGCGATACCTACGAACAAGCGCTCAACCTTGAATCGCTGCTTGCCTCACGTGGAATCGACGATTTCATCATGGTCACCTCTCCAACCCACATGCGGCGCGCCATGAACACATTCGAAGCGCAAGGTCTTCAACCCATCCCGGCCATCGCCGCCCAACATAGTGCGGGTTTCCTGGATCACACTGTCGCTTTCTTGCCCAGCACCGACGCGCTGACTGCCAGTCGGATGGCGATGCGGGAGATCTTCGCAACGCTGTACTATGCACTGGCGGGACGGTTCTGATTGGATGGATACAATTACACCAACCGGTTCGGGGCAAGCCGTTTATAATGAACCACTGAATCGATAACACCTGGCTTGAAGCGCAATCACATTCTAAGGACAAGACTCACGAAATGCCCAAATTGGAACCCTGGCGAACCCTGAAACGGAAACTGCTTCTCGACCGTTCTCCCTGGATGCGAGTTTACGCTGACGATGTCGAATTGCCCGATGGACGTATCGTGGAAGGATATCTGCGTCTCGAATCACCGAGTTACGTCATGATCGTGCCGGTGGATCGGAAAAACAGAATTGGCCTCGTCCGTTCCTACAAACGCGGCTTGGATGCAATCGACATCCAACCCCCGGCGGGAATCATCGAAGTTGATGAACCGCCGCTGGAAGCAGCGAGACGCGAACTTCTCGAGGAACTTGGCTGTACGGCAGACGAATGGCACAACCTCGGGGCGTATGTACTCGGCGGGAACTTCGGTGGAGGGCCGGCGCACATCTTTCTGGCCACAGGCTGTGAACGAATCCAGCCACCGGATGCAGGAGATCTGGAAGAACAAGAAGTACTCTGGTTTTCGCAGACCGAAGTTGAACGACATTGGATGGCGGGTAAATTCCAACAACTGGGTTCGATTGCCGCTCTGGGATTGGCTTTTACGCATCTCGGACACATCGCAGCCGGCGCAAACGCATCTTCGATTGAGGACGAACAATAATGGGACGCGACTTGCAGAAAGCCGCGCTGCGTGGCGAACCGTCCTACGTTTGGCGCGAGGGGCAGGAACGACGCCTGCGCATGATCCTCGATCACGCACAAGAGCACACGCAAGGAGATATATTAGACAACGGATGCGGTGTGGGCGTCTATTTAGAGCGACTTACGCAAACCGCCAAATCCGCAGTCGGAGTCGAATATGATATTCAGCGGGCTGTGCAAGCCTTGCAGCGTGGCCTGCACCTGATCTGCGCTGCCGGAGAGCAGCTGCCCTTCCCAGAAGACAGCTACGACCTCATTCTCTCGCATGAAGTGCTTGAACACGTGATTGACGATCGCGCCGCGCTGGAGGAAATCGTGCGCACCCTGCGCGCTCCCCATCCTGAAACAAACACGCCCGGTGGGCGCCTGTTCCTCTTCATTCCCAATCGCGGCTACCCGTTTGAAACACACGGCATATACTGGCGCGGCCGTTATCGATTCGGCAACATCCCTTTCGTCAATTATCTTCCGCGCAAGATACGCAATCGACTGGCGCCCCACGTGCGAGTGTATTCTCACAGAGACGTGAAACGCCTCATCCATGGGCTTCCATTACGAATCATCCACCGGACAGTAATTTTTGGCGCATATGACAACATCATCGCCCGCTGGCCGAGATTTGGCCGGTTGATGCGGGCGATGCTGCATTTCCTCGAACGAACCCCCCTCAGATTCTTCGGCTTATCGCATTTCTGGGTGTTGGAACGGACGCAATCGGGTAACATGCAAGATACGTAACTCAATAACCAAAAAGCATCAGATATGAATCGCATACCCCTCAGCGGCATGTGCGGCTTCCATGAGCGCTTCACTCAGCGTCGGATGCGCGTGTACGTTGTGGCCAATTTCGACCGGCGTGAGTTCCATCATCTGTGCCAAAGTCAATTCGGGCAGCAGCTCCGTCACTTCCGGCCCGATCATGTGCGCGCCAAGAATCTCACCATACTGCGCATCGATAATTATTTTTACCCACCCGGCGTAATCATGCAGACCGAGCGCCTTGCCATTGGCCTGGAAAGGAAAGCGCCCGACTTTCACATCAAATCCCCGATCCTGTGCCTGCTGCTCGGTTAAGCCAAATGAAGCAACCTGGGGTTGGGAATAGGTCGCACGCGGCATCATCTCATAATTCAATCTGATCGTCTCCACACCAGCAATGTTCTCGGCGCAGATGATGCCCATCGCGGAGGCAACATGGGCGAGCATGAGCTTTCCGGTTACATCACCAATCGCCCATACACCAGCAATATTGGTGGCCATACGCTCATCGATTTCAACAGCACCGTTCTTCGCCAGCGAGACACCGATCTCCTCCAGGCCGAGGTCCGCGCTGTTGGGTTTGAAGCCGATCGACATCAACACCTGCTCCGCATCGAGAGTCTCTTCCCCCTCAGACCCCGAAACTGTGACCTTAACCTTGGTCTTCAATCGCTTGACGCACTCCACTTTCGTCCCGGTCATCACATTAATGCCGCGCTTGGTGAGTGCTTTGGTTAATTCTACACTGACCTCTTCATCCTCCAGGGGCGCGATATTTGGCAGCATTTCGACCAGGGTAACGTCAACACCATAAGAATTCCAGATCGTAGCAAACTCGAGTCCGATCGCACCACCGCCTACAATGATGACACTCTTGGGAAGCTCGTCCTGCAAGATCGCCTCCCGGTAGCTCAACACCTGCGCGCCGTCGATATCGACACCCGGGATGTTTATCGCCGAGGCGCCGGTGGCGATGACGATGTCCCTGGCTTTCAATGTTTGCGTTGATCCATCCTCGCCTGTAACGAGCAGTGTGTTCGGCGTTTCGAACTTCGCTGCACCCATATGCACGTCGATATCATTCTTCTTCATCAGGAATCCGACGCCCTTCGTCAAACGACCCGATACTTGGCGACTTCGCTTTAAAGCTGCCGCGTAGTCAAGTTGGAGATTTTCAATTTTAAAGCCAAAATCCTTGCCGCCCTTACGCAGCAGATGGGCGACTTCGGCGTTTTTCAATAGTGATTTCGAGGGGATACAGCCGACATTCAAACAAACACCACCGAGGAATTCTTTTTCGACGATCGCCGTCTTTTTCCCCAACTGCGCCGCCCGAATGGCGCTCACATAACCACCGGGGCCGGCACCGATCACGATCACATCATAGTCAGACATGGGAAATCCTCCACCTGATCGACTTCTTTACATTCTATCGCATCCTCTCGGCAGGCGTGTGATCTTGTGATGTTGAAGACGAATAATTTACCCCCGTGAACTCGTTTACCCAATGTCCTTCAAGCAATTCAATTCTTCCTGACCGTTGAGCCGTTCATCGATTTGCAGGTGGTCCGTCCCCAAAAAACGAAGGAAGCGTTTGAAGCATCGGGTCAGTTCCAGACCCATCGTTTTCGAAGGTGATACCCCCCTTTCCCACCACCAATTCTGGATCACCAGTGCACCACTGTCTTTGTTCCGACCCGGTTCGAATCGGGCGATGAACCGATCCCCATACATAACAGGCAGCACATAATACCCATAGCGCCTTTCCACCGCCGGCTTGTACACCTCCCAGACGTAATCAAATCCAAATAACTTCTTGATAAATCGTCGATCCCAGAGCAGGTTGTCCAGCGGCGCGATAATCGCAGCGCGCTTTCGCTGGGTATGCGCGCGCATCGCAGAAACAAGCAATTTCTGGTCCGCATACCGGATGTAGAGCGGCGAATCAATATCCTCCACCTGAACTTCGATGAGTTTACCCTCCGCCAGCAATCGCCCGAAAGCCGCCTGCCGCTGTGGGCTTTTTATCCCCAGCATCCCCAGCCATGCATCGCTTGCCCGATTCCAGAGTAAACCCACAGCGCCGATGCGCCGATAGACATACCAATCGTGATAAGCTTCATCGTTTTGGTTGGGATCTGCAGTTTCCAGTAAATCTGACGGAAGATGACGGCTGGCGAAATCGTACTCCTTGCGGGTGTGTACCCGATGATGAACCACCAATTCTCCCCAGGAATACATACTTTCCAGGGCCGCACGTGCAATTCGCGTCGGCGCCCACGACCAATCCACGTTTCGATCGAAATCCAGATCGATCGACGACAAGGGTCCGCGTTGTTCAATCGCCGTACGCACCTGCGGCATGATCTGCGTGGCCGGGCGATCATCTCCGCCGAAGCGGTGTTGTGCATGATTCCGATAACGTTCAAAATAGGGCCAATCACCCACGGAATAGATGGACATATTCTTATCCCATCCATCAAGCAGTTTTCGATCCTCATACAGTAATTCCTGCAGCACCGCCGGCCTGAAATCCATCACCCGAGCTTGCAGCACCAACTCCGGATTGTTGCCGACGATGTTCAAGGGATCGAATTGGATGCAGCCCACGCGGCGGATGTAGTCGAGGATTCCTGATTTTCCCTTAAATACGTATCCACACCCCAATCCATGGTGAGCAAGGATAAAACGACGGGCCTGCCTATTCGTTAACCTAGCTTGTCCCCGCATACCGGACGGCACTCCTCATCGTTGGATGCTCGAGCGACCCAACCAGGGTTCACTTTAATATGGTTGGCAACACGACTCATGAGTGGCACTTCCTTACTCCCCCTCATCGCCAACATATTCGAACCAATCGAAGTCGGCTGCATTCTCGCTGGTTTTGCCGTTGCTGCTGGCATACATACCCACATAGGCGCCGATAAATCCCCCCGCGACAGGGGTGCTGAGGATGCGCCCATCCACACCGGATGCAAACGGCTCCCAGGATTCCGACACATTCGAATAGGAGAAACGGTAATCCTGCCCTCGGGCTGAAACCATCAGGTAAACCCGCTCCCCTTCGATGGATTTCTCCGCCAATATAGTCTCGTCGCCGTCCCGCCGCTGGATCAACCGCAAGAGATTGCCCTTCTTCACGTCCTGTGAAACCACAAAACGGTAGTGGAAGTTATGATTCTGCAGCAGGACCACACCGGCGGATTCGTTCGGACTGCCTGGCGAAAACTCCATGCAGGTGCGCATGGTGAAGTCGAAGTGCCGCTGCCTTCGACCGATGAAGCTGGGATTGGCTAACTCCGAAAGCCGCTCCGGCCGCAAACGCAATCGTAGAAAGCCTGGACGCTCACGCAAACTCCAGAACGATTCGCGCGGCGTACGCAGAAAATTCCAATCCCACCCCAAAGACTCTGCTTCGAAATGATCGCGGGTCGGCCGAGAAGGCCAACGCTTTTCAGGCAAATTGGGGAATGTGTGCAAGTGCTCGACTCTGCCAATCCCCGGGCTGACGATCGGCCAATTATCCTCCCAGATAACCGGGACCAGAAAAGACTCGCGGCCCAGATTGTAGAAATAGCCACCATACGGACGCATCGCCAACAACACCATCCACCACTCGCCGTTCTGAGTCTGGACCAGATCAGCGTGACCTGTTCCCACGATGGGATAATCGAGACCCAGATGTCGGTGCGTGAGGATGGGATTGCGCGGGTTGTTCTCATACGGGCCGCTGATCTTTTCGCTGCGGGCGATGGTTACTGCGTGGTTGTGGCCGGTTCCAGCCTCCGCTACCATGAGGTAATACAATCCCACGATCTTGTAAAGATGCGGCGCCTCGGTATGCACGGCCTCATTAAGGGCTCCATCCCAGAGCGTATGCTTCTCCCCTTTGAGCTGCATCTTCTTCAGATCCAATTCCTGGAGCCAGATCTCACGATGTCCGCGGAATCTTTCCCCTTCTGGCGAAATGCGGTTGCCGGTGTACCATGCCCGGCCGTCATCGTCGAAAAACAGGGAAGGATCGATTCCCGGCGCGTCATCCAACCAGTATGGCTCTGACCATGGCCCTGCAGGATCGGCCGCTGTGACGATAAAGTTACCCGATTCCTTCAGCCCGCGAACGAGCGTGTTGATTACGTAGAACGTGCCTTCATGATAGCGAATGGTGGGTGCGTACAAACCGGCGGAGGGTTCGATGCCATCCAGCGGCAGCTGTGATGGCCGATCGAGGACATGCCCAATCTGCTGCCAGTGGACGAGATCACGGCTGTGAAATACGGGCAAGCCCGGGAAGAACTCGAAGGTCGAAGTAACCAAATAGTAATCATCTCCAACCCGACAAATCGAAGGATCGGGATAGAAGCCCGGCAAGATCGGATTGCGATACATTTTATTCATAGCCCACCTCCGATTAATCATGCGTTTGCATGACTCGATGGAAAAGCGAGATTGACAATATAGTATAACGGATAGAGTTTGAGCTTTGGTTGATTGGCGATCCTGTCCCGGATAGAATAAAGGATCCACTTCACGTCACGGAGAATGTGGATACTTACTATAGATTACTCGGATTGTATTAATCGTACGAGTACAAGGTCATTCCCACCTAAAATCGAATTACGTTCCGTTTTGAAATTCATGATTTCCTCATATCCAAAACTTCCGTCCAGGGCCTGGCGGAAGACAACCAGACATTCGGGTTGGTATTCATCGATCAGTTCGCTCATCGGTCGCCCGATGCATTGCCAGCAGTTCAAACCGGGGAAATCGATCACTTCGTTTGCCGGATCGCTGAAATATCGTACTGCCCCTGCGTCGGTGAGACCGATAATCGTCTCGCCTTGTAGATTTTCTCCCAACCACCGCCCCATGGCGACGTCAACTTCCTCGATATTGCGCGAATTCCAGCTGAATTGTTCAATGAAGTACTCATTCAGACGCACCACATTTACCACAGCCACCCCCAAACTCAACACTACGACAGCCGGAGCGGCGATCACCAACCAGCGTTCCCGCCGTTTGCGCATTTCCTTCCACAAAAAATCCGCACCGAGAATCATCAGAATTACAATCAGCGGCAAGAGATAGTCCAGATACCGACGAGTGAAGTACGTCCAAGGATCGTCTACCGCCTGGACTTTAATGTTTATCGAGAATGCATAAACCTGTACCAACGGGATCAATAACAGAGGCAGCAGCTTAAGTGTTGTTCGATTGCGATAGATTGCCCACCCGGCACCGATCAGGAGGATTGCACTAAAGAGGAATAAGAGTCCCTGAAAGATGGCCAGATGATGGAAATACCCCCGCAGTACGTTCCACAAATTCGTAAGGTTGATGATCCCGAGCCCAAAATTGTGCTTGACATAGTAACTGTTCGGCAGCCATTGGCCGCTGATGCTGTAATTGTAGACCGCCCAGGCACCACCGAGAATCAAGGGGGGAAGGAAAAGACGTGTGGCGATGCGTCGTTCACGCTTGGTGATAATCGAAACGCGCTTGCGTCTTAAATAAAGCGGTGCCAGCATCCCTGCCCCGATTAACAGGGCGTTTAAAACCCCTTCTCCTCGTGTGATAATCAGCAAACCGAGCAACACGCCCGTGAGGATCTCCTTTTTGCGCCAACTGGATAACAGCGCACCCAGAGTGAGCAGGCTGAACAAAGGAACTTCCATACCGGCGACGGAACCATAGGCCAGATTGGGTTCACAGGCGACGAGCAACCCGGCAATCCCGGCCAATCTCGATCGCAGACGCAGGGCCAGAACGAGGTGGTAGACCACAATGGGTACACCCAGTGTAAAGAACAAACTGAGCCCCTTGGCACACCACTGTGGTGAGACACCGAAAAGGCTGGCAATTCTGTAAACAACGGCCAGGAGCACAACCCACAAAGGGCTCGACATCCCGGCTTCTGCCACACCCGGGTTATAGTAGAACCATCCATGCTCTGCCAGAGACCGAGCGTAAACCAGGTGGATCCAATTATCATCGAGCGGTAATCCCTTCCATGCCCAATCAGATCCGGCCGCGTCGCCAGTTAGATACAAAGCGAAGACGACAAGAGATACCAGAGTCACAACGAGGTAAAACCGCATATGCTCCCTCGGTAGAGCTTGTCGCCAACGTTCCCATCTAGATTTTGTCTCAAGCATACCGGTCAATCCTTTCATCGATAGACAAGATAATACTGAACTGTGCTGAAACACGCAAAAGCAAACCATGCTTGTCACATTCAAAAAATATCGATCCGGATTTGGGTGACCAATATCACCCGAGATATTAACATAAAAGACGGCGCCGCAGATTGATGCCGTCTTTTCGATCCTATGCATGCACAGAATCACCTCATGACCCTGACCCCCGGACAAATCCGGATCAATACTCCTGTTGGCCCCCAACACTTCCGGTTGTATTTATTTCCTGTTTAGCAATATTTATTGCAGGTATGCAGTTCTAAGATGTGGATCTCCCACTGCAAAGCCATGTGTACGTATCACACGCCTACAGCAAACTTTGTAATCCAAAAGAATGCTCACTTATGAATGCGCAGGCTCCGGAGGATGGATTGAAAGTCGTCCGCATGTTGATCGTAATCATCCAGCCCTTCGATGGAGGTACATGAAACCGACCACGCATTTTCTCCGGCCATGGTCATCAATACCATGGCGTGAACGGTTCCCAAACCCGGAAAAGTTCCTTTGTATTCGAGGATGTAAGCATCTCTTCCGCCAATTTTTACCTTTTCCCGCGACAGTTCCTGGAAATCTTGCACAACCGCAGTAATCCCGTTCATCTCCGCTCGCAGCAAAGTGCGAATGCCGACCACACCCATCGGAAGGGGTTCGATCGCGATCGTAACGTTCGGATGATATCCGCCAGAATCCGGGATTCCCGCCAGGAAAAGCAATGTTGCTTGCTCTACTGGAATGCCTTCCTCGATATCTGCAATGTAATCCTTAACAAAGTCCTCCATCTGCTTAAGCATGGGAAGGTCCTTTTTCCAATCCGACGGGTAGGAAATACTATAGAGGCCATCCGGATCATCGTAGGTTACGAAATCATCCGGGATAACCCACTCCGCTTCTGTTACGCATGCAGTACAGAAAATAGCCAGAAAAATAGCCGAAGCGATTATTGAAACACCCTTGCGCATAGCATCCTCCTATATATATGATACCGGGGATGGGCTCGCTTGATTCATGCATGTTATCTCAAACAAGCGCGGAAGCAAATTGCCGAATCAACTGCTGGTAATCATCAAGTATGAAATGGAATAATTTATTCATCAGTTGACTCGCATAGCTGCCAGCGCCAATGTATCAAAGGTCGGGATTAAAAACAACCTGCAACCTCATCTTCATAGAAAATGGAGGACAGGACCAAATCCAACAGTATAAAGCTCGACGTGGATTTCCGTTGATCCTCAGAAGGCTGATGCTATAATTTGTGCATCATCATCCGACAATGAAAGTCCGTGGGGGGCTTATTCGGCATTTTTCCGCGATTTAACCTTCGTGTTTATGCCTAGCTATTGGGAACATTGGGTACGAAGCATTGGAACCAAAGGAGTCGACAAGCACCATGATCGCTGCCATCTTCGATCTCGATGGAACACTTTACACCGGCCATCTTACCTATGCCATTTCCGAGCACCACCGGACACACCGAATGCAACGCATCCCGCTCTATGCATTTATGGCCGTGCATTGGCCCATGTGGGGATTGGTCAAGGCCGGCATTCTCTCTGAATCAGCCGGTCGCGGCATCTGGGCACGAAATCTGAGCTGGACGCTGCGAGGCATGAAGATCGAAAATTCGGCTGCCGCATTCCGTTGGATCGCCGAAGAGTACGTGCGTCCTCGTGTACAAGAGCACGTGATTGCACGGCTGCGGGAGCATCAAGCCGCCGGTCATCGGGTGATCCTGCTTTCGGGAACCTTTGTTCCCCTCCTGTCAGAAATCGGACAACTCTGGGGTGTGACCGAAGTTGTAGGGACACCCCTGATCGCCAAAAATGGCAAATACACGGGCAGCAGCGAGCGGCCTGCCTGCCAAGGGCAGTACAAGGTCACCTGGCTAAAACGACATCTTGCGGACGATTCAAAGATCAATCTGGAAGAAAGTTTTGCCTATGCCGACAGCATCACCGATCTGGCCGTCCTCGAAAGTGTCGGCCATCCGGTGGCTGTGCATCCCGACCCACTCCTGGAAAGCATTGCCCAGGAAAAGGAGTGGGAGATCATAGCCCAACCTTAGTGAGCGATCGTTAGCCTAAAGACCATTTACCAGGCAGCCCGTCACTCCAGTTGCGCGGCGAAGTCCTCTATCACCCTAGGGTATGTCTGCAAAAATCGCTTGGGGCGCATAGGCAACGCCGACCATAGTCGGTCCTGTATGCGCACCGAGTACCAGGGACATTGGACCGACCGGCAACCACGAACAGTTGAAACGTTGATTTACCTGCTCCTGCAACATGGCCGCACCTTCAGGATTATGCGAGTGCAGCACCTGGGTTCGCAAGCTGCTTCCCGGTGCATGTTGCCTGGAGATCAAATCCACAAGTCCTGCGATTGCTTTCTTGAACGATCTCGCCTGTCCACGCTGAACGTAGGTCCCACCTTCCTTCTCCACACCGATCAGGGGCAAAATGTGCAACAAGGAAGCGATCAAGCCTCTCATGTGACTGATACGTCCACCGTGAATCAGATACTTCAATTCTTGTAAGGTATACAAACTGTCGCTGGCATCGCTGATCCGCTTCATGAGCGGTAGAATTCGTTCCTTCGACCAACCTGCCTTCGCTCCCCGAGCTGCCGCCTGCACCTGCCAACCCGCAGCAGCGGACAGAGTTTTTGCATCGACGACGGTAACATTGGCCTCCGGAACAAGCGCAGCTCCTGTGCATGCCGAGTTGTATGTACCGCTCAAACCCGAGGAGATGTGAATCGAGAGAATTTCGGGATCTCTCCCGGCCAGACGGCGATAAGTATCCGCAAAATCGCCCGAAGAAGGTTGAGATGTTAAGGGCATGCTCTCCGTTTTTGCGAGTAAGCGGTAGAATTCATCCGTTTGAATATCCACGCCTTCACGATAGGTCTTGTTGCCTAGAGTCACGTTTAGCGGAACAACGTGGATATCCAATTCTTCCAGTTCTTCCGCAGGCAGATACAGGTCAGCACCACTATCTGTCACGATTTGCATATGCTATCATCCATTCTACGTGTTCCATTTCTAATTTTATAGAAAATACCTGCTTTAAACAACGTATTCGAATGCTAGCCGTAGATCAGATCCATATCCGGCTTCTCCGTGGCATAGTAATGAACCCAAACGCAGGCATGCGCCAATATCGCCAGAATCAAGGCGGCCGTGGAATCGGCGAACAATGCAATCGACCATAGACCCAGGAAAGCAAAGGCATACATTGCATTCCGAATCCAGCGGAATGCGCCCCGGCATCTTGTCGAACATCGCATTTGCTCTGGAAACA
>DAOUEK010000107.1:0-5955 GCA_034430425.1 Anaerolineales bacterium | reverse complement strand
TATCGCCAATGTGGCTTCGGCTTTATTGATGAACAATATCGAGAAGCTGACGCAGATCATCCGAGAAACCGAGCAGCTCATGGATGAATTGGAGATTCCCTCGATCCAAAACCTGAAAGGGAGCCTGAGCCTGCAGAATTACGTCGAACCGACGGCGTTCGAACGGGCAAGTTACATCAAACTACTGCAGAGTTACGGTCGGATCTAGGCGTCTACTTTTCGCCTTACCGCGCAGCTCTGCCTTTCACAACTTATTCCACTTCTTCTGCCATCGCTCGGGCCCGCATCCACGGCGGCATGTCCTCTTTGTCGACCAGAACCTGCCGCAGTTCGAAGATTTGATCGCGTAAAGCAGCGGCCTTCTCAAATTCTAAAGCTGCCGCAGCGTTTTTCATTTGTTTCTCGAATTCCTTGATCAGTTTTGCAAGTTCATCTTTCGGCATTTGCGCAGGGGTTAGGCTGTGGTATTCCTCGCGCTCCTCGGCGATGGCGTGGGAGACAATCTGATCCGTGAGATCGCGGATTTCCTTCACGATGCTGACCGGTTCGATGCCGTGATCCTGGTTGTAGGCGAGTTGAATCTCACGCCTTCGTTCCGTTTCGTCAATCGCACGACCCATCGAGTCGGTGATCTTGTCCGCGTACATGATCACTTTACCATCGATGTGTCGCGCAGCGCGACCGATGGTCTGGATCAAAGCCGTGTCGGAACGCAGGAACCCTTCTTTGTCGGCATCGAGAATGGCCACCAGGGAGACTTCGGGTAAATCGAGGCCCTCTCGCAGCAAATTGATCCCAACGACAACGTCATACACACCCATACGGAGATCGCGCAGGATGCCAATCCGTTCGATGGTGTCAATCTCGGAGTGAAGATAATGGACTTTGATGCCCAACTCCAGCATGTACTCGGAAAGATCTTCGGACATGCGTTTGGTAAGAGTCGTCGTGAGCACACGTTGGCCGACGGCAACGCGGTTCTGGATTTCCTGGACCAGATCATCGACCTGGCCTTCGACGGGCCTCACTTCGACTTCGGGATCGACGAGGCCGGTCGGGCGGATAATCTGCTCGACGATCTTCGAGGCAACCTCGAGTTCGTAGGGGCCGGGGGTTGCGGATGTGTAGATGACCTGGCCTGTACGTTCCGTGAATTCGATAAAGGAAAGTGGGCGGTTATCCAGCGCGGAGGGGAGGCGGAATCCGTAGTCAACAAGGGTTTGCTTGCGCGAACGATCGCCGGCGTGCATCCCGCGCACCTGTGGGATGGTCATGTGGCTCTCATCGATGACGAGCATGAAATCCGGGGGAAAATAGTCGATCAACGTCCAGGGTGGAGACCCTACCGGGCGCTGATCCAGGTGGCGGGAATAATTCTCGATGCCTGTGCAGTATCCCACCTCACGCAGCATTTCCAAATCGTAGTGCGTGCGTTGTTCCAGGCGCTGCGCCTCGAGCTGCCGCTCCTCTTTCTTCAAGAATTCGAGATGATGTTCGAGTTCCACTTCGATATCTGCGATAGCGGCCTTCAATTTCTCGTCCTCGGTGATGAAGTGTTTTGCGGGATAAATGCTCACGGATTCGGCCTCGCTGAAAATCTCTCCCGTGAGCGGATCGAATTTGGCGATGCGTTCCACTTCGTCACCGAAAAAACTAATGCGAACTCCGATCTGTTCGTAGGCGGGCAGCACTTCCAATGTGTCGCCTCGCACGCGAAAAGCGCCGGGTTTCAGTTCGAGGTCATTGCGTTGGTAGTGGCATTCCACGAGCTGACGCAGAACGGCGTTGCGGCGGTATTGTTGACCTTTTTCTATGTCAATGACCACACGACCGTACGCTTCCGGGTTGCCGATACCGTAGATGCTCGAGACTGAAGCGACGATCACCACGTCATTGCGGGAAAGAAGGGAAGTCGTCGCCGACAAACGCAATCGATCGATCTCTTCGTTGATCTGCGTTTCTTTTTCGATGTACAAGTCGTGTTTCGGAACATATGCTTCCGGTTGATAGTAATCGTAGTAGGAAACGAAGTATTCGACAGCATTTTCGGGAAAGAACGATCGGAACTCGGCATACAGCTGCGCAGCCAGAGTCTTGTTATGGGCCAGAATGAGTGCAGGGCGCTGGACTTGTTCGATCACAGAAGCGATAGTGAAGGTCTTTCCCGTGCCGGTCGCGCCGAGAAGGACTTGATGCTCAAGCCCCTTGTTGAGTCCCTGTACCAGCGCCTGGATCGCTTGTGGTTGATCTCCCATCGGTTCGTAGGGGGAATGCAGCCGGAACTGTGGCATGGCTCCTCCACGTTCGTTCCCCCAATACGAACATATGATCTATGATTATACCATGTGGTTTTGGTGGGTAGAACCGAAGCCGGAAGGAAAGAGCTTAATATTACTCTCGTACTTTACCGAAGAAGCTGATCCTCTCTGGGTTGAAAGCCATGTCGCCGCCGGGAGGCGGTGGGATAAAACCGGTAATCGTATTTCACTCCCCGATGATCTTGATCAGCGCTCGTTTTCGTCTGCCACCGTCGAATTCCCCGTAGAAAATCTGTTCCCAGGGACCGAAATCCAGTTTGCCCTCCGTTATCGCCACAACAACTTCCCGGCCCATGATCTGTCGCTTCATATGCGCATCGGCGTTGTCTTCCCCTGTTTGATTGTGACGGTACTGGCTTGTCGGTGCATGCGGCGCGAGGCTTTCCAGCCAATCGTCGTAATCTTGATGAAGACCTCGTTCATCATCGTTGATGAATACGGAGGCTGTGATGTGCATGGCATTGACCAGCACCAGGCCTTCTTGAATGCCGCTTTTTTCCAGCGCTTCTCTCACCTGGTGGGTGATATTGATGAGTGCTCTTCTTCCTGGGACTTCGAACCATAGCTCTTGCCGGTAGGTTTTCATGGACTACGCTCCTTGAGAGTGGGCATTGGACAGATGAGTCATTCCAGCAGGATGCGGATTCCTGATCTTCCAGCTTTCCTTGAAATGCATCCGTGAGGCGGCCATCCGGAAATCAACCCCGTTGGAATATGCCTGATATATTCATCGGAATCGGATCATGTTACGTAAATGGGATTACTGAAAATCCAGCCGCAGCGGTTGCCCTCGAAATCGATATATACTTCAACACGATACGCGCCAGGCGAACGCACAGTGTAGACAGCCGTGTCTTGTTCCTTCCAGGTGCGTACTCGTTCCCCATTGTGCAAGATACTCAATTCGGCGCGACGTGGAGATTTGACTTGCAGGGTTACACCGCTCCGTACCGGTATGGAATCCCCCATTATGGCTTGATCATCCTTGCCCTGTGCACTGAATCGAAACCCGCGGGTGGATGCTGGCAGATCGAAACCAACAAAGCATCGACCACGGGAGATGCTGTGGAACAGCAGGCGTCGATCGTGCTTTGCATCCCCGGTGAGCGGATTCCTGGTCAGGACGTGGGTGTTGACCGCACGGAAAAGAAACTCGTACGGCAGGATGGTTTGCTTGAAGGGGCCTTTACGGTAGGGGGCAGCGTGCGCGTCGGCGCCACCGATGGCGACGATTCGTTTTCCGGAGGCCAGGAGTTGATCCCAGCGTTCCAGCACCTCGGGAAACGGTCCTCGCGCACTCCGCTTGGGGCTGTATGCCAGTAAAAAGGCCGTGGGTAGTGAGCTGAGTTGGGATTTGAATTCGCTCATGAAGTTCCAAATTTCCAGTCCCGTGTAACCACTCACCTCCCAAGCCACCCAGGATAAATCATCCTCACCAAACAGTGGTGCTGCGGGATCGACGGGGTGTGCGATGAAACAAAGCCCGCCTGCACGCTTAACTTCGTTGATCAGATCCTGCGGATCGGCGGCATAGGTCGCCAATTCTTCTTGGGTTTCGAATACGAGCAGATGATTCTTCTGTGGGTCGCGAACTTGATCGTGGATTTCCTCTCCGGTAAGCAGCAGGACGCGTTTCTTGCCCAGAAAACGATATCCATCCATGCCATCAACCCAAACGTTGTGGTCGGTGACAACGACGAAGTCAAGACCTGCCTGGATCGCCGCGCGGGCGATTTGAGAATGGCTGCCGTGACCATCCGAGTAGATTGAGTGGTTATGAAGGTTGCCGACATATTCGTGAATCAAGACATGACTCCGGGTGAAAGTTGGTTGTCCATAAAGGATAGCATAACGTTTCGGCGGCTTCAATTTCAGAATCGTGTTTCAAAAATAATTTGAAATGGGAATGCATGCGTGCATTACCTTGTAACCTCCTTTCCCGTCGGGGGTTTATGTATATAGTTATTATCATTCGATACCAGATTTTATTAAAGAAGGAGAAGGATTTATGAGTGATTATGGAATTGTGACCGACAGTCTTTCATCAATACCGCAAGAACTTATCGATCGTTATCAAATTACGGTTGTCCCACAGGTGCTGATATGGGGGGAGGAAGAATTTCTTGATGGTGTCAACATTACCCCGACGGAATTTTATAAGAGACTAAGAACCGACCCGGTCATGCCTACAACTTCCCAGGCGACTGTGGCTTCGTTTATATCGGCATTCGAACCATTGGTTGCTGAGGGGAAACCAATATTAACAATCGTGGGCTCATCGAAGTTGACGGCAACCTTAAATTCTGCCGAACAAGCAAAGGGAATGTTCCCGAATGCGAAAATCGAAGTCATTGATTCGATGGGAGTCGCCATGTCGTTTGGCTTTCAGGTCCTGGCGGCTGCTCGAGCACGTGAGGCGGGGAAATCTTTTAAGGAAGCCATAGAGACGACGAAAAAAGCGAAAGAACAAACGGGTGTGCTTTTCGTTGTGGAAACGCTTGAATACCTGCATCGCGGTGGTCGTATCGGCGGTGCCTCACGGTTGCTGGGAACGGCACTCAACCTCAAGCCGTTGTTGGAGCTTCAAGAAGGACGCGTCGAGCCTGTTGAACGTATCCGCACGAAAGCAAAGGCACAGAACCGGCTTGTAGAAGTGATTGTGGAACGCCTGGCAGACAAACCTGATGTGCGTCTCTCCACGCTTCACGCCGACGCTGAAATCGATGCGCAGGCCTTGATGGATGACGCTTTAACGCACCTCGACCCAATCGAGACCGTGTATTCGGAGGTCACGCCGGTGATTGGAACGCATGCCGGTCCTGGGACCGTCGGATTGGCCTTTTCGTACGGAATCTAAGCTGAGCGGTTCAAACCCATTGGAGATCGATAAGACCATCGACCGGACTGACGAAGTCCGGTCGATGGGTAAATCGTGTTTATATTGCAACAGCAGTAGAAATCTGTGAGCGAGGACGCTCTTTCTGCCAGAGAATCGCTTTCTCGAATATCGCTTTTCTAAGGTTGTATTAGTCCAAGACTAGACGCCGATAACTTCACTTATGGTAAGTATTCGCGGCTGAATGGTATAATGAGCGGCGTATCGTCGGACTTGTCAAGGATTCGCCATGAAAGACGTAATCAATCGATTTCTGCAATACCTCGAAGTGGATCGGAACTGTGCCCAGAATACGATCCTGGCGTATCAAACAGATGTCAGGCAGTTCGTTCAGGTTCTGACGGCTGTTTCCGAACGGCCGATCGAACCCGCTCAGATCGATGTGGAAATCGCAGCGAAGTATGCTTCCTGGCTAAACCGGCAGGGATATAAAATTGCCACAGTTGCGCGGAAGATCGCTGCTGTGCGTACATTCTTGGATTACATGCATTCTCATGAGGGGTTCGACACACGGGCGGTCCTGGAATCTCTGGATTTGCCCCAAAACCCACGGCAGCCGCCCAGGGTTCTGACGATAACTGAATTGGAGAAATTGATCCAGGCTGCTGCACAAGGCAACTCCCCGCGCGCCACCAGGGATGCTGCCGCATTGGCGTTGTTGTATGCAACAGGTTTACGGGCGGCGGAAGTAATCACATTGAACATGGCCGATATCGACTTGCGTTCTGGAATCATTCGGAC
>DAOUEK010000106.1:0-31361 GCA_034430425.1 Anaerolineales bacterium | reverse complement strand
GGTGGGTAACACCTATGAAACTCTTGACCAACAGCAACGGTGAAATCCATTTCTCCGGTTTTTTTGGTCAATATAAATTGTCTTATAACGGAAAACAAACATTATTCACGATATCAAATGGAAAAAAGACAAGGATTTCTGTCGAGTTGTAATTTGTAAGAAAATAATACCGGCTGATTTTCCAAACGCGACTGACAACAATGAAAGTAATTCGATCAGTCCCCAAATCGATAATGTTTCAAGACTTTGGAGCGGATCTTCCACGTGCAGGACATGCCCTGCGGGAAGGTCACCAGGTCCCCCTTGCCCATCTCGACCGGATCACCATCTTCCGGTGTGACGACAACATCACCGGCAAGAAAGTAACAGGTCTCCTGGTCATCGTAGCGCCAGGGAAACTCCGATTCCTCGGCACTCCACGTCGGCCAGGCACGCACACCCAACGCATCCAATCGACCTTCGTCCACCCCTTTCTCGATCTCAATCGTGGACATGGTTTTATCCTCCCTTTCTATGGATCCATTGTATACGATTGGATTATATTATTGTAAATACTCTAGGCTGGCGACGCGGACGGTCTCTTCCCACCCGGCAAGCGCGAAACGAACGGTGTTCCCACCAACATCAACACCGCACTGATGATAAACCCCAAGCGTAAACCGAAACTATCCGCAATGAGACCCAAAACGATCACCACCACGGCACGGATGATAAACGATAATGCCATATACACACCATTTGCCAGCGCGCGATGATCCGGATACGACTCCTGCACCATGGCCATCAGAACCGGTGTGGTCGAGAGCGAAACCAACCCCAATGGCAGCAGCACAACGAAACGCGCCCAATCGGACCAGGCCAGGAAGGCAAACGCGAGCGGCGGTGTCGCCAGCATGGAGATATACAGCACGCTACGGCGCCCCCAACGATCGCTAAGCGATCCACCCAGCAAGGCGCCGACGACACCGGCGCCTTCCAATATCGAGAGCGAAGCACCGGCGAGAAACAGATCGCTGCCTTCTTCACTCAGGAATATCGGCAGAAAGGTGCTGAGGCAAACGCTCATGAAGGCGCGGAAAAAGAGGAACAGCGCCAGCGGCAGCATCAACGCACGCATCTCCCGGAGCGTATCCTTCCAGTGAAGATCACTGACTTCTTCCGGACGCCCAGGGATGTTTCGCAATCGAAAGTACAGAATAAATGAAGCCGCCCAGCCCCCCAGCATCAGCCAGGCCAGTCCCTCCAGCGTGAGATAGCCGATCGCGCTGACCAACAGGATCGGCCCGATCGTGCGCCCCAGTTCGCCGCCGACCATCCAGAAACTCATGCCCAACCCGAGACGTTCCCCCGATACCCGCCCGGCCATGACCGGGCCGATGGCATGGATACATGCAGAACTGAACCCCGCGACCAGAAGCAGAATGGGCAGCAGGATGTAAGCCGGAGCCACGCCCAATAAGCTCATCATCGTTGCCATGAGACCCGGCGCCAGAATCACCAGGTAACGCAGGCTGACCCGATCGCCAATGTGGCCGATTACGGGCTGCAGGATTGAAGGTCCCTGCATGAAAACCGTAAGCAGTCCCGCTTCGGTCTTGGTTAAGAAGAATTTATCGATCAACGCCGGTAAAATCGGCGACAGGAAGGCCGAATAAGTATCATGAATCCAATGGCCGGCAGCCAGGCTGAGTACATCCGCTGTTTTGAAATCGCCTTGCAGCCCGGATCGATGTTTTCCGTCTCTTTCCGCATCCGGATGGGATTTTTTAGTTTTCGTCAAAGATTTTCTCCGATCAACGCAGGCTATTGACCGAATAATTCTAACAGCAGCGGATTGATCGCCGACCAATCGGGAAGCAGCACCTGAGCTCCTTCCGCAGTCGTGGTACCCTGGACCATGGTACGGTCGATCGAACGCATCTCGATCCCTTCGATCCCGGTCCGAGCGAAAGCGACCAGTAAACGCGGCATCTGCCAGATAGGAATGTTGCTGTCCACGAACTTCTGCATGGCGAAGAACGCCGCGGGCAAGCGCGGCCAGGTGCGCGGATCGAGGGCATGTTTCAACGTCGCCTGCAGAAAGACCTGCGCATGCCCCATACGGAAGAAATCATCCCCACCGGATCGATCGCGCACGAATGCCAGGGCGGTCTCTCCGTCCAGCAGGTATTCTCCCGGCGGGAATTTGCCCATCGTGGAATCCAATTCCAATGGAATTCCGCCCAGGGCATCCACAAAAGCCTGTAATCCTTCGAATTGGATGCGCATGTAATAATCGACATCGACACCGAAATTCAGGCGTACGGTCTCCATCGCGGCCGTAGGGCCTGTGCCGGGTTGTTCATTTTCGGCAAAAAGGTGCGCGGCATTGATGCGGTTCTCTCCCACGCCCGGAACGATAACCCACAGATCGCGCGGGATGGAAAGCATGGCTATGTCGCCCTTTGTCGGCTGGATTGACATTAAAATCATGGTGTCGCTTCGGCCGACAATGCTTCCCTGCGGTGTGCGATCGATTCCCAGGAGTAAGATGTTCGTTCGCATTGGGATCAATATCGGTGCTGTCAATACCAGACAGATAAAAAGACCCAGGAAAACCATCAAGGTTAAACAGCATGGCCTTCGCCGCCGCCTTGTTGGAACATGCGGGTGGGTTTCATTCATACTATCAAGTGATCTGGAGAGTGTTTTTAGATTCGTATCGCTCATTGACATAGAGACGCATTGTACCATCGCTTTGATCCCGAAGGTTCACAAATCAGGAGATGCGCAATTTGGCCAGGGGTTCAGGATTCGATTTCTGCATAATTCGTTGCTACAATGGCAGATGATGGACCTCAACGATCCACGTATACGGGCGCCTGAATTCCCTCCATCGGTGTGGCTCAACACTTACAGTGAAGTGTCGCTGCGCAGCCTGCAGCCCAACATCGTATTGCTTGATTTCTGGGACTACACCCGTATCAATTGCCTGCGCACCATGCCCTATCTGCGAGCCTGGTACGAACGTTACCATGAGCTGGGATTTGAGATTGTGGGTGTCCATACGCCCGAATTCCCTTTCGCCAGGCATCACGAATACGTCAAATCTGCCATCGGACGCCTGGGAATGCGCTGGCCGGTGATTCTCGATAACAATCAACACGTCTGGACGAGTTACGCCAATCGCTACTGGCCAACGATCTACTTGATCGACGCCCAAGGCAATATACGTTTCCGACATGCCGGCGAGGGTGTCTACGCGCAAATCGAAACGGCGATTCAGACACTGCTGCATGAGAACAAATCGGATTTGGAATTTCCCCCATTGATAACCATGTTCAGAGGCGAGGACGCGCCCGGCGCGATCTCTATACCCACAACACAGGAACTGCACATTGATTCACTCGCAGATCCCCTCCCTGATGATGATATCCCCAAAGCGTTTTCGCTGCCCTGCGACCTCGCCGATGGGCACTTCTACCTGGAAGGACTTTGGCGTCTGGACGATGATGGCCTCACACTCTCCGGCGAAAGCGGGACGATCATGCTTCCCTACCACGCGGCCGATGTCTACGCTGTGCTTTCGCCACATTCCCAAAATGACCCGGGCATACCTTTCGATCATAATCCGCACAAGATCGAAGTTATTCAAGATGGTCAGCCCTTACCCGACGATCTCTTTGGCCAGGATATTTACAAGATAAACGATCGATCGCTGCTGCGCATCGACACGCCGCGTAACTACCATCTGGTACACAATCCTGCGGTTCAAGATCACCAGTTACAATTACGTAGCCTCGAAACTGGACTGACCTTCTTCGCCTTCTCCTTCGGTTCTTGCATAACCACCGAAACCGGCGAGGATAGCGATCGTTAAGGAGCCCGACGTGATAAAAACAGTCCTGCTGTACCTCTCCAACGCCGTATGGATGCGTCGTATCTTCGAGAACTGGCGAGTCGCCCAAAGGGTTTCGTCTCGTTTTATTGCCGGGGAGACACTGGAGGATGCGCTTCAGGTTGTCCGCGGGTTAAGCCAGAAGGGTTTGTTTAGCTCACTGGATCATCTGGGCGAGAATGTTACCAACGCGGAGGAAGCAGAAAATGCACGTGACGAATATATCCACATTATCCACAGTATCGGCCAGTTCCAAACGAATGTATCCCTCAAACTCTCGCAGCTTGGCCTCGGCTTCGACTTTAACCTTTGCCTGGGCAACATCCGCGTTATCGCCGAATATGCGGCAGACTCCGGAATCCTGGTCCGCATCGACATGGAAGATGCATCCACCGTCGATTCCACGCTGGAGATTTTTTCTACGCTGCGTCGCTCTGGGATCCGTAACATTGGTCTCGTCTTTCAAGCTTATCTCTATCGAACGGAAGGGGATATAAAAGCTGTTCTGTCGATGGGTTCATCAGTACGCCTTTGCAAGGGAGCTTACAACGAACCTCCGGAAATTGCCTTCCCAAAGAAGATAGATGTGGACCACAATTTCGATCGACTTACCGCCCGACTGATCGATTTCACCCGGACCGCCGAGGAGGAAATTAGACCTTCCACCGGAAGATTTCCCCCACTCACAGCGATCGCCACCCATGATGAAAAACGCATCGACTACGCCATCGAATACGCCAGGCAATTCGGCTTTCCCCAAACATCTCTCGAGTTCCAAATGTTGTATGGAATCCGCCTTGATCTACAATCACGCCTGGCAGCTGCGGGATACCCCGTGCGTGTGTACGTTCCTTTTGGAAAAGAATGGTATCCTTATTTCATGCGTCGTCTAGCCGAACGACCTGCCAATCTGGGATTCTTCATCACCCATCTCATACGCCGTTACGGATGAAAACCATGAAACCAAAGTGCCTCTTTATCATGCTGATTTTCTTGCTGGCCACAGCTTGTTCACCTACACTGACACCGACCCCCGAAAAGATCGCTGCGCAACCGACCGCAGCTACAACCAACATTTCAAACACCCAGGTTTTTCCCCCAACCTGGACGCCTACCGCCACCCTCGTTCCCACACTGACACCCACCATCACCATCACCCCCACGATCACACTCACACCCACGACGTTCAGCTCGCGCACTCCGATACCGACAAGAACCAAAAATCCCCAACATACTCTACTCGAGAATGTTAAACTGAAACTCAGCGATCTCCCATCGGGATACACCGAAATGCCTCTCAGTGAGAGCGAAATGCAATCGCTGTCCATGGAGGAAAACAGTCTCATCCCGGTGAGTTGGGCAACTTACATCAAAGAAGATCCCCAGATCAGCGTGATGTCGATCATCGCCTTTTTCGACAGCCAGGAAAGTCAGGAAGAGTTCGATCGCTCGATCGAGGATGCTGCGCAGGAGATGGCGAACCTGGGGGGTGGCTTCGACCTCTCCGAGTTGGGTATCGATCTCGAAATGGAGGTCATAGAGGATTTCCCCCGCATCGGTGACAACTCGACGGCCATTCGCATGATAGTAAAGGTTGAAGACCCGACCATGACCATGGAAATGACCACGGAAATCGCCATGTTTCGACGCGGAGATATTTGCGCCATCGTGATGATCATAGATGCCTCGGACATGAAGCAGGCCCCTGACCTGGAGAAATTGACAAAACTACTGGACAGCCGCCTCGTAGCAGCTTTGAAGAGTTAATCGCCGTGGATTTACGAGGGAAAACGGCCATCGTTACCGGCGGGGCGCATCGCGTGGGGGGTGCGATCTCACTCGCACTCGCAGAACACGGCTGTAACGTCGTGGTACACTTCCATACATCCGCGACAATGGCCAGCGAAACCGCGACGAAAATCGAAGATCGCGGCGTAAAGTGCATCACAGTGCAGGCAGATATAAGTCAACACGCAGAAGTGCTGAGACTTTTCGAAACGATCGACCAGGCCGGTTGGAATGTGGATATTCTGGTGAATTCAGCAGCCATTATGGAGTCGGAGGATTTGCTCTCGGCGGATGAAAATGCCTGGGCACGTACAATCGATCTCAACCTGAAGGGAGCCTTCTTCTGCTTGCAGCAAGCTGCAAAACGGATGGAAGCGCATGGCGGTTTGATCGTGAATATAACGGACATCGCCGCACATCGTCCCTGGCCCCGTTATCCGATTCACTCGATCAGCAAAGCAGGTCTGGAAATGCTTACCCGGGTGGCTGCACTACGATTGGCGCCCAACATTCGGGTAAATGCCGTAGCCCCCGGACCCGTCGCCAAACCCGCATCGATGAGTGAGGACCGCTGGCAAGAGATCACAAACGAACTGCCCTTGAAGCGCGGTGGAGATCCGCAAGATGTTGCACAAGCGGTATTGTTCCTGATTGAAAATGATTTCATCACCGGAGAAACGCTCTTCGTGGATGGCGGAAATCGTTGGGTATAGAACACCGAACGATGTTGTCGCTCTTCCTTAATCCGATGCGATGAGCCGCTATACTCGTCAGTCGTAGCGGAGAAGATCGTCCAAGCAGGGACGTCAATGACGGTGAATAAGAGAAATCTGCGATTATTCTTCCATTTGAGTAGGCCGATCTTTCTCATTGGTGGCGCTCTGCTGTTCGGCTTGGGTGCAGCCATCGCCTCGTTCCTGGATTACCCGATCGATCTCCGTCGCTACCTGATCGGTCAGGGAATGATCAGTCTCATTCAGCTCATGATGCAGTACCTGAACGAATACCATGACTCACAAGTGGAGCGTGAAAACGCCAATCGTACGCTATTTTCCGGTACAAGCGGTGTCCTGGGGCCGGATGGTCTACCGCGCCAGGTTGCCTTGTACGCTGCGGTAGCCTGCGTTGCCCTGACAGGCACCCTGGTATCCATCTCTTTGTTTCAACGCTGGATTCCACTGATTGCCTGGCTGATCTTGCTCTCGATCTTCGCCGGTGCCTTTTTTTATAACGCCCCACCCATTCGATTAATCCGTTCGGGATACGGTGAAATCACAACCTCGATACTCGCCGCCTTTCTGCTGCCGAGTTTCAGCTTCGCCCTGCAAACCGGAAAGCTGGATCGGCTGATTTTAATATGTACGATCCCACTGGTGGCACTGCACTTTGCCATGATGATCGTGCTCCAACTTCCAGACTACGCCAGCAACCTGAAATACAACAGACGAACCCTGATGGTTAGATTGGGTTGGGCTGCGGCGATGCGACTGCACGACATCGCCATTCTCTTCGCCATCAGCAGCCTTTTCCTCGCCTATCTCAATGGACTTCCGCAGCGGGTTGCACTTGGATCGTTAATCGTACTCCCCTTGGCGTTGGCCCAGATATGGCAGATGGAACGAATTCGCCGTGGTTACCCGGTTCCTTGGCGCACATTAACCATAAGCGCCGTCGGATTATTCAGCCTGGCAGCTTACCTGCAGTTAATCGGTTTCCTGTATATATAGCCATGCCCGAATTTTTGAATCTCCTCTCACCCGACGCGGCAATAGAGGTATTTTTAGAGGCAATCTCAAAGGATCGAAACACCACTCCCGAGAACGTGCCAACAGAAGACGCACTCGACCGCATTCTCCGTGAAACCATCGCTGCTTCCCACCCTTTACCACCCTTCACCCGCTCAACGGTCGACGGCTACGCACTGCGTGCCAGGGATACGTTTGGCGCAAATCCTGGCCTCCCTGCCTATCTCACTATCGTCGGCGAGGTCGAAATGGGGAAACCTGCGCGGCATAAACTCGAGGCCGGTCAGGCGATCATCGTGCACACCGGCGGGATGATCCCGCCGGGCAGTGACGCCGTCGTGATGCTGGAGGATACGCAGTGGGCCAGGGAAGGAGAAATTGAAGTTCTGCGCGCAGTTGCAGTTGGGGAAAACATCCTTCAGGAAGGGGAGGATGTAAAAACCGGCGATCCCATCTTCCAATCCGGCCAGCGCTTGCGTCCGCAAGAGATCGGTGGCTTGATGGCCATCGGCGTCACGCACGTCCAGGTCGCACGGCCTCCCCGTGTGGGAATACTATCAACGGGCGATGAGGTTGTTCCACCCAACACCACACCACAGCACGGACAGGTGCGCGACATCAACAGCTACACGTTAAGCGCATTGGTCACACGCGCAGGTGGCGAACCGATACGGCGCGGCATCGTGTCCGATCGACGCCAGGAACTTGAAAAAGCCGCAAAAAAAGCGCAGCAAGAGGACGACATCCTCGTCGTCACGGCGGGCTCATCTGTCTCCGCGCGTGATATCACAGCCGATGTGATCGCTGCACTGGGAACGCCAGGCGTCCTTGTCCATGGTGTCGCCATTAAACCTGGCAAACCGACGATCCTTGCGGTCGTCGACGGAATGCCCATGATTGGGCTGCCAGGCAACCCGGTAAGCGCGCTGATTTCCGCAGGTTTATTCCTCGTTCCGATGATTCATCGGCTGCTGGGGTTCGACCGAAACGCGCTGAAAGCCTCGCTTTCAGCCGAACTGTCCGTCAACATCGCCTCCCGAACAGGCCGGGAGGATTATTTTCCCGTTCGTATTGTTAACTCAGCGCAGGGACTTGTTGCAGAACCCGTCTATGGACGCTCGAATCTCATCTTCACCCTGATCCGTGCGGATGGGCTGATCCGCATTCCTGCCGAGTCTACCGGACTCGCTGCCGGAACGAAGGTCGAAGTGCACTTGTTTTAAAACGGAACGCTGAATAACGAATGTTGAATGCTTACTTCCTGACATCCGAGGTAACTGAAATCATGTCCACTAATCAGGAAACCGTATCAATCTACCTGGATGACATTCCCCTCCCGGAGGCACTCGAACGTTTCCGCCAGGCACTCTCTGCAGCCGGCCTCGAAGGTCCCCTGGAAAGTGAAACGGTACCTCTCGCACTTGCCCTCGGGCGCGTGACCGCTGAAGCGGTATGGGCCAAACACTCCTCGCCCCATTACCACGCCGCCGCCATGGATGGCTATGCGCTGCGTTCCGTCGACACAGAAGGCGCCAGCGACCGCGAGCCGGTCGATCTATCCGTCGAATCCCGGGCCAAGTATGTCGATACCGGCGATGCCATGCCCTCCTGGGCGGATGCTGTAATTCCGATCGAACTCGTCGAGCCCATTCCCCCAACTTCCGACCTGCGCAATTGTGAAACGATTCGCATCCGCAGCGCCGTAAGCCCCTGGTCGCATGTGCGGCTCATGGGCGAAGATATGGTAGCCACCGAATTGGTATTACCGTCCGGACACGTACTCAAGCCGATCGATCTCGGTGCTGCAGCCGCCTGCGGGCACAATCGCATCTGCGTCTGGTGCAAACCGCGCGTGGCCATCTTACCCACCGGTTCCGAACTCGTGCCAACGGGCACACCGCTAAAAGCAGGAGAAATCACCGAATTCAATTCCCTGGTGCTTGCCGGCCAAATCCAATCCTGGGGTGGAGAGCCTACACACTTTCCGATTATTGCGGACGACCGCAAGAAACTCAAAAAAACGATCGCCAGAGCATCCAAAGACCACGATCTTGTGCTTGTCATCGCCGGTTCGTCGGCCGGGAGCGAAGACTTCACCGCCAGTGCGATCGGCGACCTCGGCCAGGTCCTCGTTCACGGCATCGCCGTTCGGCCCGGTCATCCGGTGATCCTGGGCATTTTAAAGCAAGCGGCTTCCAAGAAGGCAAGAGGTCGATCCGTACCGGTCATCGGTATTCCAGGCTACCCGGTTTCCGCCGCACTGACGGGTGAGATCTTCGTCGAGCCGCTGCTTGCAAACTGGGCAGGTCGTTCACCAACGGATCGTCCCACTCTTGAAGCAACCATCACCCGAAAAGTGCATTCATCTCCGGGTGATGATGAGTATCTCCGTGTGACCGTCGGGCGCGTCGGTGAACGGATTATAGCTGCCCCGCTCACGCGCGGCGCCGGTGTGGTCACCTCACTCGTGCGCGCAGATGGCATCGTCATCATCCCCGCCGGCGTGCAGGGTCTGCAGGCAGGAGAAAACGTGCATGTGCGACTACTCCGCACGATGGACGAGATCGAACGCACGATCCTGATTCTGGGTTCCCACGATCTCTGCATCGATCTTCTGGCGCAGTTCGTCGCTTTCAAAGGCGCACGAATCTCATCCGCCAATCTCGGCAGCCTGGGCGGGCTGACCGCCTTGCGGCGCGGGGAAGCTCATCTGGCGGGCAGCCACCTGCTCGATCCCGAAAGTGGGGAATACAATCTGACCTACATCGATGAGTATTTGCCAGAGATCGAAACTGTCGTTTTGGGATTCGTCTACCGCCAGCAGGGCCTGATCGTGGAAGGGGACAACCCGCTGGAAATTCGTGGCATCGATGACCTCGCCCGGAAAGATGTAAATTTCATCAACCGCCAGCGGGGAAGCGGTACACGCATTCTGCTGGATTATCACCTTGAATCCCAGGGGATTCCTGCAGAAACCATCCGTGGATACGATCAGGAAGCAATTACGCACCTCGCCGTCGCCGCTTCAGTCGCATCGGGCCGCGCCAACTGCGGCCTCGGCATTCACGCCGCGGCCGCAGCGCTTGAATTGGACTTCATTCCCCTGTTTCAGGAGCGCTATGATTTGATCATCCCCAGAGAGCATTATCAAGATCCGAAACTTCAACCCCTGCTCGAGCTCCTTCATGACCCCGCCTTCCGGCAAGCCGTAAAGAATTTGCCGGGTTACGACACCGCGCCCATGGGAAAACGTTTCGCTTGATCCGGTAAAATGTAGGTATAGAATGGGAGGTCCTATGGATACACTAAAACCAGGATCGCTTGCACCGGATTTCGAACTGCTCAACGATCGCGGAGAAACGATTAAGCTGAGTGACTATCGAGGCCAAACCGTCGTGCTATATTTCTACCCCCGCGCGGACACACCGGGCTGTACGAAGGAAGCCTGCGGATTCCGCGACGATTATCGCATCTACAAAGAACGCGGCGTCGTCATTCTGGGCGTCAGCCCGGACAGTGTCAAACAGCAGGCAAAATTCAAGACCAAGTATAATTTGCCGTTTACCCTGCTCGACGACACCCAACACGAGGTCAGCAAGGTTTATGGCGCTTGGGGTTTGAAAAAAATGCGCGGGCGGGAATACGTGGGCGTCCATCGGACGACGTATTTGATCGACGCGGAAGGAAAAATAATTGCCGTGTTCGAGAAGGTTAAACCAGACGAGCACAGCCAGGAGATTCTCGAAGCGCTCGATCAACACGCGGCGTCATGAAGATTACATGCAGGAAGATATATAGATCGAACAATCGGACATGTTCGATTTTCACGGCCGCGATTTAAGACTAGTACCGATGTTTCACGTGACAAATGACCTATTGAACCATCAGGCACAGTACGTATAATGCATATGTCGTCACTTGGCCTTTGTGTCAGTGTTGCGACCGCCCCCGGGCTTGCCCCCCTCAGGTCTGGGGGTGCTTCTTTTAACCTGAGAGGATTCAATCCAGCAGCGCTGAAAGCTGCTCCGGTTCGAAGTCAAAAACCAGTTTGCCGTCGATATCAAACGTCGGGGTGATCAACTTGCCGTTCGTCCATTTACGCACCTGTTCCATCGCCCCGGGTGTGGTCCAGACATCGACTTCGGTGTATTCCAGTCCTCGTTCGCTGAGCCATTCTCTGGCTTTCTTGCAATCGTGACACCATTTAGAACAGTACATCACAATGCCGCCGTGCGGCAGCTCACTCACCGCTTCTTCCGGGGTTTCGAGTTTTGCATCCGGATCGATACGCTGGATCTCTACAAAAAGTGTCTCGTTGCTGGGTTGATTGTCAATATCGTGCACGTCGATGTACTGTATTACACCATTCTTATCGATGATGAAAATCGTGCGTTCGCTGTAGCCCTCATCTCGTAGAACCCCATACTTTTTCGCCACCGCGCCATGCGGCCAAAAATCACTCAGCAGCGGATAGTTAATTCCCCCCAGACTCTCAGCCCATGCTTTCAATACCGGAATGTGATCCACACTGATGCCCAGAACCTGGGCATTCAATCCCGCGAACTTGGCCCGCTCGGCCTCGTAGGACGGGATCTGGCTGCTTCAAACGGGTGTGAAAGCCAGAGGGAAGAAAGCAAGTACGACATTCTTTCCACGCAAATCGCTTAATGTAACCGCTTTATCCAGGTGACTCTCGAGCGTAAAATCCGGTGCTTTTTGACCAACTTTCAAAGCCATAATTTACCTCACTTATGATGTATCAAATCAAACCGTAATATTATCCTTTGCCCGCAGAGACTTTCAAGTCTTTCAACGGGATGATTTCTGTAAAGATGATCAAGCTATAATATAGTATCTCACATTTCGAATCCGCTTGGTTTTCAATCCTCCATGGCCAGGAAATCAAGCGCCGCAACGGAGAAAGGCAGCATGTGTTAATCGATATTCGCGAGATGAAGCCCGAGGATTACCAGCTCGTTCACGCCCTATGGGATTCCTGTGAGGGCATCGGCTTGAGTGAGGCGGATGCGGAAGCCAACATCCGCCAATTCTTGAAACACAATCCTGACTTATGCTACGTCGCCTGTGAGGGCGATCGTATCATCGGCGCCATCCTATGCGGAGAAGACGGGCGCCGCGGATACCTCCATCATCTGGCCGTTCAGCCTGCATTTCGACGCCGCGGTGTCGGAGGAAATCTTGTAAGACATTGCCTCAAGACCCTGGCCCGAAAGAATATTCAAAAATGCCATCTCTTTATCTTCAGAGAAAATCACGAGGGGATGGAATTTTGGGAAAACGAAGGGTGGTCGCAGCGTAATGACCTAAATATCATGTCTAAAGTTATCAACATCGCCTGATCTTAGTCCACGGTATGTATAAGCCTGCAACTTCCTTGCAGGCATTTTTATCGCCGCTCGATCCAAAACCTCGCCTTGCATCATTCCCCTTCTGACTTGGCCGCCTCCCATAGTGAGTCCATCTCATCGAGTGTCATCTCACTGAGTTTGCGGCCTTGTTTCGAAGCCTCCCGCTCGATCTGCCGAAAACGTTTGCGAAAACGCAGGTTCGCTTCTCGTAAAGCGGCTTCCGGATCGACGTCCAGCCAACGCGCATAGTTAACTACCGCGAACAACAAATCGCCAATCTCGCCGGTTTGTTCTGCAGCGGTGGTAGCCTGATCCACTTCCTGCAGTTCTTCCTCGATCTTGTCCTTGACACCCCCGATATCCGGCCAATCGAACCCCACGCGCACGACACGCGCTTGAATTTCCGCCGCCTGAGACAATGCCGGAAAATTTTGGGGAACGCCGTCAAGCAAGCCTTTATCCTGCTCGTTCTCTTTTCTTTCAGCGCTCTTTATACTCTCCCAATTGTGAAGCACCTGATCCACATCATCGACATCCAAACCCGCGAATACATGGGGGTGGCGTCGAATGATTTTTTCTTGAACGTGGGCGACGACGTCGGCCATCATGAACGTCCCCGCTTCGGTGGCGATCTGGGCATGCAAGATGATTTGCAGGAGCAGATCGCCCAACTCCTCCTGCAGTGAAAGCATGTCCTCATTATCCAGGGCGTTTAACGTTTCGTAAGCTTCCTCCATCAAATGCGGTCGCAAGGAAAGATGCGTCTGTTCCCGATCCCAGGGACAACCACCTGGAGCTCGGAGATGTGCGACCGTTTCCTGGAAACTTTCAAAGGCCGAAGATTTCTCAAGCGCTGGGATGAATAATGCCGTAAGACTGCCGATCCGCTCACTCTGATCGATGCGATGCAACGGCAGCGCTTCGAGGTTGGCTTTCGAAGTGCCGGATTCGTGCAGCAGATAAACACCATGCTCGTCGGGATATTGATTCATCAAGTTCAACTTTACATCGGACGCCACCATGCGATCATACAATTGCCCAATCAAGGCCGGAGAATCCGGAGGGAACATGGGATGATGCCGGGCGGCTAATTCCAGCGCATCGGCGATGAAAAGACCGTCCAACGCATCCACACCCAGCAAGTGCAGACATGGCTCGCAGAAACTCAGACCGTGCACGATCCGCAGCGGGAGTCCAGACTCTTTCGCCCGGCTGCGAAGCGCAGCAACCGTCGCTTCTCCAACGCTTGGATCACCAGGCACGCCATACAAGACAGCGTCCGAATGGGCCGCCAGCTCGAGCAAACGATCCACGATGGCTTTATAAACCGCTTCGAAGCTATCGAGTTCTTCATACAAGCAATCAAAAGTAATGATCTTCAGATGCGCTGGCAGCGCTTCCACAACGGGGTGAAGCCCGGTTCGCAGATACACTTCTCCAGCATGAGACAACAGCGACCATGCCTCGCGGGTCAGTAGATTCGCATCTCCGGGCCCCAAGCCAACAACGGTTATTCCTTTATCCACACGACACTCCCATTCAAGAGAAAAAGCCGGGGAATCTGACTTCCCCGGCCTCAATCGTTTGCCAATCCAATCTATCTCTCCAAATCTGGAAGTAGATTAGCGTTTGGTGTACGTTGGTGCCTTGCGAGCTCGTTTCAAGCCAGGTTTCTTGCGCTCTTTCATCCGAGCATCGCGAGTGAGATGTCCACCTTTTCGCATCGTAGGACGCAGGGACTCATCCATTACCAACAATGCTCGCGCAATCCCATGCCGCACTGCGCCCGTTTGGCCTGTGACGCCACCGCCCTTAACCTGAACGGAAATATCCAATTTGCCTTCCATTTCCGCATCGCGTAAAGGAGTCAGGATGATATCCAGATCGCCAACACGGGTGAAATACTCATCCGCAGGTTTCTCGTTCACCAGGAATTGACCGTTTCCAGGGTAGATACGCACACGAGCAGTGCTGGTCTTCCTGCGGCCAACTCCCTCATAATATTGTACGCTCATCAATCATGCCTCTCTTTATCATACTTGGCCGTTGCAAAGTGGCCTGGATGTTCATTTCTGGCGCTGTTGTAACAGCTATTCGAATTCCAGCTTTTCAGGTTTTTGTGCAGCATGTGGATGTTCCACACCAGCATAGATCTTAAGATTCTTCATCAGCTTCCGTCCGTAGCGGTTATGGGGTACCATCCCCCAGACGGCCGCCTTGATGACCCTGTCCGGGAATTTCGCCAGTTGGTTCCGTAGGCTGATTTCCTTCATGCCTCCCGGATAACCGGAATACCGGTAGTAATATTTATCATCGAGTTTCTTTCCGGTGACGCTGATCTTTTCCGCATTGATCACGATCACAAAATCACCCAAATCCACACCAGGTGTGAATTGGGGTTTATTTTTGCCTAGTAAGACTTGCGCGATCCGTGATGCCAGCCGACCTAAGTTTTGATCAGCGGCATCGACAAGATGCCACGTCTTCGTCACATCACCCGGCTTGGGATAATACGTCTTCTGCACTGTAGTAACTCCTCATCACAATCTCGTAGGGTACGCTGCGAGATCTGTGTTCACCTATATATATCGAACCGCCTCCAGGCATAACCCTTGCGCCGGGGCGACGGCACCTTCCCACCGGGTTGACGGATTATCGAGAAGGTTGGATACCTCTTCGACGTCGATCCGACCCGCTCCAATTGCGGCCAACGTGCCCACAAGGCGCCGCACCATCCGGTAGAGAAAGGCATTCGCTTCGATCTCGAAACGCAGTTCATCTTTCTCGCGCTTCCAATCCGCACGAAGCACGTCACGCAGCGTATGCCCTCCCGGGATCGGTGCACTGCCAAAGGCAACAAAATCATGCTCGCCGATCAACAGTCCGGCGGCTGCCTGCATCGCCTTGATATCCGGCTCGGGCCAAATACGCCAGCTGTAACGTGCTCGCAGCGGGTCACGCACCGGTGCCGCAATCAGGGTGTAGCAATATTCACGGCTTCTCGCTGAAAAGCGAGGGTGGAAATCCGCTTCGACAGCCTCGGTATTGACCACAGACACGTCCGTGGGAAGATTCGCATTAAGCGCATCGGTCAGCTTGTCGGTGGAATGCTTCCAGGATAATGCGAAAGAAATCACCTGTCCTTTGGCATGTACACCTGCGTCTGTCCGGCCTGCCGCTTTGAGAGAACCTTCATCCCAGCCGACTGACCGCAAACCGTCTTCCAGAACCGATTGTACGGTCCGAATGCCCGGTTTCTGTCGCTGGAAACCCTGAAAAGCTGTGCCGTCGTAGGCGATAATCGATTTGTAATTTGCCATCGGTGCGCCTCGTTGGGCGCCCGTTTTCACCAGCCGAAGACTGGTTTATTCTTCTACCAACTCGATGATGGCCATTTCGGCCGAATCACCGAGACGCGGTCCCAGTTTAATAATGCGCGTATACCCGCCAGGTCGATCGGCGAAGCGCAGTGCGATGTCGTCGAACAATTTCTGTACGATTTCCGGATCGTTGATCCGGGCTGCAGCCAATCTGCGTGCATGAACCGCCTTTGCCTCGCCGGCGGCGATACCGCGTTTTGCTGTCGTGATCAATTTCTCAGCTTCGCCGCGAATGGCTAGCGCTTTCGCCTTCGTCGTTTCCAGACGCTCGTGGCGATATAATTCGGTTACCAGGTTTCGGCGTAATGCATTTCGTTGTCCCATCGAACGATTTAGTTTACGCCCAGCTACACGATGCCTCATTTTTTACCTCACTCAGCCTCTGCCGCTTCCTCTTCCTTCGCGTCCTCGTTATCCAGGTAACCCTTTTCCTTCAAGCGGTCCGCTAACTCCTGGAGGCTTTTCTCACCGAAATTGCGAATCGACAACATGGCGTCCGATCCTCGCTCAAGCATATCGAGGATTTCCCCGACGTTTGTAATCCCTGTGCGTTTGAGCGAATTGAACACGCGCACAGATAAATCCAGGTTCTCGATCGGTGTTTCATAAATTTCACTCGCCAGCCGAGGTTCTTCCTCCTCGGCAATAGCCATCATCAAACTCTCCTCCGTTACGCCAGCCAGATCTCGTAAATGTGCAATCATGATCTGAGCGCTGCGGCTCAACGCTTCTTCGGGTTTGATGGTCCCATCGGTCCAGATCTCGATGATGAGTTTATCAAAACTGGTATCCTGACCGACGCGGGCCCGACCAACATCATGTTTCACGCGGCGAACCGGGCTGAAAATGGCATCGGTGGGAAGCTCGCCGATGGGCAAGCGGCCACGTTCATCTGCCGGAGAATAACCCCGCCCATGCTGAACCGTCATCTCGATTTCGAGATGCGCCTTGTCGTCATCTACGGTAAACAGGTACAGTTCAGGGTTAACAATCTCGACTTCGGCAGGAGCGATAATATCTGCAGCCGTCACCACACCTTCTCCCTTGACTTCCAGGCGAATGCGAGCCGTGTCGGTATCGTGCAGAATCAATCGCAGCTTCTTGACATTGAGCATAAATTGCAGCACGTCCTCACGCACACCCTCAATGTTTGAGAATTCATGAGGAACATCGGTGATGCGAATGGATGTTACGGCAACGCCATCCAAGGATGAAATCAGCACTCGCCGCAGCGCACTCCCGATCGTGATACCGTAGCCACTTTCAAGCGGGCTGATGACAAACTTGCCATAGCTGCGCGCAACGGCTACGCGTTCGATATTCGGCATGACCATATTGGTGGATACAGACACTTCAACCCTCCACAAAACAATACCTTGCGGTTATGTTCGGGAATGAATGTGTCGCTCGACAGCAACACCATTCAATAACGGATCAACTTTCCCATCGCACCAAGAACACATCGCAGGGATTTCCCGGTTGCGAACTTAGCGTGAGTAATACTCCACTATCAGCGACTCATTGAGAGTCATATCGACATCGCGACGCTCCGGCATCTGGGTTATTACTCCGTTCAGCTTCTTCAAGTCACGTTCTAACCAGCGTGGAAGCGCACGCGCTTCAGCGGTCTCGTTCACGTCCTTGAAATACGTTCGCGATTTCGATCCTTCTCGAACTTCGATCTCGTCCCCTGGTCGAACCAGCATGGAAGGAACGTCAGTCCGTCGGCCGTTCACGTTAAAATGGCCATGCGTGACCAACATTCGTGCCTGCGCTCGACTTTCGGCGTATCCAAGACGATACACAACGTTATCCAAGCGCCGCTCCAGTGTTTGCAGTAAATTCGAACCAGTGAGACCACGTTTCTTCAAAGCATTCCGGTAATATCGCCGAAATTGCCTCTCCGTCACACCATAAATCCTGCGCGTTTTCTGTTTTTCGCGCAGCTGCTTGCTGTAATCCGATACACGGCGGCGTCGGAACTGGGCATCACGCCCATGTTCTCCGGGTGGATAACCTCGCCGCTCAAAGGCGCATTTCGGTGTAAAGCAACGTGGCCCTTTGAGGAAGAGCTTCTCGCCCTCTCGGCGACATAATTTGCATACGGGTCCGGTATATCTAGCCATTCAATCCTTCCGTTTAATTCTCCTGTGGCGCAGAGCGCATCAGGCATCCATTCGATATTCTATAAAATCCGATTCTGTTACACCCGTCGTTTCTTCGGTGGTCGACAGCCGTTATGCGGAACCGGGGTAACATCACTGATCGATCGCACTCTAACCTCAGAACCCTGGATGGCTCGAATCGCAGCTTCTCGCCCGGGCCCGGGTCCTTTAACCAAAATGTCGACTTCCTGCAACCCGATCGATTTCGCATCTTCTATGACCTTATTGGCTGCAAGGCGAGCCGCGTACGGCGTACTCTTGCGCGATCCCTGGAAACCGGAGGAACCGGCACTGGCCCATATCACAACGTTTCCTTCTTGGTCAGTAACCGTGACAATTGTATTGTTGAATGTCGCGTGGATATATATTTTTCCGTGCGACATCGTCCGCTTTGTTTTTCGCGAGCTTGCCCGCTGCGACTTTTGTCGTTTTCGTCCCATGCGATCTTGCCTATCCTCTCTCTAATTCTTTCGCTGAACATGAAGCGCTTATCATCACGGAGTTCGCCGCTGGGGGAAGGAATCCCATACTCCATTGATCGCAGCGCCTTCCTCTGCTTGAGCGATTACTTCTTCTTCGCGCCGCGTCGTCGGCCACGACCCGCAACGGTCTTTTTTGGTCCTTTACGAGTGCGAGCGTTTGTTCGTGTTCGCTGGCCGCGCACCGGCAAGGAACGTCGATGTCGCAGGCCTCGGTAGCAGCCGATTTCCATCAAACGCTTGATGTTCATCTGCACTTCGCGCCGCAGGTCACCCTCGACAACGAGATTTTGATTGATGTAATCACGCAACGATGTGACTTCTTCTTCCGTCAGATCACGGATCTTCGTTGCCGGATCGATTTCCGTGGCTACGAGCGCCTTCGTTGCCATGCTGCGCCCAATGCCATGAATGTAGGTCAATCCAATTTCAACCCGCTTATCACGTGGCAGGTCAACACCTTCAATACGCGCCATATGCCTATCCTTGTCGCTGTTTGTGGCGCGGGTTTTCGCATATCACGTACACCTTACCGCGCCTGCGCACAATTTTGCACTTCGGACAACGCCTTCGCACCGAGGCGGAGACTTTCATGATCAATCGCTCCTTTACTCGCTAACCGCATTCAAGCGACCAGCAAAGTAATTATTATACTGTGACATGCCCAATTCGTCCAGATTCTCATCCAATGTTGTGAGAATCCGAGGTCCTTCGGATGTCACAGCTACACTGTGCTCGTAGTGTGCCGTGAGTTCACCGTCGAAGGAACATACCGTCCAGCGATCGTCTAGAACACGGGTTTGTGGAGAACCCGCCAGCACCATCGGCTCTAAAGCAATGGTCATACCGGGTTTGAGCGCCAACCCACTCCCCGCGCGGCCGTAATTTGGCACCTGCGGATCTTCATGCATGTTTCTACCGACACCATGGCTGGTGTATTCGCGTACGACGTTATATCCACGTTGTTCAACAAAATCCTGTATCGCTGCTGAGATGTCGCCTGTACGATTGCCTTCAACCATCTGGGCGATCCCGATGTACAGCGCTTCCAGTGTGGCATCGATCAGCACCTGGGCTTCCGGCGAAATTTCGCCGACACCCACAGTAAGCGCCGAATCGGCGACGAAGCCCTCCAGTATCGTTCCGCAATCGATGCTGACGATATCGCCTTTCTCCAGACGGCGTTTTCCCGGAATACCATGAACGAGTTCATCGTTCACCGAAACCGTGGTAACAGCCGGGTATGGATCGGCGCCCTGCATCTGTACGCCGACGAAAGCCGGTTCTGCGCCTGCCTGACGCAACACTTCAGCAGCAGCGGCATCGAGATCTTCTGTGCGCACGCCTGGCCGCACGACAGCAACGGCTGCCGCCAATGCACGCGCATTGACCTTGCCGGCTTCACGCATCAAAGCCAGTTCCCGTTCACTCTTGATCACAACCCCGCGTCGCCAACTCATCTCGAGAATTCCCTTTTTAGCCCCATGCACTCAGCGCACGAGTACCGCCGAATCGTACCCGCGCAATTTCAATTCAGCTTCGATATTACGATACGTATCCCGCACAACACCCACGACGATCAACAAGCCCGATGAATTAACCAGTAAGAGACCTTGGTTCGAGCCGCCGATCGGATAAATCAAACCGACGAGAAAGGGCATGATGGCTACGATGCCCAGAAAAAGAGCGCCCGGCAAGGTGATGCGCCGCAGTACTCGTGTGAGATAGCGCTGTGTCGCCACGCCTTTCGTCACGCCAGGCACCTGCGCGCCGGAGCGCTTCAAGTTCTCGCCGTAATTTTGCTGCGAAAAGACCACGTCTGAATAGAAGAACGTAAAAGCCACAACCATGAGGAAATACAAAACCCAGTACGTAGGGCTGATACCCCCAAAAGTTTGCTGCAGCCACACTGCAATGGTTTGGACAGTTTCATTCTCAGATCCGATGATGAACTGCGCCAGCACGGACGGAAAAGTCAGGAAGGATTGCGCGAAAATGAGGGGGATCATACCGGCCATGTTTACCATCAGGGGCAAAGTCCCCTTCACGGGCATGGACATGCGGTTTCCCACCCTGCGGCCCGGATACATCACGGGGACGTTACGCCGGCCCTCCTGCACGTAAACGATGGCAAAAATCGTAAGCATCATGATGAAAAGTACGAACACCAACAAGGGGATGGCATTCGCCTGGTCAACCAATATGCGGCCCAGGTTGGCCGGAATGCGGGCCACGATGCCGGCGAAAATCACGAGCGAGAGACCCTGATTGCGGACACCATATTCTGAGATCAGTTCGCCAATCCAGATGGCGAACATGGTTCCCGCAGTCATGGTAAGGATGGTGGTAAAAGTTGGCAGGTTGAAACCCAGCGTGTAATTAAGCATATCAATTCCAGAATCTGGGGGGACGAATTGCTGGAAGATACGGATTTGTCCGACGGCATTCAACGCAGCCATGGGCACTGCGAGGTAATACGTCCACTTCTCCTGCCACTTTCGTCCTTCGCGTGGATCCTCTTCCATACGGCGTTGTAGTGAAGGGACAATCGGTGTCAAAAGCTGGAGGATGATTTGCGCCGTGATGTACGGGTAGACTCCCATTGCCAGGACCGAGAAGTTGGAAACCGTGCCTCCGGAGAGCATATCCAATAGCGAAATCGTCGTCTGACCTGCGCCTCCGGCGCTGAGAATTGCATCGATCGCACCTCGGTTTACTCCGGGTACGGGAACGTGCGCCACCAAACGATACAACACCAGAAGTGCCAGACTGATGAGCAACCGATTACGAATATCGGCTGAAATGAACAGGAAACGCCATGCCGAACGTCTCATCCTACCCTCCTATCAAACGTCAGAACCATGCCTAACGCTCGATGATCTCCACGCTGCCCCCAGCCGCTTCAATTTTCGTTCGTGCGCCGCGGCTTACCTTATGCGCGCGCACTTTGAGCGCAACTTTAACATCGCCTTGCCCTAAAATCACAAGCGGATTTTCGCGATCGTCCAGCAAGCCAACATTCGCAAGCGTCTCGGGGGAGACTTCACTATTGGCCTTGAAACCTTTCAGACGCGCCAGATTAACTTCATTCCACTCGATCTTATTGATGTTCGTAAAACCGCGCTTGAACGGCAATTTGCGAAACAAAGGAAGATTACCGCCCTGGAAATAAAGCTTGCCGCCCCATCCGGAGCGTGATTTCTGGCCTTTCATGCCACGACCGGCGGTCTTTCCCTGTCCGGCAGCGATGCCGCGTCCCACTCGCTTGCGATTTTTCTGCGCGCCAGAACGCGGTCTGAGATCGTGTAACTTCATCGTACCTTCACTCCTCGACCTTGACCAAATGACCAACTTTGGTGATCATGCCCCGAACTTCCGGGTTGTCCACTTGCTCGACGGTCTGATTGATGCGACGCAACCCGAGTGCACGAATGGTTCGTTTTTGCCGCTCGGAATATCCTATCGGGCTGCGCACCAAAGTGATGCTGATTTTCTTCCCGGATTTCTTCGAAGAACGCTTTACCATTTTACTTTCGCTCCCAGAAAGGTTTCAAATCTTGCGGATCTTTCCCGCGAGCGGCAGCCACTTGTTCAACCCACCTTAGACTTCGCAATCCCTTCATCGTGGCATAGGCAACATTGAGAATATTGGCACTCCCCAAAGATTTGGTAAGAATATCGTGAACACCGGCAGCTTCAATAACAGCTCGCACGGCACCACCCGCGATCACACCTGTACCCAAAGAAGCCGGCTTAAGCATGACTTTCGCACCACCGTGCGTGGAAATGATTTCATGCGGTATGGTTGTGCCGACAAGCGGCACTACTTCCATATTCTTGCGTGCTTTTTCGCTCGCCTTGCGGATGGCCTCCGGCACACCTCTCGCCTTTCCGATGCCAAGACCAACCTTTCCATGGTTATCGCCAACCACAACGATAACGCGAAATGCAAACCGGCGACCGCCCTTGACTACTTTGGCTACACGGGTAATGTCGATGACGCGCTCGTCGAGTTCGTCATGATCATCCCTTCTACCTCGATAATTTGATCCCACGCTATTGCACTCCCTTCAGACTCGACAATGTTTTTATGATTTCAGCAGAATGGCCTGCCCGGAATTCCCGCGCATTGGCATGATTCTCGCCGAGTCCTTAGAACTCCAATCCGGCTTCACGTGCACCGTCTGCCAATGCACGCACGCGGCCGTGATACTGATAGCCACCACGATCGAATACAACCTGCTTGATACCCTTCGACTTCGCACGTTCTGCGATGAGTGAACCGACCAGTTTCGCCTGTTCAACTCGCTTCAAACCCTTTAGCTTCTTCTTAATTTCACCGTCCAACGTCGAAGCGGAGGTTATCGTATTACCAGCAACATCATCAATCACCTGGGCGTAAATCTGATTCAAGCTGCGATAAACGTTCAGGCGCGGTTTTTCTGCCGTACCTGAAATTGTCTTCCGCACCCGCGTGTGACGGCGTATACGCATCGTGTTTCTCGTCTTTTTCGCCATGATTAACCTACCTTACCCGCCTTGCCAGCTTTTCGACGTACGTACTCGCCAAAGTAACGGATACCCTTTCCTTTGTAGGGTTCCGGTGGTCGTATTTTGCGAATATCCGCTGAAATCCGACCGACGAGTTCCTTGTCGATTCCCTGCACCTTCACCAACCGGGCCCGCGTATCAACCTCAAATGTAATGCCCTGCGGCGGAGGGATATGAACCGGGTGAGAGAAACCCAGATGTAAAATCAGAGTCTCACCTTCCAATTCGGGCCGATATCCAACGCCCTCGATTTGAAGCGTTTTTTCGAATCCGTCATTTACACCGACAACCATATTGTTGACCAATGCACGCGTAAGACCGTGGATCGCGCGAATTTTAGGTTCGTCCGACGGCCGTAGAACGGTAAGAACGCCGTCTTCAAGGTTGAACTTCATCGCCGGGTGAAATTCCTGCTTCAGTTCACCCTTCGGCCCATTGATCTCCACTCGCGTCCCATCGATTTTTACCGTTACCCCTTCGGGCACCTGGATGGGCATACGACCTACTCTCGACACAACATCCTCCTATCACTTCGGCTGCCGAGCAAAAGCATTCTCGGGTCAATCCGAACAATCAAGTGCAGCAACCCTTCCGGGGAAAAACCGGGGACCGCCGCACAGAAACATCACCAGACTTCACACAGCAATTCCCCGCCGAGTCCCTTCTTGCGGGCGTTGGTACCTGTCATCACACCCTTTGGCGTGGAAAGGATGGCCACCCCCATGCCGGCTTGAACCCAGGGAATCTCGGATTTACCTACATATACTCTCCGGCCAGGTCGACTCACGCGCCGCAATCCCGAGATCACGGGTCTCCGTTCACGACGCTCACCAACATATTTCAACTGAACACGCAATGTTTCGTGCACCTTGTTGTCAGGCGCGCCTTCTTCATAGTCTTCGATGAAACCCTCTGTTTTGAGGATATCGAGAATGGCTACCTTGATCTTGGCTTTTGGTATCGATACGGTCGAATGACCGGCCATGACCGCATTGCGCATGCGAGTCAACATATCAGAAATCGGATCAGATATCGTCATCTAGTTCTCTCCGGTTCTTGGACTACCAGGATGATTTCACTAAGCCCGGAATTTTACCTTCGAGCGCTTGCTCCCGGAGGCAAATACGGCACAAATCGAAACGTCGATAATACCCGCGTGGTCTACCACATATTCGACAGCGATTTCGGACCCGGCCTTTGTATTTTCTTCGTGCCTCTCGAAGCGGCATACATGTTTTAGCCATCGTACTCTCTTCTCCCAAAGGGCATACCGAGAAGCGCCAGTAAACGACGCCCTTGTTCATCGTTTTCTGCAGAGGTAACGATCGTCACCTCGAAGCCACGGATCTTGTCTATCTTGTCGTAACTGACCTCGGGGAAAATCAACTGCTCGCGTAATCCGAGCGTGTAATTCCCGCGGCCGTCGAAGCTGTCCATTGAAACCCCACGGAAGTCCCGGGTCCGCGGTAAGGCTACATTAACCAGGCGATCGAAGAACGACCACATTCGTTCACCACGCAAGGTAACCTTCACACCGATCGATTTTCCTTCCCGCAGCTTGAAATTCGCAATGCTTTTTCGGGATTTGGTCACGATCGGCTTTTGACCCGTGATGGTGGTAATGTCATCGAGTGCCGCATCGAGCGCTTTGGCGTTGTCAATCGCCTCACCAACCCCGACATTAACCACGATCTTTTCCATTCGAGGAACCCGCATGCGATTCCCCAAATCGAAGTCCTTCATCATCGTCTCGACAAGTTCTTTTTGATAGCGTTCTTGCAAATAATGTGTCATTCTTCTTGCACTCCATACACTTTCAGTCGATAACCGCTTCACAATGCTTGCAGATCCGTCGTCGTTCGCCATCTTCCAGCTGGTAACTCACTCTCACCGGACGATCACATTTCGGGCATACCAGCATAACATTGGACACATGCATCGAAGCCTCAAATTGAATAATGCCCGGATTCATCTGTCTGCTGCCTGCCTGGACCTGCCGCTGGTGTTTCTTGCGGATGTTCGCACCCTGTACAATAACGCGATCCTCTTTTGGCAGAACGCGGATCACTTCACCGCGATGGCCACGATCACGCCCGCTCACAACCTCTACGTTGTCACCTCGTTTTATCTTCATCGTTTCACGCCTCTACAATACTTCCGGAGCAAGCGATACGATCTTGGTGAAACCCATATCGCGCAATTCCCTGGCAACAGGTCCAAAAATCCGGGTTCCTTTGGGATTCTGCCCATCCGTATCCAGGATCACGGCGGCATTGTCATCAAAGCGGATGTAGGACCCATCATCACGGCGATATTCTTTCGCAGTGCGAACGATCACAGCGCGCACGACATCGCTTTTACTTACCGCACCATGCGGGGAAGCGGATTTGATCGTGCCGACGACAATGTCGCCAATGCGCCCGTAACGCTTTCGTGAACCACCAAGGACGCGGATGACGAGCATTTCACGCCCGCCGGTATTATCGGCAACTTTCACACGACTCTCTTGTTGAATCATGCTTCTGTCTCCATCGCTTCGGTTTCTTCCTCGTCCACGGTTTCCGCTTCAAGCAAAGACTCCTCCACCTGCGCTTCCACCTGGCTTACCGTCACGTCCGCTTCACTGGCGGGTCGTACAACCTCTTGAATCATCCAACGTTTTCGTTTTGAGATCGGACGGCTTTCCACGATACTGACTCGATCGCCAATATGGCAACCCAGCTCATCATGTACCAGGTAGTTCTTGTGCGTCCGAATGACTTTGCCATACAATGGATGGCGATAACTTTGATCGACGCGCACGGTCACAGTCTTTTCCAGTTTCGTTTTGGTGACCACACCATCCAATCTTCGTCTCGTATTACTCATTCTTCCCTTCCTTCGAGTTCAGCTGCCAATTCAAATTCATGCAAAATCGTCGCCAGTCGGGCAATTTCTTGCCGCGCAAGCTTTAATTGCGAATGATCCGTCAGCTGGCCTGTGGAAACCTGAAATCGCAGCCGGAAGTAGTTCTCTCGTGCTTCGTCCAGGCGCGCCGCTATCTCTTCTACGGAAAGTGCGCGAATCTCTGCTGTCTTCATCGCTTACCTGCCTCCACCAAGGTCAAGGCGGCTTGTGAATTTAGTCTTCAGTGAAATCTTGTGTGCCGCGAGCCGCATCGCTTCACGCGCGCCGCTCTCATCCAGGCCCGAGATCTCGAACAGGATTCGTCCTGGTTTGACGACAGCTACCCAATGATCCACTGCGCCCTTGCCCTTGCCCATGCGCGTCTCGGCAGGCTTCTTGGTAACTGGCTTATCGGGAAAAATCCGAATCCAGACCTTGCCGCGACGTCGCATGAATCGCACCAACGCACGGCGAGCCGCTTCGATCTGACGGGCCGTAACCCATCCCGGCTCGAGCGCCTGCAGGCCAAAATCACCAAAGCTGACTTCAGCGCCCCGGCTGGCCTTGCCCCTCATTCGCCCGCGCATTTGCTTGCGATACTTAACTCGTTTCGGAAACAACATATTTACACCTCACCACTCACGTGATGCCCTATTCACTGACGTAAACATCCATGGCTTCAGTTTCTTGTTCCTCTTCTACGAGGATATCGCCCTTATAAATCCACACCTTCACACCGATTTTCCCGTACGTGGTTGTTGCCTCTGCGCGGGCAAAATCGATATCTGCACGCAATGTCTGCGCCGGAACTCTGCCTTCACGCATCCATTCGTTGCGCGCCATCTCAGTTCCCATGAGACGTCCCGCGCACATGACCTTTATGCCCTGTGCGCCCTGGCGCATGGTTTGAGCGACCGCACGCTGCATCGCTCGCCGATGGCTGATGCGCCTTTCAAGTTGATTGGCGATATTTTCAGCCACCAACTGCGCCTCCAAATCCGGATCTTTGATTTCAGCAATGTCCAATTTGACATTCGTGCCAGTCAATTCCTGTAAATTACGCCTTAAATCTTTAACATTGGATCCTTTACGCCCAATTACGATCCCCGGTTTGGCGGTATGCACTGTAATATGAACGCTGTTGGGATATCGTTCGATTTCAATACGGGATACTCCCGCGCGCGGCGTCATTTTCGTAATCAGGTTTCGAATGGCAAAATCTTGATGGAGCTGATCGGCGTATTTATCCGGATCGGCAAACCAGCGTGAATCCCAAGTCTTATTGATCTTGAGTCTGAAACCCTTTGGATGAACTTTACGCCCCATGCTTTCTCCTCTCAACTTGCTTTGTATCTCGCCGTTCTAACAACGTACGATCGATGGTTATCCTGATTCTCAGGCAGGTTCGAGTTCTCGCTCTCGCAAGATTATGGTAATGTGTGAGAAACGCCTGCGAATTCGCTTGAAGCGCCCTCGCGCCCCAAATCGACGCCAGAACCGAATCGGGCCTTTATCCGCATAAATCTGATGAATGTAGAGATCGTCTCGATTGAGACCGAAATTCTCCTCCGCGTTGGCGATCGCAGATTGCAGCAGTTTTGCGACTTCGCGTGCAGCTTCCTTCTGTGTAAAATTCAACACGTCCAGTGCTTCCACGACGTCACTTCCACGCACTAAATCTAACACCAAGCGGATTTTCTGCGGCGATATCGGAATGTATCGCGCAATCGCGCGCACGTCGAATCCCTCAGACATCTGTACCTCGATTCACCCGCGTTGTACGATCTCTACCAACGTGACCACGATAGGTTCGCGTCGGGGCGAATTCACCCAACTTATGACCGACCATGTTCTCGGTGACGTAAATCGGCACATGTCGGCGCCCATCATGGACGGCGATTGTGTGACCGACCATCTGGGGAAAGATCGTACTCGCGCGGCTCCAGGTGCGGATGACCTTTTTATCCCCGCGCTCATTCATCAATTCGATTTTCTTCAACAGTTTTGGGTCGGTATACGGCCCTTTTTTCAACGATCGCGACATTCTCTCGTCTCCGTTAACTCATTCATCACTTTACTTGCGGCGCCGCTTGGATCGATGGCGGATAATGTACTTATCCGTTCGTTTATTACGCCTGGTCTTCTTCCCCAAGGTCTTTTTACCCCATGGGCTCTTCGGGCTGGGCATACCAACCGGCGACCGTCCCTCTCCGCCACCATGAGGATGGTCGCGCGGACTCATCGCCGAGCCGCGTACGGTTGGCCGGATTCCCATGTAGCGTTTCCGGCCTGCTTTGCCCAGTTTGATGTTGCTGTGATCGGGATTTCCGACCTCACCAATGGTAGCGTAGCACGCTTGGCGCACACGCCGGACTTCGCCCGATGGCAACCGAATCGCTGCGTAGCGGCCTTCCTTGCCCAAAACCTGGGCTGAGGTTCCCGCCGCGCGAACGAGTTGGCCACCTTTCCCCTCGTGCAATTCGATATTATGCACCTGAGTCCCGAGGGGAATGTTTGACAACGGCAAACTATTACCGGAGCGAATATCCACTTCCTGTCCTGCAACGACGGAGTCTCCAACCTGAAGATCCAATGGCGCCACGATGTAGCGCTTTTCACCATCGGCATAATGCAGTAGTGCAAGTCTCGCCGAACGATTGGGATCGTACTCAATCGAGGCAACCGTCGCAGGAACGTCTCGTTTATCGCGCTTGAAATCAACGACTCGAATCTGACGTCGATGACCACCGCCGCGATGGCGTACCGTAATGCGTCCCTGATTGTTGCGCCCACCATGTTGCCGCTTGGGAATCAGCAGCGAATGTTCGGGTGTACTGCGTGTGATCTCCTCAAATGTATGGCCGCTCATTCCACGGCGACCCGGAGAGGTAGGTTTATATTTTTTAACTGGCATTATCTTACCCCTTCGAATACATCAATCGTGTCGCCAGGTTTCAAGGTGACAATTGCCTTTTTATAGCCAGAGCGCCGCACGAGTAAACGTCGATTCCTTCGACGGTTTCTTTTCGCAGGTGCATTGGTCACATTGACGCGCAAAACAACTACGTCAAACAACGCCTCGACTGCCTCTTTAATCTGCGCTTTCGTGGCTTTTCGATCTACTTCGAAAACGTACTGATTCAGTTTTCCACTCTGAAAACTGGTTTTCTCTGTAATGATCGGGCGGCGCAGGATGTCGTAAATCGTCGTCATCACACAACTCCTCAAGCACCCAGGTACGATTGAATTACATCAATAGCACCAAGCGGCATGATCACGCGATCGTATTGCAGTAAATCGCGCACGTTCAAATAATTAGCTCGCAGCGTCTTCGCCCGGGGCAGATTTCGCACCGACTTTTCAACGGCATCATTCGCATCGGGAAGTAAGATCAAGGCGCTTTCTTTCCCGATAAGTTTCGTCAGTACGGCAGCCATTTCCTTCGTTTTTGGTTGATCCAGGGCAATGGCTTCCAGCACCATGATCTGCTTGTTCAATGCCTTCGCGGATAGCGCAGAACGCAGTGCGGCACGACGCATTTTGCGCGGCATTTTCTTGGTGTACTTGCGCGGCATCGGCGTGTGAACTTTGCCGCCACCAACCCAAATCGGCGATCGCCGTGAACCATGCCTCGCTCGCCCCGTCCCTTTCTGACGCCATGGTTTTTGCCCGCCGCCAGAGACTTCACTACGCGTCTTGGTCTTGTGTGTTCCCAGACGGGCATTCGCCATTTGGCGCACAAATGCTTGGTGCATCAAATCGGGTTTTATCGGGGCTTCGAAGATCGCTGCCGGTAAATCCGCAGTTTTAACCTTCTCGCCTTTTATATTAATCACATCTACCTTCATCGTTGTTCTGCTCCCAAGCGTCTATTGCTTTCTGACTTCCTTGATCATAACCACCCCGCCCTTCGGGCCTGGTACGCTGCCGCTAACACCAATCAGATTGCGGTCAGCATCGATCCAGACAACCTTTACATTTTGCGAGGTGACTCTTGCGTTTCCCATATGGCCCGGACCACGCGCGCCCTTGAACACCCGACCAGGGGTCGAAGTGGCGCCATGGGATCCGGGCGCTCGGGTACGATCGGATTGTCCATGCGTTTTCGGTTGTCTGTGAAAACCATGACGCTTGATCGCACCCGCGAATCCTTTTCCTTTACTTACACCAATAACATCTACTCGATCACCAATTGCAAACACATCAACGTTCAGCTTGTCCCCTTCTTTGACACCCGCCTGTTCCTTGACGCGGAATTCACGTAAATACCGCAGCGGCGGCAGATCATTTCTCTTCAGGTGACCAAGTTGACCACCGGAGAGTCGGCGCGGTTTGGCTTCTCCGAAACCGACCTGTACTGCACGATACCCATCTCGCTTCGACGAACGCACCTGCGTGACGTAACAAGGCCCAGCTTCGATCAAAGTAACCGGTAACGCCTTACCCGATTCGTCGAAAATCTGGGACATGCCAACTTTCTTTCCAACCAGCCCTTTCATCGTTTTCTCCTGTTTTGAAATCTTGACGGGACTGTCAGCCAGGGCTTTGGCTGCATCATCCCCGATCGCAGGGCAGTCAACCTTTTGTAAGCGCTTCAATAATGTGTTTCTATTCCACGCTTCTACTAAAAGGCTCTTTCCCGGCCACCTTTCGAGTGATTCTTGCCTAGATCTTAATCTCGATATCTACACCTGCCGGCAGATTCAACCGCATTAACGTGTCGATTGTTTTTGTCTCGGGATCGAGTACATCGATCAGCCGTTTATGCGTCCGGATTTCAAAATGCTCGTGCGAATCTTTGTCGATAAACGTCGATCGACGTACGGTAAATCGCTCGATCCGGGTCGGCAATGGAACCGGGCCAACTACTTTTGCACCGGTCCGCTCTGCCGTCTCAACGATACGTTGAGCCGATTGGTCGAGCACCCGATGATCGTATGCCTTGAGTCGAATGCGGATTTTCTGCTTGGCCATATTACACCTATTCCAATATCTCGGTGATCACGCCCGCACCGACCGTGAGACCACCCTCTCGGACGGCGAAATTCGAGCCCTTCTCCAACGCCACCGGTGTGATCAACTCTACTTCCAGATTCACATTATCGCCCGGCATCACCATCT
>DAOUEK010000105.1:0-26209 GCA_034430425.1 Anaerolineales bacterium | reverse complement strand
TAGATATCTTATTTATTCGCACCCTCCATTCTATTAAAATTACACCCCTTGTGATACGATACCTCGATTTCGCAACCGCTCAAATCCGGAGGGGAGATGCATTCCAGACACCAATTCGTGATCCTATTCGTTTTCATCCTCAGTCTCTTCGTCGCCGGCTGCGCGCAGGGGGAATCCTTGTTCGCCAGGTCCACACCAACCCCAATCATCGCCGCCTCCCCACCTGCCAATGCCCAGCCCGGCGATCTGTGGACATCGACGGTCGACGGCATGACGCTGGTGCTCATTCCGGCGGGCGAGTTCATCATGGGCAGCGACGACGGCGATTTCGATGAACGTCCCCAACATAAGGAAACCACTCTTGCCTTCTGGATCGACCTGACCGAAGTGACCCAGGGGATGTATGCCCAGTGCGACGCCGAGGGCTGTGAAGAGCCCGAGTGCCTGCGCGGCGATGACGACTACCCGGTCGTCTGCATCGATTGGGAGAGCGCCCGATCCTACTGCGAATGGGCCGGACGGCGCCTGCTCACCGAGATCGAATGGGAGAAAGCGGCCCGCGGCACCGACGGGCGCATCTACCCCTGGGGGGACGAGCCCGCCACCTGCGATTACGCCGTGATGAACGACCTCAAACTCGGCGACGGCTGCGGATGGGGGAATTCCGCCTGGGCCGTGGGCAGCAAGCCGAAAGGCGCCAGCCCCTACGGCGTGCTCGACATGGCCGGCAACGTGTGGGAATGGGTCTACGATTGGGATCCCTACGCCACCAACGGGGCCGGGCGCGTGCTGCGCGGCGGCGGCTTCTACAGCATCCCCAGCACCGTGCGCTCCGCCAAACGCGAAGTGCTGCATCTGCCGCTGGACAAGAACCCAAGCCTCGGCTTCCGCTGCGGGGCATCGGCTGAATAATGAAGCCCTAAGTGTATTTCTTGGGGTAGATCAATCACGCTCGACAGGGATCCCGGTTGTCCTATAACCGTGCTTACACCCGCGAATCCCATGAAGATATTTCCCAAATCTCGGAAGCGTCGATTCACAGTCTTGCGACGGAATGTTAGATTCCATCGATGCGGATCAACTTGTTTTGATCCGTAACTACTCCTCCTCCAGCCAAGCCAGGATTGGACCTTCGAACGCCTCGGCTATACGCTCAAGCATCGCATCCGCCTCGGCCTGATTCAAATAACACAGCGACTCTGGCGCAAGACCGACCGTACGCAAATCGAGCCGCTCGATTTCACCCGTGCTATCATGTCTCCAAACAGCCAGTGCGAATCTTTTGCCAAACTTCGTGCGGCCCATGTCCATCCCGCCTTCGCCTCCATGCGAGTTGATGCGAGACAGTTGTGAGCTCTGCTCGTTCCACCTGGCGCTGTCTTCCCCATACTCTGGACGGAAACCCAGCTTCCTGAGGCGAGGGTAGAGAATGCGGTTGATCGCACGCGTGAGCCTGACGGGGCCTTTGCGAAGCTCGACAGCTATCGCCTTGCGGGTTGCCTCGACCCCGTAGGCATAATCGGGATCCAGGTTCGCCGCCTCCGTGATTTTCTGAAGGCATTCCCCGTAGCGCTTCTCCCAGAATAGATCGTCCGATTCCTGCGCCAAATCGAGCGCCTTCCGATTCGCCGGATCCTGCATTTTCTGCTTCATGCGCTCCTGGACTTCTTCCACCACTTTCAAGTAGCCCTCATAATCATCCCACGGCTCTGCATCTTCACCTTCTACTAGAGCTTTCATCCCGATATATTGTGATAATCCCGCCTGGAGAACATCATCGGGGACATTCTCCCTGTCTCTTATCCGGGCTTCCTGATTGGCCATTTTCTCCAGCTTTCGTAATGTATCTGCCAGATCAGGATGCAAACCGGCAAATCGCTCATCGGTTTCTTCCCCAGATTCGCCATTTTGCAGATTACTCATCTTGTCTCCCAGAAAATCTACTATCAATGGTGGCATCGGATGCAACTTCACAACCGGAGTCAGCATCCCCACATACAAATCGTCCATATCATACAATAAAGTGTGCCGCAGTTGTACAGTGGGGTTGAACCAAAAATGGATCGATAGTGTAGGGGCGGGTTTCAAACCCGCCCCTACAATGAACAAATGGTTAACACGCAGGGACGCACCCATGTATGCGCCCAATTCCTGGGCAACCCCGTGGTTACCCCTACAATGGATCGACGGGTTGACAATGTCATCCTCGCAAGCCTTCTCTTGCCTTTCGCGTCGACTCTTCCCGGGCTTCCCATTCACGCTGCAGCGGGAGCGCCTGGCGGTAATACGCTTGCCCCTCGGCTTCCTGCCCCAGGACCTCATAAATCCGGCCGAGGTTGTTGAGCAGGATGAGTTTTCCCATGAATTGATCTTTTTCCCGCCAGACCGCAAGCACCTCAAGGTAGATCTGCAGCGCATCTTCATGCTGCGCCTGGGCTTCGTGAATGGCGCCGACGGCGTGCAAGGCGGTGTATTCCATGATCCGGTCGCCCACTTCCCGCAGGATCTCCCGCGCCGCCTGGCAATGCGCCAGCGCCTCGTCGCAGCGCCCCTGGGCGAGATGGATCAAACTGATATTATGCAGCGCCTTGCCCTCGAATCCCCGGCTGCCCGTGCCCCGATACACCTCCAGGGCGGTCGTGTAGGCCTGCAGCGCGCCGTCCAGGTCAGCGGTGTAATCACGCAGGATTCCCTGCGCCAGCGCGCAGCTTCCCGCTTTGTCGGCCGCGGGACACATCCCCCCGCGGGGAGTCATAAATGCGCTCGCCCGGGCGAGAGAATCGCGTTCGAAGATCAGCCCGCCCGTTCCGAGCGTCACGTCGTCCCGGAAGTAATGCAGCTGCACGACGGCCTGGTGGTAAAGCTTAAAGGCCTCCTGATGGCGCCCCTCCGCCAATAAGGCATCCGCTTCCGCCCACAACTCCTGCCAGGTGGGGAAGTCGCCTGCCTGGTCTTCGTCCTCCCCGGCTGGATCAGCGTCGTTGTAGGCGATCGACGGCTGCGCCTGGTCGATCCCGTCCAGATACCCGCCGGAAAGCCATTCGTAGTGCTTCAGACCGAAGAGATCAGCGAAGTGGTGATGGGCAGAGCGGAGTTCTTCCGGCCTGGGATGGAGCACATCGTCCAGCTCGGAGAGGCGCGCCGGATCGACGAAGGCACCAATCGCCTCCACATCGACCTGCGAATCGTCGATCGCAAGTTTCGAATCCCAGATGCACTCGTAGTAGGTCACGGACTTGCTTTGCTCATACAGGCTGAACGTCCAACCATGATCCTCCCCAAAGACATAGTGCAGCAGCGTTCCCTGATTATGGGACGTCATCCCCCGCACCGCGCCGAGAGGCGCGGCCTGCGGGACGATGGTCACCCAGCCGTTTTCCGGTTGGAAGACCACGCCCTTGAAACCGGCTGCCTTCAGGAGATCGATCCCCTCTTGTGCTTTCTCCGTGCGCAGGTGAAAGCTTTCGCTGAATTCACTCATGCTTCAATCCCTTCGAAAGGTCGTGCATCGAATTCTACTTTCTTTTCTGGAGGTTGTCGCCTTCGTTTGGTGAAGTGACACGCGGAGGGGCGGTCCCCTGTGACCGCCAAATCCCCGGGCAACCACGGGGGGTTGCCCCTACAATAGACGAATGGGTAATGTGTAGTGGCATACCAAAAAACACGCCCAATTCCCGACGAATCCATGTAGGGGCGGTTCGCGAACCGCCCCTACCTCAGTTTAAGGACTGTGACACACAAGGGCGAACCTATGTGACTGCCCAATCCCCGGGCGACCACAGGAGGTTGCCCCTACATTTATCCCGTGACGATAACGCGTAGGGGCGGGTTTGAAACCCGCCCCCACAACGCAAACATCCAATAACGCTGGTGAGGGATATATATGCCTCGCCTTAAAGCAGCATACCGATGGACTTTTCGAGAATTCGAGTCTAATACCCAAAGCAGAAGAGGGAATAATGATGCGAATAAAAATACCCGCTTTGCTCACCATCCTGTTTCTTGTTTCCTGCTCATCGGAAGAGACCGTCCTCGCCGACAACGGGTTCGTCGACGCCGTCCAGATCCAGTCCATTCAACTCGTCTTCCCAGAATTTCCATTCGCCGTCGCCACGGCGGTCGGGCACGGCTGGATCGAGGAGTAGTACCGCGATCCGTTCACAACCGCTGGATGAAAAAAATGAAGAACACGCCCTTCTCAACCCTGGATCGGGATTAAGAAGGGCGTTTTGTATGGTTAATATGGGATCGTTTCGTGGTAGAAGGACTTCCAGTCCAACACCCAACCCGCCGTTCCCACCCGTGCATATTCGATCATGTAGATGTTGCCGTCCACGTCGGTGGCGAAGACCACCGGCGAGGTGGTGCCGGGTGCATCCTCCATCCAGCGCGAGGCTGTGATGCTCAGCATGCTCGGCGCGTCCTGTGCTGCTGCGCCGGGCGCCCAGAGGTGCGTTTCGAAGTAGTGCCACTGCCACTTCAACTCTCCATACATCGGCTCGAACCAGAGCAAATTCCCGCCGCCCTGCGGGATGGCGAGCATGAAGCCGCGCGCAGCCTCGTCCCAGGTCATGTCGATATCCAGCCAGGAGGCGACCCCCGAAGGATTGCCCAGCTGCGCCGGAACGGCCCATCCGCCGGCGGTAAGGGACGTACGCCAGATCTGTCCCGCCGAGTCGATCAGGGCGACGTGCAGTTCGTTATCGTAATTCAGCGCCGTGATGCGTGTGTACGATCCGGAAGCGACCGTGCTCCACGAACCCCAGCTGTCCTCTGTGGTCTTGTTAAGCGTGTAAGCGTTTCCGTTCTCTGCCACCACGAACAGCTGGCAGCGGTTATTGAGATCGTGCGTCGTGTCGATGTCGGCCACACTGGTGAGCGTGCCCGGCAGCGCCACACTCGTCCATGTGCCGCTCCATTGGCCGTTCGTTTGCACGGAGCGGGTGTAGATCTCTGCATCATCCGCCACGACGAACACCTGCGGGCGGCCGGTCGAGTCTGCCGCGCAGGCGGCGATGCGCGTTAGCTGTTTTCCCTTGGCAGGCGTGCCCAGGTTTTCCCAATAGTCGAACGCAGCCGCGTACCCAGGGGATGCACCGCTGCGAGCCCGGTAGACCACCTGATCCAGATCACTGTCGACGGCGAACACAGCCGTCGCCATAGAGTTGTCCGGACGCCGGTGCATGGCGACGTTGGAGGCAAATCTCGGCGCTAGGAGGAAACGCTCGACGCTGGCTCCGACGTTGTCGGCATGCTCTGGCGTGTCGGGAGTACATACGGGCGCCAGCTGCGAGAAGTCCGCCGGTCCGCCGCCGTGCCCGACGCCGATCACGTACCACGTTCCAGGACTGCAGCCTCCCGTGGTCTCATACATGATGGGCGACCCGGAAGAACCGCCGACGGTGTCGCAGTTGTGCACCACCACGTCATTGACCACGTTGGTGAGTTCACAATCGGCATGGATCATGCCGGCGCCCCAGCGGGAATTACAACCCACAATGTCGCGATGCACCCCATCGTAAAAGGGCGCCTCCTGCATGGTGATGGCCCACATCCCCCCGTTGGAACCCACCCATCCGCAGTTGGTCGTATCCCATTCCATGTTATCCCATGTTGTGGCGTCATTATCGTCGTAGGGAAAATGGTGGCGGGTGTAGGCGGGGTTTACCAGTGCGGTGCCCAGCGCCGGAAGTGACGAAGCGAGTCTCACTGGCGTCAGATTGAGCCCGGCCGTGTCCTGCCAGTTGTCAAGATATGCAATTCCCCAGTCCATGCCCGATCCCAGGACGGATTCACCCGCTCGAGAACCCACCACAACGCGCACCACATCGGCACGCGGCACGTGGTGCGGGTCCGCAGCGACTCGATCGGGATGGAAGTTCGGGTAGAAGTGGAGTCCAGTTTGCCACGCACCGGTCGTCGTATTGACGAAACAATGCGCGGCGGCAGCGATGTGGTCGGCGTCGATGAGGAACGCCGTGCAGCCGTTGCTGAGGTATCCGACAGCATTGTAAGGCTGACCCGCATTCTGCTTGAGTTCCTTGTACGCTCTGCCGCAGTACAGCGTCGCCCCGGCCGAATCGATACACAAAACCAAAAGCAAGAAAAGCAGCGGGATGATAATCTTTCTGGTTCTGGATGCCATGATACATCTCTCCTTGCATAAGATTTTTACTACACAAGTGCTATGTGAGAGAATATCCCCCTGAAGAAATCCATCCACCCTCGAGCTCATTAATACAACAAATTGGCAAGGTTTGGCAAGATTGGCGGGAGTGTTTTTTCCCGGAATGGATAATCGCTTGACTACAACTGCCCCTTTGTGCTATGATGCACCAGGCTTAGAAAAAGACTGTTATGGACCAATCAACGAGCAGCAAGAAGTATTTTTATTACTACTATTTTTGGTGGGAGCAGGCCCCACCGTTGCTGCGCGTTGACTAGTACATAGCACGATTGTGTCGGAATACCCAAGCGCGGAGCAGCGGCTCGGCGCTTTTTCTTTTTTGTGGGATAACAGGCACGAAACGAAAACACCAGATATTGTACGTGCCAGGAGGTGGCCGTGATTATCGTGATGAAACATCAAGCCAATGCCAAACAGGTGGCGTCCGTGGTCTCCCGCGTGGAGGACCTGGGATACCGCACGCATCTCAGCGAAGGCGAAGAACGCACCATCATCGGGGTGATCGGCGACGAACGCCCCGTCGACCTCAACCAGCTGGAACTGATGGACGGCGTGGAAAGAGTGCTCCCGGTGCTGCGTCCCTTCAAATTACCCTCGCGCGAGATGCATCCCCAGGACACCGTGGTGGCCTTAAACGGTGTTAAAATCGGTGGACCGGAGATCGTGATCATCGCCGGTCCCTGCTCCGTGGAAAGCCGCCAACAGCTGCTGGAAACGGCGCACGCCGTGAAGGAAGCCGGCGGGGTCGCCCTGCGCGGCGGGGTCTTCAAACCGCGCACCTCGCCCTACAGCTTCCAGGGGTTGGGCGAGGAAGGCCTCGAATACCTGGCTGAAGCGAAACAGGAGACGGGGCTGCCCATCGTGACCGAGGCGATGACCATCGAACAGGTCGCCCTGATCACACGCTACGTCGATGTGATCCAGATCGGCACGCGCAATATGCAAAATTTCCCGCTGCTGACTGCGGTAGGCGAATCCGGGCATCCGGTGCTGCTGAAACGCGGCATGATGTCCACCATCGAGGAATGGCTCATGGCTGCCGACTACATCCTCTCCAAGAATAACCCGCACGTGATCCTCTGCGAGCGCGGCATCCGCACCTTCGAACGCGCCACGCGCTCGACCACGGACATCAACGCCATCCCCGTGGTCAAGGAGCTCACGCATTTGCCCATCGTGCTCGATCCCAGCCACAGCACGGGGAAGAGCGCCTATGTCAACGCTGTCGCCCGCGCCGGAATCGCCGCCGGGGCGGACGGCCTGATCGTAGAAGTCCACGTGCGGCCCGAGGAAGCCCTTTCCGACGGCGCCCAGAGCATCAAACCAGAAACCTTCGCCAAACTCGTGCAGGAAGCGCGGGTTCTGAGTGAGGCTGTGGGCAGAAAGATCGCCATTCACTGATGAGACTCTCCGAAGCGCGCCTCTCGATCGTCGGTCTGGGCTTGATGGGCGGGTCCCTCGCCCGAGCGCTGCAAGGCAAGGCAGCAGAGCTGATCGGCATGGACTGGGATCCCCAGGTCGTGGAACTCGCCAACGAACTCAAGATCTTCGACCGTGCCAGCAACGACCTGCACCACACGCTGAAAACCTGCGATCTGGTTGTGTTGGCCACACCCGTGCGCGCTATTCTCGATACCCTGAAACAGATCGGACGCGATCTGCCCGCACCCCCGCGCGTCTTCGACCTTGGATCGACCAAAGTCGAGATCCTGCAGGCCATGGATGCCCTGCCCAAGAAAGTTGATGTACTCGGCGGGCATCCGCTCTGCGGCAAGGAATGCATGGGACTAGCTAACAGCGACGCCGAGCTGTATCGAGACAAAACTTTCGTGATCACCCCGCTGGAGCGCACTTCGGAGGAAATGCTGGGACTGATCGATGAACTTATCGCAGCCATCCACGCCCGACCGCTCACGATGGACGCCGAACGCCACGACCGTCTGGTAGCGGTGACCAGTCACCTGCCCTACCTGCTGGCGGTCACCCTGATCTCCGTGGGCATGGAAGCCAGCGCCACGGATGATGCCATCTGGGACCTGATCGCCTCCGGTTTCATCGACACCTCCCGACTGGCGGCCAGCGAAGTCACCATTATGAGCGACATTCTACTCACCAATCGGGGCGAGATTCAAAAAGCGCTCGCACGCGCCATTCATCACCTGCAGGAATTATCCAAGATCATCTCTTCCGGCGATGCCGACAAGCTTTTCGCCGAACTGACCCTGATCCGCAGCCAGCGCGCCAGCCTGAGCAACCAGCAAACCGAAATCGAGGAGTCCGATGGAAATCCGCATCACCCAGCCGGCTGAGACACTGCGCGGCAGCGTGCGCCCACCGGGGGACAAATCGATCTCCCATCGCGCCCTGCTCCTGGGCGGTATCGCCCATGGCACCAGCCGCATCCAGGGCTTTCTGCGCGCCGGCGTGACCGATGCCATGCTCGGCTGCCTGGAGACCCTCGGCATCGACGCCGAATTCATGGACGACGACGACCTGGTCATTATCGGCCGTCCCTGGCAGACACCAGCAGAAATCCTGGACTGCCAGAACTCGGGCGCCACGATACGCATGCTGCTCGGCGCACTGGCGGCGCAGCCCATCGAAGCCACACTGGACGGCACGCCGCGCCTGCGAAAACGCCCCATGAAACGCGTGGTGGAACCGCTCCGCCTCATGGGCGCCGACATCCAGGGCAGCGGCGATCAACCGCCGCTCAAAATCCACGGCCGGAAATTACATGGCATCGATTACGAACTTCCTGTCGCCTCGGCGCAGGTGAAGACTGCCATCCTGCTGGCGGCCTTGTTTGCCGAAGGCCCCACCACGATCCACGAGCCGGGACCTTCCCGCGATCACACCGAACGCATGCTGCGCTGCCTGGGCATATCCGTAAACGCCAGCAACGGCGAAGTGCAGTTGATTCCCGAAGCAGGTCCGTTGTCGGCCTTCTCGATCGTCATTCCGGCGGACATTTCCTCCGCCGCTTTCCTGATCACCGCTGCCGCCATCGTGCCCGGTTCCAAACTGGAACTCCCGGGCGTGGGGGTCAATCCCACCCGCACGGGTCTGCTCGATGTGCTCCAGGAGATGGGCGTCAGGATCCGGATCGAAAACGAACACCAATCCGGCACGGAGCCGATCGCCGATCTCGAAATTCGCGGGAGTGAGCTCTGCGGGGTGCGGATTTCCGGCGAGCGTGTGGTGCGCATGATCGACGAATTCCCTATCTTCGCCGTCGCCGCCACACAGGCCGAAGGCGAGACTGTAGTCGAACAGGCCGCCGAACTGCGTCTGAAGGAGTCCGACCGCATCGCCTCGCTTGTCGGCGAGCTGCAGAAGATGGGCGCCAGGATCGAAGCCCGGGAAGACGGCTTTGCGGTTGAAGGTCCGACCCGGCTGAAAGGCGCCGATGTCGAATCGCACAAGGACCACCGCCTGGCGATGGCGCTGACCGTCGCCGGCTTGATCGCCGAGGGCGCCACGGTGGTGCACGGGGCGGAATGCATCCAGCAGTCCTACCCCGATTTCATCTCCAACCTGACTTCCTGCGGAGTGGAACTGGGATGAGCCGCGTCGGTTTGCTGGGTTACCCGCTGTCGCATTCCGTATCGCCGGCGATGCACAACGCGGCCTTCACCGCGTTAGATCTTCCCGGACGCTACAAACTATTGGAAACACCGGCCGAGGAATTGGCGGCAGTGGTGGCGCGCTTGCGTCAGGAAGCGTGGATGGGCGCCAACGTGACCATCCCGCACAAGGCTCGCGTGATGGCATTGCTGGATGAAATCGACTCTTCGGCCGCCGGAATCGGCGCGGTGAACACCATCGTACGTCATGATAACCACCTGATCGGCTACAACACCGACGTCACCGGTTTCCAGGTCGATCTGCGCTCCCATTGCGTCGAGATCGACGGAGACCCAGTGATCGTGCTCGGCAGCGGCGGTGCGGCGCGCGCCGTGACCGCGGCGCTGATCCCCGGCGGGGCACGGATTTCTTACATCACTCCGCTCGTAAACGAAGCGGGACAGTTAATCGAAGACCTGGTCACGCCGTCCGGCGCGCAGGCGCAGATCCTGCCCTGGGAAGACGCTAGCTTTGCCGGCGCGGATGGCCGTCTGGTGGTCAACGCCACACCGGTGGGCATGTCGCCAGAGGTGGAGGCCTGCCCCTGGCCGGACGACATCCCCCTGCCCGCGGGCGCTTTCGTCTACGATCTGGTCTACAACCCGGCCGAGACCATGCTCATGAAGCGCGCCTGCGCCGAAGGACTGAGAACCGGCAGCGGCCTGGGCATGCTCGTCGAACAGGGCGCCCTGGCGTTCGAATTGTGGACGGGAGTAACACCCTCGCGTGAAATCATGACTGCCGCGGCACAGAAAGCTTTGGAGAGGCGAGATGCTTAGATACCTTACCGCCGGCGAATCCCACGGACCGCAGCTGGTCGCCATTCTGGAAGGCATGCCCGCCGGACTGCCGCTTTCGCCAGAAGACATCGCCCCCGATCTCGCCCAGCGCCAAACTGGCTACGGCGCCGGCCCGCGCATGAAACTCGAAAAAGATACGGTCGAGATTAGCTCCGGTGTGCTGGCCGGCGAGACCAGCGGTGCGCCGATCGCTCTGATCGTTCGCAACCGCGATCACGAAAACTGGAAGGGCAAGGCGGTTCCCGCCATGACCATCCCCCGGCCGGGCCACGCCGACCTCACCGGCGCGGTGAAGTACGGCTACTCCGATTTTCGCTTCAGCCTCGAGCGCGCCTCCGCCCGCGAGACAGCCGCGCGTGTGGCAGTGGGCGCGGTATGCCGGAAATTATTGGCCCAATTCGACATTCGTGTGGGCAGCTACGTCACTTCCATCGGGCAGGCCAGCGCCGACCTCAATGCAATGGATTTGGAAGCACGCATCGAAAAAGCCGCGCACAGCGAAGTACGCTGCCCGGATATAGCCGGCACGGAAGCCATGCAGGCCGAAATCCAGGCCGCCATGCAGGCCAAAGATACATTGGGCGGCATTTTCGAAATTGCCGCTCTGGGTTTGCCCGCGGGATTGGGCAGCCACGTGCACGGCGATCGCCGTCTGGGCAGCCAATTGGCGGCGGCGATCATGAGCATCCCCGCCATGAAGGGCGTCGAAATTGGCGGCGGGTTTGCATTAACCAGATTGCGCGGCACCGAAGTCCACGACGAGATCGACCTCGAGGACGGTGCTTTGAAACGACGGACCAACCGCGCCGGCGGTCTGGAGGGGGGGATCTCCTCCGGCGAACCATTGATCGTGCGCGCGGCGATGAAGCCCATCTCCACCACGCTCACGCCGCGTGCTTCGGTGGACGTCGCCAGCGGCGAACCGGCGCAAACCGAGTACGAACGCTCGGATTTCTGCGCCGTGCCGCGCGCCGCGGTCATCGGTGAGGCGGTGGTCTGCATCGTATTGGCCAACGCCCTGTTGGAGAAACTGGGCGGCGACTCGGTGGACGATCTGCAGGTGCGTTTTCGCCTGCTGCGCAAGGCGCGTTTGGAAGATCTGGAGATGGATGATGAGCCCATCGTCTTCTGGGACTGAAGCACTGGCCCCGCAGAATATCGCACTATACGGTCCACCGGGTTCCGGCAAGAGTGCGGTGGGCAAGGTCCTGGCGCGCCAGTTGAAGCGTCCCTTCATCGACATGGACGCCTGTATCGAGGGACTTGCCGGCAAGTCGATCCCCGCTATCTTCGCTGAAGACGGCGAACCTGCTTTCCGCAAATTGGAAGCCGATCTCTGCTGCCAGTTGGCCGGGGAGAGCAGCCTGGTGATCTCCTGCGGCGGCGGCGCGCTGGTCGATCCCCGGAACCGCACCGTGATGGAAGCCAGCGGCCAGGTGATCTTCCTGGATTGTTCGCAGGAAGTATTGCTGCGGCGCACGAAGAAAGCCAACGATCGTCCGCTGCTCAGCGGCGACAAAGAAGCACAGCTGCTGTCGCTGTTGGATAAACGACGCGAGGTCTACGCATCATTCCCCAACCGTGTCGACGCTTCCAGTGACAATCCCGAACGCATCGCCCAGGCTGCTCTGGCGCTGTTGGAGGATTTGGGGACTTCGATCCTGCGCGTGGAAGCGACGCCGCCGGCGTACGACGTCATTCTCGGGTCGAATCTCCTCCATCGTGTGGATACACTGCTCTCCGAACGAGGGCTACATCCGCCGTTTGTCGTGGTGAGCGATTCGAACGTCGCCCCGCTCTACGCCGAAACCGTCTGCCAGGCCCTGGATGCCGAGGCGGTTGTCATCCCCGCAGGCGAGGAACACAAGACTCTGGAGTCGATCCGCATGCTTTACGATCGCTTCCTGGAACTTGGAATCGAACGAAGCGCCACGATCGTCGCCCTGGGCGGCGGTGTGATCGGCGACATGACCGGTTTCGCCGCGGCCAGCTTCATGCGCGGCGTGCGCTGGGCCAATCTGCCCACCTCCCTGCTCGCTATGGTAGATGCCAGCATCGGGGGCAAAGTGGGTGTGGATTTGCCGCAGGGCAAGAATCTGGTCGGCGCCTTTCACCAACCCTCCGTGGTGATCACCGACACTGCCACGCTGGACACGCTGCCCGAAAAGGAATTCCGCAACGGTATGGCGGAGCTGTTCAAAGCCGCCCTGATCGCCGATGCGCTGCTTTTCGAGTGGCTCGAACGTGGAGACGGCAAAGCTACGCAGCGCTGGGTCGAGCGCGCCCTGGCGGTGAAAATCGACATCGTCAACGTCGATCCCTTCGAAAAGAACGTGCGCGCCAAACTCAACCTGGGACACACCGTCGGCCACGGCCTCGAAGCTGCCAGTGCGTATGGATTGAGCCACGGCGAAGCGGTCGCCATCGGGCTGGTGGCGGAAGCGCGCATGGCCGAGGCGATCGGCCTGGCGAAAAACGGGTTGGCAGACCGCATCGAAACCGTGCTGACCCAGCTGGGCCTGCCCACGCGTTTCCAAGATCTGGCCATTCCAGAGGTACGCACGGCCATGTTAAGCGACAAGAAGAAAGCCGGCGGCCAGCTGCGCTTCGCCCTGCCGATCGAACCCGGCGCGGCGGAAATCGGCCAGACGGTCCCCGAAGATCTCATTCAAGAGACGCTCGAAAGCGTGAAGGAGTCGGCATGAAAACCATACTCGTGCTCCACGGCCCCAATTTAAACTTACTCGGAAAGCGCGAACCGGAAGTCTATGGATCGACCACGCTGGATGAGATCGATAAGCAAATCCAAGCCGAAGCGAAACGTCTCGATCTGGCCGTTGAAACGCTGCAGTCCAACCACGAAGGCGCGCTGATCGACGCCCTGCACAAGGCGCGCCAGCAAGCCAGCGGGGTGATCATCAATCCCGGCGGCTTTACGCACACCTCCGTATCGCTGCGCGACGCCATCGCCGCCAGCGAACTACCCGCGGTGGAGGTCCATCTTTCCAACATATTCGCCCGCGAAGACTACCGCCGCAGGTCGATCACTGCCGAAGCCTGCGTGGGCATGATCGCCGGTTTCGGCTGGCGTAGTTATGTAATCGCGCTGCAAGCCCTGGCTGCACGGTTGAACGACGGCTAAATCCGTCTGGAAACACAAATCCAATTCAGGAAATTCACTGAGGAAATACGATGAAGAAGCAAGCCCAATGCATGGACTCTGTCCAACCCAGTTTCTACGCCGAACTCGACGGAACAATTGCCGGGCTGCGCGCCCGGGGCATGGACGTGATCCGTCTGGACATCGGATCGCCCGATCTACCGCCCTCGTCAGAGATCATCGACGCCCTGGCCCAATCGGCCAGGCACCCGGATCACCACGGCTACCAACCGATCAACGGGCCTAAGCCGCTGCGCGAAGCCTGGGCACAGTTATACGAGCGACTCTTCGACGTGGACATCGATCCTGATTGCGAAATCGTTCCATTACACGGCTCGAAGGAAGGCATCTTTCACTTCACCCTGGCTAACACCGATGCGGACGACGTCGTGCTGGTCTCCGAACCCGCCTACCCTATTTACGCTCAGGCGGCGCGCTTCGTCGGGGCGCAGGTCGAACTGCTGCCCTCAAACGAGGAGTCCGGATTCCTGCCCGATTTCGAAGCCATCCCACCCGAGACCGCCGCACGAGCCCGCCTGCTTTGGCTCAACTACCCCAACAATCCCACCGGCGCCTCGGCCCCGATGGCGTTCTTTGAACGTGCCGTCGCCTTCGCACAGGAACATGGTCTGATTCTTTGCCACGACGCGGCCTACTGCCAGGTCACTTTCGAGGGCTACCGCGTCCCCAGCCCGCTGCAGATCGAAGGCGCCAAAGCGGTCACCGTGGAGTTCAACTCGCTTTCTAAATCGCACAACATGGCCGGCTGGCGGATGGGTGTGGTCGTCGGCGACTCGGATTTGGTGGGCTCGGTGCGCAAACTGAAACCCTGCCTCTTCAGCGGACAGTTCAAACCCATGACCGACGCCGCCACCGCGGCTTTGAACGGCGATCAATCCTGGCTGAAAGAACGCAATGAAACCTACCGCCAGCGGCGGGATTTGATCCTGGGACACCTGAATGGATTGGGTGTGGAACCGGCGGTTCCCCAGGCGGCGCTGTATATCTGGATGCCGGTCCCCGAGGGTTGGATCGCCGCCGATTTCACCGCGGCGCTGCTGGAGAACACCGGAGTCAGCCTGACTCCCGGGACGGTGTTCGGACAGTCCGGTGAGGGCTACGCCCGCATTTCCCTCGGCGCTTCACACGAGCGTATCGAAGATGGCATGGGTCGAATTGTGGAATGGTGGCGGGCGAATATCGGGTGATCTATTTTTATCCAGCATGACATATCCTTTCAACATGCACATCGCCCCATCCACCCAGCCAGCACGCAGGCTTCTCAACGTATAATGAGACAAGCATGACTGCCAGGAGATATTCGCAATGAACCCCATCATGTTCGGGATTACCTTCGGGATCGCATTCGGTTTGGCCTTTGGCCTGGCCTGGGCACTGGTAAAACGTAAGAAATCGAATGAAATTTAAACAGCGATGAAGAGAATCATTGTCAGCATCCTGGATCGTTTCGCCCACATCCTGGGACGAGTTACTGGCAAATACTATTTCGAGGACTTCGTCCGAGTCTACCCGGATGATATCTGCATCAATCGCCTCGGTAAACAGAGACCGGCAACCGCCAGCGACGTCAAGAATTACCTCAACCATCGTAAGTTCTATAACTTCGCCGCCCAATTTGCGGACGGCGCTATCGCAGCCGACATCGGCTGCGGCAGCGGTTACGGCGTTGCGTTACTCAAGCAAGCCGGTGCACGACGAGTAAACGGCAGTGACGCCTCGAATTCCGCCATCCGTTTCCCCAGAGAACACTTCGGCGATGTGGCTGAATTCAGCGTCCAGGGCATCACCGATATGAATCTGTTCTCTGACGGCCAATTCGATCTGGTCGTCTGCAGCGAGGTGCTCGAGCACATCAAGGAATATGGAAAAGAGCATCAAGCACTCGCCGAGATCCGACGCATCGCGCGCCCGGACGGCGTGGTCATCCTGGGAACGCCGAACAGTGAAATGCTGGGGGATCATGGATTCTCGTTCTTCGAAATCGATGCCCTGATGCGCGAGCATTTCAGCCAGTACTGCATCTTCGAAAATGCGCTGGTTCCTTTCGGAACCTCGAAGAATGACTGGGCTCAGCGTCTGGCAGAAGGGCAAACGGGAGTGATCGTTTCGCAGGCGATCGACATTGTCGAGACGGTGCTGCCGGACGAAGGTGTAGCAGAAATCAAAGAGGGCATCCCGGCCGGGGTTTATCACCTGGGAGATATGGCGATCGACACCACACGCTTGCACAACACCCACTCCTGGGCGATCGTGGCAAGAAATAAATAGCCTGATAAATTAATGACCTTGCTACATTCAAAACAACCCGATCCAGTGGACCAGTCTATAATCGATCCCTGGTGCGAACTTCAGCGTGATAGTCACGCGCTTCGCTGAGAATTGAAGCGGGAAGCACACCTGAACAGGATAATTGTGACGATGATCGAGATGAAAACCGAAGTAACGATTAGCCGGATCTCAGGGAGAAGCATCTGCAACTTTATGCTGTATTGCACGGATGAGCAATATCAGAAATGGTGGCCCGGCACGCATATCGCTTTCCACACCACGAAACGATTCCCGGATAATCTGGGGAACCAAGTGTACTTTGATGAATACGTGGGGAAACGCAGGGTCAGATTGCGAGGTGTAGTAGCCGAGATCATACCCGGCACACGCATCGTGTGGCAAATGAAAAGCATCGTCAAATTGCCGGCCTGGTTGATCCTGGAATTCAATGACACAAACGAAGGTATTGTCATCGCCCATACACTGCAAGCCGGATTTGAGGGGATCGGAATACTATTAGACCCGCTTCTGCGTCTGCTGCTTAACCGTAGTTTCGAGCGAGACATGCAGGAACACGCGCAGATTGAATTCTACAAACTGGCGGAGATGCTGGCATGACGACCATCCTTGAAACCGAACGCCTGATCCTGCGGCTGCAGCAAGTGGCGGACATCGACGCCCTCATCGATCTTTGGTCGGACCCAGAAGTAACGCGGTTTATGGGTGGACCTCGCGAACGAGATTGGCTTCAAACGGTGTTAGAAGAAACTGCCCAGGCGCCCGATGCGGATCGCTATGATCTTTGGCCGCTGATCGAGAAGATATCCGGCAAGGTCATCGGGGATTGCGGGCTGCTTGAGAAAGAAGTTGAAGGAAAAGCGGAGATCGAGTTGAATTACATCTTCGCCGTTTCAGCCTGGGGAAAGGGATACGCCACTGAAATCAGCAAGGCGATCATCCAGTACGCATTTGACGAGCTGGGACTCGAGCGGCTGATCGCCTTGATCGAACCTGAAAATGCTGCCTCGGAACGAGTGGCGCGCAAAGTCGGCATGCGTTTCGATCGAGAATTGGAACGCCCCGGCGGCGCTATACGAAAAATGTACGTGATCGAATCCAGGAAGCAGTGATGAAACCCGAAGAATTCGCATCCCAACTGATCCGGGAGTTGGAATCACTCCCCGAACGAAAAACCGCGCCGATGCGCCAGGTGCGGTGCAAATATTCGCAAACGCTGCACGCAGAAAATGCGCAGTATGTACTGGAAGCCGCACGTGCGATCGTCGACACCGATCAGCACCGCTGGGTCGCCTACGAACTCATCGCCGACCATCCTGGAGCGTTCCATGCACTGGACCGGGGTAAACTCGAAGCCCTCGGCCGCGGTATGGATGGCTGGTCCGTGGTGGACAGGTTCTCACGCACGCTGTCCGGCCCGGCCTGGCGAGATGGATTGATCTCAACACAGACAATTCACGACTGGGCCCACTCACCGGATCGCTGGTGGCGGCGCGCCGCCCTGGTGAGTACCGTGGCATTAAACATGCGCTCCAAAGGCGGCGAAGGCGACGTACCCCGCACCCTCGCCGTGTGTGAAATGCTGGTCGACGATCACGACGACATGATCGTGAAAGCCCTTTCCTGGGCGCTGCGCGAACTCGTGGTACACGACGCGGAAACTGTGCAGCATTTTCTCGCCACGCATGAAGATCAACTCGCCGCACGCGTTAAACGGGAAGTGCGTAACGTACTCGAAACGGGCTTGAAAAATCCCCGATATCGTACCTGTCGGTGAATGTACAATTTGTCTGGAACTCATCATGACTTCTATCCGTCTTCGTCCCACATGCGAGCAAGATCTGCCCTTCGTTCTCACTGCCGAATCTGCGGAAGACAATCGCAGCTTCGTCGCCCAGTGGAGTCAAGCACAGCACGCGGCAGCCATCAAGGACCAAGACCTGCGACATCTGATCATCGAGCGTCTGGAAGATCAGACTGCGGTCGGTTACATCCTCCTCGCTGGCCTGGAGAGTCCGCACCGGAGTATCGAGTTCAGGCGTATCGTGATCACGGAAAAGGGAAAGGGACTCGGCAGGCAAGCGATGCGGCTGGTGAAGCAACTGGCCTTTGAACAGCAAGGAGCGCACCGGCTGTGGCTCGACGTGAAGGATCACAACGCCCGCGCCCGTCAGCTGTATCGATCCGAAGGTTTCACCGAGGAGGGCACGCTGCGGGAGTGTTACAAGACAAAAGATGGCTTTGAATCGCTCGTAATCATGTCCATGCTGCGCAGTGAGTACGAAAGAAAACAATAACCTACAGTGCACTTTATCGTATTCTAGAATTGCCTTTACGGCCGTTCGCTGCTAGAGTAAATACCAAGTCTTCGATCGGTATGCATCGATCGGGAAAGCGGGAAACCATGAACTCGACACTCTCACCATACAACGACCTCGAATCCGAAAGCCTGGGTGAAATCATCATCCAATTCGTTCAGTGGTTTTTCCGCGGTCTCGTACAACCGATATACTCCCTTCCTTTTTATCGAACAGGAATCAAGAAAGGATTGGTTTGGGCCATTTTCTTTCTCTTCTTCTTCGCACTGTTACTTACCGCGATCACCGGGGTCCACTACGCCACTGGCTTTTCACGGGCGTCGGAAAATACCGAAGACTTTCCCAACATGGGAGATCTGCGTTCGATTACCATCGAGGATGGCGTTGCCCAAGTGGACGGAACGCAGCCCTGGTTTGCCAGTGATCAGGAGTATTTTATTGGCATCGACACAACCGGAGAGATCACCGAGATCGACACAAGCCGCTACGATCAGGGCATCCTGCTCACACGAACCACGCTGCATACATTGAGTAACGGTGACTATCAAACGTATGCATTAGAAGATTTCAATTCAACCTTCGGGAACCCGATCGTTATTAATGAAGAAGTGCTGAGCAGGTTTTGGAACGTTTTTTCAAATGTCTTGCTGGTTGTGGTCATCGCGGGATCGTTTCTCTGGCACTTTGTAGCCCGTCTCGCTTTCCTTGCTTTACTCGCCCTGATTCTATGGGCTGTAACCCAGACCTGGCGAAAAGAGACGGAATACAGCGAGGTCTTGATCACCGGTATTTACGTCTCCGTGCCTTTCATCTACCTCAACTGGGCATGGAATCAAATCGGGCTGGCGTGTTTCTGTGTCAGCGCCTTCGTTCTGTTGGCGGGATGGGTGATTATTCTTCGACTGGTTTTACCACCCACGGAATCGACACCAGACACACCGCCGATTTCGGCCTCAGTCTAGCGTGGCGGAATTATCGACGCTAACGATCATGCGGACAAGTCACAAATTGTGCCTATCGTTATCGGCAAAGAAATGTTGAAGTTCATATATCAACGAGTTCAACAGAATATTCTCTCGCTGGTCCCGGTCGGCGTGCTTTTTTTCGCCTTTGCCGGGACGCTTAAGATCTGGGGATTCTGGATCTACGCAGCCACGGTACTTACCTACCAGATCCTCAGTTTGCTGATCATTGTCCCCCGGTTTCCTGCATACGTCGAACTGGCTCATCTACGCAAGGTCCAGAGAGGCGATGCGAAAAAGTGGGACAGGCACATAGTTCGCTTGCTAATGGTGGCTACATTGCTTATCTACGTCCTGGCTGCCGTCGATCTCGGTCGTCTCTACTACTGTCTATTGCCACTCTGGATGGCGCCGATTGGTATACTGCTATATGCGGCAGGCAGTGCCCTTAATCAATGGGCGATGATCCACAACCCACACTTCGAAAAAGAAGTGCGTATTCAAGTGGATCGAAACCACCAGGTGATCGCAGCCGGTCCCTACCGACACATTCGGCACCCGGGCTATCTCGGCAGCCTGTTGGGTTTCGTTAGTTTCCCCTTCATCCTCGGTTCCGCGTTCGCATTCATCGGTGTTATTTTCGCTATAGCAGGCACTGTGGTGCGTACCCACCTGGAAGATCGAACCTTAGATAAAGAGTTGGTTGGATATTACCAATATCGTGAAAGCGTACCCTATCGTCTGATTCCCTTCGTCTGGTGACAGAATCCTTCCAGGAAAGCGATCCCTGCAGGGATACTCCTGATCCAGACGATACGCTGCCTCCTTATATTCGATATCTAAGAATATATATAATAGAGGACAATCGCATTCGGATTTCCCAATTTCGCTCTTCCCATGAATGCCGCATATGATATTTTATTATTACAGTTGTACACGAGTGATATTACTGTAAGTCCGAACGATAGACCTGCGTAGAAGATGGAAGTTATCGGCTTGAATACAAGGAGTCAGCACATGCCTTACAAGGTATTCCTGGTCGAGGATGAGATCGTCACACGGGACGGCATCCGTGAAAATGTCGATTGGGAATCCGTCGGATTCAAAATCTGCGGGGAAGCATCCGATGGTGAGATAGCGCTGCCCCTCATTGAAGATGCAAAGCCTGACGTCTTGATTACCGATATCAAGATGCCTTTTATGGATGGCTTGCAACTGAGCAAGATCCTTCGCGAGCACATGCCGTGGGTCAAGATTATCATCCTCAGTGGTCACAATGAATTCGAATACGCTCAGTCAGCTTTGAAGATGGGCGTTACCGAGTACCTTTTGAAGCCGGTGAGTGCTGCGGATATCGAGGAAGCGCTCGAAAGACTTGGTGATACGCTGCGCAAAGAACATAAGGAACAGGAACGCTTGAAACAGCTGCAGCAAAGTGTCGCAGGCAACCTCGTTTTACAACGAGAACAGTTTTTACTCCGTCTGGTGATGGGCAGTGTGCCCTCAGCAGATGCGATCGAACAGAGTCAACATTATGGCCTGAACATCGTTGCAAAGCACTATCTTGTTATGCTGATGTCGATCGAATTATGTGAAGACAACCAACCATTCGACTTTCACCAGTATCGCCTGGTCGAACGTATCGTCTCCGATCTGGCAGCGAACCATGCGGATGTTCTCATGACCAAAAAAGATGTTGAGGAATTGGTCCTACTCTTGACAGGTGACAGTCACGAGCAGTTGATCGAAGAGGCGAGATTCCTGGCCGAACAGGCAAAGAAAAACATTGCCGCTCAAACACAATGTGGACTATCTGTAGAAATTGGTCCACCACAAGATCGCCTTGGAGATATTCACCACTCCTTCGCCGAAGCATTGGTTCGGATTAAGAAGCCAGCCAGGGAACTCCAAACACCAGAAATTGAAAGTAACGACCGGGAAATCGAACTGCGAAATGTCGATCAAGCTGCAATTGAGGATTTTCTCCGCTTTGGTACGTTAGACAATTTCGAGGATTTCTTCTCCGCCTGTATACAACCAATTGAAAAAGCGGTAATGCATTCTCAACTGATTCGACATTACTTCATCGTCGACATCTTATTAACCATCGCTCAATTTGTGAGCGATCTTGGTGGGGACGTTAACAAGGTTGTCCCTGAAGTACATGACCTCGAAAATTTTCTGGACGAGGTTGAAACAGTCGAGCAGATAAAACTTGAGATGAAAAACGTGTTCAATAACGCTCTGGCCTTGAGAAACACTCGAACGAATCATGAACGATTAATTTTGATCCAACAAGCCAAAGAATACATCGACGACAATTACACGGATCCCACATTGCAGCTTAAGAAAGTGGCTACGATGTACAACCTCAGCGCCAGTCATTTCAGCTCCGTCTTTCACGATGAGATCGGGGAGACTTTCCGAAATTACATCGGCAAACTACGGATCAATCGAGCGAAGGAACTCCTGCGAACCACCAACATAAAATCATCAGAAATCGCACATCTATGTGGTTATCGCGATCCGCATTATTTCAGCACGGTATTCAAGAAAAAATGTGCTCTGACTCCCCAACAATTCCGAAAGCAAGCACAGCAGACTAAGAGTATTGGATGATGATGATGAATATCGAATTAACGTCTCCTGAACCTACTCCCAAGTTCGTCGGAAAGTTCATCGATATCTTCTCAGGTATTAACATCTCGCTAAGGGCAAAAATCCTGCTTTCCTTTTTCGTGGTGATCCTCATGCTCGTCGCGCTCGTCACGACGATGATCCTCGAGGTGCTGCGCTTTAACCGCAGCTATGACGCCATCATCACAAATATCACGACAGCCAACAGCATCAATGGGTTTATCAAGCCGAGTATTGATACGGAAATGTGGAGAATCGTGGCCGGGAAGATATCCTTCGATGATGGCAATCAATATGAGATCATCAACCAGGTCAATTCGCAGATTGATTCAATGATGGCCAACGCCAGCTCCGATAAATCCAGGATCAAGCTGGACGTGATCCGCCGGACGATGGCCACACTGACAGGCTATGTCGACAAGATGGGCGAACAGATCAAACTAGGAAGTCGCGTCGCTGAGAACGAACTGGTCTGGGATAACATCCGCGGCGTGTCCGAAGTGGTCGAGGACAGCGTGCAGGATTATATGCTTTTCGAGGTCCAGCAAGCCGAACTGCAATACGCAGAAAATCAGACACGTTTCAACCGCTGGATCATCGTATATTCCATCCTCCTGCCCTGCATCATTGGATTCTCGATCGCTGCGGCATGGATCATCTCAACAAGCATCTATGTACCCATCAAGGCGCTGCAGAATTTAACCACTACCATCACCCAAAACGATCTCAAAGCGCTGGTATCCCAGGACAACGTGGATGAAATCACAGAATTGGGTATGAGTTTCAACATCATGGTGGGTCGAATTCGCGAGCTTCTGGACGAAAAAATCCAGGAACAGGAGAACTTGAAGAAAGCTGAATTAAAAGCGCTGCAAGCCCAGATTAACCCCCATTTCCTTTACAACACACTCGATACGATTGTTTGGATGGCAGAATCGAATAAACCGGACCAGGTGATTGAGATCGTACGAGTTCTTTCGAGTTTCTTCCGAATTGCATTGAGTAAGGGAAAGGATTGGATTCCCATCCGACAGGAAATCGAACATGTCCAGAGCTATCTGACGATCCAGAAAATACGCTATCGAGACATACTGGATTATAAAATCGATGTCGACGACGACATTCTGGACAGCACGATATTGAAACTAACCTTGCAGCCTTTGGCTGAGAATGCACTCTATCACGGCATCAAGAACAAACGCGGCGGCGGGACGATCACCATTCGTGCCCATCGCGCCAATCAAAACCAGGTTCTCCTGGAAGTACAGGATGACGGAGTAGGTTTTACGCCTTACAAATTAGCGCAGATACAAGCCACATTAAAAGAAGACACGGGTGAAATCTCCGGAAATGAAGGTGGTTTTGGCCTGGAGAATGTAAACAAACGCATTGAACTGTACTACGGCAAGCAGTATGGTCTCTCTGTTGAGAGTCAGTACCAATCTGGCACAAGAGTGACTGTGACCATTCCCCTGCAAAACGACGGAGATTCATAGAAGATGAAGGAGATCAGGTTCATGTTGCATGCAAAGAAACTCCACACGCTGATCACTTTGCTCGTCATTACCACCTGCGTTACTGCTTGTGGTGCTGCATTTACGTCCCCACCCGAATACTCAAGTCCTGTACCAGATCAGGATAACGGTCCAAAAACCTACCAGGATCTCGTCGTTGGTTTCTCACAAATCGGAGCGGAGAGTGACTGGCGCACGGGTAACACCGCCTCGATTCTTGAGGAAGCCGAACGTTTAGGTGTGGAGTTGATCTTCTCGGACGCCCAACAAAAACAGGAAAATCAAATCAAGGCGATCCGCACATTCATTGCACAGCAGGTTGATGTGATCGGCGTCTCCCCTGTTGTTGAAACCGGATGGGAGTCCGTTTTCCAGGAAGCCAAAGATGCAGGCATCCCCATCATTGTGGTCGACCGACGTGCCCAGGTGGACGAAGATCTCTACGCAGTCCGGCTTGGATCTGACTTCATGGAAGAGGGTCGAAGGGCCGCGCACGAAATGGTACGCTTGCTTGACGGGCAGGGCAACATCATGGAATTGGTAGGCACCATCGACTCGGCGCCGGCGAACGACCGTTACCTGGGCTTCCGAGAGATTCTCGAGGATTACCCCGAGATGGTCATCATTGTCTCCGTGTCGGCCGACTTCACACGCGCCAAGGGCAAGGAAGTGATGGAAGATTATCTCATAGAATACGGAGATCAGATCGACGGTCTCTTTGCCCACAACGACGACATGGCAATCGGTGCCATCCAGGCTATCGAGGAATACGGCCTGGTGCCTGGTGAGGATATCAAGATCGTTTCCATTGACGCCATTCGCGATGCGTTTCAAGCAATGCTCGATGGTAAATTGAACGTCACGGTTGAGTGCAACCCTCTCCTTGGTCCGCAGTTTTTTGTCATCGCCTTACAAGTCGTAAATGGCGAGGAGGTCCCCAAATTCATCCCCTCGATTGAAGGCATCTACTACCCGGAGGACGCGGAAGAATTGTTACCTACTCGAAGATATTGACTGAGTTAATTATGATACAGTAATAATCATAGTTCACTGATCACCTGGATTGTAAAGCGGATAAAAATCGACCTTTTATAGAAAAACTTAACTCTCCGATTGAAAAGTTCGTTTGTTTATCGACAGGAGAGTAACAAATTCAACAGAAATCCCCGAAAAAACTATTGAGATACCCTCCGATTTCACTATTATTGAATCAGTCGTCACTCCATCCTACATAAAAATCTCGCGCAATTAATTTTTCGAGTTTTATTCGGTTTGTGTCGTGATCTAAATTGATCTCTCGATATACCGGTGCTGCATTTCTGTTCCTGATCGTTTAGGGGTCAGAAGGAAGGAGGTTTCTATCGGATACTGGAAAGTTAGTGGCAACAAGAGAAGCGCTTGCTCCGGTCTTAGCCCGTTAAAAGCAAGCACTTCCGTTGTGCGATATTCCCGCAAAGGAAATATCGCACAGATCATTCTAACATATGGTTCAAAACCAGGACAACAAGACCTCCGTACAATCGGAGAATCCCTACTTAGGGAAGGAGAATGAAATGTCCCGTATTAAATCGATTGCCTTTTTACTCCTCGTCGCCACGTTAGCACTTGCGGCATGTGGTGGTGGAGCTGCAGATGAAAAGGCAGATTGTGCTCCCAACTGTGAATACACCGACATGGTATTCTGCTATCCACAGCTCGGTGCAGAAAGCGACTGGCGTACAGCAAACACGGCTTCATTCAAGGAAAACGCCGCGGACCTGGGCATTCGCTTGCTCTTCTCTGACGCTCAACAGAAGCAGGAAAATCAGATTTCGGCCATGCGCTCCTGTATTCAGCAGGAAGTTGATGTGATCGGTCTGCCCCCGGTCGTTGAAGATGGTTGGGAAGCTGTGTTAACAGAAGCTCAAGATGCCGGTATCCCGGTAATCATCGTCGACCGCTCGGTCACCGCAGATGAATCTCTATACGCATCGCACATTGGCTCCGACATGGTAGTGGAAGGTCAGAGAGCTGCCGATGAAATGAACAAACTGCTCCCCGACGGCGGTAAAGTCGTCGAATTAAGCGGCACGACAGGCTCGGGTGCAGCGGTTGGCCGTGCAGAAGGATTCCGCATGAATCTCAACGACAACATCGAGATCATTGACTCCCAGACCGGAAACTTCACCACCGCCGAAGGTAAACCTGTTATGGAAGCCTTCCTAAGCAAATACGGCGATGAGATCGATGGTGCTTTCATCCACAACGACAACATGGCCATCGGTGCTGTAGAAGCCATGAAGGCTGCAGGTCTATCACCGGGCGACATCGTGATTGTGTCTGTTGATGGCACGCGCGGTGGATTCCAGCTCATGATTGACGGCTGGGTACAGGCAGACGTAGAATGCAACCCTCTGCTTGGACCGCAGGTCTATGCGATGGCGCTACAACTCATGAACGGTGAAACGATTGACCGCGAAGTTCTCACCGACGAGACCGTCTACTATCCTGAAGAGGCTGAGGACTTACTGCCCTCTCGCCAGTACTAAAAAGTACACGTAGAAGAGAAGCTGTGTTTATCACACCGCTTCTCTTCCGGAATTATTGATTTATACGAAACTGACAAAGAGCCAATCGTTCACAGAAAGGATGCACATGAACCATAAGCCTACTCTCTCGAAACGATTTCGTGAAAGCCAGCTCTTCTGGCCAGTGATT
>DAOUEK010000104.1:0-16725 GCA_034430425.1 Anaerolineales bacterium | reverse complement strand
TGCAGGAAAGCGTACACTTCAGCAGCCGGGACGACTTCATCGAAGACCAGTCCGTAGTAATTCATCGCCCAGATGATCCGATCACCATGCCAGACGACTTCTTCCCCAACGAATGGATCCCAACCGAAATATCGATCGCGATATCTGAACTCACCCTCCTCAAAGCCAAGTTCTTTACTGCCATCTTCCAGGAAACCTTCGTCCCATCCCCCTCCACTGGCATAAGCGTATACCTTCGCGTTAACGAGGAACTTTTCTAGATCCATTTTCATTCTCCATTGATCGAATAGTCATCTTGAAAGTTGAAGACGTACCGTAAAAAAAAATTACTCGATAGCAGCAGAGTGCCGGGTAAAACGGGACGACGGAAGAAAAGCCGCCAGCGCTGAGGATTGCAGTTCCGATGGCAGGTCATAAGGGTCTCTCAATATCAAGGGATGCCTCTCGAGACCCCGGTCAGGAACTTCTTTTTAACTGCGCTAAACGATCTTCGAGATCTACATCAGATGTGGTCATGGGCCTATTTCCCTGAGCGCACCAGCAGCCGGTTCAATATCACGCTGGCGTCAGGTACATGTTGGGTAATAACCGCCGAGATCTACATACCATCATAAATGGTCCAACCAGCGTTTTACGTCGATCGAATCAGAAATGTCTGCGATTACAGATATTTGATTTCTACGCTCGGATTGGGTTTCCCTATCTGTGGACATATAAAATTCCAGGATGATGAACGAGGCTTTATAGGTTCTCTTCTCCGAAGAACCCTTCTTTATCTCGAATCCGTCCAATGCCGATCCGTCTTCCATCGATGTCTTCGATCACGAATTCGTAACAGCCATAGGCGGTCATTGCCGGAGGGTCGACAATGTCAGCACCTTTTTGTTTCCATTCAGTATAGAACCAGTCTACATCTTCGACATACTCCGGATCAATATAGGCGTCGTAGCCGACCCCGTAACGCACCTGGTTGGACAACACCTCACCGTGCTTCGCCTGGACGACGATGATCTCCACCGCATCGCGGTACAAGGCCGCGAATGCCTCTTCTTTGTCGTAATGTTCGACGACGCGAAAACCCAGTACATCGCGGTAATACACCGCGGTTTTCCTGGCATCCGGTACGACGAACACAATCACACCGGCACTCAATTTTGGTCGGCTCATTGGTTCCTTTCGTTCTCCGGTATCGAATTTACTGATTATTCGACGATTACAAAATGATTGTCCCTACCAAATACGTAACGCAGCGGCCACCGATGGAGACTCTCTCGCCTCGATCCGTACAGAACAACTCCCCACCGCGCGCACTCAATTGAAAGGCGTGAAGCTCCTTCTTCCCCAGACGCTCCGACCAATACGGGATGAGTGTGCAGTGCGCCGATCCCGTCACCGGGTCTTCGGGAATGGCGGCACCGGGCGCAAAAAAGCGCGAGACGAAATCGGAATTCCGGCCTGGCGCTGTCACGATCAGTGCGAAATATTCCAATTCCGCGACAGCCGAAAGGTCGGGGGTCAGCGTTCGGATTTGGTCTTCATCCCCAAATACGGCCATCAAGTCGCGTGAAGCCATTACATCTGAAGGAGAAGCGCCCAATATGGAATCCAAGCCTTCGGGGCGAGCACAGATGTAGGCCTTGCGGGAGGGGAAATCCAGGTAGAAAAAATCGTCGCGTCGATCGACCGACAGCTTTCCACTCTTGCTCATGAAATCCACGCTTTCGGCATCCGTATCGACGTATTTAAAGATGACATATCCGCTCGCCAGTGTGGCATGCCCACAGAGATCGATCTCTACCCGCGGGGTAAACCAGCGCAAATCGTAGTGATCCTCCCCTCGAACGAGAAATGCTGTCTCGGGAAGGTTGTTCTCCGCAGCGATCGATTGCAGTGCTGCATCAGGCAGCCAATCCTCCAGCAAACAGACTCCCGCGGGATTTCCCGAAAAGACTTCGCTTGCAAACGCATCGATTTGATAAAAGGGGATTTCCAACTTCTCTACTCCTTTTCGTGCTACATCTCCACAAGAGATGGTTTCCCTCGCCTAGGTAGATTCTTCCAACGCTTGCGTTCTTTCACGCCTGAAAAGCTGACGCCATTCCAACCCTTCTTCTCTACGTACGGTATCGAACAGCATGACACCAAGCATATAGAAAACAATTCCGCTTATCTGCGTTACCCATAGGCTGCTGGCATAGCCCACAATCAAAATCATCGTTACGTCCCGAGTCAGATTGTGCCAGAAGTGCGTCCAGCCGACCAGGGGGATACTCTCTGTACGGTACCATATCCATCCCATGACCGCTCCAAAGAACACATTGGATAAAGCCAATTGAATCGCAACCACAACGCCTGCTCCTAACAATTCGAGCACGGTTCTCTCCCCAGCAACAACCTGCGCCAAAATTGCAGCCACAATGACCGGCCAATGCCAAAGACCACGGATCACTCCCGAGACGATCAAAGCCCTGGTCCTACCGACCTGTGAGGACAGTTGTGGCAGCAGGTAGGCGCACCACCCCATTTCCTCGCCGATACCTGAGATCCAACCCAGCAACAGGAATATGATAATCCGGATCCACATCTGCGCTTCGACAGGAGATTGAATCTTATCGCCAAAGAAAAGTCCGATCAAACCAGGCAGGGTCCAGAATGCCAGCATCACCAGCGCCACGATGCCATAGTAGCGGGACTTGCTCCACGACCAGACCGGGGTTTCCTTTTGCCGAGTACACCACAGATACAGCGCGGCGAGGGCCGGCCCCAGCATGGCGAGTGCATGACCCAACAGCACGGATAACCTTGCAGCAGCTTCGTTGTCCTGCGCTGCAAACATGGGTTCCAGCCAGCCGTCAACCGCGAAGAAGATCGGCCATGAAAATAGAAAGCTGATGAATACAAACGTTCTTACATTGTGTCGAAATTGATTCTTTATCACCGTATCTCTCCCCGTATGGAATATTGGCGGACAGATCGAATCTTTACGCTCTCTGTCGCTCGAGGCACCCACCCCTAGCGGGCAAATTCAATCCACCTACCCACCAGACTTAACAACCCCCAGAAACAAAATCGAATGCATGTCGAATGCCCTGCAAGTTGGGGTCTTTTCGTCCGACGTCTACCCCCAATCCGTCACGCAGACCGCCATCAATCCCGGCGCCCTCCAGGAAAGAATTTATCCGTTGCGTATTTGGTCCGTCCGTCGGCTCGAGAAATAAGCCGGCAGCCATTCCAGGACTTTACAAAATAATCTCGGCGGCATGCCTTCCGCACTCGCCAGATCGGTGAGCTGCTCGTAATGGGAGTAGATTTCCCATTCCGCCACGACCCAGTGCTTCATCAACACGAGATCGTTTTTTCCATCCCAATCGACTGTGGGGATTTGTTCCTTCGTCAGAAATCCGGCCCTCAACATGCCTGCGTAGAAAAGCGTGTCGAACAAAGCCTCGCACGCCATCCAGCGCCCGTTTAGATGACATTCGCACCAGAAGTGCCCCACCGGACTGGGTAGGTGGCGATACAAAAAGCCGGGAACGATGTGTTCCAGCATCTCCTTACGGACGCGCACCATATGGAACCTGGCCGGAATGCCAATCGCGCGCAACAAGCTGGCGTGGATGTTGACCTTGTTGCAGTAATCCATAATGCTTCGTTCGATCGCTTGCGATGCTTTCAGGAAGATGTCCAGCGTGGCGTTGAAGGCAATTTCGTCTCTCACGTATCGAAACACACACAGCGCTGCTTGCGTCGGGTTCTCGGCGCCTGCGGCGATTTCCCGGGCCGTTCGTTTCAAGCTTGGATGATTGCAATCGCTCATCCTGGAAGGAGTCAGATATCGATCCAAATCCATCGTGGAAAGCTTCTCGAGGCTCATGATTGACTCCCTATTACTATCGGCCTACATCCTTGGCTGAAGTTAATCATCTCGAACTGCTAAGCTTTCAGTTAGAGACTCTCGCCCAGGATGATGGGCACCAACAAAAATAACAACATAACAATCCCAATTACAAGACTGATCCCACCTAAGGCGATTCCCAGTACCGCTTTGCCCAGCACAGCAGGATCACCCCCGCTTTGCTTGACTTCACGGAGACCGATCACGCCGGTAATCAAGGCTGCGATCCCCATAAGCGATCCGAAGCCAACAAAACAGCAACTTAGCGGGATGGATATTACTCCCAGGATTATACTGATATTGGCCATGCCAGTTTTTTTCGCCGCGATTTGCTCTTTGCTAACGGCTACGGGAGAAACGGTTTCCCGGGCAGGCTGGATCGTGGACCGAGATGCTGGTTTCCTATAAATTTCCTCGAGCTCCTTCATAACTCTACGCTCAAGAAGCGCTTGCTCATCCGCCTGCACTGCTTTGGCCTCTGTGACGGGAACCATGTACACCACCCGACCTGTTTCCTGGATCGTCGTGGCTCGGAATGTCTGCAGTGCGGCTTCCACATTCTCTACGGAAATGCCGCGATCCAAAAGTGCCTTGCGAATCCCTGCGATGGCCGCCTGCTGCTTGGACATCACCTCCGATGGTTCGACATTTATCAGTTTTGGGGCATCCCATTCCAGATGCTGGACAAACTCGACTCGCGCTGTCGGCAGACCACATTTCTGTCGAACCATTTCGCCCCACCTGGCGGTGTCGTGCGAGCGGGGAAAGCCAAGGGAGATCTCCGCATCCGCGTAGAAAGTATAGATTGTGGTCACCTGCCGCGTAGCTTGGGGTGCTGCTTCGACTTGGTCGCTTTGTTGGGAAGTAGAAGGCGCATCAGATGGCTGCTTTCCACGCCACCATTGAATCGCTTCTTCCTCGTGTTCCTCCCCACCCTTCGCTGGTTCAATCTTGAAAATCTTAAAAGATTGTCCCACCAATTCAAGAAAAGCGATCTGCCCCTTGCTGTCGAGCACCTCGAAATTGATGTCGTACGTGTCTTCCCCCTCCGTGAAGGCAAAATGGAAATCTTTAATGCCTTTATCCGCATACATCCCACCGTAAAGTCTGCTGCTCAGCGACAGCAGTTGGTGCCTGGTGTCTTCTGTCTTCTTGACATAGATGTGCATGGCGCACTCCTTGCCTCATCCAATAAGACTATCTGGTATCAGGCTTCGTTCTCTACAGCTTCGCCTCTGGACCACCCAAATCGGGTAACAATTCAGATGCAGTTTCCAAGCAATTTATCATCTATCTGCCCCCGCCACTCGTCGCTTCGCACACCTGCTTGATCTCGCGAAGGGTCTCCTCTATTTCGTCTCGCTTTTAATCGCCACCTTCTACTCGGGCAACAAGTTACAAGACGACGAGGACCTCTTCTCCTGGCGGAAAATCAACAATACCGAGGCAAATTGCTTGTATATCACGGACACACACATCAATGGATTTCCGTGTCGTCATTTTGAGCTCCTATCACGCTGCTCTTCTTATAACCGAGGTAAATAACGTCCCACTTTCTCACAGTACGCTTCGTACGCAGCCCCATGCGCCGCTCGCAGATATGCCTCCTCGGCCCGGATCTTCATCTCGTAGCCAATAACATTGGCCACCAGAGCGAGAACGGCCAGCCAACTGGGTGCGATGAGAACTGTGCCCAGCGCCAGGAGAATGATCCCCAGGGCACAAGGATTGCGAACATAATTATAGATCCCACGGGTCACCAGCTTTGTCTTCTCACTGGGGAAGGCGAGGCGAAACGATTCCCCCATCGTGATCTGACCAACGATGCCCACCAGCAAACCGACAGCGCTTACTGCGAGACCGATGCCCTTGAACAAACCATGATCCAGCATGGTGATTCGACCGAACCAGACTACACTTCGGACATCAACGATATAGAAAAGTGCAACGGCCAGCCATAATAATGATGCAATGGAGGTAATCGTGGCTCCTAGAGCATGTTCACCGATTTCTCCTTTCTGGTCATGCCCTCGTCGACGCATGACTACCATGGCAGCAACGAACGAGACAGTAAATATTGCAACTATAGCGCCAAGGATAACCTGTGTGTAGATCATCGATTTCTTCTCCCATAGTAGAATATTATAGAATCAAATCTTAATTCCCCTTCGTGCGGCTGACAATACGACATCGGTAGAAGTGTAATAAGGAACTGATGAAATCCCTGCTATTACCGTTCTTCCCCGTCAGCCATCGCCAGAGCGATCCAATGCTCGATGCTCAATTCCTGCGCACGCTGTTCCGGACGCACGTCGGCCGCACGCAGCCAATCGAGCACCACATCCTTCGGCTTTCCCAGATTCTTCGTCAGGGCGTTGTGGATTTGCTTGCGCTTCTGGCCAAAGCCGGCGCGCGCCAGCGTGAAGAGTGGTTCGATCAACGCCTGTGGTACCCGGGGTGTGGAATAGCTCGTGATGCGCAGCACCGCCGAATCGACATTGGGCTGCGGATAGAAGGCACTCGCCGGGATACGACCGCACAATTCCGGCTCCCCATACACCTGCACACTCAAGGCCAGGAGGCTCATTTCCCCCGGACCTGCAACGATGCGTTCGGCGACTTCTTTCTGGATGGTGAGCACCAGGCCATCCGGCCGGCGTTCAGATTCCATCAGGCGCCGGATCAGCGCTGAGGTAATGTAGTAGGGAATGTTGGCGACCACGGTATAGGGATCATCCTCCAGAATTTTCGTCAGGTCCAGCTCCAGGATGTCCCCCGAGACAATCTCGACATTTGCCGTTGCGGCGAAGGCGTATTCCAATACCGGGATCAAACGCTCGTCGATTTCCACGGCAACTACCCGTACGCAGCGATCGGCCAATCTCGCGGTCAGGGTGCCAACGCCGGCGCCGATCTCCAAGACAGTTTCGTCACCGGTGAGTTCTGCGGCCGCGATAACTTTCTGCAAGGCACGGGAATCGACCATGAAATTTTGGCCCAGTTTCTTTCTGGGCCGTATTCCGAATCGGCGCAGCAGCGCCCGCGCATCAGGTGCGAAGTGGCCCTCAGGCACCAGCGTCCTCCTCGAGTGGGGGACACCCCTCTCTTTCCATTAAGAACGTATTGATGAACTTCTGACGATTGGCGTCACGCGCCAGTTTCCCGCTGCTGGTTTTTATCACCCAACCGCGCGGTACGACGCGCACATGGCGTACGGCAATATCTGAGCCTTGGTTGATCATCTGCCGCACGGCTTCCGCCAACTGCGTTCTCAACCCGGGTTCTTCGACCTCCTCTTCAGCGACGACAGCGACTTCCTCCGTGCCAAGCTGCTCGTTGAACAAACCAAAAGCTACGATCCTGCCGGGGTGGATCCCCTGGACCTCGCTGGCGAGTGCTTCCAGGTCCTGGGGATAGATGTTCTTGCCGCCCACGATGATGATTTCCTTCTTACGGCCGGTGATATACAGTTCTCCCTTCGCAAGATATCCCAGATCACCGCTCAGATACCAACCGTCGTGGAATGCATTTTTAGTCAGGTCATCGCGTCGGTAGTAAGCCGTCATGAGCGTTTCGCTTTTCAAGGCAATCTCTCCCACGACGCGCTCCGGAACTTCGTTCCATGTTTCGTCGATGATGCGGATCATCGTCTTTGGAAGCGGCCTCCCCGCGGAGAGGACGGCAATCGAGTCCGCCGCTTGGTCGGCAGACTGGGCGATGTGCTGCTCACGGAAGGCTTGTCGATCGATCCAATCGATGTTGACCGGCACAGCGACCGTACTCTGCGTGACAGCGAAGACATTCTCCGCCATGGCGTAGCAGCTCCCCAATGATTCCTCGCACAAGCCGTAGGGCGCGAATCGCTTGATGAACTGCGCATGACTCTCCAGGCGCATGGGTTCGGAGCAGTTGATCACCGCCCGCCAGCTGGAGAGATCGACGCCTTCCAGATCCCGCTCGCGGATCTTCTGGGCGCAAAAATTAAAAGCGAAGTTGGGCAGCCAGGAGTGCGTACCACCGTAACGGGACACAGCCTGCATCAGCCGATACGGCGCCCTTACCCATTCCAGCGGCGACGTGAGCACCAGCGTGGCGCCAAGGAGCACAGGCATGAGGAAACCGGCGATCAAGCCCATGTCATGATACAGCGGAAGCCAACTGACAACCACGTCCTGCGTATCCATCCGGACCTCCTCCGCATAACGTTCGATGTGCGTCAAGATCGAGCGATGCGAGAGGGCCACTCCTTTTTGCAGTCCCGTCGTTCCCGAAGAATGCTGCAGCAAAGCCACGTCATCCGGCGTAAGATCCACACCCGGCAGAGACATGAGATCATACTGTTTCCCTGTACTGAACTCCTCCGATAACAAGATCCGCAGCGACGATCCGCTTTCCGAAAGCACATCACCCGCTTCGCCCTCGAATACCTGATTGGTGATTAAAGCAGTCGGCTGTGTGACGTTCATCAAGGCCGCCAGCGATCGGGCATAGCGCTGGGGGTCGAGCTTTTCTGAGGGGAAAGCCAAGATCGAGGGTACGGCCCCGCACAGCAAGACACCGAAAAAACCGGAGATCAAATCGCCTCCATGCGGTTGGATGATGATGACAACATCGCCCGCCTGAAGACCCAAAGCGATTAAATCCCGCGCTGCGCTTGCGGCGCTGTCGAGCAGAGATCGATAGGTGATCGACTCCGCCGAGTCGCCTGTCAGGCAGTGAATCGCCACCTGCTCCGGTGTCTGCCGGTAATGCTCTCCGAGGCGCTCGACGAGCGTTGTCATCCGGCTTCCCCCTGCATCCGTTCCAGGATCAAGCCCGCCAGCTCCTGCACCGTATCGAACATCGAAGCGCGCAACTCGGTATCATCGATGCGAACGTTAAAGGTTTTTTCGACGAACAAAGCCAGATCGACCAGGTGAAACGAATCGATCAAGCCGCTGCTGATCAACGGTTCTTCAAAACTCAGCTTGCGCGCCGCTTTCTGCAGGATTTCCTGCGCGATGAAATCTGCGATCTCGTTTTGAATTCGGGAGCGAATTTCAGAAGCTTGAGTCACGATAAATCATTAGGCGGTGAATATGTGAATTTCTATTCATGGACGCGCGGTGGTTAAACCCCGGCGTACGGAGTCGAGAGTCTGCAGGGCGGTTAGATTGCGCCAGGGCCAGGCAGTTTTCATACGGTTGGGATCATCGAAGAAATTTTGGGCGTAGGTCAGATGGAAATCGTCATCCTGCAACCCACCACTGGGCAAAGACTGAACGGCACGCCAGAAATTCCACAGCGGAATATCATATTCGACGGCTAGATTGGCAATGGTAGCGTTGATACTATGATCGCCTTCCAGGTTGTCGGCCTTCGTTGAGAGGATCGGCACCACTCCGTAGGAGATCGTGGTTTCGATAATCGTACGCAGGTAGAGATCATAGCTCTCGGTTGATTTCTCCCACCAGGTTTCCAGATTTATGATGGCGATGCTGGGCTTGTGGACTCGCAGTTCACATTCCAGCGGGCTTTCGTTTTTCTCACAAGCATCCCTATCCGCCCAAACCGGCGAAAGGATAGAAGCGGCGTTGAACCCGCCCCGTACTGCCAGGCTCTCCCGACTGAACGAGCCGGCGTACCAATCGATGGTCGCCTGCAGACCGAGGTCCTGCGACCGCAAACTATAGGCGCCCGGATCGTCAAAGACCCCAAGGAACAGTGATGAGACATTCTGGCAATCGCCCACCTTCGAGAAAGCATGTGGATCGTTACCGCGGTGTAATCCCTGCTGGTAGATTCTACGGGCCGTCGAACTCACTGTGGGAATGATGGGCAGTTCCATCCACTCGCCTGAGGCAAGCTGCGGTACGGGCGCATTCGGTGGACGGTTTTTGACCGCGTAGAGCACCCCGATGGTCACGAGTTGATGGTAGGAAATCGACTCTCCACCTGTGTCGGGATTCGAATCTCCATTACCGGATTCCATAGACGAAGCATCCGTCACTTCCTGGGCATCCGTAGGATACAACGTGCCGCCGTAAGGACTGGCGTAAGCCGCCTCGACAATCACGTCGCAGCCGGAAAGCACAACGCCGAAAAGAACCACGCCCAGCATGAAGAAGATCAGTGCCGTCCTGGGGTTCTGAAAGCGGTCTCTGGAATCCAAACCGCCCCGTAAATCCGGGCGCTCGTATGGATTCTTTCGCGAAGTGATTCTACGGCGTAACATCATCCTGCTCTACCAATGAGCCTACTATTATGTTTCTGTTTACAAAAGGTGCAAGTTGCAGGCCGAAGTGGTGGACAACCCCAAACCCATACAATCAATCATTAACGGGTTCCCAGAGCAATCCCGCCAGGAAGGAAGCCAGCGTACTCGCCGCTTCCGCATCGTAATGCACCCCGCTGTCCGCGAAGGAATCCGCCGAAAGCCAATCCCACAAGTCCAACAATCTCCAACCTTCCTTTTCCGCTCGCAACCGCAGCCACTCCCGATAGGCATCATACGCCCAGCGTGGATAGACAGCGTTGTAATAGAGATCACTGCCTTCTTTCGTATGAACGTAAATAGGCTCATTGATCAACACCACCGGCACATCACCAGCAAGATCTACGCCGGCAGCGAGCACATCGAAGGCCATTTGTTCTTCTTCCAGTTCACCCGGCTGCAGCCCGTGAAAGTCAAGACCATTCGGTAATTCGCGGTCGTCTCGATCATCGGGAAGCACGATGTAGCAATCCAAACCCGTCGAAGCCCACATCACACCATAACCTTGCAGGCGAATGGCATTGGCCAGTTCTCGACGCTGACCTATGATGGTCCGCTGCCAGAACGTGGCGGGCTGTAAGCGCGAATCTGCAGGATCCAGGTCCAGCTGAAATTCAACGATCAGATCACGCGTGGCGTCGGGATTGAATTGGATCAATGGGGCTTCGATTTGATTCTCCCGCCAGAACGATTCGAGCGTGAAGAACCACACGACCAGATCGGGGTCGAATTCCAGACCGCGCGAGAGCAGCAGCAGGTCCTTGGTCAGAGACATCGTCGGATAGCCGAAGTTGTACACCCGGATGCGCCGGCCGTCGGCCATGCGGTAGGCGCCCGCATCGAGCTGCGCCGGCAGCGTCTCCCCGGGCTGCAGGAGAAAGCCCCAGACCGATGAATCGCCCAAAACCAGGATACGGTATTCGTCGGTGGTTTTGACTTCCCCAGCTATCTCGTGGGATGCAATCATCACGTCCAATTGAGAGACGGTGAGATTGTAGGAATGCTCGGGATCGCTGCCATAGGGCAAGCGGGACCGCCCTGGTACGATCGTGTTGTAGACGGAGAGCTTCCCCATCAACGGCCAAAGGTCGAAGGACGCGAAGATCAGGTTAAATACGACGAACAACAACGCCGTCTTTACCAAGATACGAGTGACCCTCGTCCAACTCCATGCATCCCTGTCGATATCATCCGCCATGATCTTACAATCCCGTCAATTTTCGCAGTACATCGAAAGCGACATCCACATCCGGAATAGCAAACCACACCCAGCCCATTGCAACATAGTTATAGGTGATGAAAACGCCAACTGCACGCCAGACGGCATGGTCCCGCAGCGCACTTGCCCGCGGGTTGTTTTTCTGGAATACAGACTGCCAGCGATTGTGGAGAAACAATCCAACACCATGCCACAAACCCCAAAGCAGGAAATGCCAGGCAATCCCGTGCCACATCCCGATTAAAATCATGGTAACGAATTGACCCAGGCAGATGATGGTCCACACAGGGAGTCTCACGCGCGTCGTGCGCAGCCTTCGTGTGAATGGGTTGAATACGTAGAAGCGAAACCACTCCGTCAGAGTGATGTGCCAGCGGTTCCAAAATGCACGGATGTCGGCTTGCAGGTAAGGGCGTTCGAAGTTTTCCGGCAAGTCGATTCCCGCCCAGGTGCCGATCCCGATCGCCAGATCCGTGTAACCGCTGAAATCGAGGTAGATCTGGAAGGCAAAGGCGTAGAGCAGCAGCCAGAGCCATAATCGCGATTCGACTTGTGCAGCAGAGACCTCATTCAGCGCCAGGATCGCAAGGGAAACCGCCAGGATGAATTTCTTCAACATCCCGATGGCAATTCGCTTTCCACCGCGGGTGAAGCGCGCGGGCGTCAACCGCTGGAAATGCCGTAAATCAACCACGAAGCGTTCAAGGCGATCGATCGGCCCGGCTGTGAGTGCGGGATAAAATAAAACGTACGTTAGATACTCCCGCAAACTCACCGTCTGCAGCCTGCGCGCAGCACAATCGCGCAAAGTATGAATCAGCCGAAATGCGATGTAGGAGAAGCCCAGCCAGGTGAAGTCCACCCGGCTGGCGAGTTCGGGCGGCTGTCCGGTGATGATGCGCAGTGCACGGCTAAATCCAAGCTGCAGCGCCTCGCTCTTTAATACGACAAACAAGAGCACGATAAAAACGATCGTCACCGGGATCAACCCAGATCGCTCCTGCCGGATGGTAGCGGCCACTGCGACGATCGCCGCCGTGAGGATCAATACCAGAAGCACATATTGGATTTGCGGTGGATAAGTCGCTGTGATTACTGGCCTGGAAAGAATGCGCGTGACGCTGATGGCCAGGATTACAGCTGCGACCGCAATCAAGGCATTACGATCTTCGGTTACAAGCGGCGATCTTTCGCGCACGACGAACCAGGCTAAAACCGTCAAGGCGATCGTCGCCAAAGGAAGCCAGAAATCAAACTGGCGCAGTGATGTCTCCGGCTGCAAGGCGAAGACCGCCAGCAGACTGGCGATGAAGAGGGTCCACGAACGGGTTCGGTTTTCGGGCAATCGGCCGACGAGAATACTCAGGAGAGCAAAGATGAAGATATGCGTCAGGGTCATTAAAACCCCTGATAAATCCAGGTTGGGGATGGGTCAGCCGTGAGGACGACCACACCGATGAGGATCAAGCAGAGTGCCAGGGCAATCAGGTTTTCAGGCGAAAGCATACGATGCAGCATCCGCAGAAACCTTTCGCTCACGGATTTCCACAAAATCGCCAGACACCACCTTCTGCGATCAATCGATAGGTCTGCAGCGATAGATCGATCGTCTGATTCTCCCCCTGGTAATCGGCCACGATACGTCCTGTGCAGTGCACTTCAGCTGTGGTTTGCGTTTGCGAGATGACCTCGCAGTGCATCTCCTCGATCGTCGTCTGGACGTTGATGAATGAATCGGCATCCATGCGCGCCCGCCCTTCCCACTCCGCGCAGGACAAATTCGCGGCATGGACATCGTCACCGGCAGCGACAGCAGTTAAGTAGTCCTCGACGATGAGTTCCGGCACGCCGCTCACACCACACGCAGATATCACAAGCGTCACCAGTACGAGTAGATAAGGCTTCATTCGTCCGATCATGGCTGCTCCTGTCAAGGAAGAATCCAGGGAATCTGATCCAGCGGCGGCACGGGAGTCAGAAAATACAGCGTGGTCCAACCGTACTTGATTACGTACTCTTCATCCGTGTAACCCAGATCAACCCAATCTTTCCCGGGAATTCCCCCCCCGATATCTTCGATGGTAGCAGTCCCGTAATCCGGCACATACACCGGCCAGCCGCGCATCTTATTGAACCAGCTGCGAATCACGCCCACCATGCCGCGTTTCAGTTTCTTCCCGCTGGCCGTAATTTCACCACAGTAGTCAACACCCAGGTTGCACGGCGAATACGATGTCTGATAGACCGGTATGGCCCGCCAGTATTCGATCGTTCCGTAGGGGGTGTTGAGCGTACGGACGACGATTTTCGTGCCATAGCCGAGAATGCGCGGTGAAGGCGCGACGGCCTCCCAGGCATCTTCCACCTCGCGCGCCACCTCCACACCATTTTCGCTGCGAATGCGAATGCGATTGGCCAACACACCGTAGGTCCCCTGGTCTATGACCTGGATCGTATCGAGTTCCAAATCCGGCGCAGGTTGATAATCGATTCCGAATAGCAGCGGTTCCATTTCGACGATCACTTCCTCAATCACTCGCACGACTTCGATGCGCCCATCTTCCGGAACGTGCTGATTCTCATAGGGTTCGATGGTATCCAAACCGGTGGGCGTAATACCGGTCTGGGACAGCGCTTCCCTCACCGTCGTGCCGGCCGCCAGGGTATGGATTTCGTGCCCGTCGACTTCGACGACAATCGGACGGGCGTGATCGAACACGGCCAATTCGACTTCGTCCAATGGAGTGTTGACGTCCGGGGTCAGCCGATCCCCTTCGCGCAGGGAAAACCCGTTTTCCCACAAAGCCTCACCCAGCGTCGGCGCTGCGGAAAGCATTTCCTGACGCACACCATCCACATCGATGGGTATGCGCTTTGCCTTCTCAACCCGGATGTGATCCGGCCTCTCGTCGGGCACAAGGCTGGCGTCTTCCAGGCGCATCCCGTCAACCCAGACCCGATCGCCCGGCAGCAGATCGAAGCCCGCCGCAGCCAGAATATCTGCCGGCGCGAGTTCAGCCGTAAGGACCGGCATCGATTGGCGATCGACATCCACGACGACCAGCTCGGCGAGGGTCACTCGAACGACGTCTCCATCCTCGATCTGTGTATCAATCTCGGGGACAATCCGATCCTCTGCGATATAATCAATCCTGGCAGCATCGAGGACAGCGGATACGCTGGCAGCGTGTGTGCGTACCCGAAGCGTCTCACCATCGAGTATGACATACGCTACTTTCGATGTCCCAAAGATGACCAGCAGCAGACCGCTGATGCAAAGCACCACTGCTGCAAACACCAGACGAGTGAACTTCGTGGTTTTCTCGAACACCTTGATGACATTCATTGGCGAGGAGGAGTATACCAAGCCGAACGAATTTGTGCATTGGGAGCCAGAACGAACATGGAATGCATAATTTCTCACTTATTTCCATGTAACCAATCCATTCGTCTTGCATCTAAAACTACGAAACCACATGCTTACATCCGGGTAGTGAATATTCATCTACCTGGTGCACGTGGAGCAATGGAGTTTGTTCGATGCCAATCTACGAGTTTCAATGCCAGATCTGCGATCATCCCTTCGAAGAGCTTGTGCGCAGCAGCGAATCCTGTGATGAAGTCGTGTGCCCGAATTGTGGAAGCACGTCCATTCGGAAGAAAATTTCGAGTTTCAACTCACCAAACGCGAGTGTGTCCTCAACCGGTACGTCACCGGCCGTTTGCACCACCAGTACCTGAAACATCCCGGGCTAATGCGGCCGTGTGCCGCAATACATCTTCGGTCGGCCTGCCGACGAGGGAAGTCAATGAACGGCAAGCCCATCATCCTGTTCGACGGGTTCTGCAGTCTGTGTGCTGGATTCGTCCAATTCCTGAATCGAAGAGACAAGAACAGACTCTTTTCTTTATTTCCCTCCCAATCCCCACAAGGTAGTACGTTGATGGAAACCCATCGGCTTTCCAGGGATACGTTTGAGACGGTTGTATTGATTGAAGAAGATGCTATCTACCAGCAAAGCGACGCAGCATTACGTATCCTAAGGAAATTGCCATTTCCCTGGAACTTGTGGTCGGCGCTGCGAGTTTTTCCACGACCATTGCGCGACTTTGTCTATCGCATCGTCGCTATCAACCGCTATCGCTGGTTTGGGAAACGGGATACATGCTTCGTCCTCCCTTCGACGCACACAAAATAAACTGGAAGCAATCTCGAGAAATAGTATTCAGGTGGGATTGTTCTTTCGTACTTCAGGGAGTATGGTTAGTGCATAATTGAATTCGCTTCGAGCATCATGCTCGTCGAAAAGGCAAAACCACCGAAAGGTGGTGACGCAAAGCTATAGGGTCTAAGGTTGCATGTTCAACTAGGACAGCCAGCTGCCGAAGCGGGCGGTATTTTTTTCTGGGGGCCCACTTCGCCAAACGACGTCACACCCTTTAGTCGAGAACATGATAGGCTACGAACAATCGGAAATTCGTTTTCGAGTCCAAAGCGATAATCGTTGTCGAACTTGGAATATTGTTGGGAGCCCAAAAGTGCATCCAGCGAATCCAGGTAGAACTATCAAGGAGTAAGCAAGAACATCGAATAACCTCTTTTCCCCCCCACCCCCTTGGCGCGGCGAGCTCCCGGATAAATTCCAAAGTCGGGAGCTCGTCATTTATTCATACCTTGTAACTAATCGCATAATCTTGCCGGGATTGTGACCATATTATTGCCTGTAGGGGGGAAAAACTATATCCGCCCTAATTCTCAATACAATCTCACTCAATATGGTATCCTCTGCGCTCTGTCTATTCAATACTCCTGCCCAGCGAGGTTACTTTGATCTTTTGGCTACTCTGGTGCTTCATAACAATATTGCTCGACATCCTTGCCACATTGAACGTAGCTCAAAATGAGAAAGATCTCGAAATCATCATGCTGCGGCAGCAAGTACGCATTCTTCAGCGCAAAGCACCATCATCACCCCGGATTTCAAAACCTGAGAAGCTCATCCTTACTGCTCTCTCCTTCCAGATGAAACAAACTGCAGCCGGGTTCCGCAGCTGCCTTCACCGCTGCTTCTTCCTGTTCAAGCCGGAGACTCTACTGAAATGGCACCGCGAATTGGTCAAACGCAAGTGGACCTTCCAACATAGAACCCGAGGTGGTCGACCTCGGATTGATCCTGAACTTGAAGTCCTAATTATTCGCATGGCGCAAGAGAACCCTAGCTGGGGCAGCAAACGTATCCACGGTGAACTCGTCAAACTGAGTTTTGATCTCGACAAAAAGACAGTGCGGAACATACTCAAGCGCAACGGTATCCTTCCGTCAACACAACGCAGCCGCAGCTCCTGGCGTACTTTCTT
>DAOUEK010000103.1:0-6585 GCA_034430425.1 Anaerolineales bacterium | reverse complement strand
ACGACGGTCTTTAATCAATTAGGGGGATTTGATGAGCGCTACCATCTATATTTCGAAGACGTTGATTTCTGCTGCCGAGCGAGATTGGCCGGTTTACGAATCGGAGTGGATACAAATCTCCATATTATCCATGATGCACAACGGGAGAGTAGAGGTATAAATAGATATCTGATCCGGCATCTAGTGAGTGCTTTACGGTTTTTCACCTCTCCGGTATACCAGCAGATTCGTAATTTTACTGAATCGAACTAACCGAGTCGCGAATTTAATTAATCGTATGCATACAATTCAAAACTCCATTGACTTAGTTATACTTCCTTCTCCGCATTGGGTATTGTCGATATGGATGAAAACCTACTATAAACCAGCATATCGAGTAAGTTGCAGCTATTGATCTTTCCAACACGTATGTGCTTATCTCTTAATAGAGCTATTTTGAATTTATATATATAGAATCTATCGCTCAAGCCACATATCCCGTCGGTTGTTGGATGTATTAACAAATGGTTTTCAAAAAAGTGCTTATAACAACACATAACGAACTTGAAGTAATTTGAAGCCCAATGTTTGCCGTGGATCTGCTTGGAGGTTGTAAAATCGTTTACAATGGTTGATGGCCTCAATATCTAATGCCAAGCACTTTGGGACCATTGGGTCACATGGAAGGTTGGGATACAGATTGTTGGTGAGAGTTGGTTTGGCAAGGTTATATGTTTTTGAATTCAATTTTCGCTTAAACACTGTTATAAGCGGGTTTTTATGTGCACGTGAAGCAGTTCGAGAATTCTTGATAAATAAACAAGTAGATTGATTTAATCAGTTTTGGAGATCCAAATGGAAGAGACTCTTTCTTTACGGATTTTTCTCAGAAGCTGGCCCGTTATTCTGGTCGTGGTTTTAGTGGGGGTTATTCTTGGTTGGGTAGCGAGTGTTTATCGAGATCCTCTTTATAAATCGGAAACCGTTATTGCTGTCAATATCCATTACGGAATAACCGAATCCTTGGAATTACTTGTAGAGGATCGTGCGCTGAGTCGAGTTGTATCGTTTATCCAAAGCGATAATGTGCTTCAAGCTGTTATCGATCGACTTCCCGACACGATTCGCGCTCCGCGGGAATGGTCTAGCCCATCTGATCTGCGCGACTCGATCCAAATAGATCAACGTTTGGCTGAGTGGGGTCTGGTCGTGTTCGATTCGGATCCGCAAGTAGCTGCTAATGTATCGCAGACATGGGCGGATGTCTCTCTTGAGATACTCGACGAGGCTAAAACACATGCTTGGCGTGCTGCCGGGATGCTTGATGGGTTGCTTGATGTTACGTGTGAATCCGCTGCGAATACTGACGCTAACTATCCAAGACAAATTTGGCAATGTCAGGTATCATCGTTGAAGGTTGCACCTGAAGATCTTGAGGGTAGCCTGCAAACAGAGTTGGAATTGAGTCATGGCGTATTGCCAAATATTACCTACGAACTTATACGTGAAGCTAACTTACCGGAGATTCCAATTTTATGGAAAAGGGGATTATTAATTGCTTCTGGTGGTCTTGCTGGATTAATCCTGGGGAGTTTGGCAATCCTCTTGTATCCACGAAAAAGTGTTGGATTGGATGAAGTTAGCTAGATATGTCTTTGCAGCCTCGGTCAGGTGAAATTTCCATTGCATAAGGGAATGAGTTTTGTGGAAAGTGTCGTGGCAACCTTAGAACAATCGAATTTGAAACAGAAGCTCATACACTCTCTTTGGATTCTCCTATTGATCTCCATTCCATTTACAAGTTCTCCTTTAGTTGCATTTTTTACGGGTGGTGGTCCGGTGAGTCCATTGGCGGGAATTCCTTTAATCTTGCTTCTTGGTCTCTGGTATGTTCCTCATTTCTTACGTTCAAGGACAATTCCAAAGGTTGCCGTGCCTTTGCTGCTCTTTGTGGGCATCGCATTGCTTTCTACGGTCATGTCGGTTTTTCTGGAACATCTCCCCTTTCTGGGGCAAGCATCCCTTGGTCGGGGTATACGAGCGTTGATCACGCTTTTCCTTGGGATCGGTTTCTATTTCGTGATCGCGAATTATCCCAGCACACCCCGAAAAATGACCAGGAGTATACAGTGGTTGTACGTCGGCGGAATATTTATGCTTCTATGGTCTACAATTCAAATATTATTCGTATTCCGCGATGCATCGATTCCCAAAGATATTTGGCTACTACATCGTGTTTTTTCCAATCGGGACATGTTGTACACAAGAGTCACGGGCATGGCCTATGAACCTTCCTGGCTGGCCAATTTACTGGTGATACTCTACATTCCTCTCTGGTTGTCGAGCGTCATTCGGGGATTCACAGTATTCCAGAATCGGTTTCGAAAAATAACCATCGAATTGGTTTTATTACTTTGGGGGATCGTTGTTCTTTTCTTGTCTTTTTCACGCGTCGGGTTATTAAGCTTCTTTACGATTGTGGGAACTCTTGGTCTTGTGGGTAGCTGGCGTCTGGCTGGAAAATTAGCCAAGGGTAAGGATAGCGAAACACAGGGAAGACAAAAAATTTACATACGGAAGGGTTTACATCTGGCCTTATGGATATTTTTTATTTTGTTCGTTATCCTTCTGATTTATTACGTTGTTTTACTGGCCAGTCGGTTGGATTCTCGCATCGAGCGTATGTTTGAGACCGATTTTATATCGGTCATTGAAGAAAGTCCTACTCCGGTTTTCACGATTGCGAATCGTCTTGCTTATGCAGAGCGGGTCATGTTCTGGACGATAGGCCTGCGTGTGTTTGCGAACCATCCAATTTTGGGCGTTGGGCTGGGGAATACGGGATTTTATTTTCAGGAGTTGGCGCCTGCCTACAGTTACTACCTCCCTGAATTGGTGCGCATCTTGACCGGAACGCAGGCATTCCCGAATCCGAAGAATCTTTGGGTTCGTCTCCTGGCGGAAACGGGGATCATCGGTTTTTCGACTTTCATGATTTGGTTTTTTATCATGGCATTGGGAGCCCTACGATTACTAAAAAGGAATAATGGGCTGGCTGGCGTTATTGGGCTTGCAACCTTACTGGCAATCCTTGCCCAGTTTTGGGAAGGCTTCAGTCTCGATACTTTTGCGCTGCCTCAATTTTGGGTCCTGATGGGTTTTACAACATTATTGTTGAGGAACGAATCCAATCCGAATGAAAGTGCTGACGAACCCAGTAAGGTGCTGGAAGCCATAAGATGAAATTGACTCAATATTTTCCGGTGATCATCACCGCACTTGGCATTTCATTCACGGTATCCCCTCTGGGGATCGCGCTTGTGCGACGGATTGGTTTGATCGATCGACCCGGATCGAGTGAACATAAGCAGCACCAATCCCCAATGCCCATGGCCGGGGGGATTGTTATTATTGTGTCGTTACTTGTTTGCACATTGTTGTTCGGCTGGTATTCCACCAAAGAGATTCTGGGTATTTTAATTGGCATGAGTGTGATCTTTACCTTTGGCGTGCTTGATGATTGGAAAGGATTTGGTGTAAAGCAAAAAATTTTCGGGCAGTTGCTGGGAACGATCATCCTGGTATTAAGCGGGATTCAAGTCCTTTTGTTCGAGTCGGAAGTGTTGAATATATTTCTCACCGTGTTTTGGGTTATTGGGATCGTTAATGCCTTTAATTTTGTCGACAGCATGGATGGGTTAGCACTTGGTCTTGCAGGTATCGCATCCGGTTTTCTGCTTCTGGTTACGATCGAAGCGGATCAACGATTGCTGGCTGCACTCACGGCTGGAATCCTTGGCGTGTGTATTGGTTCCGCTTTCTATAATCTCCCTCCCGCGAGGATGTTTTTGGGAGATTCCGGCGCGCAATCCCTGGGATATCTAATGGCTTCGATTGGCATGGCGTATAATCCGGTCGGTTTGGAGAAACTTGCTTCTTGGTATGTCCCCATCCTTTTGCTGGGTGTTCCCATCTTCGATACTGCGTTGGTGGTTTTTTCCCGATTGAAGCGCGACGCGAAAGTGTATCAGGCGTCTCACGATCATACGTATCACCGTTTTTGTCGCTTCGGTTTCGAACCCACCCGCGCTGTGTTTACCATGCACCTCATGGGAATGATATTGGGCTTTGTGGCATTTATAGCTCTCGATGTGGTTGTACCCTGGGGCAACCTCATTTTTGCGGCAGCCGTAGTGATCGGCTTGATCATCATCGCGATCTTTGAGAAACAAGCAGCTGTCGAATCGCGAAAATGATAAATTAGACTATGTCCCCATTCGTTTCGATCATCGTGCCATGCTTCAATGAAGAGCGTACAATCGGCTTCCTCCTCGATGCCATCCTCCGTCAAACGTATCCCATCGATGATATTGAAGTGCTTATCGCTGATGGTATGTCAACGGATGCTACACGAGATATCGTGAAAGGTTTTAAACGAGAATATCCTGATTTGCATGTTCGTCTGGTTGACAATCCCAAACGCGTCATTCCGGCCGCTCTGAATCGAGCCATCGAACATTCGAAGGGTGATATACTCGTTCGTCTCGATGCCCACTCTATGCCTGCTCGAGATTATGTCGAGCGATGTGTATCTGTGATCAAGCGCACGGGCGCCGCAAATGTAGGTGGGGCTTGGGATATCCAACCTTCGGAAGATGACTGGATAGCCCGGGCGATCGCAATCGCCGCAGCACATCCTTTGGGCGCGGGAGGCGCTCGTTATCGCACTGGAGGCGAGGCGGGCGAGACGGATACTGTACCGTTCGGAGCGTTTCCTCGAACCTGGCTAGAGAAAGTCGGTCGTTTCGATGAAGAATTGGAAACGAACGAAGACTATGAATACAATGTGCGCTTGAAACAAGCCGGAGGTGTGATTTACTTCGATCCTGAGATTCGATCGACGTATTACGCTCGTCCGGATTTGATCTCGCTGGGAAAACAATATGCGCGCTATGGGTTTTGGAAGGCGCGCATGTTAAAGCGCTTTCCCTCATCTCTTCGTTGGCGGCAAGCGATTCCTCCACTGTTTATTTGTGCTATCATCTTTCTCGCCATGTGTGGGTTTTTACTCAAGCCCGCGTGGTGGCTATTGGGGATTGTCTTGGGAATATATCTAGCAGTTACATGTGTAGCCGGGCTGATTTCGGGACTGCATAGAAGGGATCTGTTTGCGGCAATCGGTGTACCTCTTGCATTCTGGGTCATGCATTTTGCATGGGGAGGTGCATTTCTCTGGAGTGTTTTTCGCGGCTTGATAAGGAGATACCATTGAGTAAGTCAAATTCAAAAAGGTATCGATCAGGATTGCAGCCCACTGAACGGCGATTATTGTTGATTATCGGCGATCTGCTTGCATCTTCCATTGCCACTTTTTTAGCATTAGGGCTTTGGGCGCAACTGGATTGGCTCGGTTTTTCGTGGGACTTCATTATCACACGCGCTTCCTGGTTTATCCTGTTGCCTCCTCTCTGGATCCTGTTGATGGCCAATCTCTATAACATTCAGCGTGCTGGCTCTTGGCGTGAGACGATACGAGGCGTGTTGGTCGCGGCTGCCGGTGGTGTGGTTGTTTACTTGCTGGTCTACTTCTCTTCCGAACCCGGGTCGCTTCCTCGACTCGGTGTACTTTATTTCCTTGGATGGGTTGTTGTTTTAACTCTAGCTTGGCGCCTTATTTACTTGCGTGTATTCACAGCACCAGCATTTATGCGGCGTGTGTTTATTGTTGGCGCAGGGGAAGGAGGACGTACGCTTTACAATGTCATCCACAACATGCCGACTTCCCCCTTTCACACGGTTGGTTTTGTTGATGATGACCCGCAGAAACAGGGCGAGACGATTGATGGTTTGTCTGTAATGGGAAATAGTGATAATTTGCTGGATTTGATCGATAACCATTTCATTACGGATCTCATTGTCGCCATCCAGGGTCCGATGAATGGCGCAATGTTTCAGGTACTTCTGGATGCGCAAGAGCGAGGGGTGCAAATCTCGAGGATGCCTGTGGTCTATGAGGAATTACTTGAGCGTTTACCGATCCAACATCTGGAATCTGATTGGTTGTTACGTTCTTTTGTCGATGAGTTACGCGTGTCCATCATTTATTTACTGGCGAAGCGGCTAATCGATATCCTTGGGGGAATCATAGGAACGTTGATCGTTGTTCTCACTTACCCGTGGGTTGCAGTAGCTATTCTTCTGGAAAGTGGACGGCCGGTCCTTTACTCGCAAACACGTCTGACGCAGGGAGGCCGCGAGTTCAATATATTGAAATATCGATCGATGATTCAGGATGCCGAATCCGATGGGAGGGCTCAATGGGCTGACGAACAGGGAGACCCTCGTGCCACTCGCGTAGGGATGATATTGCGTAAGACTCATCTCGATGAATTCCCGCAATTTATCAATGTATTGTTCGGAGACATGAGTATCGTCGGACCTCGTCCTGAACGCCCACAGTTAATTGCTGAATTGGAAAAGCAGATCCCGTTCTATCGCGCTCGTTTACTCGTGAAACCGGGTATCGGCGGCTGGGCACAGATCAATGCTGGAAAGTTGGCTTCGATCGAAGGGTCGGCCGAAAAATTGGAGTATGACCTTTATTAC
>DAOUEK010000102.1:0-17846 GCA_034430425.1 Anaerolineales bacterium | reverse complement strand
CCATTTGAAATGTGTTCAGCAATATCGTAACCAATATTTAACAACCGTCAAAGGCGTACTATAGGGAACGTCTTGACATCGTTACCAACTGGAGGAGCCCTATCATCCGATAGGGCTCCTGAGTGCACTGAATGGTCTTATCTTCATATTATTCATATACATGTAAGGTTTTTGTAATCAAGGTCACTTGACTTTTAGCGCGGAATAGATAATATACGCGCACGGGAACTTTTTTCAGTTCTCACCACGAAAGGAGGCGCTATGCGTGGTGGCCGAGTCTTAATGCTCCTTGCGATAATTATTCTCCTTATTGTGCTTGCCGCATATCTTATGCTTGGGGGAAATGGAGAACCTGCACAACCTGAAGAAGGCGGGCCGGTGCAACCAGGATTGTCTGCAGATATGGTTTTTATTGTCATCGCTGGGCAAGATATTTCCCGCGGTTCAATCATTCCCGAACAAGATGGTGTCGTCGTCTCCCAGATGCCGAGAGATCTGGTTATCGAAACGATGATCAGTGGTGAAGATGAAGAAGAACTTAAAGAACGGGTTGTTGGACGAAGAGCCCGGATGGACATCGCTCGCGGCATCTTTATCACGGAAGGCATGCTGACAGAAGAAGCCGGTGATCTGCTCGGGGTTGGATCCGATGCAGCAATGGCGATCGAGCCAGGGTTTACGGCGATCACCATACCATGGTCTCGTATTTCGGGTGTAGCCTATGCGCTGCGAAAAGGAGATCAGGTTGATGTTCTCATCAGTTTCCTGATTGTCAGCGTCGATGCGGATTTCCAAACCGAGCTTCCCAATGAAACGACAGCCATCAGCGCGCTCGGTGGAACCCCCCAATTATTTGGGCCTCATGTTACCGCACCTATTTATCCTGGAATAGAAGATTCTACGAGACGAATAGATGGCGAGTTCTGGCCGTACGGACGTGTCGATATCGATCCGGAATTGGATTTGCCTATCCATGTTGTTCCGTCAGAATCACAACGACCTCGATTGGTTTCGCAACGCTTGATCGAGAATGCCAAGGTTCTTGAAGTTGGTACTTTTCCATTGCGAGATATAATGGGACATGACGTTGTCATACTGGATACCCCCGAAGGTGAGGAGCCGACAACTGAGAATGTAAAGGAAAGTCTGCCGGACATTATTACACTGATTGTCACGCCACAAGACGCATTGGCTTTGAATTGGGCGGTTAAAGCAGGAGCGGATCTCGTATTAACACTGCGATCACCGAACGATACTACAATTACAGAGACCAGTAGTATCACCCTGCAATACTTATTGGATAATTACAACATTACTGTCCCGGCTAAGCTCCCCTTTGCGTTGACGCCAGCCATCAATCAACCGATCGTTCCATTCATCGATTATGAAGTCAATGTTGAAGGAGGTAAGGAATAGGGTATTCCTGCAACATCTATGGGTTGGTTGATCATCGGAGGATTGTATGTCTGAAAACGCGGAAGGAACAATCCGCGTACTCATCGTTGATGACATTGCGGAAACACGTGAGAATATCCGAAAATTGCTGCAATTTGAATCGGATATTACTGTAGTTGGTGCTGCGGTAAGTGGTCAGGATGCACTTGAATTAGCACGTGAAAAAGATCCTGATGTTGTCGTCATGGATATCAACATGCCCGACATGGATGGTATCACGGCAACACGGGAATTATTAAAAGACGTTCCCTATGCGCAAATAGTAATCTTATCTGTGCAAAGCGAAGCCGATTACATGCGTCGTGCTATGCTTGCTGGCGCGAGAGATTTCATCGCCAAGCCTCCTTCTGGCGATGAGCTTATTGCAACGATTCGATCTCTTGCAGAACGCGCTCAGGAACAACGCAAATCGTTAGAGCGGCCGACTACTCATAACGTACAGCCTATTGCAGGGATGGGGTATGCACTGCCGGAGGGAAAAGTAATTGCCATATACAGCGCGAAAGGTGGGGTAGGCTGTACAGTCTTGGCAACAAATATCGCTTTGGGTCTCCAAACTGAAGAGACTCCAACCGTCCTGGTGGACACATCATTGCAGTTTGGGGACGTTGCTGTTTCCCTAAATTTACAGATAAAATTCAGTATAGCGGATGTATCTCCGCGGGCCGATGAGATAGACCCCGAACTTCTCGGGGAAATACTTCTCCATCATGATAGCGGTTTATGCGTTCTTGCAGCACCACCACGCCCTGAAATGGCAGATGAGGTTAATTCGGAACAGATTCGAAAAGTGTTACAGCATCTACGCAGGCAATTTGCTTATGTCATTGTCGACATGAGTTCCAACATGGATGATATTGCTCTTGCCGTTATGGATGCAACGGATATCTTGGTTGTTGTTACTGTACCTGAGATTCCTTCTATTAAGGACGCTCGGCTGTTGTTTGACCTATTGACTGTTCTGGAATTTCCCAAAGAGAATGTCTTCTTTGTGCTTAATAAAATGGATCGCAAATCCGGAATAACGCCAGAGGCAGTTGAGGAAAATTTGAATTACGCGGTTAACGGGGTAATCCCATTTGACGAACGAACGGTTTCGACGTCGGTTAATCGTGGTGCGCCATTAATGCTTTCAGATCGTAGTTCATCGATTGCGAAGAGTATCATCGACATCCTGGGAGCATTAAAATCCAAATTACTCGAGATGGAAAAAGTTGTCGAAGAGTAAATGTAACGTACTATGGGTTGAGTATGGTGTTGATTGTGATCCTTAGGAGTGTGATACTGTGTCGCTATTAAAACGGATTGAACAAGGACAGGCAGAGACCCCCTCAAGCGCTGCTGGTACCCCTGCCGCCGGAGGGACCGGACACCTATCGGGGGGGTTGAATGCTCGTCGTGTGGCACCACCACGCTCAGCACAGCGGGATACGTATTTCGATTTGAAAGCGCGGGTTCAAAATAAACTTTTAGCGGAACTGGATCCATCCATGGATGTCAGTCAAACCGCAGAAGTGCGAAGAACGATCGAAGAGCTGTTTGAAAATATCTTGGCGGAAGAAAAAATCGCTCTCTCTCGGCCAGAACGCAGACGTCTTTTTGAGCAGATTGTAGCTGAGATTCTCGGTCTCGGACCGCTTGAACCGCTCCTTGCGGATGACACGATTACTGAAATCATGGTCAATGGTCCGAAACAAATCTACATCGAGCGGCATGGTAAGCTCCATCGCGAACCGGCGTCCTTCGAAAGCGGTGACCATCTCATGCGCATCATCGACCGAATTGTGGCTCCTCTCGGTCGACGCATTGATGAATCCAGTCCCTATGTTGACGCTCGTCTACCGGATGGTTCGCGTGTTAATGCAATCATCCCTCCAATATCACTGGTGGGACCTGTGTTGACCATCCGTAAATTTTCTCGCGATCCAATCACCGTAGATCAGTTGGTCGAATTCGGAGCGCTAACTCACGAGTCGGTTGAATTCCTTAAGGCATGTGTAATCTCGGCAATCAATATCATTATCTCCGGAGGTACTGGCTCCGGTAAAACCACGTTGCTAAATGTTCTCTCACAATTTATTCCTACTGATGAGCGCATCGTAACGATCGAGAACGCGGCTGAGCTTCAATTGCGTCAGGAACATGTTGTCACGCTTGAATCGAGGCCACCCAACATCGAGGGACGTGGTGAAGTAACCATTCAAAATCTCGTGGTTAATAGCCTGCGTATGCGCCCGGACCGCATCATCGTCGGTGAGATCCGTGCGGAAGAATCGCTGGACATGCTGCAGGCGATGAACACCGGCCATGAAGGCTCAATGACGACGGCCCACTCCAACAGCCCGCGCGATACGCTTGCTCGTATCGAAACGATGACTTTGATGGCAGGTATGGACCTGCCCGTGCGGGCGATCCGTGAACAGATTGCATCCGCTATGGAACTCGTCGTTCACCTGGACCGATTTCGCGATGGTACCCGAAAGGTAACCCACATTTCAGAGATTCAAGGCATGGAGGGTGATGTCATCACCATGACGGACCTCTTTGTCTTTGAACAAACCGGCTTCGAAGAAGGAAAGGTCATTGGTCGATTGCGACCTACTGGACTTCGCCCGAAATTTATTGATAAGATAGAGACATCCGGGATTCATCTCCCCGCCACCATTTTCGGTGTTGGTGGAAAGCGTGGGTACTAGCAAATGGATTCGGATTTTATCCTCTTTGTAGGATTTGGCCTCGGCATAATTCTACTACTCGTCGGTATTGTCTCGTCTGCTATCGGGCGAGGCTCTATCGTGGAAGAGCGACTTGGCCAATATTCCGAGACGGGCCAATTAAGTTATGGGTTGGAAGAGACCTCTGATCGTGAGCGTGAGAAGGCTACGCCACTCTCGGATTTCTTTAATCGTATGGGGGAGGGAACGGATCTCTTTGATGGGATCTCAAGGAGCCTCGCCCGCGCAGATATCAAACTGCGGCCGGCCGAGTACATCGCCGGACGTTTCATAAGCGGTGTCCTTGGTGGAGCGATTGGCTATTTTGCGACCGGTCAGAGCATTGTATTATGCATCGTTTTATTCTTTGTCGGTATATTTATTCCTCCTTTTTACGTTGGATTTGCACAAAAGCGTCGGTTGAAATCATTTGATAACCAGTTGTCTGATATGATCAATTTGATGGTTAATGGGTTGCGAGCTGGTTTCTCTATATTACAGGCGATGGAATCCGTAAGCCGTGAATTGCCATCTCCAATTTCAGATGAGTTCCGACGCGTCGTGCAGGAAGTGCAACTGGGTTTAACCATTGAGGATGCACTTGATCACCTTATTCGTCGTATAAATAGTGACGATCTTGATCTGGTGATAACGGCAATTAACGTTCAACGCGAAGTCGGTGGTAATTTGGCTGAAATTCTCGATACGATCTCACATACGATTCGCGAGCGTGTGCGGATTAAAGGACAGATCGCAGCCTTAACGGCACAAGGCCAGGCCACAGGATGGGTTATCGCCGCGTTACCCTTTGCATTAGCGGGAATTTTGTTCGCCGTGAATCGTGAATACATTATGGTGCTCTTCGAGCCCGCAACCAGAGGTTGTGGTATTCCGATGGTTATCTTGGCCTTCATCATGGTTGTCGCGGGTATGATCTCTGTTCAGAAGATTGTGAATATCGACATTTAGTAATTGAATAGCGCGATGTTGGAAAGTGCAAGGAAGTCTCTCAGATAGTAAAGGCGCGAAGTATCGAGGTGAATTGAAATGGATCCGATGCTCATAATGATCGTTGTCGTGGTTGTTTTGATTCTGGCGATCGCTCTGGTTGTCGCAGGAATCAAAGCGCCGCAGGCTGGTGATCCGATTTCAGATCGCCTGGCAGAGTATTCTGCCAGCGATATGCCCCTATCGCTTGAAGATCTTGAATTGTCCCAGGGTTTCTTCGAGCGAATAATCCTGCCGATGTTTAATAAAGTCGGTGAGCTTGCATCACGCTTCACACCGCAAGCAACGCTCGAAAATGCGCGCAACCGCATTGAGATGGCAGGCAATCCGATGCAGTTAGATCCTGCTTTCTTTCTGGTTATGCGGGTAATTGTAGGAGTCCTTTTTGGTGGCGCGATCTTCCTCGTTTTTTCGACTACCGGTGATAGTTTACTAAAAGGCCTGGGTTTATCCGTGCTCTTCACCGTCCTTGGTTTTTACTTTCCGGATTTATGGCTGACGAGCAAGATCAAAGCCCGGCAAAAGGCGGTGTTTCGAGCATTGCCGGACGCCCTTGATTTGCTTAACGTTTGTGTCGAAGCGGGTCTTGGTTTTGATGCTGCAATGGGGAAGGTTCATGAGAAGTGGGAGGACGATCTCTCAATGGAGTTTGGCCGGGTGCTCCAGGAAATTCGTCTGGGAAAGCTGCGACGTGAAGCGTTGCGAGACCTGGCTGATCGTGTTGATGTACCCGAACTGACTTCCTTCATCGCTGCCGTCATCCAATCCGAGCAGCTGGGTGTGAGCATGGCGAAAGTCCTTCGCATTCAATCGGATCAAATGCGTGTCCGCCGGCGTCAACTTGCCGAAGAAGAAGCAGGTCGTGCGCCGATCAAAATGGTATTTCCAATTGGTTGCCTCATCTTTCCCTCCATTTTGATTTTGCTGCTAGGCCCTGCTGCACTGACCCTGATGACATCAGCAATGGGCGGAATGTTCTAATCAACAAACGTGAGAATTCAATCTAGAGGGGGTTAATTGCCGCATTTGATTCTCGATCGGTATCTGAATAGGTCGAAACGTATACTCAGCGTCTGTCTTGATTTACTCTTTCCTCCTCGTTGTGTGGGGTGCAATCGACCGGGGACGTTCTGGTGCCAGCAATGCATTCAAGGCATTGCGACCATTTATGGTCGACTTTGCATTTCATGCGGCTTGCCCCTAAAGGCAGGAAATTTGTGTAATTCCTGCCAGTCGATAACTAATCCCTTTCAAATTCGATCATATGCCTGGTATCGAGAACCACTGCGCCGGGCTTTGCTGCAATTAAAATACCGTCCCGATAGACGATTGTCCGATTGGTTCGCGGATCGATTGGTAGAAATCGTCGAACGGGAGTCATGGCCGCGGATGACCGTGTTATCTGTGCCTTTAAGTAAAAATAAATGCCATCGAAGGGGGTATAATCAAGTAGATTTGGTCGCTTCATCTCTGGCACGGAAGCTCGGTTTACCATTTCAGCCCAATACGCTTCGTAGGATAAAGGATACACAATCTCAGGTAGGGCTTTCTCCGGAAGCGCGCAAACATAACGTGCAAGGGGCTTTTGTGGCAGAATATAGGAAGTTACAGGGAGCGTGTATTTTATTGGTTGACGATCTATTTACAACAGGCGCAACACTCTCGGCGTGCACGCAAGCTTTAATGCTTGCAGACGTGGAAAAGGTATTTGCCGTAACCATCGCGCGTGCGGATCATTCTGATTTTGTATTCAGCACATAATATACTCTGAGGATATTAAATGACCATTAAAGTGATGATAAATGTGAAAGACATGGATCTCGGAGATCGCTTACGGGGGTATATTACCAAGAAGGTTGAAAAATTGGATCGTTATCTTGACACTCTCCAAGAAGCCAAAGTGGATTTGCGGTATGTGAAATCAGCTCGTAGCGCAAACGATCGGCAGGTTGTCCAACTCACAGTACGCGGGAAAGGTATCTTGCTGCGAGCGGAGGAACGCACCGATGACATTTTCGCATCGGTGGATGCCGTTATGGATAAGATGTACCGTCAGATCGAACGCTATAAGGGGCGACGATGGCGTGGTCGGGGAGACGGACGTTCAGCCTCCGATCTCGCTTTAGACCAAACCGAGACTACGGAACCAGCATTCGATCTGGAAAATACAATTGTGCGGCGTAAACGTTTCTTGCTTACACCGATGGATGAGCTGGAAGCGATTGAGCAAATGAGCCTTGTCGGTCATGAGGATTTCTTTATATTCCTTGATGCTGAAAATCAGACGGTGAATGTCCTTTATCGCCGTCGTGATGGAACGCTTGGTTTGATTGAACCCGAATTTGATTAGCCGGTTAAATTTTATAACCTTGGACGGTAGATAGCCTGCAGTCTCTGCATCGGCACACAACCCAATGAACATGGTACCCGTCATTATTATGCTTTCCCCAGCCGGGCCTTCTGCGGCCGAAAGCTGGGTCGCGGAGGGGCGCCGGGCCGCCGCTCGCGATCTTGTTCATCGGCTGAGTCGTGTGCCTAATGTGGGTGAGATTTTCATACTTGCTGCCGATGTGCCTGACCGAGATGCCCTGGCAGAAATCGGCGCAAATCCTTTATCCGCATCTTCAGAGTCATTTCATTTTGGACGTACCCTCGCAAGCATCGTCGTGGAGAAAGGATTTCCACGATTAGCCTATTTTGGCGGCGGAAGTGCGCCCTTAATGACAGAGAATCTGTTGGAGAATGTTTTCGATCGAGTGGACCAAAGCGCCCATCCATCGGCCGTTCTGAATAACTATCATTCAACAGACTGGGTGGTGCTCAACCAGGCGGATGTATTACCACAATTACAAGAACGGTTGGTTAACGACAATTCATTGGGCTGGGTTCTGGATCATGATGCCGGTCTCGATGTCCAGGCTATTGAACCCTGTGCAGCCAGTCGGGTTGACATTGATACGCCAACCGATCTTTTTATGATCTATCGTCACCTTTCTCTGGGTGACGAATTGAAGGAATTTATACGAACCTCGCCGTCCAGGTGTTTGGATGTCATTGATAATCTGAGACAGATCATGTGTACACCTGCAAGCACTCTCACACTTATCGGAAGGACTTCACCTCAAATTTGGAATACATTAAACGAGCGTACAAAGATATGGATTCGTAGTTTCACTGAGGAACGCGGCATGATTGCGAGCGGACGTTTCGATCGAGGAGAAGTCCGATCGCTTATTGGCGAGATGGTGGAGGATTGGGGACCTGAACGCTTCATTAAATTTATTGCATCTCTATCCAATGCCGTGCTTTGGGATACACGCGTATGGATGGCTCATCGAGGTAAATGGCCTTCGACAGCCGATCGATTTGCCGCTGATCTGGGCTGGATGGATCGGATTAGTGATGAGCCGCTGAAAAGACTAGCACATTCTATAAATCAGTGTGATATTCCGATTCTCATGGGGGGACATGGTGTAGTAGCAGGGGGGATATATGCGCTTTTGGAATCTCTGGACGCGGTAGATTACCAGCCTTCCAGAAATGAACGCCAATCCTGATTTTCTGGCAGGTGTGTGCCGTAGAGGTAGAGAGCGCTGGCAATGGGTTCATCAGGCTCACGCAGTAGTTCCATGTGCGCAGTTTTAAGATTCCGGCCACCTTTTTTAAGGTTGCATGCCTCACAAGCTGTAACCAGGTTGCTCCAGCTGTATCTGCCGCCCTGATGACGCGGAATGACATGGTCCAGGGTCAAACGATGAGCGCGCACACCGCAATACTGGCACCGGTGATCGTCGCGCCGAAAGACTTCTCGTTTGGTCAAACGTACATGTGGATGAGGTCGTTTTACCATGTAATCCAGGCGGATTACCGAGGGGCGAGGGATTTTCTGTCGAACGGTTCGAATGAAGCCGCGTCCGTTCAACAGCATCTCCGCTTTTCCTGCTATGAGCAATCCAAGGGCTCTGCGTGTCGTACACACGTTCAACGGTGCGTAATTTGCGTTGAGCAGAAGCACTGGTTCGTTCATCGATTCAGGCCTCATTAGGGGCAGATTATACCATCCATCCGGCGCGCCACAACCACGGGTAGAAAAAAAGAGTGCTGGTTTCATACAAGTTGAAACCAGCACTCATCGATGGATCACAATGAGAGGTTATACAAATCGTTGGCGAATCTCCGAGCTAATGAAGTCTAAAATCGCTACCGTGATGGCGATGAACCAAACCGCAAGACCCGCAGCTTTATAATCCAGCAGGCGGATCCACTGGAGTAGAAGGAAGCCGATACCGCCGCCACCCACAAATCCGATGATCGTGGACATACGGATGTTGATGTCCCAGCGGTAGATCGTGAAGGACACGAATGGGGGGACGATTTGGGGGATAACAGCGAATACTACAACCTGGAGCCAATTTGCACCAGTGGCCTGGATTGCCTCGATGGGGCCGGGGTCGATCGATTCGATTGACTCCGAGTAGAGCTTACCAAGCGCGGCAATCGAGTGGACGGATAATGCCAGAACGCCGGCGAACGGGCCCAGGCCGACAACGATCACAAAAATGATCGCCCAAATGAGTGGTTCGATCGATCGGATGATGTTTAGGATGGTACGTGTGATGAAGTAAATAACCAATGTGATCGCTGAGGCGGACATTAGATTGCGAGCGGCGAGGAAACTTACTGGCAGGGCAAGGATCACGCCAAAGAAGGTCGCCATCATACCGATGAAAATGGTTTCTGCGATTTTCTCGATGGATAATTTGAGTTCCGTGCTGAATTGCCATTTCCCGACGCTGGCGACCTGTCGAGTTTGAAACTCCCAGATTGTGACACTGTCGCGTATGCTTTCCGGATTAAGCCGATAGGGCATTTCGATAGGCTGCTCGAATGAACCATTCTCATCTGGTGTAACCCGAATATACTCCCCACCTTGTCGTTGTCGGAACTCATTTCCAATCGGATCCTTCCACCATAATTCGGCTACGATATTCGGGATGTGGTTATAGCCGTATATTACAAGCGATGTGCCGGTTTCTCCCTGGAACTCAGAAAGTGTGCCGCAAGTTGGGTTCGCGATCAGGTAAGGTTCGTCTTCGAGAGGTTCGTTTGCAGCCGGTGGATTGTCAGTACAGGGAATCTGGATTTCGGCAATCGTGGTTACAACATCTTCTGGGATTTCGATACTCCTTTCCCACGGCCAAAGCACGCTTGCAAGCACAGGCCCAGCATCATCTGCCTGGGTGATGAGATCGACAAAGTCGATCTCGCAGATTTGCCAACCAAGCATGAAGAAAACGACGAGTACCAGAAATAACAATCCTGCGGGATTGCTGCTCGATCGTTTGGCAATCGCATAGGCATCGATCACATTCCATATATAGAAAATGATGATGAGGACACTCAGGAGAATCAGTGCCGAGTCCAGGCTCAAACCTTTTTTAACAATGTTTATAAAACCAGTGTCCCGCCTTGCGGTTTCCGTGAAACGCCATGCAAGTAGAACGATGATCGTGGCAAAGCTAAAGAATAAAAGCAGACCTCGACGGTAGGTTCGAGCAAGAAATTGTCCCAATCCGGGGATGATCATTGAAAGGACTGCGGCGAAGAACGGTGGCACAAGGCTGGGCTTAAGTTCTTCCGTAGGGGTTGGAGTGTGCCTGAGTGTCATGCGTCGCCTCCTTCTGCAATGGCCAGCTCGCCCTCTAATCCACCACCAACTCTCACGGCTTCTTGACCGTAGATTTCCTTGAATTCGTCGTCACTCATGGCGCGGATTTGCTTTTGTGTACCCCGGTAGACGATCTCTCCTTCGCGAAGACCAATGACGCTGGTTGCATAACGCTGTACGAGGTCGAGATAATGCAAACTACATATAATGGTGATTCTATCTTCCTTGTTGAGAAGTTCTAGACGCTGGAGTATCGAGTGTGCTAAAACTGGATCGAGGCTGGCGACGGGCTCGTCGGCCAAGATCATTTCTGGCTCTTGCATGAGAGCGCGCGCTACGCCCACACGCTGTTGTTGCCCGCCGCTTAATTCATCAGCTCTTTTGTCGGCTTGATCTTCGATGCCCAATCGAATGAGGGCTTTTTGTGCCTTCTCGTAATCTTCGGCAGAGAATCGGCCAAATATGCTTTGCCTGGAAGACGTATACCCTAGACGACCGGCGAGCACGTTGGTCAAGACTGTCGAACGTCTTACTAAATTGAAGTGTTGGAAAACCATTCCGATCCTTCGTCTTGCCATGCGTAGTTCTTCTCCTTGCAGTTCTGCAAGATCTACATCATTCCAGATAATCTCCCCTTCTGTGGGATCGATCAAGCGGTTGATACACCTTAAAAGTGTTGACTTTCCAGAACCGCTTAAACCGATAACGACCAGGAATTCATCATCTGGAACGTTAAAGCTGACATCTCGTAAAGCTACAGTTCCGTCGTCGTATATTTTGGTTAGGTTGCGTACTTCGAGCATAAGTCTCTCCTCGATTCTCTATTCATTATATTCTTCCGCGAAATTATAAAACCCGGTTAATAGTACAAGCGGGAGTGGGAGTATCATCATCCCACTCCCGCTGATATAACCGCACATTTTCAACGGCAAGAAGTGTGAATATTATTCTGAGTAATCTGTAACATTAACACCCGAAGCATCAAGGAACTGACGGAATTGATCATAGAAGCTGTCATCGTGCTTTTCCAGTGCGTTCCACTGGTAGGCAACGTTCAAGGCTTCTTGTCCCGCTTCGGTTTCAGCGATCGCTAACAATGCATTCGTGATTTGTTCGCGAATCTCAGGATCGAGGTCGGTCACGTACTGCACACCGTCGTTGGGAATGCCCTCAAAGGTTTCGATGATTAAGATGGCATCCATAATGTCATCATAGGTTCCCTCGATTGTTCCTTCAACTCGGGTTCGGGCGTCAATATATGAAGCGCCGATGTCACAATCGCCATTGTAAACGCCCGCAACTGCCGCCTCATGAGAGCCTGCGTCAACCACTTGAGCGAGATCTGTATCTGGATCGATGCCTGCTGCTTTGAGGTAAATCGTTGGGATTACCCAGCTGCTCGTGCTGGTCGGATCAGACCGGCACCACGTCTTACCAGCAGCCTCTTCTAGTGATGTTATGCCACTGTCTGCGCGCACAAAGATTTGGCCGCTGTAAGTAGCTGAACCATAGCGGGTTGATACCAGATCGACATCAGCACAACCACGATCACTGGCAATAATATAGGAGAAGGTCGCCAGAGATGCCATATGGGCTTTGGGTGGATCTGCGCACATGGCTTCAATAACGCCAGCGTATTCGGTGGCCACGAATGTATCGATAACCAAGCCCGTCTCGTCGTAAATCATATCGGCGACTTCTTCAAATCCAGTTAGAACACGCTCGGATTCACCTGATGGTACAAGACCCCACTTGAGGGGATTCTTCTCCGTTCCGAGTTTTCCAGGTCCGCAGCCTGCGATAAGCAATAAAACGGTCAGGGCAAATAATGTTAGGATCAATGTCGAGCGACTTTTACCCATTGGACTTCTATCCTCCTCAATATAGTCTAACTTCGATTTCGATACGCTTTGCTGTGGAATAAAGTGGAGAAAAAACTTAGTCAATACCTCGTCATCACCTCCTCTTCAATGAACTAATTATGCCTAATTCATCTTAGCGCGAAATAAGGCCGATTGCAAGATATTGGTAACTTGTGTCTTTCCGCAGTGAAAGATAAAATCTTCTTCCTATGGAAAATCAGCGTTATCAGGAAGCATTGGATTTTATTTACAGCCACGTCGATTACAGCATCGAGCGAAGTTATCGCTATGCGGCAGAAGTGTTTGACCTGGATCGCGTACGGACTCTCTTAAAGGCCATCGGCGATCCGCAAAATACATATGCCTCGGTTCACATCGCTGGAACAAAAGGAAAGGGTTCGACAGCAGCAATGATCGCTTCTGTGACCCAAGCTGCTGGTTATCGTACGGGTTTGTATTCTTCTCCCCATTTGCAGCGATTTACCGAGCGCATTTGTGTTGATAGCGTTGAAATTTCGCAGCGTGAGGTCGCCGATCTCGTTGAGGAAATTAAACCGCACGTTGCAGAGATTAGTGAGTTAACCGCTTATGAAATCATCACGGCCCTAGGTTTATTACATTTCCAAAAAAATGGGGTTGAATGTGCCGTGATCGAAGTAGGCTTAGGTGGACGTCTGGATGCCACGAATGTATTGCATCCCCTGGTGGCGGTGATTACCTCTTTGTCCTACGATCATATGCACCTGTTGGGAAATAGCCTTTCCGATATCGCCAGGGAAAAGGCAGGCATTATCAAGCCAAAGGTACCCGTTGTTATAGCACCGCAATTATTCGAAGCCGAAGAGGTGGTCAAAAAGATGGCAGAGGAGCTCTCGGCACCATTGGTGAAAGTCGGACGGGATTGGCTCTTTTCGCCGGGCAAGTATTCTCTTGAGGGACAGAGCTTTTCAGTGTGGTCTTCGCAAGAACAACCCTTGATGGATGCCTACGTCGAATCAGCAGGGGTCGAGGAATGGGTCCCGCCGCGTTTCTTTATCCCGCTCCTGGGACATCATCAAGTTGTAAACGCGGCCGTGGCTTATGCCACACTGCAATGTATGCGGGATCGGGGGATGGAAATACCTGAGCGAGCTATGCACGAAGGATTTGCATCCGTTCATTGGCGAGGGCGGCTGGAAATCATTTCGCCATCGCCGCTGGTTCTGGTGGACTCGGCACACAACCGTGATTCGGCCCTGAAACTTCGCATCGCCCTGGATGATTACTTCCCAGGCCAACGCGTAATTTTGGTGTTTGGTGCCTCGTCCGACAAGGATATCAGCGGCATGTTTACCGAGCTGCTACCACGTGTTTGGCGATTGATCCTGACACAAGCGGTTCATCCACGTGCGGCGGATCCGGAAGCTCTTGCGGACTTGGCACATGCCGCGGGTGTTGGTGTAGATATTATCGTGCCTGTCGCCGACGCAATTTCACATGCCATGAATGGGGCCGGAAGTGATGATGTAATCCTGGTTGCGGGAAGTATTTTCGTTGCCGGTGAAGCCATCGCCGTGGTTGAAGCTCAAAAGCCTGAAGATTTGGAAGAGGGTGCGCAATGACAATTCGAGCACTAGATTGGCCTCATTTACCAGGGGAGTGGAGCAACGCGATTGGGCGCCGGGCAGATGCCCTTTATGATATCCGGGAGGCAGCGGTCGACGAGAGCGGGTTAATTGAATGTTCTGTACTGCCGCTGCGTGACATCGTTTTATTTCCTAATATGGTCACTCCCCTGTTTGTCAGCCAGGATGAATCGATGTTGGCCATCGAAGAAGTATCCCGCAACAACGAAACGATGATCGCAGTAACACAGATCGATCCGGACATCGAGACCCCTCGCTATGATGACCTCTACGCCGTTGGTGTTGAGGTCGCGGTCGGCAAGCTGATGCATTTACCGGACGGCACGAGTTCAATACTGACACAGGGCCGTCGGCGGGTGGAAATCGTCGAATGCATACAGGAGGAGCCATTCATTCGGGTGCGCGCCCGGCCAGTCGATGAAACCAGCAATCGGACGAAAGAGGTCGTGGCGCTTATGCGTGCAGTACTCACATTGTTCGAAAAATGCACGCAACTGAATACTACTATTCCAGAAGAAACCTTTATCTACGCCGTAAATATCGAAGATCCAGGTTGGTTGGCGGACATGGTGATCTCTGTTCTGAAACTCAATGTCCCCGAGCGTCAGGATATTCTGGAAACCTTCGATCCAATGGACCGGCTGCAGCGTACAAGCGTGTTGCTCGGCAGGGAGTTGGAGGTGTTGGAGCTGGAAGATCAGATCTATTCTCGTGTTCAGAGTGAGATGGATCGATCTCAACGCGAAATCTACTTACGCGAGCAGATGAAAGTCATTCAGACAGAGCTGGGCGAGGGCGATATTTGGACTCAGGAGATCGCCGATATCCGCAAACGTCTCCAGCATTTATCACTTCCGGATGAAGTAGAAAAAACATGCCTGCGGGAGATTCAAAGGTTGAGTCAAATGCCTCCAATGTCACCCGAGGTGTCGATTTTGCGGACCTACGTTGACTGGTTGATGGCATTGCCGTGGACAGAATCGACGACAGATAGCCTGGATATTCAACACGTTGCTGAAGTGATGGATAGTCAACACTACGGTTTGGAAAAAGCGAAAGAGAGGATTCTCGAGTATATCGCCGTCAAAAGCCTGGCGCCACCCAAACATCGGCAACCGATCCTTTGTTTCGTCGGACCTCCTGGAACAGGCAAGACTTCTCTAGGCCGCTCGATTGCCGAGGCGTTGAGCCGAACCTTTATCCGCATTTCACTCGGTGGTATTCGAGATGAAGCCGAGATACGTGGACATCGCCGGACATACATCGGTGCGCTGCCTGGAAGAATACTGCAAACCATGCGCAAGGCAGCTAAAATCAATCCGGTTTTTATGCTCGATGAGATCGATAAATTAGGGCAGGACTTTCGAGGAGATCCTGCGGCAGCTCTGCTCGAGGTTTTGGATCCGGAACAAAATCATGCTTTTTCAGACAACTACCTTGAAGTTCCGTATAATCTTTCAAATGTGCTTTTCATCACTACTGCGAATACCGTCGAACCGATACCACCGGCGCTGCTTGATCGATTGGAAGTGATCGAGTTTCCAGGCTACATTGAAGAAGAGAAAGTGATCATCGCTCGTAAATTCCTCGTTACGCGCAAACTCGAGCAAAGCGGTTTGATCCATGAAGGAATACTATTCGCAGACAATGCGGTCCGTACGATCATCCGCGAATATACATGGGAAGCAGGTGTTCGCAATCTGGAGCGAGAGATCGGAAAAATATGTAGGAAAATCGCTCGTCGCAAAGTTGAAGGAAAGAAGGTGCCCAAACGAATCACAAATATGTTAGCGACTCGTTTGTTGGGACCCCCACAAATTATCCCTCACGAAGCTGAATCGGAAGACCAAATCGGTGCAGTCATGGGGTTGGCATGGACTGAGAACGGAGGGGACAGCCTAACGATCGAAGCCTTGCTGTATGAGGGAAAGGGTAATCTTCAGGTTACGGGTCATATTGGTGATATCATGCAGGAATCAGCTCAAGCCGCGATTTCATTTATTAAAAGTCGTGCAGAAGTACTGGGAATTTCTGCAGATGATTTCGAAAAGAAGGACATTCATATCCACGTTCCCGAAGGAGCTATTCCCAAGGATGGTCCGAGCGCGGGAATTACCATGGCGACAGCGGTGGCTTCCATGTTGACGCACCGACCGGTGCGCCACGATGTGGGTATGAGTGGTGAAATTACGTTGCGTGGTCGAGTGCTCCCGATAGGTGGTGTGCGTGAGAAAGTGCTTGCCGCGCACCGCCTCAAACTCAAAACGGTGATCATTCCAACGAAAAACGAGAAAGACTTGATCGAAATCCCCCGCAGCGTCCGGTCTACAATGGACATTCGTCTCGTGGATGATATGGATGAGGTGTTGACGATCGCATTACGACCAGTGGAAAGCAAGCGAAAACGAAACGTTGTGCGCAAGGATAAGAGCGCTAAGGACCAACCGCCCTCGGCAGCGAGCTGCTAATGGGCGGCCAGGATCAGATGGAAAAAAACACACAGGGAATTCGGTCAGTTCTTCGGGATATTATTTTTTCTCGCTTTACCAGACTTCTAGTCGTTTTCTTGGCTGGCAGCGCAATTGCATGCGCGGCGTGTACCCGATCGTCGGTATCATTGGATCACGTCGAAACAGAAGTGGCGTCCTTTACACCTCAAACCACGCCTGAAGAGACGGATGTATCTTCAATTGCCCCTTCTTCGGGGTTCTATGCTGTCGTATGGGTTGCATCGGATCAGCCCCTTATCGCTCGTAATCCTGCTGGTTTGTCTGGCGCGGCGGTTGGTGAACTTGCCTACAGTCAAAGAGAGCTTGAATTAACCGGTGCAAGTACGCGATTGGGCAGCTCAAATTGGGTTGAAATTATCCTTCCATCCGGAGGAGCCGGGTGGGTAAATTCATGGTATATCACAGAAGAAATCTCATCCCAAGATTTTTGTAACGATCCACGCATTTTCCAGGCAATCGATACGTTCAGTCAGGCGGTTGGAGAGAGAAGCGGGCAGAAACTCGTCGAAGTCAGCAACCCGGAGCGTGGGTTAATCCTTCGGCATAATTGGTGGAATCCTGAAATTATTTATCCCGTCGATTCCTTGATGAACATCTATCAGGATCTCACAGAAATCGATTGGGGCGTTCATAGTGGAAGTGAATTTCCGGTTCAGGGTTCGTTTCAAGATATCATCGCGCCACAGCTGGAAGATGTGTTTAGCAATTCACCGGAGCTGCATTGTAATACCATACAAACCGGCAATACCACTCGCGAGATTGTCTGGCCGGACGAATACTTGAATATCAACTTCTATTCCATTTATCGACCAGTTCCTGATGGGGGAAGCGATTTCGATTGGCGTACATGGGTAATGGGTTTTGAGTACATCGACGGACAGCCTTATTTGACTTTACTGATTCAATTCCGCGGGGAGATATAACAGCTATTAAGTATATTACGTTAGTGGGCACCCTCGGGTTGTAACGCCCAAAGCACTTCTTCGAGTCGGTTCATCCAATCC
>DAOUEK010000101.1:0-6603 GCA_034430425.1 Anaerolineales bacterium | reverse complement strand
TGCAGTTTCATAATCATCGTAATCATTGACCCCCCAGTTTTGAGTTCCATAAAGCTTAAAGGCAAAATCTGGACTTAAGTTGTTGTCGATCTCCAATCCGACACCTTGCACATCGCCTTCCGCGTTACTTCGAAAATCGAATTCGATCACGGTATCAGGTTGCACTCTATAAGGAAAATCGATCGCTTTCCAACCATTTCCTACGATATGGAGTGTGGCTCCGTCGTCCTCCACTGTGACAGTCGGATCAAGGTCCTGGTTGCCGCCATAGGAATTAATGGTGTAGGTGTTGAAGTCCAATGTTGAGGGGACGATCGCCTCATATTCCGTGCGCTCGACGGTAATGCCTCGTGGATCAAGTATTTCCGTCAAACGATGCTCGCCATCGTATTGATAGGTCCATACTTGCCCAAGCACATCGGTGACAGCGACGAGATCTCCAGCGGCATCGTATGCATAGCTCACAGAACGTCCAGTCAGATCGGAGACACTTACGATGCGGTTTTCCCCATCATAGGCGAGGTCAATGTGGCGGGTGGTTGTTATGTCTTCTATTTGCACCAAACGATCGTCATCATCATATTGGTAATTCCAGGTGTGTCCTTGGGCATTCGCCCAGTTGAGTAATCGCCCGCTTTCGTCGAATGTGTATACCAGCTGGACCGAATCGGTCAACGTGTAGGTGATTGGCGGTCCGGGGTCCTGGGTAAGCGTAACGCCAACTCCTGGTGTAGAAGAATAGGTGCCGTCCCCATTGTCGACAATTTCATACAGGTTGGCAGAATGTGCCTTGAAGATAACGTACCCTTCCCGACCTTCAGGATCGGAAGGGAAGATGAGATGTGTATCGTGATTGTGCGTCCAACCGTAGCCAATTGGTGCGGTAAGGCGATCCGTCGCCAGGGATGCATATGAACGCTGGAAGATTAACGATCCGGCAGCCGTAGGGATGGCAAGGTCAACTGTGGTGAAATCCATCCCGCCCGTGCGGGTGTTGATTGAATTGATGCCTCCCTCCCCCTGAGTGGCAGATTGGTTGCTTGCAGCACATTCACGACCGTCAGCAGAATCTCCACAATCCGAGAGTACGGCGTCATCCTTGACTTTATTATCTACTGGGGGGATGCCATAATAGATGAAGTGAATGTCATAGACCGTAAGATGGGCGTTATAACTCCGATCTCCTCCAACTTTAAATCCCCCTCCTAAATATGTGTTTGGCTGAAAAGGGAAATAGTATAAGTCTCGAATTACGAAGGCCCCAGGAGCGATCTCGTTACATAATGATTCCGCAGAGTACCCTGCGTAAGACTTACCTACGCAATAATAATTACCATTTGCCAATATCTGCGTACTCGAATCAGGAAACATGGAGGTTGCCCCTTCACAGTCCTCATGGTAACAATGCATCCTTGCTGCTTGAGGGCCATAACCCATCGTGCGAAACACAACTCCCACTGTGAGATCCTTGGTCGTTCCAAATGTATTCCCATACACCCATGCTGGCTGGTCAGGTCCAGCTGGTCTACTGATGGATACAGATGGCAATGAAGCCGATTCGAGATAGAAAACAGGTGAAGAATCCTGAAGTTGATTATGGTTCGACGTGCGTGATATCGGAACGTTGTTACTTGATTCGATGTTCACTTTCGAAACCGATTCCTGTGGAGGAACAGATCCCTGGCCACCTCCCAAATCTCCGGGAGATTCGGTATCTTTTATAGCTGCAGCGGATACTGTCAGATTTGGAATGGCCATTGAGAGAATCATGAAGATATTTAGTAGTTTAATAATCGATGATCTCAAACGATAAAATCGCAAGCGAGGTCTTTGAAGAATGCGTAAGGCAAAAGGTAGGGCAATACGGGACATGGACATTTTTCCTCCCCAGAAACGGAAGCTTTCAAGATACAGGTTTGTGATCCCCCTGGGATATCGTGGGCTTTATTGCTGCGCGCGAAGGATGGGTTAACCACGCAGGGAGTTAGATATTGGGTTGTTGAATACCAACGCAAGAGAATGTATGAACAATACCGAAACTTGTATCAGATTACAACAACTCGAACGGCAATTCAAGCATTTGGTGAAAAATCGACCTACTATGACACTTAACAAAAGATGATATCGCACTTATGACGAGATTATAGATACCCTCATTAAATCTGTTTGTGCGAATCTCGTTTACAAGTTTATACACCAAAAAACCGCATCATTGCGGATTGTTACCAAACGGTTTCACAACGGTAACCCTGCGGTTAACAAACGCCGCTTGTATCCCTCAATAGGGTGATCATTAAGTCGAATGGGTTAAGTTGATACATAACTTGGGATTAAGCATTAGAAAATAGGGCACTCGAAAATCGAATGATACTTCAATGTAGCATGATTTTAATCTGGCGTGTTACGCGCCCGAAATTTTGAAAACTGACATTATCATAACCATCGATTAATTGTATTACTCACATTATTTCCCTGTTATGCACAATAACTACAGAAAATAATTTTCCCCTCAGGACAGAATGAAGTAACTTTCTGGTAACCATCAATTGCTATATTATAGAAAACCCAAGTTTCCACTCGGCTTCGAGCAAAATCTTGGTGTCATGCAATAGTGCCATTTTATGAGTCCGAGATCTTGTTGGTGTAAGGAGACAGGATGAATATCAAGTTAATCAAAGTATTACTATGTCTGTTCTTAATAAGTGCGTTAGTCAGCTGTAAGCAAAATATTGTAGCCACGCTAGAGCCAATTGGAATTCTTGATAGCAATCGTAATTCAGCCGAGATGCCAATTGATACCTTAGTAAACGAGGAGAGCTCGAGCACAACATCTTCCTCGCCATCACATCCTTATTCAACACCCACGGAAGAGTCCTTGCGAGAAATTAAACTTTCACTAATCGACAACGAAAGTGCAGGAAAAATTTCGCCCATCACAAAAATTCCATTATCGAAATATTACGGACGAATCACAAAAATTGCTTTTAGCTCCGATTCAAAAATACTGGCTGCAATAACCGAGGATGGAATTCTAATCATCATTCGGTTAAATTGGACAAGCGGATCAAGTCTTGTTGATGACTTTATTATCGATACATACTCTATAGGTGAGAGCCGATTAAGAGATATAGCATTTAGCCCAGATAATCATCTTGTTGCTATCGCGGGTCCTTCTTCCAGATTAACCCTATTCAGCGGTGTTACCGGAGAGATTCTGGCATCCTATCAATCCGATTACTACCCTCTTTCAGTGGTATTTACAGAAGATGGAAGTAAATTAGCCCTGGGAAGCTCTGAGGGTGTTATTGAACTATGGAGCATCTACTTGCCGTATCCCATCCTTGAAATCGCAAATGAACCTTGGAAACTTGGCGTGTGTGATCTCGCAGTAAGTCCTGACGGCTCGCTTCTAGCCGCAGGATTTTGTGATTACAACATGTTGACTTGGGACATCCACCAAAATTATGTGGAATATAAACGGGTAGTAGGAACTGATCATTGGGAGTGTTTCAGCCATTGTCCGGGACCGACACATGATATTACTTTTCACCCTGATGGTGATGCTCTCATATCCGGTACAGATCGGAATTTTAATCTCCCGCTGATAGACATAGACTCGGGAAGGTTGGTTCATGCATACGACACTAACAGGGTGGAAAGCTGGGTTGACCCAGATAGCGGGGAAGAAAGGATCGTTGGTATCGAATCTGGATCAGTCAATGCTCTTGCGTTCAATTCAGATGGAAGCATTTTAGCTATATCTACAAGCTACGAACTCCAAGTTCTGGACACATCTTCGGGGAAAATTTCATTTCTTAAGTTATACGAAGCCGGAGATTATGATGTGGAACTCTCGTTGAGCCCAAATGGGTATTTGTTAGCGACTTCACACGATAAAAATGTGATTCAATTATGGGGCGTTCAAACAGAATCAAATATTATCGACGCTGCAACATCCTCCCCCCTGGTTGACGTTACTCCTGTCATCGATCGTTTTCTTCATGTTGCCAATTATGAAGAGGCATTATCCGCATTTGAATCGCCTGATACGCAATACCTAAATAAAATAATAGAACCCAATCAAACCTATATAATGGAAACCCACGAGCCCCTTCTCTGGGGGAGTGAGTGGTGCGCCAAGACTCCCGAGTTGCTTAATCAAAACCTCTTTTCGATAACAACTTGGCTCCATGCGAACGGAAACTGGATTGATCCTTTCCTTTACGTGAGTCAGTTCCATGGGGGCGATGAGTCAACGAACCCTAAATTTTGCCGAGGCATATATGTGCTCATCGACAGTTGGCCAGTAGGAATGACTTGTCTAGAAATTCATCGTTCTATTTCAGAGACAATCAATGATGGTTGGTCGGATCATGAGGCAGGCAAAACGAATTTGCGATATTGTGTTGATGCAAAGTAATTCTGGGAATTATCTTCCATGGATATAAGTGGGAAGAATTTGTAGGGTGGAAAAACTATATCCATCCAAATTTCCGATCCGACTTCATCTCAATCGGGAATGCTTGGTAGTTCTCACAACCGACATTATCATAACCATTCTGCATATAAAATCTGCATCTGTTGTCTTATGGTTGGGCAAATTACTTCGAGAGGCGTTTTTCTCCTTGCAGGTATGGCCAATATACAAACTGAAGATCACCGTAGCACAATCAGGCACTCCGATCTCCTTTGATATTTCGGAAACATAAGCATCTATCAACCGTAAGTGAAAAAACACAACGCCCCGCCATGAAACGGAGCGTTGCTCTCGGGGGAACATGCCCTAAGGGGGAAGGGCCTTCCTATTCCACAACTAAAACTTTACTGTAAATCCTGCAAGAAAGTCAATTAGAAATGGCAGTGTTCCTCCTGAAAGGTCACTGCCATTCTTTGGGGTGGAAAATGCCCCGCTGTGTATAGCGGGGATTGTCCAGCCTTGAATCTACAGCAGATCAGTGACCTGGTCAATAGCAAATATATTGATTTTGCTTCCTTATTAATGTGGACTGAACACAGTATTCCAGCCAGAGGGAGAATTCTATATTACGCCCGTCGCCGCAGATCGGGGGAGCCTGCGGCTTTACGTGTATCTATCGAGTGACGGGTCAGCAACTATGGGGCGGGATATGAAAGTAAAGCATCTATTCATTATGAAAAGCTCTCGGCGATTTGCCATTGTACTGGCGCTGCTGCTCAGTTTGCTGGTCGTCGTACCGGTCCTTGCCGATTATATCGGCCCCGACCGCACTGAGACGGTCTATGTCAACCGGCGCAGACACTGTCACTACGTGGCTGTCTATGATCCTGCCGGTCCTGGATCCTACAGCTGCTATCTGGATTTATATTACCCGCCAGGAAGCAGTTGTCCTTCGAATGTTGCTTCCTATTTCAATCCGACCGAATGTGGGTGGACATTCAGCTGCACCGACCCTGGCATCACCTGTTCGATCAGCTCCTCCAGCAGCATCGAAAGCTGCACCGCCGGTCAGACCGGCTGCCGCAGCGTAGAGCAGACGGTCACCCACCCTCCGGCGACCATCTCCGGAAACATCAACTGCCCGCAGACCGGCGACAATAACTACTGCACCGCCGCAGCCAGCCTTTCACTCTCCGGGAACGAGCCGCTCAGCGGCTACAGCATCGTCGCCCTGGAAGGCACCCACAATGGGGCCACGTTTGCCTGTGCCGGGGATTCCTGCTCAGTCAACCTGATTGAAGGCGCCAATGCTTTCTCCTTCTGGGCGCTCTCCGATTGGGCCGACAGCTCCGAGAGGGGCAGCGCCAGCCGGGGCGTGGACACGCGTCCGCCCTCCGTCAGCGCCAGCGCCAGCGGGACACCCGGCAATGGCGTCTGGTACGTCTCCGCGGTGACGATCGACGCTTCTGCCGCCGACCCTTCGCCCGGATCAGGCCTGGCCTCCTTCCAGGCCGCGGTCGACGGCAGTTGGGGTAGTTACAGCGGGCCGATCACACTGAACGACGGTTCTCACACGGTCGAGCTGCTGGCCAGAGACAACGCCGGATGGACCGACAGCGCCAGCATGTCCTTCCAGATCGACACCGTCGCTCCAACCACGGTCATCACCGATCCCGCGGGCACGACCTGGGCCACAGGCACGATCGCGATCAGCGGCGTGACCAGCGACCTGAATCTGAGCAGCGCCGAGATTTCGTATAACGGCGGGAGTTCGTGGAGCGCATTGAGTCCGGATGGGGGCGGCAGCTGGTCGACGAATTGGGACACGCACACGGTATCCAACGGCAGCTACAGCGTGCGCGCCCACGGGCGCGACCAGGCGGGCAACGTGGGCGGCGCGGACTCGGTCATCATCATGGTCGACAACGGCGAGCCGCGCATCTACATCCCCGATTCCTGGCCGATCTGGCAGACCGTGGCGATCAACGTCGTCGATAACGGCATCGGCGTCGATCGCGTGCGCCTGACCATTCACGCCGGGGCATATGGCGAGCGGGTCTACAACTGGAACAGCGGGCAGGACGAGTTCCGCTGGGACCGCTACATCGACGGCGTCTCGATGCCCATCGGCGGCTATCCCGTGGAAGTGGAAGCCTGGGACCGGGTGGGCAACAAGGGCGCCGCCT
>DAOUEK010000100.1:0-9504 GCA_034430425.1 Anaerolineales bacterium | reverse complement strand
ACACGTTTCGACCTCGAAACTGATGGGTAAGATGGTCGAGCGGGGTTGGTTGGGTAATAAAACGAAAGTCGGTTTCTACAAGCGCGTGGATACAGATGATGGCAAGAAAGAGTTCTGGGTGCTCAATCCGAAAACGATGGAGCACGAACCACCGCAGAAACCGCGCTTCGATCTCTTCTCCGGCGGGCGAAAAATCAAGGATCTGGGCGAACGGTATGCATGGATCGTCTCTCAAGTGGATTCTAAAGAGGCTTCGGAGCAGACGCGCAGAATGGCGCGCTTCATCTGGGAGACCACGGCGAACGCGCTGGCTTACGCCTCGCGGCGTGTGCCGGAGATCGCCGACCGTTTTATCGACATCGACCGCGCCCTGAAGTGGGGCTTTGCCAACGAGATCGGCCCCTTTGAAATTTGGGATGGCCTGGGCGTGAAGGAAACGCTCGAACGTCTGGAAGAGAAGGGCCTCGAAGTGGGCTCCTGGGTGAAGATCATGTTGAAGAAGGGTTGTGCGACCTTCTACCAATATCAGGATGGCCAGGTTGTTGGCTACTACGATCTTAAGCAGAAAGGCTACGTGACGCTGGAGCGGGACGAACGAATTCTGCCGCTTGCACCAATCAAAGGGCGTAAAGGTGCGGTGCTTAAAAAGAACGCCTCGGCCAGTTTAATCGACATGCAGGATAACGTCGGTCTGGTTGAATTCCACAGCACTGCCAACGCGCTCGATCAGGACATCTTCGATATGCTCGAATATGCACTCGACCAGGCCGAGGATGGCCGTTTCGATGCCCTGGTGATCGGCAACGAGGGGCAGCATTACTGCGCGGGTGCCAACATCATGTTGATCTGGATGGGTGCCCAGCAGGATGCTTTCGATCAGATCGAGGCAATGATTCGCGGCATGCAGGCCGGTTTGATGCGCATGCGTTACTTCCCCAAGCCGATTGTTGCCGCACCGCACGGCATGGTTTTAGGCGGCGGTGCCGAATTAACGATGGCTTGCGCCAGGCGTGTCGCCGCAGCGGAGACATTCATCGGTCTTGTGGAGATGGGTGTTGGCGTGATCCCATCAGGTTCGGGAACAAAGGAATTGATGCGGCGGGTGATCAACCCCGTGATGCGAGTCCCGGACGCCGATCCGAATTCGGTCATCCTGAAAGTATTCGAACAGATCGCCCTGGCGAAAGTCGCCACAGGCGCCTTCGAGGCCTTCGAGATGGGCTTCTTCCAGCAAGGTGACCGGGTGATCATGAAGAAGGAATACCTCCTGGCGGAAGCCAAACGCAGCGCTTTGGCAATGGTGCAGGAGGGTTATCGTCCGCCGATGCCGGAGAAGATCTACGCGGCAGGACGCGATGTGTTGGCTTTGCTGCGGGCTGCCGTATGGGACCTTAAGGAAGCGGGTTGGGCTACGGAGCACGATGCGCTCATTGCCGGTAAATTGGCGCGCGTGCTGTGCGGCGGCGAGTTGTCCGAGCCGACCTGGGTCGATGAACAAACCATCCTCGATCTGGAGTGTGAGGTCTTCCTCGAGCTTTGCCATGAGCCGAAGACGCTCGAAAGGCTGGCGCACATGATCGAACACAACAAACCGCTGCGGAATTAAACGTATGGCTGGGTGTCAGATTGTGTGTGCTTCCTGATACCCGTGCTGTAAGGAGTGGAATCGATGGTAAAAGAAGCGGTGCTCGTAGCTGGGGCTCGAACGGCAGTCGGGCGAGCGAATAAAGGTGCGCTGCGCACCTACCGCCCGGAAGACATGGTCAAAGCGGTATTGCAGGCAGCGTGGACACGCGCGGGTGATTTCGATAAAGCGATCGTAGATGACATTGTCATCGGCTGTGCATTTCCTGAAGGAACCCAGGGTTTGAATATGGCGCGAAGTGTCGGCTTGTATGCCGGATTCCCAGCATCGGTGCCGGCGATGACCGTCAATCGCTTTTGTTCCTCCGGTCTGCAGACCATCGCTCAATCCTGCGAGCGCATCCTGGCCGGCGGAGCGGACATCATCATCGCTGGCGGTGTAGAAAGCATGAGCATGGTTCCGATGACGGGTTTCCGTCTCAGCCCGCATCCTCAATTGGTCGTCGAGATGCCGGAGTCCTACATTCGCATGGGCCAAACCGCGGAGAACGTCGCCAAGCAGTACAACATCAGCCGGGAGGACATGGATGCGTTTTCGTTGAGCAGCCATCAAAAAGCCGCCAAAGCGCAAGACGAGGGGCTTTTCAAGGACGAGATCGTCCCCCTGGAAGTCGAAACTCACACGCTCGAAGGCAGCGAAACGGTGATCTTCGATCAGGATGAGTTGATCCGGCGGGATACAACTCTTGATGTGTTGGCGAAGCTGCGGCCTGCCTTTACACCGGATGGCCTGGTCACGGCGGGAAATTCATCCCCGCTTTCGGATGGTGCCGCTGCGGTGGTGGTGATGAGTGCTGAAAAGGCCGAGGAACTGGGCGTCACACCGTGGATGCGTTATGTTGGTTATACGGCGGCCGGAGTCCCGCCGGAGATCATGGGCATCGGACCCATAGAAGCTGTGCCCAAAGCGCTCGATCGATATGGTTTCAAATTAAAGGACATCGAACTGATCGAACTCAATGAGGCCTTTGCCTCCCAAAGCCTTGCCGTGATCCGCGAGTTGGGATTAAATCAAGAAATCTTGAACGTCAACGGCGGCGCTATCGCGCTGGGCCATCCTTTAGGCGGCACCGGTGCGAAGCTAACTGTGCAGATCATGCACGAAGCGCGGCGGCGGAAAGTAAAAACTGTGATGGTCACCATGTGCATCGGCGGCGGTATGGGCGCAGCGGGTATTTTTGAAAATTTGCTGACCTAGCTGCAGTAGGCGTTAGACGACAAATTACGAGGATTTCTATTTCCAGAACGAGAGGAGCGAATCATGCCATTGACTGTTGGAGACTTGATGGAACGCATGCCGGGCGCATTTTTACCTGAAAAGGCGGAAGGTGTGGACGCGGTGATTCAATTCAATCTGGGCGAGGGTGGAAATTGGGTCTGTACGATTCGCGATCAAAAATGCACGGTCGAAAAGGGCAGCGTTGATGATGCCAATTTGTCCGTTACGTCGGAAGCTTCGGATTACATCGACATGATCATGGGCAAACTCAATCCGATGACCGCCATTGCTACGAAGAAGGTCGTGCTGAAGGGCGATCTCAACCTGGCGATGAAGTACATGGGGTTGTTTAAACTTTCGTAGGAAGCCTCGATGGTTTCTACGAAATTGCAAGCAGGCTTGCGCGCCGTGTCGATCGAAGACTGTTGCGGTGACGCAAGTTTGTGTTCTGGTGATTATGTCGGAGTGAGAATCAACTTGGTACGTTGAATACGGGCATACGTTGGGTCGATGCCCATGGCACGCAGTACCTCCCCAGGACGGCCGCTGGCACCTTCGCCGGCGGAGAGGGTCATTTCCAGCCAGATTTCATCAGTGCTTTGTTTCACCTGCAGCTGATTAATTAAAGGGCGTAGATCGTATGCTTTCCCGCGCCGCTCTCGGGGCAAAGACGATGCCTTCATCAACGTTTCAACTGCGGATTGCAATTCGTCAATCGGGGGTGGATCGTCGAGGTGGACGCGGTAGGCAGCGGTTTGTATCTGCGTTTGCAAGGCGGGTTGTTTGGTCTCGATGCGCATCACTTCGCTAATCGGCAAGCCCGGTGCCTGTGCCTGGTTCAAAGCTCTGGCGATAGTCTCTGTATCCATTTCTTCTTCCAGCCAGAAATCCATCTGTTCGCTGGAGCTGGTGTATCCCAGCGGCAAGGCGCTGCCGATATTGATGCGCGGGCGCGGATTAAACCCATGGCGGTAGGCGAGTGGTAATCCGGCTCTGCGGAAGGTGCGTTCCCAGGTGCGATGGATATCGAGATGGCCTGTGAAGCGGATCGATTCCTCTTTGCAAAAGGTGAGGCGGTAGTGGTAAACCGTTATTTCCATAGGTCTCTCAAGCGGATGCCGAAATGTGCATGCTGGATCGTTGTGGCGATTTTACCTCCGGGCATTTCCAGCTGCTCCCGGGGTTCGTGCGGCGTAAATCAGCGAACTTGGGCAGGATGCCACAAGCGAAGCAGCGTTCCCGGCAGTCGATGCGCGTGCGTCCCTCCAGGCTCCAGAGATAATCCTCGATGAGATACGCTTTCTTCACACCGATATCGATGTGATCCCAGGGCAAGGTCTCGTCGATCGGTCGTTCCCGGTGAGTGTAGAAGGCGGGGTCCAGGCCGGTGTCTTTGAACGCTTGCAGCCATAAATCATAGCGGAAGTGCTCCTGCCAGGCGTCGAATTTGGCGCCGAGCTGCCAGGCACGCAGTATGATTTCTCCCATGTGCCGGTCGCCGCGCGCGAGCCAGGCTTCCAGCATAGTTTCCTGCGGGGTATTCCAGTTGAGTTTCAACCCGGGTCCGCGCAGTTCGCCTTTGAGCAGCGCCTGTTTGGCTTTGATCTGTTCCAGCGTATCCACCGGGACCCATTGAAAAGGCGTGTGTGGTTTGGGCACAAAGGTACTCACACCGGCGTTGACCTGGGTGCGTTTGCCGATCACGCAGCGGCCTTCTTTCAACACGGCTTTGCATAGATCAGCGATAGCCTGCACGTCTTCGAGGGTCTCCGAGGGGTGGCCGATCATGAAGTAAAGTTTGATCGTGTGCCAGCCGCGCGAGAAGATCTCCCCTGCGGTTTCGAGCAGCTGCTTGGTGGTGACCGGTTTGTTGATAATCTGGCGCATGTGTTCCGTGGCGGCTTCGGGTGCCAGGGTGAAGCCGCTCCGCCGTGAAGTCTCTTTGAGGGACTCCATCAATTCGGCTGAGAAACTCTCAATCCGCAGTGAGGGCAGCGATACGTTGAGATGTCGCCCGTGGAAGCGTTCACTCACACCGCGTACCAGATCGAGGACCGGTCCATAATCGGAGGATGACAGCGAAAGCAACCCGACCTCCTCGTAGCCGGTATGGGCGAGTGCGCATTCAATCGCCTCGAGAATTTCCTCCACCGGACGTTCACGCACCGGTCGTGTAATCATCCCTGCCTGGCAGAATCGGCAGCCGCGGGTGCAGCCGCGCATGATCTCGATCGGCACGCGATTGTGGGTCACATCGATGAAAGGCACGATGAAGCGTGTCAATGGCGGGGGGAGTTTGGGGACAATGCGCTTGAGTACCGGGATGGGCGCTTCTTCGACCAGGGTTTCCATATGAGAGATTGTGCCGTCTTCATGATAGTGCGGCTGATAAAGTGAGGGCACATAGACGCCCCAGATTTGCGCCAGCGCTGCCAGCAGTGCTTCCTTCGATTTGTTTTGGGCTTTCCAATCCTGGTAGCAGCGCACGATATCGAGGATCACGTCCTCTCCTTCGCCGATCACGAAAGCGTCGATGAAGGCTGACATCGGTTCCGGATTATGTGCCGCGTGGCCGCCGGCGATGACCAGTGGGTGTTCCCCCGTTCGTTCCGCGCTGTGCAACGGTATTCCGGCCAGATCGAGCAGATTGAGTGCGTTGGTATAGAGTGACTCGTAGGGCAGCGAGATTCCCAGAATGTCGAAATCGGCAATCGGATACTTGCTCTCGAGAGCGTAGAGCGGAAGGTCGGCCTGGCGCATGGCCGCTTCCATATCGTTCCAGGGCAGGTAAGTGCGCTCGGCGAGCACGTCTGCTTGCCGGTTGAGGATGTCGTAGAGAATGGCCAGGCCCAGGTTGGACATGCCCAGATCGTAGATATCCGGAAAGGCCAGCGCCACGCGTGTAGGGATGGCGTCCCACTCTTTCACGACCTGATTCAACTCCCCGCCGGTGTAGCGGCCGGGCTTTTGCACCGTGGGTAGGATGCGCCCCAGACGGTGTTCGACTTCGGCTGGGTTCATGCCTGGATTGTACCTGAATACGGAAATTGGATAATCATGGTTGGAATTGTAACATGGCGGGACGATATGGCATGGGCGGTGTTTATTGACGCTGCGTTTGCGCGCATGGTAGAATCAGCCCCGTTGCCCCCATCGTCTAGTGGCCCAGGACGCGGCCCTCTCAAGGCCGAAACCGGGGTTCGAAACCCCGTGGGGGCACTTAGTATTTAACACTTCCCATTTACTTTCAATCGGCAGCGGAGAGCGCTTTCCGTTTGTGCCATTGTCAAAATGATCTACAATAATCACGGGTTAGATTCGTGCGAATAGATGACACGAATTGCTGAGAGGGTTGGCATGAAAACAAATCAGAGGGAGCGAAGATGCGTTCTGCTTGCAGCGCTGGCGGTTGGATTTTCGCTGCTCGCCTGCACGCTTACCGATTCGCTGGGCTTTGGTCCTACCGCGATTCCAACAGTTATCGAACTCACACCGGGAAGCAACACCATCGCTGGACGGGTGTGGCACGATCTCTGTGCCAATTCGCCGGCGGGGGAACCGCTGCCGTTCATATCCCCTGAAGGTTGTATCGACACAGCGGATGGATCGGCTTTGATCGCTGATGGGATTGTAGACACCAATGAAGTCGGCATCGAAGGCGTTGAAGTGCTTCTGGGAGAAGGGACGTGTCCGGCCATCGGCTACCGCAGCGCACAAACCGGACCGGATGGGTTCTATTTCTTCGCCGGACTGTATCCCGGGACGTACTGTGTCAGTATCGATCCCGTATCAGCTTCCAACGCTTCCCTTCTGCTGCCTGGCCGCTGGTCAGCCCCCGACGTACGAGAAAGCGAAGCGATGACCAGCATGACGGTCACGATCGGCGAGGCCGATTTGAGAACGGAAGTGTCTTTTGGCTGGGATTATCAGGATATCCCGGTCTACGAGGCGCTGCCCACACCCACATTGACCGCCACCGTCACTGATGCGGAGTTCACTGCAACGGTCACGCCGACGCTTGCGGAAACGGCAACAGCTACGCTTCCCGTTGGCGATCCGCGGGCGGGCCTGGGTACGCCTGCATTCGAGGACAAATTCAACACCGGGAGTAATTGGCCCTTGTATGAAGATGAGCATGCAAGTTTTGTTGTCGATGATAACGAATTGATCATGACTGCTTTCAACGCGGATTATTGGAACAGCTGGATGCTCACCGCGCCGACGATTTCCAATTTCTACCTGGAAATGGATGCCACCATCGGTACCTGCAGCGGTCTGGATGCCTACGGCTTGATGGCGCGCTCGAAACTCACCGATGACGGCAGCGCCGGTTACCTCTTTGGTGTTTCCTGCGATGGGCGATATTCCTTACGCTTCTGGGATGGTGCGGAATTCACCAAGCTGGTGAACTGGACCGTACATGCGGATCTGGCATACGGTTCGGACCAGACCCAGCGTATCGGCGTGTGGGCTGAAGGCGGCGTACTGAAATTATACGTGAATGGCAAGCTGATCACGCAGGTGACCGATTCGACGTACCCCAGTGGACGTTTTGGCGTGTTCGTGAGTTCAGCTGCGACGGCCGATATGGAAGTTCAAGTCAACGAAGTGAGTTACTGGATCTTGCCGTAACACGCTTGCCCTGTTAAATAATTTTTCCGAGAGTATTTCTCTCTATTCTCTAAACGATCCTTCTTCAAGGATCGTTCTTTATTTTGAATATGTCCACGGTACTGCGTTATCCTCATTTTCGGAGATTTCCGACCAAATCGAGTTGTAAGGTCGTTGAAATGTAAAAAGAATAAAGAATCGGATACATTGTAGATGAGTGGAACAAGAAATGAAGAACGAATTAGTTTCTTCCCGTTTGGGGAGGGCTGTTTTATATGGATATGCATATAAAGGGATCGGAATGTTGAGTAGATTGATTCGAGCAGGAATAACCACACTGACAATTGCTTTTCTGATCGCCGCTCCGGTTTGGGCTGCCGGATCTGGCACGATCACGAGTTTAACAGCATCTGATGCACCGGACGCTGGAGATAGTGTGCGTGTGAGAAGTAACGTGCGAGCGGATGGCAAGATTAACAGTTCCAATCTTTACTACGTGATTTACGCTCCTGACGGTGTGACCGTCGTTGCAACACACACGACGAATTTACCCAATTTGAAAGCCGGTGATACGTTCAGCGACTCCTGGTCGACCTCCAATTTATCCTTCCCCAGTATTGGTACATATACAGTTAGTTTATGTTGGAGTCCAGGGGGATCACACAACTGCAGTATCGACAGCGCCACGACGACCTTCTACTCCGTGCCTTCGTTGGGCCCCTTCCTGAGTCTTGTGGCGCTGGCTTTGGTGGTGTTCTGGATCTGGCGCCGCCGGCATGATTTTGCGCTGGAGACGGCATGAATTATTCTCTCATGGCGCTGGCCCTGGCAGTCTATATTGTTGGTCTCCTAGCCCTGCGTCGAAGGCGGAATAGCCTTTTGGGGTATTTATGGGGTGCGTTTGGTTTGGCTGCACTGTTGATCATGGCTGGTTGGGTAGGTGGCTGGAACGAACCGCTGGGTGCGGTTCAGGCGAGTTTGCTCGAAACCGTGTGGGGTTGGTTCGGTCTGGGCGTTTCGACGCTCGGTGGTGCCGAGTTGGTTGTGCCGGATCCCACGGGCTGGTCCGTTCTGGAGATCGGTATCGAATGTTCGACATTGATAGAACTTTCGGTTTTTGCTGGATTGCTGCTTTTTTACCCGCGCTTTCCCGCCGCGGAGCGTTTGCAGCGTTTGCTGGGCGGATTGGCGGCGACCGTTTGTATTAATCTCATTCGTCTTTCCGTGATCATCGCCATGGTCGCAGCGCTGGGAAAGCCTGCTGTGCCCTGGGCGCATGCGGTCGTTGGAAGGATGGTGTTCTTCGTGGGAATCGTATTTGTATATTGGCGCATGATGACCCTGCCGACGATCCGTTTCGTACGCAGAGATCTGGAGGTCAGTGGCCGTGCAGTTCAATGAGACGGCCGAAGAATAAACGATGACGAACATGGGTTGGCAGCACTTTCTCATTTTCTGGGGCGTTTGGATCCTCATCCCGCTCTGCGTCGACGTCTTCAAGTCACTCAACGATGCCTTCCTGGTTTGGCGCCATCGCCACATGGCGAAACTGTATCCACCGCTGCCGCGACGCAACCTGCCCAAAATATCTATCATCATCCCGGCTTATAACGAACAGTTGAACATCGACCGCTGCATTACCAGTCTCAATGCGCAAACTTACCCGCATCACCTGATCGAGATCATCGTGATCAATGATGGGTCCACCGATCGCACCGAAGAAGTGGTCAACGGACACATCAACGGAACTGCGCACTGGAACGGGCACATTCGACTTCACAACCGCATCATCCCGGCGCGCGAATTCGGCGGGGTGATGACCCTCGTGCAGGGAGAACACAAAGGAAAACCAACGGCCGTAAACCTGGGTATCGAGCGCTGCCGGGGTGAACTCATCTTTGCCGTGGATTCGGATGTCGTTCTCGAGCCAGAAGCCGTCGAACAGGCTGTGGCTGCATTTACCGTCGATCCCAGTTTACAGGCAGCTACAGCGCACTTGATCATCGATCCCAACCTGCTCGTCGAAGCTA
>DAOUEK010000099.1:0-23951 GCA_034430425.1 Anaerolineales bacterium | reverse complement strand
GATTCAATACACATCACAAGCATTTGATCCGTTTCCATCAATGGTGTAAATGGTAAGGAACGTCTATGAGTACGCGATCTGCTCCGGCCAAGTCCCGCCGATAGAGCAGCACGCGCTTGAACAGCTTCGCCGTCTGGTTGTGCAACAAGGTGTGCCACCATTTGGCTGGAATGAACTGCGGCAATACGACGACGGCCAAACCGCGTTCCGGTTCGTGTTGATCGATAACATCCAGGTATGACAACAAAGGTTGAATGGTCGAACGATAAGGAGAATCGAGAATTGTTAATTTAACATCGCCTCCCCAGCGTGGCCATAGTTCTTTGATGCGTGCAGTATCTTCGGGGTCGATATCCACGACGACTGCGTTGACGTCTTTAGAGAGTGAGCGAGCGAAGCGCAGCGCTTCCAGGGAACCACGGTGTAAGCCAGACAAAGGCACGATTACTTTGTGACGTTTCGCTCGGGCGAGGTTACTCCACTTCTTCGGTATCAGGTCTTTCAAGGTTAATTGTTCTGCAACGCGCAAATAATGCTGCTTGATGGTATAGAGTATTCCGACGAGAATGGGAATCAGGACAACGACGATCCAGGCTCCCAGGATGAACTTGGTGGAGGTGATCACAAGAAGCACAATACCTGTCGTTATTGCACCAAGGCCGTTGATGCATGCTTTCCAAACCCATCCCTTTCCCCTGCGATGCGACCAGAGACGTACCATCCCGGCCTGAGATAGTGTGAAGGAAAGAAATACGCCCACGGCATAGAGCGGGATCAGGCGATGTGGATTTCCTCCAAAGCCGACGACCAGCGCTGCGGCCAAAACGGCTAGCACCAGAATGCCATTCGAAAATACCAGGCGGTCACCCACGCTGGCCAGCTGACGTGGCAGGAAGCGATCTTTTGCCAAGATTGCAGCAAGACGCGGGAATCCGGCGAAGGAAGTGTTGGCGGCAAGAAACAAGATCATCGCTGTTGCGCCTTGAAATAATAGATAGAGTAAACCATTGCCTAAGACGGTCCGCCCGAGTGTGGACACTATGGTCTCGTGTTCACCGGGAACGATGCCAAATTGATTTGTGAGAAAGACGATGCCGATGAACATGAGCGCCAGCAAGAACGCCATCGCAATCAATGTCTTTCCGGCATTGTCCGCTTCCGGTTTTTTGAAGGCCATCACACCGTTACTGATGGCTTCCACTCCAGTAAGGGCGGTTGTTCCGGATGCGAAGGCACGCAGGATCAGCAGGATTGCTAGAGGCTGCGCACTATCTGTAACAGCAGGTATTGGAGTGTGGATAAGCGAGCCAGTTAAAAGCCGGGTAAGGCCTGTGATTATGAGTAATAACGTGAGGCCGATGAAGGCGTACGAAGGAATGGAGAACAGAGTGCCGGACTCGCGGATACCTCTCAAGTTCCCCCAGGCGATGAGCATAATCGCAAACAATGCGATGGGAATAGCAAGTGACTGCAGATTTGGAAAAGCTGACGTGATTGCCGCAACTCCTGCGGTGATGCTTACGGCCACAGTTAATACATAATCGATGAGCAACGCAGCTGCGGCAATCAATCCCGACCAAGTGCCGAGATTGTCGTAGGCGACAATGTATGCCCCGCCGCCAGAAGGATAGCCGTGAATGGTCTGGTAATATGAAGTCGCTACGATTGCTAAAAGTGTAGTGATACACAGAGCGATGGGCAGGGAGAGCCGGAGCAACGTCGTGCCGCCGAGGACCAGCACCAGCATGATCTCTTCCGGTGCATAAGCAACTGACGAAAGCGCATCGGAGGAAAAGATGGCCAGAGCTTGAATCTTCGATAATCGGTGGTGCACTTCCTCCGACGTCGGCAGGGGGCTTCCCAAGAGAGAGCGAGCGATGCGATCCAGCATGTGAGTACCTCGACAGAATTGTAATAGAAATTATGAAGGGGGTCATCACCAATATAATGTACTGATGGGCTTCTACACGAATCTATGAACTCGAGACAATTTGTCGCAGGGATAGGTATACAGCGAGGATTGAGAAGGGAAAGACTCAAGGCGGGCGGGGCCATGTTATGGTAAAGAAAGACCCCGCCGGATGTCGATGGCGGGGTCGCATCATGTATACTTCTCGAATTTTCCGCTATTCACATTTGCAGTACGGTGCCCTTCCAACAGTTTCCATCCACGTTCCTCCGGCAGCATTGCATTGCTGCTCGTTGAGATCTTCGCTGCATACGAGCGCTGGTTCATCTTCGATCTCCGGGTCGTTCCATTTCGAAACATCGCTGGTTTCGCCGCTTTCCTGATTGTCAGCTTTGCGTACGTAGCAGTAATCATTTCCATCCGGGTTTTCGATCACCCACCACTCATCACCAATATCTTGCGCCAAGATCGACGCAGTCTCGCCCGCAAGGAAGTAGCCCAGAACGGGATACTTCTGCGGATCCGGACCCTGCAGGCATTGCTGGTCTTTCAGCGCTTTGATGAAGGGCAGTGAAGCTTGCCCGGCACATAATAAATCCTCGCTGGTGATGAAGAAGGAGCGGGTTTCTGAAAATGGTCCGGTGCTCTGATTTTTCATGGCGGCCACGCGCCAGTAATAGCGCGTACATCTTTCCAGTTCGGGCGTTGTCACGTATGTGGTTGGAGACGATGTGGCTCCCATGAGCGACGTTCCGCCGAAGTCGGAGTCGGTTTGCAAATCGACGAAGTAAGCCTCCGGGAGGCACTCGGGTTGGCCGGGTTCGTAGTGCAGTTTGAGGATAGTACTGCTGTATACAACACCGTCATGTGGCGAGATCAACAACGGTGCTGCTAATTCCGAGGCCGAAGCGCAAAGGGGTCCGGTGAAGAAGATACGCATTTCCGAATCCGGGCCGTGGATGCCGTCCGTCCAGGCGTTAACGGTCCAGTAGTACATGGTTGCTGGATCGAGTGATGCTTGTGGCCATTCCGCATCGGCGGGAGGCCAGGTCGTATGGAGTCCATCATCGCTATACCCCATGCGTGCCCATCCATATTCCGGGTCGGGCGACATGAGGATTCGGAATAATTCAGGAATGCATCCAGAAGTATTCGCCCACTGAAATGAGTCCGCAGGGAGTGACGCTCCGGTCAATGTGGTTCCTGTGTAAGCATAATGTGTCGGGGAGATGAGAGATGGAGGCGTGAGATCCTCCGGGCCGCAATTGGGGAGGATAGCGAGTTCGGGGTAATCGCCCGCTTCGGCGATTTCTGCGCTGGCCCCAACTGTTACCTGCACCTCGAGGGAATCGCTGTACATCGCATAACCGGAGGCTTTGGCTCGCACGGCAATGAGATGGTTGCCATAGCCAGTAGGTGTCCAGAGCAGTTCAGCGAAGAAGAAATGGCCGTAAGCGGGTCCGCCCGAGCCGTATCCTGACGGTACTACTGTACCGATCACGCTGCCATCGACACGCACCTCGAATGCCTCAATCCCGCCAAAGCTGTGCCCGCTGAAGCGGATCAGGTACGGCGCCAGGGGGATGATGAGGTTTGGTTGTGGATCGAGGATTTCGTACATGTATGCAGGGATGTAGCCTTCCAGTTCTGGGAAACCGGCTTCCGCTATTTGTTCGGGTTGCTGCTGCAATTCAACATCGGGGTCTCCCGGACCGGGCTGGGGATCGCCGCAGGCGCTTAGTGTAAAAACGATCAGAACAAGTACAAAGAAGTTTTTGGTTTTCATGCGTTTCTCCTCCCCTTACGATATAGTGCGATGGGAATCGCTTCTATTAACAGAACGACTGCCGAAAGTGAAATGTGACAGTACGGATGACTTTTTGTAGCATATACCTTTAAAAAGGAAATTGAAAGATGCGCAAGAGGAGATCAATCAGGTGTAGTTGGTTAAAGTGCAATTTAGCGTTTTACTCTACACAAAGGCCGATGGCGTAAATACGGATGCCCAGTTGATCTGCGACGGCGAGCAGTTTGCCGTTCGGCGCAATGCTGACGCTGTGGCCGCCGTTGAGGTAGCGCGTGAAAAGCGATCCGCTTCCATCTTGCTCCCAGACGTGAACGAAGGAGGTTTCTTCGGCGACAGCCACACCAGCCACCAATGTCCCATCTTTGGATATGTCGATGTCCACCAGTGGACCGCTAGACTTGGCGCTGCCGGTTAGTTCGCCAAGACTGATATCGAAAATCGACAGATTTCCGTAATTGGAAGCTGCATAGAGCCTGTTTCTCTCGCTGGGAGAGAATTCGACGAGTTGAAAAACCTTGTCCCCAGGGCCTTCGATGGGGAGCCTGCCCTCTGCCGACAACCAGGCGTTACTAAGATCCCCGCTTCTATGGAGCTTGATAATCTGAACGCTGCCGTCGCTGGACGCTACGGCGAGTATCTCCCCGTCATTTGAAAAACTGCTGTCGGTAACGTGAAAGTTGCCAGCCGCTTGTTCCTCGTCCGTGAGCCAGGTGTACTCGTGGCGAAAGTCTTTGCTGTCGGCTGCCGGCAGCGACCACAGGTTGACGCGATTCTTTCCGTCACCGGTCACAGCCAGATCACTGGCAAGTGGCGAGAAGGCGACGGAATAGACGGCATATATATTGTCTCGCTCCAGCGTGTGGGACATTGAAATCACACGCCCGTTGAAATCCCAGATATAGGCGGTTGTATCGAAGGATGCTGTGGCGAAGCGGTTAATACTGCCGGAAGGAGAAATGAAGGTTTCCAAATCCGTCAAGTTACTGCCTTCGTGGCGGGAATCCTCATCGATCAGTTCGCCGTTCCTGGCATTTACCACGCGAATCAGGCCTTGCTCCAAGCCCAAAATGAGGTATCGCGAATCATGACTGTATTCGATGAAATAGGCATGGCGTCCATCGACGTACGGCCAGTCAGCAATTAAATCCAGATTATCGATATTCTCAATGGTGATGGGTTCGTTGGCGAAGACAAGTTGTTCGCCCAACCCAAATGGATAGTCAGGACAGACCGTAGGCGTCAGTGTGGGTGTTGGGGTGATGGTCGGTGTATGTGTTTTGGTTGGCGTTATTATCATACCTGCTTCCGGACTGGGGGTCACCTTCGGGTCTGTGTGGGGCCAATTCTTCATCATCTCGAGGGCTAAAATCGCCAAGAAGATGAGGGAGAACAATATAATTATCAGTTGAATAACCTTTAAATGGTTCTTGTATATCTTGTCTTTTTGAAGCACTGTGATGAGGATTGCCAGCATGATCACTGCCAAGAAGGCAATCAATGTGATGTTGTTGGTTACATTGACTAAGGCTTCGAGAAATTGTTCGATAATTCCCATTATTCCCCCTCCTCCGGCTGTTCACCACTGTGGATGAGTAATTGGAAGCAAACGGGTATGCGTATCAAATAGCGCTGGCAAGGACGATAGAAATGGCTTGGGTGCGAGGCGCCGAATTGTACGTATTATAAGTGAAGATAAGTGATTTCTTCGCACCAATCGCGTATTTGTACGGACACGAGGACGTAGTCACTGCTGTCGTATTCCCGCTGGACTATCGATAGTGACGGGAGAATTCGGATAATCTTGCTTGTGTACGTCTACTACTTTGTGTACACTGCGAGAAAGGATAGAATTTCGCAGTGGATAGAATCAGAAAATCGAAGGATGCAGTATCTCAGCAGATCTTCGTTACGATCGAGAAAAGAATATCCTCAACATTGTGTTGCGCGGTTCAGTCAGGCTAGATGAATTCAATAATATTTTAGAGACGATCACGCATACAGAGGAATACCCGCCGGATATTCCCGCAATCTGGGATTTATCAGAACTCGATACTGGGAATCCAGAAATCAGTATGATCGAAGAGTTGAACGATGTTCGCAAGCGTTATCCTGAAAGAGGGAAGACAAAGCTGGCAATTGTAGCATCAGGCGAATTAACCTTTGGGTTAAGCCGCATGTACGAAGCATTTTCAGCAGAATTACCTCAAATGCTTCGGGTCTTCAAAGATAGAGCGAGTGCTGAGGTATGGCTGCAAGAGGCAAATGCATCCTGAACTGCCAATATTGTAATAATGAGTAGTTCCTCGAATTTCCCTTAAATCAGCATTAATCCGATGGCTTGTGTGGGAAAGGTTTCATTTTTTTGCTGCAACTGCTGCCAGGCGTTTGGCGAATGCTGTTACCGATTTATAGCGCTTGCGCGGTTTCTTCTCCAATGCCTTGCGAATAACAGCTTCAATCTTCGGAGGAACGTTTGCCATTTTGGGAGGGGGTTGATTCAGGTGTTTATCCAAGAGCGAAGTGAGATCACCATCTTCAGAGTCGAACGGAAGTTGGCCGACCAGTAGTTCATAAAGCACGATGCCAAGTGCGTAGATGTCCGATCTGGGATCTGGTTCCTGGCCACGAATTTGCTCGGGACTCATATACGCGGGTGTGCCCATGAAGACGCCATCCGAATCATCATGCAGCGCTCGCGCCATGCTGGCCAGTCCGAAATCCGTAATGATGGGCCGCAAATCCGGCGGGACGGGGATAGGTAGACCAGGATCAATGGGAACGACCTTGCTTTCCAGCATGATATTGGCAGGTTTTATATCCATGTGAATGAGACCAGATTCGTGCGCGTAGTCGAGTGCAGATGCCAGTATCCACATGAGGTCCACAATCACGTGCAGTGGCAGCAAATAGCCTTGTTGATTTAAACCGCGCATGTAGTCTTCTAGGGAGCTTCCTTCCAGAAATTCCATGATGAAGTAAGGGTGCCCATCAACGACATTGCAATCGAGACAGTGGACGATATTGGGGTGGGACAGGGCGATTAGTGCTCCCGCATCGATCTGGAAGCGAGCCATGAATTGAGGGTCCTCGCGCATCCTGGCATGCATTATTTTTACAGTAACGCGGCGGAGATGCATCTTGTGCCACCCGAGGTACACCTCACCCATGCCGCCTTCTGCTAAGAATTTTTCAATTTTGACGTCAGAGACTTCACGCCCGATCCATTCTTTCATGGGACATTCCGCTCCAATCGATCTTGCATTCCATTTGGCGGATAGTTTTTGGTGAATGTGGTAATACGCCGTGCAAAGGATTTGATCGTTTAGACGTAGAAATGGTTTTCGATCTCACTGGCACTTTATTATCCCCCGGGCAGTGATGCGACTGCTTATTCCAAACCGATCCACTGCACTGCCTGATCGAAATAGCGCAAGACCTCCGTCCACTCTGGCCCGTGTTGGCGATAGACCTGGAAGATGCGGGAGAAGCAATACGCTGCGTCACTCGGCACGACGAAAGCTCTGCGGCTTTGGTCGGAGAACATGCCAGAAGAAGTGATGGTTCGAATCCCTGCTGCGGAATTCCTTCGTTCTCCAGTTTGCCTGCGGTCAATGAGATGCGAATAATCAGGTTTAAATTCCGGTCCTTTTCTCAATTTTACCTGGATGTCGATCATTTCTTTGTTTATCATCCTGCCCTCGATTATCGTGAAAACAGTATTATGATCGATTCGGCAGTTCACGGGCATGCTCGTACTCTCCCAGGATGACAGACGGCTTTACGGATCAATGCTCGTGATATGCGTGTGTGTACCTGACCCATCTTACATGATAGATTGGTTCTTGCGCAATTACCCGAAAAACGAGGTGCTTATCTACACAATTATCAAGGTTTTAGCGTGCCATTTCTGATGAACGGTGTGTTTGTCGCGGTAATTGTAAATATGCGGATCAGGGATATGAGTGCACACTCAATTCATCCTGCAGGATTTTATAAAATTGCTGCCTGGCATGTCGTTCGACCCAGGGTTTATGGCCGCAGCGTTCCAGAACTATAAAACGAAAATCGGAGAGCACGTTTTCGAGTGGCACACGGATGCCCTCGGCGGGGTGCGGATCGTGGCTGCCATGAACGGCGACGACCGGGCATTGGATGCGAGCGGCTGAGGCCAGGAGGTCCCCACTGCGCCGTAGTTCGGCGGCTTGCGGCCATACGCTTTGATACACATCGACCTGGTAATCCAGGATTTCTGATTCAGCAGGCAAGGGATCGTAGGCATCGGCCTTCGAGAACAACTGCCCCGCGCGAACGAAGGCTTGTTTCGCACCTTGTTTTTGGGATGAGATGGTGTCCAGAAGATCGCTCAACTCCTTGCGTTCCTCGGCAGAAAGGCGTTCGAGTCGTTTCGCATGCATGTCGGTGATGTATCTTTCTTCAAAGCTGCCGCTGCCGATGAGGACCAATTTCGCTACGTCTTGTGGATGGGTTGCTGCATAGAGTGCGGCGAGCCACGCGCCCCAGGAAAACCCGATCAACGTCATGGGAAGGTCGCCGTGCATCTCGATCACCGATTTTAATTCTGCGATTTGGGCAGTAATTGTTAGTGCATTCTGAAATGGTTCCAGCACTCCCCATTTTATAGAGAGTTCCCGGGCCACCGGCGCCATCTCGCCCGGCACGCCCGGACCTCCATGGATGAGTGCAATATGGTATGGTTTGGGGCCGTACGTGCGAAGATCTTTCATGGGGAATACCGATTCGAGTGATATTGATATCTCATTAGTATTGCCCTCGAATGAAGCGAGACCCCTGAAGATTTCAGTTTTTGTAATTCTATTTCATATCCGCAGGCATGAATTCCGAGGGAATGTGAGTGACCACCTGGCGGAATATATGTTTGAAAGTGGTTAAGGAGGGTGGTATCGCTGGCTATTCGTCAGGCTTCTGCTGCTTCTTCCGCTTCATTTTCAGGAATTAGGTTCGCGGTGTCGATGCGGCTCTCGTTGAAATACATAAACAACCACGGGTAGCGGATAAGCGCTTTATCGAGCCACTTGCGCGCCGTGCGGTATTTCTTTAGATAGACATTTTCACTGATTTTCAAGAGCCAGCCCATGACGTCGTTCATCTCTTGGATCTGGCGCTGGGCATTGAGGAATTGTACGGTTGTACGGTCGAGATATTTTTCTGTTTCTTTGAGTTTTAAGAACCAGTCTGTCGTCGTAAATCGGTCCGCACGTGCATCGTTATCCGGTTCTAATATCGGGTGCCATTTACGTTCTTCTTCACTCATTTGCCCTCCTCCTGATCCCGCATATTCCATAGCAAACAAGCCCCCCGAGCTAAATAATTGATTTTTCGGATTGCACTATGTTCGCCTGAAAATCCCTTGGCATGATTCAAGCTGTGTGAGTCATAGAATACCACGGAAAAGGTCCAATTCCAATAGATTTGGGGAAGTTGTCTTACAATTTAAGTGTATAAGGTCTTCGGTTATTTTTCAATGGGTATATTGTGTCATTTGTCGTTGAGAATACACACCGTTCGATTGCGGGAAGGATCGTCCTGCCAGGGATTGCTCAAGTTGGCGTTGCAGCTAGAATTGGCGGTAAACAACGACTATTGGAGGCGATGACGGAGAGATGAAATCCAGGGGTTCAGGCGTACTTGTGACCAATCGACGCTGGCGTCGACTGCGGCAGCTTATCCAGGTATTGAGCCTGGGTTTGTATTTGTATCTCTTCTTCTCCGCGCTGCCGGAACGTCCTGCATTTTCTCAGGCTGACTTGATCTTTCGCCTTGATCCGTTGGCAGCCGCGGGAGCCATGTTGGCTTTCCGAACCTGGATTCCCAGGCTGGCCCTCGCTTTTGTAACGATCGGAATGACGCTGCTGCTGGGGCGTATCTGGTGTGGGTGGCTGTGTCCGTTGGGTACGCTTTTGGAATGGTTTCGAATCCGATCACCGAGGAAGCGGGGACAACCGCCATCTGCGAATTGGCGCCGCGTGGGACGATTCTTGCTCTTGGTGATGCTGGTCGCGGCCATCCTGGGTAACCTTTCATTATTGATCCTGGATCCGCTTGCCCTGCTTACGCGATCCATGTCAGCTGTTGTCGTACCGGCGCTGGATAAAAGCATCAGCACGCTAGAGCAAACAATGTATCAAACCCCTGCATTAAGGCCGGTTGTCAACACATTGGAACAGCTGCTGCGGGGGAAGATATTGCCTTACGAACCGCAGGTTTATACTTCGAGCCTTCTCATCGCGGTGGTCTTCTTCGGTATTTTCGCATTGAACGTGTTTGCCGAACGTTTCTGGTGCCGCTACCTCTGTCCATTGGGTGCGTTGTTGGGCTTTCTTTCCAAAGTTTCGATTTTTCGTCCGTTTGTCGGTGAGTCCTGCAAAGCATGTGCCCGGTGCACGCGGGTCTGTCAATTGGATGCCATTCGTAATGAACCGAAGTATGAGATCGTACCGGCGGAGTGTACGTTGTGTTTGGATTGCTTCGTTACTTGCCCTGCGGATGACATCCAACTCAGGCCAGGTTTAGGTGTGGATATTCTGCGCCCGCACGATCCATCACGCCGGGATGCCTTGATAGCCATATTGACCGGGGCGATCGGAGTGGCGGTATTACATTCTGGTATCCGAAGTGTGCAACGCCATCCTTTTCTGCTTCGACCACCGGGCGTTGGTGCGGAGGATGAATTTCTCGCCCGCTGTCTGCGCTGCAGCCAATGTATCCGAGTGTGCCCAACTTCGGCTCTACAGCCTGTGCTCGTTGAGGCAGGTGCCGAAGGTTTGTGGACGCCGCGTTTGGTGCCGCGTCTTGGATACTGCAACTACGGCTGTAACGCCTGCGGCCAATCCTGTCCCTCGGGCGCCATTCCGTCACTTGATCTCGAAGATAAACGCCAGGCAGTTATCGGAGTCGCGCAGATTGACAGGGATCGCTGCCTGCCCTGGTCGAAGGGGACGCCTTGTATTGTGTGTGAAGAAGTCTGCCCTATTCCAGATAAAGCCGTTAGGCTGGAGGAAGCCACGGTTATCGACTCATTCGGTGAAGAGGTTACGGTACTCAGACCCTATGTCCTGGAACATCTCTGCATTGGATGCGGGGTTTGCGAATACAAGTGTGCTGCCCAGGGAGAAGCCGCAATTCGCGTGCATTGCCTGACTTAAAGCCAAGGTGTAGTTGCCCCGTAAGTTTTAGGGGCAGCATTGAAGGGATTCCCTAGGTTTCCATTTCGAGCGGTTGACAATGCGGGCAGATGAAGCTGCTTGTGCTGCCCGTTTTTATCTTGATGATCTCCGTATTACACTCCGGACAAGGCTGTCCTTCCTTGTAACCGACAAGGATGTCGTCCATTGTGAATCCCCCTTTTTCGCCATACAGGTTCAATTCGTAGAACGCACCGCCTTTGTCGATGCTGGGCTGAAGGCCGGAGTGGATAGCTTCCACCAGATTTTCAATATCCGCTTCGGATAAGGTATTCAAAGTGCGTAGTGGATGGAGCCGGGCGAGGAAGAGGATGTCGTGAACATAGGCATTGCCGATTCCCGCTATCGAACTCTGGTCGAGGAGAAAAGATTTCACTCTCGCTTTACGACCGGTGATGATTTGCCGGATATCATCCGCTGTTAAATCGATGGCTTGTGGGCCCAGTTTGGCGGTCATTTTGTGCTCGTGAAGTTTATCGATCGAGGCATAGTGGACGTAGCCGAACCACCAAAAGTTGATCGTCAGGCAGGTGTCGTCCTCGAAACGAAAGATAATTCTGCGTTTCTCCGGAGTGTCGTCGTACGCTGCAAGCAGGATTTCGCCACCCATACCAAGGTTAAGCAGCAACCATCCCTTGTCGGTCTCGACGAAGATCCATTTTCCGCGACTGGTGACGTCAAGTATGGTCGCCCCAGTCAAGGCTTTGATGAATTCTTCTTCGGAAATGTTCAACGACTTGGGTTGGAGCACTTCGATGTGTTGGATGGTCTTCTCGATCAAGGAGCTTTTCATTTCTGTCGATCGTGCCGTGATTTCCGGCAACTCGGGCATATTCCACTCCTCGGACTACACACCTGGATAAGTGCGTAGATGCATCACTCATGATATATAACGGCCGTTTGATTTGTAGAGATTATAAAGCCAGTTGCCAGCGCTGAGATTGTGAAACCCTGGAGCAGACTTTGGCGTATAGCATGGTAGATAATGGCTCATCCGAATTCCCGAACGTTGGTCATGTTAGCATCGGGTCGTTTGAGATCTTCGCTGACTATGGAATTTGCGTTGAGAATTGACGTACCGGATTTGAATATCATGCCGTCGAAGAGGTTTATATTCCGGGATCATGTTGATGTATATTTTCATTAGGGAGTGTATCATGGCAAGGTGTGAATTCCGGTCTAATAATTTCCATCATCTTCAGCGCTTAAAGAATTTGGTTTTGAACTAATCTATATCTTACTGATGAGATAGGAGGAAGAATATGCGGGATAAAGGTCAACTCTGGCTCGGCGGTGTGCTGATTTTCTTGGGTCTGCTCGTATTATTGGACAATATCTTTGTCAATATTGACTTTGGCTCTCTCTTCTGGCCTTTGGTATTCATACTCGTGGGCGTATTGATTATCGTACGTCCTCGCATGGTCAGTCCGGATACGGAAGTCGGTGTCCGATTATTTGGTGACATTCGTCAGATGGGAGAGTGGGACGTACAGGATGCCGAGTATTGGTCTTTCATCGGTGACGTCAAGATGGATATGCGGGAGGCGAATGTGCCTGTTGGAGAAACCGTCGTGAAAATGTATGGTTTCATCGCAGATCTCAAGATTCGCATTCCAGATGATGTGGCGGTTTTTGTCGATAATGTTGGCTTAATTACGGAATCCAGGTTGTTTGGCAAACGCATGGGCGGATTTCTCACACCGATTAACTGGAAGAGTGAGGACTACGCTACGGCAAAGAAGAAATTAAACATTGAAATGGTCAATTTCATCGGGGGTGTGACGTTAATCCGTGATTGATTTGGCCTAATAACGATTCAACGACAACGCATCGGCGATACGCCCAAAGATGTATATCCCCTCTCGTTGTTGCAAGTTGATTCATGAATAGACCTTATAATGATGAAGATCGCGAATTAACCAACAATTACGGAAATCTTCTATACTGTTAGATAAAGAAGACAGGACATACTGGAGGAGAAGATCATGACGGACCAGAATTTTGATGAAAAAGAAATCCAGAAGCGGGAAGAGAAGGGAGTGGACGAAAAAGATCGTCAGGATACCGTTAGCTCGCTTTCATTCGCCGCGTTTTTAATTTGGGCCGGTGTGGTGTTGCTGTTAAACAACACAGATAAATTGCAAATACTGACGGACTTTATTGCCGATCTCAATTTACCGCAAACTGATCTGCCTTTCGATATCCCCTTTATTAATACCGCAGGATGGCAAGTATTCTTTCTCGGTGCGGGGCTTATTGTTCTGATCGAGATTGTCGTTCGTATACTTGTGCCGATGTACCGCAGACCAATCGTTGGCAGCATTATATGGGCTGCGATATTGTTTGGCCTCGCGCTGGGCACATGGCAGATTATTTGGCCGTTGGCGATTGTCATTGCCGGTTTAGCGATTCTGTTCCGTGGCTTAATCCGGTAAGGACATATCGCATACGCAAACTGATGGCGAAACAGGCAAGTAAAAGGCGAAGTCTATTGTCAATCTCGAGTTGAGAACAAGGGGCTTAGTCACTTCGTTGAGGGATGTACAGCGCGTTCTTATCGGGTCGAAGGTGTTTCGTGATTATTTTTTTTGATCAGCATAAAGGAACGGAATTAATGAATCGAGATGATCAGCGGCGCAAGAGGGTTTCAGCGCCGCTGATCTACGTTTCACCTCATGCTGCTGTATTCGGGTTCAAAATCGAGGGATTTTCTTTTAAGGATGGCGCATAAAAGGCGGCGGTAATTGATTAAGGAAACGTTAACGATGTTGTGGCATACTTAAGCAACGGTCAATTCACCTTCGTGCCAGAAGCCTAACTATACGTATTTATAAAGTTCTGTGGGCTGTTGCGCTTAAATCTCACCGAACGATGGTTACAGTTGCGTATGTGGGTTTAAAGAGGTGAAGATCCTACGTGAGAGGAGGAGTTCAAATCGACAAGTTGGAAACCAAAACATCGAATTTGGGTGTTGGGCGTGAAGGAAATACCTTCATAGAAGACACGGAAGCGGTCGAACTTCTCATTGATCTCGGGGTTGAAAAGGGGTATGTCAATCTCGATGATATTCTTGCTGCAATCCCTCAAGCAGAAGAGAATGTCGATCTATTGGACGAGTTGTTTACCGCTCTGCTTTCGGCTGGTATTCCGTACTCAAACAATGGCTACATCTCCGAAAAGCAGGAGGGAACTGAATCAACTCCTGCAAAACCGGTGGAAATTGCCCAGGATGATGATCCGGAAGACGAGTATCAAAACCAGCGAACCATCGACGCTGCCGATGCAGGGGATAGCATCGGCACATACCTCAGTCAGGCGGCACGCATTCCCCTACTGACGCGCGATGAGGAAGTCGTTCTCGCCATGCGAATCGAGCGAGGTCGCGATGCAAGCTGCAAACTTGCCAAAGCCAATGGCTCGGCAAAGAAGCGCGCCGATTTAATCCACCTGATCGAGGATGGCGTGGCAGCGCGAGAGCATTTGATACTGGCTAATGTGCGCCTCGTATTTAGTGTAGCCAAGAAATACTGCGGACGGGGTATGCCGCTGATGGACCTGGTGCAAGAGGGTCATATCGGGTTGATGCGCGCGGCGAAGAAATTCGATTACAAACGCGGCTATAAGTTTTCCACCTATGCGACCTGGTGGATACGTCAGGCGATTACTCGCTCCGTGGCGGATCAAGGCCGGACGATTCGACTGCCGGTGCACATGGGAGAGCGGATCAGCAAGATGTACCGCGTGCGCCACAGTTTAATTCAATCTTTGGGACGTCTCCCGCGCATCGATGAGCTAGCGGATGCACTGCGGGATAAGCCGGAGAACGTGGCCAAAATGCTGCGGTTCTCCAAACACACCTTGTCCCTCGAACTTCCCGTTGGTGAAGAAGATGATGCTGTACTGGGTGATTTCATCGAAGATCTAGAAGCGCCGCCGCCGGAGGATAAGACCGGGCAGGTGCTGCTAAAAGAGCGTATGAAGGATCTTCTGGACACATTGCCACCGCGCGAAGTACGGGTCCTGCAGCTGCGCTTTGGCTTGTGCGGAACGCGTCAACATACGCTGAATGAAGTTGGGCAGAAGATGGGTATTACCCGCGAGCGTGTGCGTCAGATTCAAGCGCAGGCGATTCGTCGTTTGCGTAAAAATTCATTGCGCCGAGAGTGGGTGGATTACGTTCGCGTGTAGTGCGTATTTCCGGTGTTTGAGTTTCGGAGGATCAATTTTCGGGGCTGCCCTTTTGGGGCAGCCCCTGCATTTATGATCAAATTGGTTCTCCCTCTTTCATGAGGATCCCTAATTGTGATGCAATCCAAGTCGTTCCATACCGCTGGATTCGTCTGTGGATGCCAGTTTTCGCCTCTATCTTGTGAAGCTATCTGGAGGGGCACCCCCCCCTGTAGCTGCCCTGTCTATGGGCTGTCACAGGGGACTGTTCCTGCAGATGAGTAACGGAGACCTTCGTAGGGGCGGGTTTCAAATCTGCTCCTACAAACGAATTTGCTTGATGTAAGTTATGAGTGCTTGCCTGTGTTACCTTGCCGATAGGTCAGTCCAACAGTCGGGCTGTCGCCCAGCACTCTTCCTCGCACAGCAAGGCGAGCTTTTCGTCAGCCAATGTGTTCAGCGCTGTCTGGGTTTCTTTCAGTCGCCAGCGGAACAGGCGGCCGATATTCTTCGCGGTTGAGATACCAACCGAGTCGAGATAGCGACGCGTGAGTTCGGTGCGCGCTGCTGCGAGCGTGATACGTCTGGCTCGTGCCGCCGCGTTCGAGAACCAGCGATCGAATAACTCATAGATAAAGGCATAGCGCCAGGCGCCGGCCTTGGCGATGCCGACGGGAACGATCCATAGGCCGCGCTGGAGATCGCTAAGTGCTTTGTTGAAGCGCGATTTCGATTGGCTGGCGCTGAGATGGGAAAGTCTGCGAAGCTGAATGGTGTGCTGCGGACCGTTCTTCAAGAGCGCCTCCGCCACACGGAGCGACTCATAGGTCAGATGTCCGTCTTCGTAGGCCAAACGATAGTCGTCCACTTCCCCGACGCGATCGGATAGCGCATAAAAATACGGGATCATCTCCAGGCTGACGATCGTGGCTTTGCCGCGCAGCAGCTTTCCGTAATACCATTTGCGTTTATCCAGCATCTCGTCTTTCCATCCCCAGGTTATGTGTCCAGGATCGTCGTGTTCGCTGGCTACGGGGCGGTCGCCTGCCGCCGCGGTCCATAAATTGGGAAGGTCGACAGATTGTATCGGCCATAGTGTCACGAATCCGCGCGCTTCGACGAATGCAACGGCATCGTTGAGATTTTGAAGTCGAGTGCCCGGCGCAAGACGGAATGTATTTCTGCGATAGACCTGCAGCAAGTCATTTGGGATGTGAGCCGCCATTTCTCAATTCTAACTGCTTGCTACGCAAGAGGGTATCGAGGGTACCAACATATCCTTCCCTTGATCGTGGTGTTGTACGCGCTTAGAATGGGAGAAATAGTGAGCGTGAAATTGTGACAGGTGAAACATCAAAACGATGGCTGCTGCGATCGAAAATCCATAAAGCTACGGTGACCGATGCCGATCTGGATTATGTGGGCAGCATTACGATTCCCACGGATTTAACTGAGCGTGTGGGTATATGGCCGGGTGAAAAGGTCCTGGTTGTCAGCAATCACACGGGTATTCGTTTGGAGACGTATGTCATTCCTGCTCCTTCGGGGTCTGGCCGGATCTGTATGAATGGCGCCGCGGCACATCTGATCAAACCCGGTGAGGAAATCATCATCATGGGATTTGCCCTGGCATCCGAGCCGATCAAACCACGGATTATTCTCCTGGACGCTGATAATCGCTACGTGCGCGATTTGTAATTCGATTCTATGTAGAAATATATAGGGGATTCATCCAGAGCTTATCCACATCCGTTTTTCAATTTTTAATCCATGTATCGCTCTTCGATTGGTCAAAAGGTTCGCCGCATTGTATTCTGCGCGGTGTGTTGACGTGATGGTTTCCAGGAGACGTCGCTGTTTGTAGAACCGTCTTGCCCGGATAGTCTTCACTTGTTTCGATGATTGATTGACAAAGCGGATTGAATTGAAAATGGATTCTTGCTTTCGCGTTCTTGCCGCGCTATGATGGGTCCGACGTGGATGAAGCAGAACTGATCCAATTCGCCCGACAGGGCGACCTGGATGCCTTTAATCGTTTGATTCAACACTATGAGCACCAGGTTTTTAATCTTGCTTGGCGCATAATGGGGGATTCGGATTCTGCGTCGGATGCCACGCAGGAAGCCTTCATTTCCGCTTATCGTGCCATAGGACGTTTTCGGGGGGGGTCCTTTCGATCGTGGATGCTGCGCATTGTGACCAACGCTTGCTACGATGAAATGCGCCGGAGAAAGCGTCGTCCCGCTGGTTCGCTGGAGACATTGTTTGATGATCTGGGTATGCCTGAACCAGAAAATCCGGGAGATTTGATCCGCAAACCGGAAGGGCCTGAAGCGGCGACGGAGCGCGCTGAATTATCACGTGCCATCCAGGATTGTCTCAATCGATTGCCGGATGAATTTCGTGTGGTCGCCGTGCTGGCAGATGTCCAGGGGTACGAATATCAGGAAGTCGCACAGGTTATCGGAAAACCACTCGGCACGGTAAAAAGCCGTTTGGCGAGGGCGCGGGCACGCATGCGGGAGTGTCTGCAGCGCTATCGGGAACTTCTGCCGTTGACTTTCCGTCTAGAAGATGAGTCATCATGAACGAGATGCAGGTACGTAAATTGTCGCAGCGAGATCTCGAGAGGCTATCCGCCTATTCGGACGGCGAACTGAACGCGAAGCAGACCGCCCGGATCGAAGCGCGCCTCGACCGGGAACCCCTGCTGCGCGATGCGCTGGAAGAATTGCGGCAGACTGCCGGGTTGCTGCGTTCGATGCTGCAGGTAACACCGCCGCGGCATTTTACCCTCACCCCTGAAATGGTTGAAAGCCAGAAAATTCGGTACGCCTATCCCGTTTTGAAATTGGCAAGCGCCTTGACGGCAGCTGTGTTTGTCTTTGTGATCGGAATCGACGTTATGGTAGCGGCGAAAGGATCCGCTGATATTGCGGCCAATTTTACCCAACGCGCCATCGCCGAGGCGCCGGCCATGGTAGCCGATGTAGACGAAGCAGAGGACATGGTTGCTGCTGAAGGGGAGATCGAGGAAGTGGTAGGAGAAGCTGCCGAACCGCTTGTGGAGTCGGCTGCCGAAGCTTACCAGGAAGATTTTACGATGGAGGAGGGGGGTGTAGAACACACACAACTCCCCGAATCTGAAATTCCGGCGGAAGAAATGGAGGAACCACAAGAGCCCGCTCCGGAAGAACCGATAGCTACCGGGGAGACCGCAGCGGGGGGGGATAATAAAGACGGAAGGATGGTCGATGAAGGGCGGTGGGATGGTTCTGCCGGCGGGGATGCAGCGCCGACGATGGCGACCACTATTGAGGACGATCTGGGGGCATATGCTGGTGAAAAACAGGATAATAAATGGTCGTTCGACCAGGTTGAGCCGATCCGCCTCCTGGAAATCGGGCTGGCAATTTTGTGCATCGTTCTTATCAGTGCAACGTTATTGGTGCGTGTTTCCTCTCGGTGAATGATATTTCCACGGTCCGCTACTGCGTGCGCTGTGGTGCGCAGATGCAATTGCAGAAACGATTCGGTCGGAATCGTCCGGTTTGCGCCGCTTGCGGATATATCCATTTTATCGACCCGAAAGTGGCCACTGCCGTTCTCATAGATCGCGGCGGGGAAGTGTTACTCGTGCGGCGCGTGAACGAACCACAGCAGGGGAAATGGTCATTACCGGCAGGTTTTATCGATGCTGGTGAAGATCCCAAAGCGGCCGCGGTTCGTGAGGTGTTCGAAGAGACGGGGCTGCAGATTCGTGTCACAGAATTGCTTGATGTGATCGCCGGAGGCGACCATCCGGGTTGTGCCGACATTATCATTTTGTATCGCGGAGAAGTTGAAGGGGGCCGATTAACTGCCGATGATGATGCGGATGAGGCCGCGTTCTTTCGCGGCGATGCCTTACCCGCACTGGCTTTTGATTCAACACAGCAAGTGATTGAAGATTGGCATTGCAAGTCTTGATGGCGGGATTGATTTCATCCGGCAGGTATTGAAGGGGATTGATTCTCCAACCGTGTTGAGCTTAGCGTTTTTATATTAGTATTTTAAAGGAATGGAAGAAGAACGGTATAATTTGGTTTTGGTGATCGACGGGACGTAAACCGAGTCTGCGGTGCAGGGCAGCAAGGGATGATATGCAAATCGATGTTTTCACATTATTTCCTGAGGTGATGCAGCCATATCTACGTTCGAGCGTGTTGGGGAAGGCGAGGGAAAGCGAATTAATTTCCGTTTGCGTACACAACATCCGCGATTTTACCCATGATCGTCACCACACGACCGATGACGAGCCTTATGGCGGCGGTGGGGGCATGGTGATGAAACCCGAGCCGGTCTTTGAGGCGGTTGAAACCGTCCTGGGAGATGATCTGGGTACGACACCGGTGATCTTGCTGACACCTCAAGGACGGGTGTTCGATCAAACCCTGGCGCACGAACTCGCAAGACAATCCAAATTGGCGTTGATCTGTGGTCGTTATGAAGGTGTAGATGAAAGAATCCGCAGCCATCTCGCCACGGATGAAATATCCGTCGGCGATTACGTGCTGACGGGAGGAGAATTGCCGGCCTTAATGGTGATCGATGCTGTCGCGCGGTTGATCCCTGGCGTGCTGGGGGATCATCTTGCAGCCCACCAGGACTCACACGCCAATGGGCTCTTGGAGCATCCGCACTACACACGCCCGGCAGATTTCCGGGGGATGAAGGTTCCGGACGTGCTCCTCTCCGGCGATCACGCCCGTATTGCAGCATGGCGGCGGAAGACTTCATTAAAACGGACATCAGAGCGACGACCTGATCTAATTGATCGAGCGACGCTCTCCGATGATGAGTTTAAATTTATAAACCAGGGGGATGAAAATGAGGAAGAAAGGTGAATTTATACACAGAAAACCGGAGGATTATGTGGAGCGAAGCACTGCGACGCGCAACACTGCCTGCAGCATTGTACTGACCCTCATCGTGATCATGCTTGGCGCTTGCCGGCCACCCGACGAGGTCGATTTGCCGCTAACAATCGATGGCTCGGAAACCGCGACATCAATATTCGAACCCACACCGGAACCGCCGCCTGCAAAAACCCTATTCGTCTGTCTGAAGCGAGAACCCGATTCCCTCTATATCTATAACAAACTGTATTTCGGTGGTGTTTCCGGCGGTGAGGCGAACGCTGTTCTCCAGGCGGTGTACGATGGACCGATCGATGTCGTTGACTATCAGGCCGAAGCGGTCATCCTGGACGGCTTACCCAATCTGGCCCGGGGGGAGGATGCCCGTTTGGAAGAAGTCGCTGTACATGGCGGAGAGCTGTATTACAACCCAAATACGCTCCAATCTGAGATCCTCACCTATGGCAAAGAATATCTTCCCTCCGGTTGTGATGGTTCGGGATGCCTGCTCACATACGAGGGTGGTGAGGTCTTCATGCCCCGCATGGTCGTGGAATTTCACCTGCTGCCCGGTTTGACCTGGTCGGACGGCTCGCCGTTGACTGCACAAGATTCGGTTTTCTCCTATGAACTAGACCGCCAGACCGAGTTCACGTATAAGTACATGGTGGATCGAACTGATGCATATGAAGCCTTGGATGACGGTTTGAGTGTGCGCTGGACGGGGATTCCCGGTTTCATCGATTCGGAATACAAAACGAATTTTTGGCAGCCTTTACCAAAGCACATCCTCGAGAACTTCACGCCCGATGAACTGCTAACGGCAGAGGAGTCCAACCGCTTGATTGTGGGATGGGGAGCCTATCAGATTGAATCCTGGTCTGACGGTGAGCAGATCGCATTAACGCCCAATCCCAACTATTTCCGTGCGACCGAGGGACTTCCGAAGTTCGACCGCTTGATCTATCGGTTTCTGGGTGATGATGGGGATGTCGCCATTCAGCAGCTGCTTACCGGCGAATGTGACATTCTCGATGAATCGTTGATCCCGGACGATGCATTCACGATGCTTATGGATTTAGAAGAATCTGGTGAGCTGTCGATCATAGCGGGTTCCGGATTGTTTCTCTATCGAATGGATTTCAATCTTTCTCCTGTAGGGCAGGAATATGATAAAGACCTTTTTGCAGATGTGCGTACACGGCAGGCGATTGCAGGCTGTATTGATCGGGAGAGCATCGCAGAGGATATCTATTCTGGGTTAGCTTCCATCTCAAATTCATACATCTCACCCGAGCATCCAGCATATGCAAGCGACCTGGATTTTATCGCCTATGATGCCGAAGCCGCGCAGGCGACACTCGAAGCGGTGGGTTGGGTGGATACAGATGGCCTGGCCGACACCGCCAGAGTAGCACAAGGTGTGCCAGGAGTCGCTGTCGGAACCCCACTTTCTTTCAGCTACAAAACCATCGCTGGAAGTTTGAACGAGGCGTTGGCCGAGCAAATTCAGGTTGATCTCTCTGAATGTGGGATCGAGATGACCATCGAGTATGCAGAAGCATCCACGTTTACATCCCCATGGCCTGATGGCCCCATCTTCGGTCGTAGCTTCCAGACCGTTGGATGGGCGTGGCCGGTTTGGTGGACGCCATTGTGTGAGATGTTCGCAGGGAGAGAAATCCCCACCGATATATATTCTTTCGGCAGCAACGCTGGTGGATTTAATCATGCTCAGTACAATACTGCTTGTGATACGATCTTGTTAGGTGCGCCAGAGACGCAGACATTTCAAGATGCTATTCGTATTTCTCAGGAGGTGTTTACTCAGGAAGTTCCCTCTATCCCGCTCCTCATCCCACCACGTATCATGGCAGCAAATCCCGAGGTATGTGGATATGATCTCGTACCCCTTGCTGTCAGCGGTTTTTGGAACATTGAGTGGTTTGATCTGGGTGAGGGTTGCGAGGTTGAACCTTGAACGATTGAACCAGCATAGGAAAAGATTATCCGTTGAAGAGGTTTAAAATGTGTCCGGTACAATTGTATGACACTATCACTTAAGGCATGGTAAAATAGGCGCTGTGTTTAATTTCACTGTGACACTTCGTATGAAAAAAGGTTGCTGAAAAGAAGATAACGATTGAATGATTATCGAAATTCGATATAATCAATTTAGAAGGTAGCAGCAAAAAAACTCCAAGCAAATAATATCGACAAGAATTTCTTCAAAAAGAGGTCACATTGGCGCAAACAATCCTCGAAGTCAAAGATTTAGTGACCCGGTTCTACACACCTGAGGGTGTCGTCCACGCTGTCAATGGAATTTCGTTCAATCTTGATGAAGGAGAGACATTAGGATTGGTCGGTGAGAGCGGATGTGGAAAGAGTGTCACCATGCTCTCCATACTCCGTCTGATTCCACAGCCGCCAGGTAAAATCGAAAAGGGCGAAGTTAATTTCATGGGGGAAGACCTGCTCAAATTGCCCATCGATAAATTGCGTTCGGTGCGCGGTTTCAAAATCGGAATGGTCTTTCAGGAGCCGATGACTTCGCTTAATCCCGTACTGACCATTGGCCAACAAGTGTCGGAAGCGGTTGTCGAACACTTGGGTATGAACAAAAATCAAGCACGTGATCGCACAATCGAATTACTCGATATAGTAGGCATTCCCTGTCCGGGTGAACGCATAGACGATTATCCACACCAATTTTCCGGCGGGATGCGTCAACGTGCGATGATCGCTATGGCGCTGTCCTGCAATCCGAAGATCCTGATTGCCGACGAACCAACCACGGCACTTGACGTCACCATTCAGGCACAGATTGTGGATTTGTCCAATCGTCTGCAGGAACAATTCGGCATGGCTGTGATTTGGATCACCCATGACCTGGGTGTCGTTGCGCGGGTCGTGAAACGAGTCATTGTCCTTTACGCGGGATATATCGTTGAGACAGCAGCGGTCAAGGAATTGTATGCCAATCCCCGTCATCCATACACAGTTGCACTCTTGGGATCACTCCCCAGGCTGGATGAAAAACGGGGCACGCGGCTGATCAGCATTACCGGACGTCCACCAGATATGATCGACCCGCCGGATAGTTGTCCCTTCCACCCTCGCTGTCCTTACGCCAAGGACATCTGCCGAGAGGAAAATCCAACCCTGCGCAGCGTATCGAACGGACATTCGATCGCCTGCTGGGTTGATATATAGAACGATGCCATCATTAAGAACGACGTAGCAATAAATACATAGTACTTCAGGTGGAATCAATGGAAACGACTGCAAATGATGAAGTCCTATTGCGTGTGGAAGCGTTAAAGAAATATTTTCCCATCAACCGTGGAATTGTCTTTCAACGCGAGGTTGGTGCTGTCAAAGCTGTGGATGGTGTCTCATTTGAAATCCGAAGAGGCGAGACGCTGGGTTTGGTCGGTGAGAGTGGGTGTGGAAAATCAACCACAGGTCGAACCATCTTGCGGCTCTTTCCGGCCACGGATGGCAAGGTGTTTTTTGGCGACGTTGAGATTTCGGCGTTATCCAAGAGCGAGATGCGTGGTTTTCGCCCGCATATGCAGATGATTTTTCAAGATCCTTACGCGTCGTTGAATCCGCGTATGATCGTCGGCGATTTAATCAGCGAGCCATTTCTCGTACATTCCAATATGCGCGAGAGTGAACGCAGAGAACGTGTGGAGGAATTGCTCGACCTGGTCGGTTTGAATCCCGCCTATCGCGTCCGCTATCCACACGAATTTTCCGGGGGCCAAAGACAACGAATCGGCATCGCCAGAGCGTTGGCATTAAGCCCAGAATTCATCATTTGTGATGAGCCCATCTCGGCACTCGATGTGTCTATTCAAGCGCAGATCGTCAACATGCTGGAAGATTTACAGGAAACCTTCAATCTAACCTACTTATTCATCGCGCACGACCTCAGCATG
>DAOUEK010000098.1:0-58487 GCA_034430425.1 Anaerolineales bacterium | reverse complement strand
TACGCTGCGCCATTGAGCCGTTCGACGTGATCGATAATATGTTCGATTTCTATGCGAGGGAATTGCGGCAAACGTTTACCCGGTCTTCTCGCTCGACGGCGAATTATCAAGCGAAGCCTCGGAAGATTTATTTCTGCAGAACGCTCTGCGGCCAGGAATTCGAACCAACCGGTAACAGCCGTTAGATACAGGCGCTCGCTTGCGGGGGCATAATTCTTAAGATCGGCAGCAAAATCGGCAATCCAATTTTCCGTTGCGGTAGAAGCGGGTTGCATCTCGATATCGATTCCGGCGCTATCAAGTGTAATTACGAATGCGGCCAATGCGTTGCGGTATGTGCGAGCTGTATTGGGGCTGCGCGACAGCGTAACGCTTTCCAGGTAGGATTCCATCGTGTCAATAATGGATTTCGAGGTCATTCCCGATCCTTGTTGAAGACAAGCAGCATAAAATCTTATCCGTAATAATGATTATGCTAATGATACTTATCATAACCGTTAGGTATTCTAGCAGGAATACTGGAAAAGTCAATCGCCCTGCTCCTTCCGTGTGAGATTTGATAACGCTTGCAATGAATGCCGCAACAGGGGCGATGAATACAAAAAAAGCCATACGCTATTGTCTCGCATGACTGAAAGAGTCCCCTGTCCTGGTAAAGCATACCGGGAATCCATATCGAGAGTTTTCGGCGTAGCGAAAAGCACAAGCGTTCTATTTAGGAGAGTTGGTGCGATAACCAAAGACCGGCGCTCTATACGCCGGTTCTTTAAATCGTTCGTGGTTAGTATTCACGTGAGTGGTAATCGTAAACCTGATTGATACTGCTTACCAGATCATCCAGGCGCAATACCTGTTCCTGAATATCTTCCCGCATGCGGATCGCGCGGCCACTTTGAATATCTTCAGCGTCGATAAGCTGAATTTGGCTGTCGAGGGTGGCGAGTGATGTGAGGCTTTGCTCCAGCGAAAGCTCCGCTTGCTTCATGCGGTCTTGTAGTGCTTGAAGCGTCTCAAGCTGCTTTTCCTTGCTCTCTACGACATCGTCCAGTTGTTTCTTGAGTTCCGGATTCGATTCACGTTTTCGTTGGGATTTTAATATTTCAACGGCATCTGCGATTTGGGAGAGATCCTGGTGCACGAGATTATCACGTCGATAGGTATCCAGGCGGATTGCCAATCGGTACATATTGCGGATCCAATCATTTAATTGCCTATTTGTGTCCTCGGCGCGTTCACGCATTACGCTTGTTTTCGGGTAGCGTGTTTTGTCGAAAATTCTGCGTTGATACTCGAGGGCAGAAGTAAGTTTGATATGGAGTTGTGAATCCTTGATGCGTTTCAGATCGAATTGCCTTTGGAAGATCCTCAAAAGCATGGAGGCGTTGAATTCTGCGTTGGTGATGCTAGATACCAGAATCAATATCACACCAACAAAGCCAAGCAGCGGCCAGCCCCACCAGGGCCACAAGGGAAACGGACTTGAGACCAACGCGGTGAGAAGAATCGTTCCTGCAATCAGGATTGCATTTTCCCAACGAAAAATGGCGTACTGTACGATGGTAGAACGAGCCTCTTTGGGCAGTTCAGGGCGAAATATCTTCATGATGTTTGATTGATTCGGTCCACCCGGGATTTCCCGGGTGGACCGAATGGTTTACTCGATCTTGAGTTTTTTCTTGCGTTCCGCGAGCTGCGCGTCGATTTGGTCTTTATCCAAGATTGAATCGATTTGCTCATCGAGAGATACTGAACGCAGTTCAGACGCGGTTGTGGCTTTATCCAGACGCTTATAAATACTCTCTGCGAGACGACTGATATCGCTGTCGCCGACGCCCATCAGGTCGTCCAGACTCTTCATGGCCTTGACCATCGTTTCCTTGCTTTTCGCGAGTTCGAGCAAGGCCTGAAGTTCTTTGCGCTGAGTCTTCATTGTGGAGAGGCGCGCCTCTAACTTAACCTTCGCATCGAGAAGCTTCTGATACTCGACTTCTTGTCGAGCAAGTTGTTCCTGGAAGGTTTCAACCAACCGCTGCGTACTGTTGAGCCTGCTTTGGGCTGCAGTCGCGGCAGCGTCGTTTCCTTCTTGCAGGAAGGCATCTACAGCCTTATCCATTTCCTCGGACTTCTGCTGCAGGTCTTCCAGCTTGCGATTGATCGACTTAGCCTCACCACCAACTGTCGCGGCAGCGTCTTCAAGATCCTCCAGGTGATTCTCAACCTGGCGGATGTATTGATCGATCACTGCCATACTGTTGGTTGAAAGCGCCTGGTCCACAAGCGCGTGCATGTTTGCGGAAATTAATGTTGCGACCTTCTCTAATAGGGATGCCATTCTACATTCTCCTTTTTCTTTCGTATTGCCAATTCGATCTGGCAGAATATATTATCAACGCGTGTTTTACAACCGATATCCCACCCTCCTTGGTTTCCCTGTTGAATCGCGTGTTCCCACGCGAATTACCTCCCTACTCCAACACTACCTCCAAATGCCGCGGACATCTCTTCGTAAATCATGACGATATTGGCCTCATCACCGATATAGAAGTTCCCATTTGTTTCCAATGCCAATTCCTCTAAAAGATCTTCATCGGCGTCATGACCATAGGCGATGGCAAAAACAGTGGTGTTGTTTGAAGAAACGAAATCGAAGAGACTCTGATCGAAATCATAACGGATACTACCAGTGTCCATGCCATCTGTAAGTACCACGAGTGCATTGCTATATTGTGATGTGGACTGTCGATCAATGGACATCGCACCATCACCTATAGCGTCGTAAAGCGGAGTATTGCCACCGGCTTCAAGGCTGCGGATTGCTGCAATCGCCAGGTCTCGTCCCTCTTCGACTTGTAGATGTTCAATCAGAATGAAGGTTTCATTTGCAAATGCGATAATCGAGATGTAATCATCTTTCCCCATTTGTTCGATGAACTGGACGGCTGCATCCTGCACGCTGGAAAGCTTACCGCCGCGCATGCTGCCCGAGATATCAATCAGCATCACCAGGTTAACATTTTTACGAGCAGACTGCCACAAATCCTGTGCTGCATAAACCGATTCGACGCTGGGGGGTTCAAAAACACGATACGGTTGGTTGAAATCAAAATACGCATACTCTTCTAGAGGTGATTGTGCAGGTTCTATTGATTGCGGATTGCGGAAACCATGTTCGAGTGCTATACGCTGTCCTTCTTCGCTCAGTAGATAATCTCGAAAAATACTGGCGGCTTGTGATTTCTCATCGCTTACTGAGGAATTGATACATGCCGGGTTTGTTGCTATGTATGTTCCTTCCAAGGGATATATCGGAACGATATCCATATCCCCAAAACCGTACTCGTAAACCGTACTTTCATAGATGATCGCTGCACCGAGGAAGTCAATGCCTCGAGAGTGCATAGTCTGGGCAAGTCCCTCCGTGCTGCTGCTAAACCATGAAACCGCAGCTTCGAAAGCGCCGACGGAAGCCTGTACAATGGGTAATGCGATTTCCTCAGGCTCTACGGCACTCGTTTTCGATTGCGCGGCTTGGACGAGGGACAGCAACGTACCGGTGCCGGATGCTGACAAGCCCGGATGGGTGTGTCCAAGTCTGAGACTATTGCCATATTGGCCGCCGCTGTAGTAGTCCCACGCGCTGGGATCTGCCGCCAGACTTCCGATATCCAACCAGCCCAACTCACGTCCCGGCCAGCCCAGCGCTTCGGCGATCGGCCTCCACATAGCGATTACGAGAGGACTTTCAGCCACGCTCTTGCAGTCTTCGGTAAATAATTCGATACCCTGGTTAGCCAAGACGTCCGTCCATACCATATCATCAGGGATCCAGAGATCGGGAACACTTGTGCCAGATGTCATGTTGGCTACGGATTGCCCCGATTCGACGATGCGGTATTCAACAAATATCGGAACACCGCTGGAGGTTTCATAATCCGCGTCATTGAAATTTTCAACGGCAGTCTCAAGCCATGCATGCATATTACTGTTTGCCGCAAGATCGATGATGATGGCATTTCTCTCTGGGCCGCTAGGACCGGAAAGATCACAAGCAATGGATAATAAGAATAGCACCATGAGTGGGATAGCGAGACGAACTGCAGATTTCACTTTACTTTGCCTCCGAAACGTGTTCATTGATTTATCCATTGCTTACGCTCAACGACCCACGGTAATCAGACTCATCTCAACATATCGATCTTCAGCTTGTATCTCAGGATCCTCCGTCTCCCAATGATCGCTAGGTGGTAAGATCCCTTTGACGATGAAGCGCGCCGGATCGATGCCTTGCGAGACGAGATAATCAACAACCGACTGCGCCCTTGCGGTGGCGAACTCCAATATTTCATCTTCCGTGTAAAGTCCTGGCGGGCCGGGCCATGCGGACGAACCCTCAACCTGGAGAAGGAGTCCAACACTTTGCGATAGCGTCGGCAGTACGCATTCGTCCAATATTCTGCGTGATTCAAGAGTCAATTCGGTGGACTCAGGCAGGAAGGCGAATCGCCGGCAGGGAAGAACCGCGAGCGTTGCTGCATCATCTGTGCTGACTCCGGTCAGGTCGATTTTGGCCGAGATCGAAAAGCTGTCGTTGATCGGGTCTCCATTTGCTTGTAGATTCGCTTGCGCGGCAGAGCGAGAGACGAAACCCGGGTTGACAAGATCATGGATATCGTCGGCAGGAACTTCAAGTCCCGAAGCTGCCCAGACTCGCCGAGCGGTCTCCAGACGATCGATAATCGGTTCCGCATCTCGCATGACAAGAATGTTGTCACTCAGATCGGCTTGGGCCACATTCTCCAACCACAAGATGAGATCGTCGTCCGCACTTTCCGTATAAACAAAGCTCCAATCGTTATGCCCCCAGGATGCAATCTGGGACGCTGCGGTTTCAAAATTTTCCACCTGGGCTTTCAATGTGTCGAACCATGCATCGTGGAACGCTTGAACTGTGTTGGCTTTGTTTTCAATCGATTGCCGTGACGTGACGACAACGTCCATGACGATACGCAATTGTGCAGAACTTAGCAGCGGGATGCCACCACTCGATTCTGCTTCGTAAATATCCGGTTCCCAGCCAGAAACAGCATCTGCTTGTCCAGCGTTGAATGTTTCGACGGCATCCGCAACGCTGTTTTCCGGCACGAGCGTGACATCGAAACGCGGATTGAGCCTGGCGATCGAAAGTGTGTAGTACACAAAGTATTCACCAACACTTCCCCTCGAAAATGTTATCCGCTTGTCATCCAGGTCGTTGATGGTTTGAATATCACGTGCCCAGAGCTGGTCAGCTCCAGCACTCTCATCCACAATGGCAGTAATTACGCCAGGACTGGTCAATGCGACGGAATCGAGGGTTGTTAGGAGACAATCCCATTTTCCTTGATCCAATAATGCCGTCCGTTGTTCTTCAGAAATATCGTATTGAGGGTCCTCGTCGAGAAGAAATGGCACGATCCCGAGATGAAAGCCATGATCGACATCGATACCAGCCATTTGCATTTGCTGTAATGTGAAGTAGCTTCCAAATGCATCAGCACCGCAAATATAGGAGGGCAGACCGTCATTCGCATCATAGTCCAACCCATATATGGGATCTGGCGATGACAAATCAAGCGGCAATGAATCAGCCTGCGATGGTGATGGAGTCTCTTTATCGGATGCGAACATGTCCGCAATTCTGCTGTAGAGAAAACCACAAACAACAATTGCCAGCGCCAGTCCAACGATAACGATAAAAATGATTCTCGTTCGATCCATACTTTTCATCTGTAGTCCTCATGTAAGTCCATTAATTTCGTCCTAAACGATCTGATTACAAGATAAGGTTTCTCCGTAGATAGTATCCGAGATTTCCGAGGACCGCGCGAGGTCCCTGCCCTTGGATAAGTTCAAACTGATAATTCCCATCTTGATCTCGATCAATGATCAATTCGTCTGCTTCGGGTATAACACAGTGTTTGCTGCCCCCCGCTCCGCCAAGCATCTCCTGATATGCGCCAATACCGAAAAAGCCGATGTACAGTCCATCGGTTTCAACGGGCAAGAAGAGCGGCGAAGTGCTCTTATGTGGAGGGAAGATATCGTCGCTATCACAAGTGATGCCACCCAATTGAACCTGTTGGAAGGGACGATCGAGATGATTCAACGGTAACACTGTGAAGTGCTCGCCAAGCGCCCAACTGTCAGGAAATGAAGACATAATCGATCCATCCATGATGTACCAGGGGTGTGGTGAACCGTTATCTTTCACACCAATAATTTTGAACAGGTGGGCTCCATGTTCCGTGACGGTATAACGTCCGAATTCTCCAATTACGTCCGGAACCTGCACCTGGAATTTTTCACACGTAGCTTTAAGTGTGGAAAGCAATTTCAAGGCGAATGCCATATAATCACATTTGAAATCCAATGTCATGGCGACAGGTACACCACCACCAAAATCGAATATCGAAAGCTCAGGATACTTCTGGCGAAGTTGTGCAAAGATCTCGATTGGGGGTCGCAGACGTTCGATAAATCTCTCGATGTCTACAATCTGGCTTCCTACCATGGCGTGATAAAGGCGCAGATTCAATAATTCTGAATTGTGCGCAATTTCGGCAGCTTTGTAAACATCATTCATATTCAATCCGAATCGAGAATTTGCTCGATCCATTTCCACCAAATCTCGATGTTGCCCATAACTCTTTTGTCTTACCCCGATATCAAAGGAGAGACCGGAATGGATGAGGGGATCGAATTCCTGAAGGTCTTCGATGATGGGAATAACTGGGTCGTGATCTTTTTTTAACTTCAAAATTTCGGCAGCGTACGATGAATTTGGCGGTTTAAATCCATTACACAGAATAAGTGTTTGTGGATCGAGAAGACCATGTTCCATCATATATCGAATGATCTCGATATCCATTACGGATGACATTTCGTGTTGCGCACCTGCACCCAATGTTGTACGAATTACTTCTTCTGCCGCATTTGCTTTCGAAGCATATGTATAGTGGAACGTACCGGCATAACTGATTTCATCGATCGCCTGGTTAAAAATCTCGCACATGTACCGAATTTGTTGACGGATCATGGGAAGATATACAAGCTCTAAGGGGCTGTGAAGGTTACGATCCAGATTGAGAATTCGATTTCCTTTTTCGAAAAGCGCGGCGAGATCCAGGTCTTCATAGAACAAGCGGCCATTGCGCGCGTTCAGATATTTATTCAGCGATGTATCTGGTATTGGCGAAGTTGATTCCCAGCCGACGACAGCACGTTTCATTAACCAACTCCAAACAAATTCGATAAGCAGTTATCGATGTGTAATTCTTTTATATTAGGTATTACATAGCCCAATGTGACGAACTACAAGTGATTCTAAAGATTACCCCTGGTCGCCGCTGAAGATTATCCGTCCAGAAGCTGACGTTCTAGGATTTAGCTGACGTGTCCTAACTCTTCGTATCTGCGTTCTCCACGTCGGCAGCATTTCGAATAATGTCTTGAATTATCCCTCGATCCCAACAACGCAAGAATGCGGCTACCATTTCGGGGTCGTATTTTGTTCCAGAATGAACGGCGATTTCTTCGCAGGCATCCTTGGGATGGATTGCTTTTCGATATGGTCGATCTGTGGTTAATGCCTCAAATGAGTCTGCGACCGCAAGTAAACGAGCCCCTAATGGGATCTTCTCCCCCTTGAGACTATCCGGGTAGCCATTACCGTCCCATCTTTCGTGATGGTGGTGAATAATCGGGACGGCCTGAGCCAGGTAATCGATGCCGGATATCATGTAGCCCCCAACGGCTGGGTGTCTGCGCATTTGCACCCACTCATCAGGGGTAAGATGTTCTTCCTTTTGGAGTATGTTGACAGGGACTTCGAGTTTCCCAATATCGTGCAAAATGGCGCCATACTCCAAAATCTCGCGTTCCGATTCACTCCAACCGAGTTCAAGTGCCAAAGCTTGTGCATAGGCGTTGGTGCGCAAGACATGGTCGTGTGTATATTGATCCCGGGCTTCAATTGCGTTGGCAAGGGCTAATAAACTGGACTTGTAGGCGATTTTTAATTGTGCTACCAGGAGTTCATTTGCACGTGTTAACCGTGCTTTTACGGCGGAGATGAGTTCCTGGCTGGTTACTGGCTTTGTTATGTAATCATCTGCACCGAGTGACATCCCGGCGAGTACGTCTTGCCTTGTGCCGCGTGCAGTTAAAAAGATAAAGGGGACAACTTTACCAACTGGTAATTGTCGGACGGCTTCGAATAACTCTATGCCATCCATGATGGGCATGGAGATGTCCGAAAGCACCAAGGAAGGACTTACATCGCGGAATTTCTCCAGGGCTTCCTTACCGTTGGTTGCTGTGCTTACCCGATAGCCGGCGCTTTCGAGGATATCCCGCAACGCGATCAACATGGCCATATCATCTTCCACAACCAGCAACGAGACGTTTGGAGTAACTTCATTCGATAGCGTGGAATTCGCTTTCCGTGTCGACTGCAGTCGGGCTTCGATTGTAGCAAGGAGAGTATGGTTCGAAAATGGCTTTGTAAGAAATCCTTCGAGGGTCACGGTTTGCCTGATGATAGAATCATCGAGGCAGTCCGGAGAAGCAAGAAATAGAAAATCCGCATGGTCTCCAATGGTTTCTTTGGTTGCCTTGTAAAATTGGATTCCCGGTAGATCGGGAAGAGTCGTTGAAGCAAGTATTAAGTCGGGATGATGTTCCGAAAGCAAGCGAAGTGCATCTTTACCTTTATTGGACTTCTGGACGGTATATCCGAAATTTTCGAGTTGTCCAACCACGATTTCAAGGAGACTCGAATCCTCTTCGACGACCAATATGTTGGCAAGAGTGTGTCTGTTACGATTGTGTACCGTTGCTGCAGTCATCCAATTTGCTTTATTTCCCGTTCTGTATTTCGAATGATTCTACCCACATTATTGCGTGGTCAATCTGCCGGCGCAAGTGATTACTTATACCTATCAAACTTCTCCTCGATAGAGATGGATTGCCATCATCCGAGGGAAAGAATGTCGTTAATGATGCTTCCATTTCGCCCAAGCGCCTTTCCAGAGATTTGGATCGGACGTTTTTTTTGGAAGCGCAATAGAGTCGAAATGATCGGAAAGTGTGTCGAGGCATTTCAGCGCAGTTATAACATCATTCGCTTTAAGCGCGGTCTGCATTTCCTCGTATGACTTTGCGGTCCATTTCCATTCACTTCTGAGTCGATCCGCTTTTAACCAATAATCACGCTTTTCCCAGGCTGATGCGGTTCGATCGATCGACTCGCAAAGAGCCCTCAGGGTCAGCAATGCGAAAGCGCAAAGGTCTTTGTGCTGTACTTCCGTCCTCTTTTCTTGCTTGTAATACCGATATGCGCTTGCCAAGGTTTTCAGCAGTCTTTCCCTGTTTCGAGCTGGACTATCGGTTTGAATTATTCGTGACAATGTATCCTCTGGATATGAAACGGTGTTTGAAATTATAGCCGAAACAGAAAAAGAGGTTACTCCTCAGAGACAACCTAACTCATGCTACAATGCCAGACATGGGATTGGCTATGTTCTCACCAAAACGGAGACTACTATTATTTTTACTATATAGTATTCTTCTCATTGCTCCATCCGTGATTGTCGGATATCAAATCCGCGCATTGTGGCCTCCGGCAAACGCGCAGTATGCTTTGTTACAGCAGGCGCAAAGCTTGATCGATTCATATTATTTCGGTGACCTACCTGCGCAGATTGAGTTAGAGCGTGGAATGATACGAGGTATGATCGCAGAGATCGGAGATCCATACACGGTTTACATCGAGCCAGCTGAGTTCGAAATTCGGGAGGACATGCTCGCTGGAGAATATGGCGGAATTGGCGCGTACTTAAGGATGGACGAAAGTGGTCAATATCGTCTTTATCCCTTTGAAGGAAGTCCAGCTTATAAAGCTGGCATTAATGATGGAGATATCCTTATTGCTGTGGATGGCGTGCCGATCACGGCTGAAATGAATCAGGATGAAGTCCTATCCCTATTACGTGGATTGGCGGGAACGGACGTTGTAATTAAGTTAGTGGGTCAAGAATCGCGAGGAGAAGAGATCGAGTTCGTTATCGAGCGCGTGAATTTCTCCATCCCATCTGTTACGCATTATTTGTATACGGAAGACCAACGTATTGCGATTATTGCGATAACTTTTTTTAGTGAACAGACGCCCCAAGAAGTCTCACAAGCGTATGATAAGCTGGTAGAGATGGGCGCAAAGGCCTTTATCATTGATTTACGGGATAATCCTGGCGGCATTCTGGATTCTGCAGTAGCCGTAGCAGAGTTCTTTCTTCATGAAGGAACGATTTTATATGAAGAACAAAAGGACGAGACTCGCATTCAATATGAAGTAGAGAATCCCGGTAAAGCACAAGATGCGTCATTGGTTGTTGTTGTCAATGAAGCGACTGCCAGTTCAGCAGAAGTCGTAGCGGCAGCATTACAGGCGAATAGCCGTGCTCAATTAATTGGTCGTCCTACGTTTGGAAAGGGGTCAGTACAATCCGTGCTTGTTTTAGATGATGACTCGAGCCTGCACATAACATCAGCGCACTGGTTGACGCCGAATCAGGAGATCTTGGATCAAAAGGGATTACAACCAGATAGTATTGTGCCCGTGGACTCTGGTGATGGAGATGCATTTCTGCACGCTGCTGCGATTTATCTCCAGGAAGTATTTCTAGGTGGATTGTGAATAAATCAGGAACGAAGAATATTGCCTCCAATAGGAAAGCGACACATGACTATTTTCTTTTCGATTCATACGAGACGGGAATTGTATTGCAAGGAACAGAGATAAAGTCCATTCGCGCCGGTCGTGTAAGTTTGCGTGAAGCTTATGTGCATATTGAATCTAAAGAAGCCTGGCTGCTAAACGCGCACATCGCGCCCTATGATCCAGCGAGCCGTTTTAACCATAACCCGGTGCGTGCGCGTAAACTCTTGTTGCATAGAAGTGAGATATCGAAGCTGCAGGATCAAATACGCCAGCGTGGATACACGATCATCCCCACCCGGATGTATTTCAAACGCGGCCGTGTCAAGATCGAGATTGCACTTGCACGCGGCAAGCGAAAGTACGACAAACGGCGAACGATCGCCAAGCGAGATGCGCAGCGTGAGATTGACCGATCAATATCGAAGAGGAATCGTCAGCGATGACCCCCCAATCGATTGCTGCTGTAAATCAACTTGCGCCTACCGAGAAGGTTGCCATTTACCGTCGTTTCATCCCAGGGATTTTGAATCAGCGTTTTAGCTTTACTCCTGATTTCAAGGACAAACAAGGGCGAGAGTTGCTCCGTATTGAATGTCAAGAAGGGAGCACGGAAGTCATTCTGGATTTACGTCATACATTCGATGCAAAAGACCCCCTGCTCTATGCACACATTACCGATACGATCAATGGACAGTTGCATATTTTGCTGTATATCGTAAACGATCCAGAGTCCCCACGTTTTACTGTCGATCGCATGCCGGATGGAACAAAGACCGATTTTGGAACACTCAAGCGAAACACCGACGCGGAACTGTTGGCTATGTCAGCTGGACTTGCTCCAGGCCAGGTGCGAAAAGGGCTGAGGATTTTAAAGTACTCGATTAGTGCGTTTGAAGAATTTGCGTCTTCTTTGGGCCATTCGATGTATTTTGTGGAGCCATTGTATTACCACAATGCGGTTGTTTTTGAACGATACGGATTTGCTTATCAGCAAGGTTTAAAGCGAATGCATAAAATTAACGAGCAATTTGCTGAAGGTGGAAATCTGTATCTGCAGCTAGACAACAGCACTTCATTTCGAATGCCAGGCATGGAACGTTCCATATGTGGCAGAAGCTGGTCGATTCACGACGGTATTTTAGGAGAGCCTTATACAAACGTTACGATGTATAAATCGATTAATACTACATCTTCGATAAACACCTTCCCCAATAGCATCTGGTAGCACGAAGCGCGATCGACTCGATCAGTAAATAAAGCCAATGTGAATTTCGCATAGCCTTTTTATAATTTAAAGAATAAATTAATAAATTGCATTCAATCCGCTATATGGCTATGCGCATATTTGTATTCGTTGTTTTATCTTCCGATTGAATGTTATAATCATCTTGGGGATGATCGGTTTCGACGGAGCTGGATGATCCTGAACTGCAAGCCGAGAGGCACCGATCTCGTCAAATCAGTGCAACACTTTAAGTGCCGAACGCACTGACTTTGCGGCTCTTCCTTTAGCGGCGTAAGCCACTAATTGCAGAGCTCTGGTCTTGTAGAAACAAGACCCGCCACCATTTTACCTCCCTTGACCGGTGAATGGTTCGGCGACAGATGGTCAAGGCACCATGCGAAAAGCCACGGTTCGTATGTAAGCAGAGCTTTCGGGCTCTAGTGGATAGCCCACCCAGCAGCTTGTCGATCAACGAAGGGACCGGGCGAACAATAACGATCGACTACGCTTGTAGATGTTCAGCAATCAACAACTTCGGACGCGGGTTCGATTCCCGCCATCTCCACAAAAACGCACTGCATCGGCAGTGCGTTTTTCTTCTTTATAAAGCGAAATGATTTCATGATCTATGAATTACACCGGATTATTGAAACGGAACCCCAGGCCACGAACTGTTTCTATATACAGATGATCTGGATCGACTGCACTAAGACGATCGCGCAACCTTCTAATAAGTGCATCAATGGCTTGATTGGATACACCAACTCCCTTCGTGCCCGGCCAAACCACCTCCGCGATTTCGTCCCGCGTGACAACACGGGTTCCATTTCTATGAAGTAATTCAAGAAGTCGATACTGCGGCGGAGACAATGGTGGTTCAATTTCCTCATCATATATGGTTACGCGATGGGCTTGAGGGTCCATCTTCAATCTGCCCAGTCCCATCTGTGTTGCCTGTTGTTCAGATAACGGAACCGTTTCATCAATTCCAATAAACACAATTTCCATTGCCAACGCGATTTGAATTAAATCTCCATCCTGCAGTAAGACTGGGCCTGGAATCCTGGCGCCATTTAAATGGGTTCCATTCTTGCTGCCCAAATCCTCGACGACATATCCCTCTTTTGTTTTACAGATCCTTGCATGATATCTGGATACCTGTCGATCTTGAATAACGAGATCACAATCTGCGCCCCGCCCAATAATAAAGGTTACGTTATCAAGAGATAGTCGATCGCCAGCTAAATTGCCAGTTTGCAATAAAATATTGGGGACTTTTAGTTCATCGTCTGGCACAGAACCACCTCTCCGATGGTACTACTAGCTGCATACGCATAACTGAGTATAATCCATTTATCGATGCCCGTCTTCGATCTTTATGGACGTGCTCCTTCAGTGAGGGCAACTTGAAACCTCTTGTAAAGAATCAGATTCTTAAAGATCGCTACACAATACTGCGCATTATCGGTCGCGGCGGGATGGGCTCCATTTATCTTGCTGAAGATATTCGACTTCCCGGCAGGCAATGTGCCGTCAAAGAAGTTCAGCAAGACCAGAACCTTCCAAAAGATCTTCGTAAACAAGCACACGAGCAATTTTATCGTGAAGCCTCTGTGCTTGCTCGCTTGGATCATCCGAATTTACCGAAAGTATCCGACTTTTTCTCCATTAACGAATGCGATTATCTTGTAATGGATTTTGTTCCAGGTGACGACTTAAAAACACTTATGGATCATGCGCGCCGCAAGGGCGAATTTCTTAATCAGAAAGACGTGCTTTCCTGGGCTTCTCAACTTACGGACGCGTTAGACTACCTCCACGACCAATCTCCTCCTGTCATTCATCGCGACATCAAGCCAAGCAATCTTAAACTAACGCCTTCTGGTCTTGTAAAACTGGTTGACTTTGGTCTTGTCAAGCAAATGGCTCCAGATGAGATGACCGTTACAGTTATCCAGGGCCGAGGCACGGCACTCTATACCCCACTCGAACAGTATGGCGGCGATACAGGGCACACAGATGTTCGTAGTGATATTTACGCATGTAGCGCTACACTCTACCATTTGTTGACTAACCACCCTCCGATGGATGCCAAGCAACGATTCCTGCGGCCAGAGGGTTTATCATCTCCCAAGAGTATCAACAATTCGATCGAGAACAAAGTAAGTGAAGCGATTATGTGGGCACTTTCGCTTCATCCCGATGATCGACCTCAGAATATTGTCGAATTCCAAAATGCGCTGTTTGGCAGCGCTCCGCCGGTGACAACACGCTTTCAACAATCTTTGCCTTCCAAATATCAGGCGATCTTTCAGTCGAAGGTCGATCGTGCTTTTATCGCTGGCGCAATGATCCTGTTTTTACTCTCAACCCTGGCTACTATCCGATGATGCATCGAATGTCATACACCAAATGTTTACCCCAATCAAGCTGACAACTCCTGTTGCAATCGCCATTATCAGTCCAGTAAAAATTCCGAGTGAATTCAATAGGGTATCGCTTCCTGGAAAACCGAGAGCCATATAATTGTAGCCAATCAAACCTGCGATGATCGTCACGAGCACACATCTCATTTTAATTACTGCCGTTATGCCGCCATTCCTATCAACAAGTGCGTAACTGTATCCTCCAGACAAGAAAACGCCAAGCATTCCAAGCAAAAAGTGTGAAATAGTGATGGCATCGCTCTTTGAGGATTCTCCATTTGCATCTCCATCTGGAATAATAATTGGCGTTGGCTGCTGATCTGGAATTGCTTCATCTGTGTCATCTGTGGGTTCCGCTGTCGGCGTTACAGTTGTTTCCTCGACCTCACCCTCTTTGATATTGATCTGAAGAATTTCAGACGAACGCGCCGGATCGCTTCTCGCGCTAATTGTCAGCAATCCCAACCGCTCCAAGGTGATGTTGATTTGCGCATACCCCATTTGCGTGGTCGCATCAACGGCTGAAGAAATGATAGTTTCTCCTTGCTGCGCAAGTTCAAATTCAACGACAGTGCCATCTGGCACATGATGACCATTTGTGTCGACGATTTTTCCAGTCCGAACTGTAACAACATCGCCAATCGCTAACTCTGGATAATCTCCTTCAGGATTTTCTTCTTCTCCGGGATCGGATCCGCTTACCCTCCTAAGCGTTATCACCTGATCAGGATCGGGGGAAGTTGCGTCGATTAAGTCATATCCAATACCAGGTATGCTAACAGGTGATGCACCTGGAGCAGATTGTTCTAAGAATAGCAGATGCGCTGCGACATCTATGAATATAGGACTTCCACCATAAAGAGCGTAATACACATCCACTTTACTGATATCAGTTGCATCCAAACCATATGGGATATCATGAGCGAAAACAACCAATTGTTTATTACGGGCTATATCAGGCCGTTGATCCAGCAGCAATTTCAACGCATTGGAGCCGTATACTTCTTCACTTCCATCCAGAACAGAGAATACCAGCCAACGCGCTGAATTTAATAGCTCTTCTATTTCTTCTGGCGGAGATAGCGTTGTTTCCAATATGCCATCTACAGGCGCACCGAGAAAATACGCTAAATCAGCCATGCTGTATGAACTTAAATTCCATGATCCAACTTCGCCAGTAGCTGCAGGGCCATAGAGGCTCAGTACAGTCTTTTCCAAACACCGTACGTCCATCCACTCTTGTTCAATGCATGACGTACACTGCCGCACTATTCTAACGTCAGTGAAGAAAAGAATCTTTTCCCCCAACTGAGGTGCTCCTCCCAATCTTTGAATCACTTCATCTTGCGATGGGCTTACCAATGTAGATGCCGCCATCGCTACCTGCGCGGTAATGTTGGATTGTTCGCCAATATCTTGAGGCAAATATGCTGACGGATAAACTTGAGATCTGCGAAATTCATTCCCAAACAATCGCAGTTTCAAGGTCAGAATTCTCATTACAGCTGCATCAACGAGTTGAGCGAATGATGAGTCTTCCCGATACTTTTGCGCGAAGAAATCCAGGGTGAATTGAATAGTCGTCAACTCGTCTGGATCCTCCGGGTTTATAAAATCCGAAAGGATCAAAACATCGTTCCCGGCCAGAAATGCATCTCGCGCAACAAGATGGGATTTAAAATTTCTTTCAGTCGGATCCTTGAATCGTCGTATTGCGCGTGTTCCTAATGAATCGCTTACTGTTATCCCGCCTGCTTCTCGCCAAACCGCCAGCGGCTCGAGTTCCATTAATTGCGAATAAGCCTGTGGATCGAGACTGATCGGACGAGTTGTTGCGCGCACGTTTCCCTGGAACCCCTGGTAGCGGATATGGGATGCCAGCAAGCCATCAGCGATCTCTTCGCTTGAACCCGGGTCTGCGCCTGTGACTGAGAAAAATGGCGCCAGTTCAATCTGCTTAATCTGCTCCAGTGACTTCCTGACTGTAGCAACTTCTTCTTCGATCGGCCTATCTGCGCTTCCAAGCCCGGGAAAATGCTTTACAATCACACCAATACCATCGTTTGAGCCATCATGAATACCCGCAATGTAGGAACGCCCAAGCTGCCCTACCCAATACGGGTCCCCTCCAAAACTGCGTACACCGAGATCTCCCTCCCGAACCAAGCGAGGCTCTTCAAGAACGTCTAAAGACGGTCCGATCAGAAAGTTGAATCCCAGTGCGGATAATTCTGTTCCGAGCACCTTTCCTACGTCGTATGCATAATCCACATTCCAAGTTGCTCCGATCGCCATTTGCGTAGGCAGCTCGGATAAGCCTGATAGTATTTCCGAATATGGCCATCCACCCTCGTAGCGAGTAGCGATAAACAGAGGCACATACGTTTGTTGATCTTGGTTTTCTGATGATCCTATGGTTTCAATATCTTGTAATGCCGAGATTATATTTCGGACATCTGTAAGCGCATCTGGACCTTCACCAAAATTATCGTTATTCGCCTCGAGCAAAACACCCCCAATATGATGATCTGCGATCAGCGTATAAATCGGGTCGCTCTCTTTAATGCTCTTCCCCTGGAAAGTTACGAGAAAAAGTTGACCCACCCTCTCCTCAGGGGTCATGTCTTCCAATAATTCCACAACGCGACTTGTCTGTGGCGATTCAGAAGCTTCGCCTCCTTGCCATTGCGGGGCGAAAATCATCAGAATTAAAGTAATAAACCACAAATATCGTCGCATGTATCGTAGTATATCCCCGTGATTAACTCGTCACAAGTTTTATCTTAGGAAATTGGTATTATTGGAATCAAGCAATACACTTAAACATGCCTATGCGCATATTCCATGCGTAGCGCTTCTTTTAAGGCTTCTCGTCTTTTGTGGCCACTTAATAATTCTAGTCGACGTACCCCTAAGGGATCAATCACATTGTCTAGTAATTCGATTTCTTCTGTAGATGGCGGCTTGGTTTCACATAGATCCGAAGACACTTCCAACTTGAAACCTGTTTTCGCCACAACCCTTTCCAGCTCCACGCCAGGATGAAGGTGGGTCAAACGCATTCGCCTGTCTTTGAAATCGAACTGCCCCAAATCAGTAACCAGGTACCGTGGTCCATACCCGCATCTTCTGTTGGAATGATGCCCCAACCCGGACATGTAATCGATTTGCTTTACAAAGGTCACTCGCGAATGCCGGGGGACATATAGAAATATATCCGACAGAATCGGTGTTACATCCGGTATACCGCCTGAACCGGGCAATCTCATTCTTGGCTTCTGATAATTTTTACCGAACGCGATGTTATTAAAATTTCCATTTTGGTCGATTTGAGCAGGACGGAAGAATTCTTTCGGACGCATGCGAGGTAAAAAATCAACCGCGACCTGTACGAAACTGAAGTGTGTGAGCGCCTTATCCAACCACAAGGCCTCTACACTTGCCAGGCCAAGTGACGCGCCTTCGCGGCAGACACTTTGCCCGATCGCCGACGCAAAATACAAATCCGGTGCATGCGTATGCCAAGCAAGCAGGTATCCAGCCGCTACAAGTGGCGTAGCTAAACCTTGCGCCACTATCTCGCCGTTGTTAACCTGGCGCGAGATACATACGCATATGAGATCATCAACCGTCCAATTTCGATGCTTCTCCAAAACGCCTCCTTAGAATTTTCCATTTCACGCGTAGTAAATAAATATACTTCGCATTTATCTTTCCGTTAGTATCTCCCGCACAAGCCCGGGATCGTCCGTTATGATCCCGTCCACGCCAAATGCAATCATTTCTACGATTTTTTCACGATCATTAACCGTCCATATATTTACAAACTCGCCCGCTGTGATAGATCTTTGCATAAACGCATTATCTATCAAGTCATAGCTTGGATGAATGGCCTCGTACGTAACGACACGCCGCAATAATCGTCTCATCCATGCTGGCTCAGAAGATTTCAGTAAAAGCCCGCACATCATCTCAGATGCAATCCTTCTTACGCGTATAAGCGCAATCGGATTAAAAGAAGATATCAATACCTTTGATTGGATGCCATATTTTCGAATGATTTCGACAACAACCTCTGGCAGATTGTCAAACGGCGAGGCGTAATTGGTCAATTCAATGTTAAAGAGCAACCGATCGCCAACCAATTCGATTACTTCTTCAAGTGTGGGAATTCTTTCTTCCGAGCAACTTATATCGAACTTTATTCCCGCATCCAACCGCTTAAGTTCATTCAAGCGCAGTTTACTTACTCGCCCTTTTCCATTCGTCGTTCTTTCAAGTGTTAGATCGTGATGGATCACAACGCGTTTATCGGCGGATAATTTTGCATCCATCTCGATGGCATCCGCTCCAAGATCCGCTGCCAACCTGAACGCTCTCAATGTATTCTCGGGAGCTTGTAAAGACGCCCCGCGGTGTGCGATCACCAACGGGGCGTTAACGTGCCACATGAAATTTCGAAACGAGATCATATTTCAACGAAATACGCCTCAGAGGCTTGATCAATCATCTCCTTCGTCATTTCTGGTTCGACATCAAGATACCTTGAAATATCAAGTATTTGGTCGCAAATATCTCTCGGATGTGATGCTCGCAGTTTTCGGTTCCTCTTGATGTACCATTCCTGAAGCATATAAGCCAGGCCTTGATCCGAATAGATCACGCCCTTACCTTCGGCAACCTTTTTGAAAATATGCCGATATTCATCGTAGGTAGGATCACCGACCTCGATTTTATGGCGCAGTCGCCGAAGGAATGCTTCATCCACCAAGTCGCGAGGCGGAAGGTTCGTTGAAAAGACGACCAATACGTCGAAGGGTAGTTCGACCTTTCTACCATTATGCAATGTAAGATAATCGATGCGATTTTCTAGCGGCACGATCCAGCGGTTCAACAGGTCTCTTGGCCTTACCTGCTGTCTTCCAAAGTCGTCAATAAGAAATACGCCGCCATTTGCTTTGGCTTGGAATGGCGCTTCGTAATACTTGTTGACATCGTCGTAAACCAGATCGAGTCCCGCCATTGTCAATTCGCCGCCTACAACTACAAAGGGACGATTGATCTTGATCCAGCGCGGATCACGTTTTGATCCCGACTTTCCCGTCCCGGATTCGGTCGTGTCCTCTTCATGCGCAAGTTGATGATTGACTGAGTCATACATCTTGACGACTTGCCCATCGACATCTATCGCGAATGGTATATACATATCCTCTTCGAGCAGTATTTCTCCGATCGCCTGCGCAATTGAGGTTTTACCATTTCCAGGAGGTCCATACAGGAATATAGACGTTCCCGAATTAACGGCTGGTCCAATTTTATTAAAAGTCCTCTCTGATAAAATCAATTCTGATAATGCTTCCCGCATCATTTTCGGATGAACCGTCGGCCTTCCCCGGCTCTGTCGAAGAATCGAGTCATTGTATACATCCAGAGGCACAGGTGCTGGTCCCGCATATTGGCTTCGCTCTAATGCTTCCCGTGCTCGTGCGATACCCGCGCCCGTAATTGCGTATTGGTATGAACCCTCTCCAAAGCCAACCTGGGTTTTAACTTCTACAAATTTTTCGCGTTTCAGGGCTTCGAGAATCTGGTCCACAATTCCCGCGAATGGGAGCGCAATTGCCTCTGCAACGCTGAATCCGGTTAGATAACCCTGGAAATATAAAATTTTCAGCGCGAGGTCTTGAAGCCATAGTTGCGTGAGGCCCGTATCTTCGACACGGCTTACTGGTGCCGGTGAAAATCTTAAGTTAGAAGTCGTTGTGGCTTTCGCTCGCCGCTTCGAGACAACTGAGCTTCGAGGTAATGACATTCCGTACCTCCCTACCTACCATAAAATTCGATAATAACGTCTCCAAAATCATCGATTGGAAAACGCACATCTTGGATTATATATACAGCAACGCATGCAAGCAAATGCCCACTTATTCCCATTTTAATAAATAGCGAGTACAATCACGCCCATGACGCTTTCAATCGTAATGCCGGTATACAACGAGCTTAACACAATCGAAGAAATACTCGGGCGCGTTAATTCAACCGAGTTGGTTGACGAGATCGTTATCGTCGATGATGGATCCTTAGATGGCACGCGCGATATCTTGCAGAAGTTACAAGCCGCGCATCCAAAAGTTCAACTCATTCTCCACGAGAAGAATAAAGGGAAAGGCGCCGCAGTGCGCACAGGCATCGAAGCCGCGTCATGCGATCTTGTATTGATCCAGGACGCCGATCTTGAGTACGATCCGAGAGATTACCCTGCTCTTTTAAAGCCAATTTCTGACGGGGTTGCTGATGTCGTTTTTGGTTCAAGATTCTTAGGTGCGCCCCACCGTTCTGCAATGTTCTGGCACATGGTCGCGAACAAGATCCTTACTTTAATGACCAATATCCTCTACAACAGCATTCTCACGGACATGGAAACCGGCTACAAATTATTCCGCAGGGAAATCATCCAATCCATAACGATACGTGCCAATCGATTCGATTTCGAGCCGGAAATTACGGCAAAGTTATTAAAACGAAATCTTCGAATTGTCGAGGTGCCAATCTCTTTCTATCCCCGTGAGTATGCAGAGGGCAAAAAGATCGGTCTTAAGGATGCCTTTGAAGCTGTTTGGACGTTACTCAAGTATCGTTTCGTCGATTAGGCCAGGCAAGACTTTCTAATTCATTCTCCCGCTTCGATTGTCCCTGCTTCTTTGATATCGACGACATTCAACTCGAGACTCGGTGCATTCCAATAATCACTTCGCTCCAATTTGTAGGCGATATTGACTCTCGATCTTAATTCTGAAAACATCTCTCCCTTTCGGAATGCAATTGCATCAAACACTTTACCGTTCTGCTCGAGCGTCAGCTTTAAATGCGTTCCGTTCTTTCCTACCTTGCGTTTGCCCAATACCTTCACGTCGGCAGTCGCGAATTGAGGAACCGGGTTTCCTTCACCGCATGGCTCTATGTGTTCAATAAACTCCTGCAACTCCCAGGTTAGATCATTGAAATTGACGACTGCATCCATCGTTATCGAAGGTCGAATATCCTGTCCAGCTAATTGCTCTTGGGCAATTGTCTTCAATCTCTCTTCCAGCTCTTCGAGGCGCTCGTTTGCGACACTAAATCCCGCAGCAGCCGAGTGCCCTCCATATCGCTCCAACAAGTCTGCGCAAGCTTCTAGCGCGTTCGTTATATGAAATTCTGGCACACTCCTTCCGGATGCGCGAGTGCTGTATTCTCCTTTTACTGCCACAACCGCAGGTCGGTAATGTTCATCTACCAATCTGGATGCTACAAGTCCAACAATTCCCTCATGAAACGATCCATCTGCGACAAATATAAAATTCGCATCATCTTGTATAGATGAGCTAATTTCTCGAGCTTTCTCGTATGTTTGCTCCATGATTTTTCTTCGCTTTTGATTCAATTGTTCCAACGTCTCTGCCAGTTCCTTTGATTCTTGATTGTCTGTCGTCAGCAATAAACTTAATGCATGCTCTGCCGAATCGATTCTTCCGGCGGCATTGATGCGTGGTCCAATACTAAAACCGATTTTAGTCGCATCAATACTATCGACGCTGTACCCTGCCGCCTCGCAAAGATTTATTATTCCTGGCCGCTTTGTATTTCGAATAATTTTCAGCCCCTCTCGTACCAAGTATCGGTTTTCGGCAGCCAGAGGCGCCATATCTGCAATCGTCCCAATCGCAACCAAATCGAGGCTATTCCTATATGAATTCGAATTTATTGTACGGCACACAGCTTCTGCCAACTTGTATGCAATCCCAACACCTGCGATCCCTTTGTTTGGATATTCGTCGCCATCCTGCTTTGGATCGATCACGCAAAACGCATCTGGCATTTCTGGACCCGGTTGGTGATGATCTGTAATAATGACATCTAATCCAAGTTCATTCGCGCGCACAATTTCATCGATAGCCCGAATCCCACAATCTACCGTTAGTACAATTTGCGCTCCGCTTTCCTTGATTTGTCCTATTGCGCCTATGTTTATGCCATACCCTTCAGAGAACCGATCGGGTATATAATGTGAGATATTCCCACCAAGACTCGTGAAGTTCTCTATCAGCAATGCTGTGGCTGTAACTCCATCGGCATCGTAATCTCCGTATACGACGATTTTTTCGCTTTTTTCGATCGCCATCTTTAGTCGGTCTACTGCTTCCTTCATTCCAAGCAGATTAAACGGATCAGTTCCTTTTTGTTGCAATCCATTCAAGAAATCCTCTGCTTCTGCTTTCGTACAGATTCCCCTGTTGGCAAGAATCCTCCGCTCAATTTCAGAGTATGAATTAAGTTCGTTTGATAATACATTGTCAAGGAATTTTGGTAGTATCCAACGTTTTTCCAATGCAGCCCTTTCCGCCATCAGATTCCCCCTTTAGGTGTGCGTCCCTTATTCTACCTGCTTCTTGCCGATTTATTATTCTTTTCTTCTTGTCCAACGCCTCTCATAAGAAAGAATGATCTCTTCTTGTGTTTTTCTTCAACCGCATTACATGTTAAGATACTTACATGCGCATCGTATTCATTGGCTCACCTGAATTTGCAATTCCCATTCTTACTTCACTACACAATCACTTTCAGGTTGTTGGTGTTATCACACAGCCAGATCGACCTGCCGGTAGAGGCCGCAACGAGCACCCCCCTGCAGTAAAAACTTTTGCGCTTCATAATGATCTGGCGCTAATTCAACCCCGAAAGATACGCAATGAATACGTGCACTCTCAAATTACACTTTGGAATCCCGATGTTGTTGTTCTCGCCGCTTATGGTCAAATCATCCCGTCTTCACTTCTGAATATTCCACCGCATGGTTTCGTCAATGTACACGCATCATTGCTGCCGCGATGGCGTGGTGCTTCACCTGTACAAGCCGCTATCCTGCACGGCGATACGACTACCGGTATCACCATCATGCAAATGGATCCCGGCATGGACACCGGGCCAATTATTTCCCAGTCGAAGCTAGAAATTGACGAGGAAGAGACGGCCGGCGAACTACTATCTCGATTATCCCATCTTGGCGCACAATCGATTGTCGATACACTTCCGTCCTATCTCTCCGGCGATATTAAACCGGCTTCACAAAACCATCAGGAGGCCACACCTGCACCGCTAATAAAAAAAGAGGATGGCATGTTTACACCCGATCAATCTGCCGAATACGTTGCCAGGCAAGTTCGCGCTTTCGAGCCTTGGCCTGGTTCTTATTTCCATTGGGGCAGCAAGATCGTTCGTGTTCGCAAAGCGCACGCGATTCCTTCTGTGGAAGACAGTATTGGCCGAATCATTCTGGTTAATGACAGGCCAGCCATCTGCATGAGGAAAGGCGTACTTGTTCTCGATGAACTACAGGTTTCCGGCAAGAAAGCCATGCCAGGCAATGTATTTCTTATAGGTGCGAGAGACTTTATTGGTTCCAAACTCGATTTTGATTAAATCTTATGCGAGTAAAAGGATCGCGAGGTCGCGCCATGTCCCCATCTAAACCACTCTCTGGACCGATGGAACTGCAGATACTCCGAACACTACATCCCCCGGCCCCACTTCTCGAACAAATTGCCTTGCTTCATACAGAAGAAGGCTTTTCGGTAACCTCTACCGAGATAAAAAAACGCATCGATGATTTACCCAAATCAGACAGGCTTTTATTAGCAGTGTCTGGCGAGTATCTAATTGGCTATGCGCACATTCGCGTAACCTGCGATCTTTTCCATGAAAAAGCTGCGGAAATCGTTTCGATCCTCGTTCGTAAACCTTATCGAAAGCAATTCATCGGGCGGCGATTGCTCAAAGCTGCAGAAACCTGGGCGCGACAATCCGGCCTATCTCGTGTCCTTATATTAGTCGATCACAACAAGGAAGACGTGCTTTTGTTTTCGACCGCCATGGAATATCAAGATGATAGAAATCTGCTTGAATTGTTCCGCGATCTCGATACCAACTCGTAATCCACCTTCCAATTGAAAATACTGCAGCTTCATCCACGGTTTGTGTTGACATTCTAATTTAATATGGCAGAATGGCCGTGCCATGCCCTCTTTGTCGACAGAATTACTTGTTATTGGCGCCGGTGCTACGGGTTTAGGTATAGCCTGGGATGCCTGTCTGCGCGGCATAAAAGTCGTCGTCGTTGATCAGAGCAATATTGCCCAAGGAACCTCAGGTCGCTACCATGGATTACTCCACTCAGGCGGCCGATATGCCGTCACAGATCCCATTTCAGCCCAGGAATGTGCATCCGAGAACTCGATCCTCCGTCGAATTATCCCGCATGCAATCGAAGACACAGGTGGCCTCTATCTCGTCTTGCGAACTGACCCCGCGGATTACGCACATGACTGGCAGCTCGCCTGTCAGGAAATCGGTATTGAATATAATCCGCAGTCGTTAGATCAGGTATGCAGGCGCGAACCCGCACTTACCAAAGCGATTTCTCAGGCTTTTCAGGTTAACGCCGCTTCTTTGGATTCATTCGACCTTTTGAATTCTCTTTCCCGCTCGATTCGCAAAGCCGGAGGGCAAGTCTTACCTCACCAGCGAGTGAATGGTTTTATCATCGAGGACAACACAGTCGTTGCCGCCGAACTTGTATCAGAACTTGACCAGACTACGATGCAAATCGACGCCGAGATTTTCGTAAATGCTGCTGGGCCCTGGTCGGATCAAGTCGCCGTATTGGCAGGCGTCAAAATTCCCATCACTCATAGCAAAGGTACTATGATCGCGATGGCCAATCGCCTTACACACACGATCATCCATCGCTGCCGACCTCCTTCAAGTGGCGATCTGATCGTTCCCGTTGGCTCCGTTATGATCATCGGAACTACGGACATCCCCGTTTCATCTGCCAATGACTTGTCCATTCAACAGTCTGAAATCGATTTTCTTCTTGACCAAGGCGAGGATCTAATCCCCGGATTTTCAAACAGACGACCCTTGAGGGCCTGGTCGGGAATTCGTCCCCTTTACAATGCTCGCCACGACAACAAGAATTCGAGTCGGGGAATTTCACGCTCCCATGTTCTCATCAACCATTCTGAAACGGATGGCATATCCGGTCTGGTGAGTATCTTTGGCGGGAAATTAACCACATTCCGACTTATGGCACAGCGCGTAGTTGATTTCGTTGCTAAGGAATTACAAATAGACGATCAATGCTGTACCGATTCCATTCCTATAGAACCTGATATGAAAGAATATATCGCCTTACCCAATCGCACGACACGTCTGGTTCCATCTAATAATAACAAGCGTGACTCTGTGATTTGCGAATGCGAAAATGTAAGTCGATCGGAAATCGAGTCTTATTGTCTATCATCACATCATTTCGAACTCGACAACCTTCGCCGTACAACTCGCTTAGGAATGGGTCCATGCCAGTCCGCTTTTTGTTCGATACGTGCAACCGAAATCGCATTCTCGTCCCATGAATCAGAAAACCTTTTGGATGATCTCGCATCATTCATCGATCGCCGGTGGCGAGGGACATCACACCTTGCCTGGGGCCACAGCATGCGTCAAATGGCTCTTTCGCGTCGGTTGTATTTGGAATTACTCGACATCCAGCAAGTATCGGGAGTTAAATCTTGACAGATATCCTTATTATCGGTGCGGGATTGTCAGGATTATTTGCCTCCATCCTCGCTGCGAAACGTAATGTCGATGTTACGCTCGTATCCGCAGGCCATGGTGGGCTTTCCATCTCGCATGGCTGCATCGATGTTTGGTCAAAAGCTGCACCATCTCGCTCCCTTTCCCGTCTCAAGAAGAGTCACCCGTATCGAATAACAGGAAAACGCGCCCTCAATATCGCATTAGAAGCTTTCGAAGATATCACGCACGACGCAAGCTATCCTTTCATCGGCTCGCTTACCCAACAATTATTCATTCCTACAGCGATTGGCGCGCTTCATTGCACTGCATTCGCGCCATATTCTCTGGCGTCCTCCCAAATAACGAAAGGCACCCAAATTGCCGTTGGTGCGATTACAGGCCTGCGGGATTGTTTTCCTGAAATGCTCGTTAAAAACCTGCGTGCAAACGGATATTCGGTGGAGCGATCGATACCATTAGCACTCCCGGGCTCCGAACCATGTCGCGATCTTTATTCAACCGACCTTGCCTATCGGTTTGACGACTCCGCATATCGAGAACAAATCGCGCGACTATGGAAACCGCGCTTATCGGGTAATCATTGCCTTGGCATTCCAGCGGTTCTTGGCCTTCGTCAACCCTACCAAGTCTTTCAGTCATTCCAAGAATTACTTGGCATTAACCTTTTCGAAATACCAACACCCCCAACAAGTTTACCGGGGTTGCGTTTAGAAAAGGTGCTGTTCAACACTGCAGCTGATTTGGGTGTAAATATCATCCTTGGCTCATCGGCAATTGGACGTACCGACCGAGGCCGAAAAATGAAACGTGTTTCCGGAATAACATTGCACACTCCTAACAACTCGCGTCATCTAAAAGCTCAAAAAGTTATTCTTGCGACAGGCGGGTTTCTGCATGGCGGTCTGATCGCGCATCGAGATGGCAGTATCCAAGAATCGGTTTTTAATCTGCCGATCGATTACCCTGAAAATTGCAAAGCTTTACTTGCGCCATCTCTTTTCGACGAACAGCCATACGAAATATATGGCGTTCGTGTTAATTCCCAAATGCAACCGCTTGACCTCGAAGGTGAACCTGTTTACGAGAACCTTTTTGCCGCAGGCGGCATTATATCTGGTGCAGATCGCCAATCCGAAGGATCACGTCAGGGCATTGATCTCGCAACAGCGCAGCGAGCCGTGGAGGCTGCACTCGAATGAGCCAGGAATTTCTCCCAACGGATCACTGCCTCAAATGCAACATCTGCACGGCGGCTTGTCCCGTAGCCAGCGCTACAGATCGATTTCTTGGACCGAAGGCCGTTGGCCCACAAGCGCACCGTTTCCAGCATCCACTTTACGAACTGCCGGATGTCAGCGAAGAATGGTGCTCGAGTTGTGGAACCTGCACACTTGTTTGCCCTCACGATGTCCCAGTCGCCGAAATGATCGCAAAAATGAAGGAGCGGCCTAATCGTGAGGCTCCTTTGAGAGATCGAATCATTTCACGCCCGGAGATGCTTGGTCGTCTTGCTACAAGGTTTGCGCGTTTTGTCAATCCACTGATTAATTCTTCGCGAGTTCGCTCTGTACTTGAAAGGTTTCTCGGTATTAGCAGCAAGGCATCTCTCCCAACCATCGCTCGAACGAGTTTAAATAAATCCCTTCGGGATTATTACGTCAAATCCCCAAATCGTCTCGAGGAAATCTCCCGGCTTACAGTTGGGTATTTTCATGGCTGCAGCACAAATTATTTCGAACCAATGCTCGGAGAACTCGCCGTTGCAATTCTCGAAACATTGGGTTTATATGTATTTTTACCTCCTCAAGTTTGCTGCGGTTTGCCACTGCAATCCAATGGCCTTTTCGATGCGGCGCGTAAACTTGCGAACAAGAATATTAAATATCTAACTCCCTTTCTTCGTGAAAAGATACCCATTGTGGGCACAAGCCCATCTTGCATGTTGGCTTTCAAACACGATTATAGTGCCATCCTGGGAATCGATACGGAAGAGGCAACCCTGCTCGCGAATTCTACGTACGATTTTTTTGAATTCATTCTTGAATTCGTTCCCGATGAAGTATCGCGGATCAACTACAGAAAAGTCGATGCGCACGCCCTCTACCATCCACCCTGCCAACTGCGCGGTCATGGTATTGGCACTCCGGCGTTGGCGATCCTTGGAAGAATCCCCGGGCTTCAACTTGAAGTATCCGATTTTACTTGCTGCGGAGTTGCAGGAACTTACGGCGTAAAATCAGAGCGCTATCAAGTGGCACATGCCGTTGGCGAACAACTATTCCGGAAAGCTCTTGCCATGAATGTCGATTTCATCATTTCGGATTCGGAAACATGCCGCTGGTGGATTTCCAAGCATACGGAACTACCTGCGTATCATCCTCTCGAAATCCTGGCACGATCCATGGGAATAATTGGATGAAGATATTTCTCACGCGGCACGGACTTACGGCGGCCAACCGCGACCAGATCGTGCAGGGCCAATCGGATTATCCACTTTCAGAAGAAGGATGACTTCAATCGCTGCAACTTGCTCATTATTTTTCAGACACAATCGAAAATCCAACGTCCATCATATCGAGTCCGCTATTGCGTGCGCGAGAGACAGCCGAGATTATTATCCGATCATATTGGCTGCGAGATCGAATTCAACAAGATATCGATTGAACGGTATTTAGGCAAAGCGCAAGGGACTGACTATGAGACAGTCCGTTCATGGAACGAAACGAATGGGCTGCCTTCCCCCTACGAACCCATTCATGCCGACGGAGAGAGTTGGCTTGCACTCTATTTACGAGCCGGGCAAGCATTACTCACGCTTCTAGAAAAGCCAAACGGAACATATATCGTTGTTTCACATGATGGTTTCTTGAACGCTGTTCTGCGAGTAATTTTGGGGCTCTCACCCCCTGGCGGGCGCACCTATCCGCCGAGATTCAGATTCAACAATACGGGATACACTCAGTTGGAATACAGCGAGAAATTTGCAACCTGGGAAATCATACTCCTTAATGCCTCCCCACATCTCTTTTCCAATAAAATCAGATAAGCCATTAATTAAGAACCCGCTTATCACCTTTTCGAGTGGTAATTCCGACTGCATCGAGATGCTCCATTACCGCCAGGGCGTATTTTCTCGAAGTCTTAAATAAGTCGCGCACTTCCGCAACAGTAATACTTCCTTCTTCCTTCAGAAATTTCTGGATCATATCGGACATTTCCTGATAATCTTCACATCGCAAGACCACATCTTTCGATACCTGCAACAACTCTCCTGTTTCCAGCAAATATTGGTACAAATCATCGCCAGCCACTTCAATACTCTCTTTCACGCTTGGCGTTGCGTATGGCTTGCTTTTAAAAACATCTAGAATTTCCGACCTGGCCTTATCCTGGGTTTTCGTCAAAACAGTCTTGTGACCCGAAAGCGCCACTCGATCTTGGTCGATCTTTATAGCGCCTAAATCTTCCGCTCTTCGAAGTATCAAATTAAATAACTTGTTTGAAAGATTTAATCTTGCTTTGAGTTCTTCGAACGGCATGCCTAATCTGAGCGTATTGTCTCGATGAAACAATCCGAGAATTTGATTAATTCTATCGATGTAATCGTTCCACACTTGGCGACTAACAACCAGTGCATTCATCTTTGGAGTGCCCCCTGATTGATCATCTTCCAAATTGATGAGATCCCCCTTTTCGCCCAGTTCGCGGACTGCTTGATCTTGCCGCTCTTTTTCGATACGCGCATGTCGCACGGCTTCCGCGAGTTTGGTCGGCCCCAAATCGTTTAGTGATTGTGAAAGTAAATCACTGGGTTTTCCTTGCAGCAATTCCTTCAATCTCCTAATATTGCCTTCATCAAACCTTCTTCGTTTTCTTCTGGGATGCGGCTCAATGATCACGCCACCTCCTAATGTAGTGCCTGGAGATGGCCTTCGCAGAATGTAATGATCCCCGCGTTCTGCGACAATTGGCTTTTCGAGCATAATCTGCAACCAGCCGGTTTCACCCGGCTTTATTTCATCACACCCCAACAGACGAATTCGAGCTTCCCTCTGCGAAGATCCTGTAAACATTTTTAATTTCATGTTGTGCTGGAGTTTCGTGCCTGCATCCCTCAGATGTCGATAGTGGACTTCTACACTACGAGTTACCGAATATTCGCCAGGAATCGAAACAACATCACCCCGCTTCAACTCGCCCACCTCAACACCCGTAAGGTTTACTGCAACCCGGCTCCCCGGCACCGCAGTATCTATCTTTTGTTTATGTGTCTGCAAACCTCGGATGCGTGATTTTCGCCCTTCAGGCAGTACTACAACTTCCTGCCCTGCGTGCAAATCCCCGTCAACCAAGGTCCCCGTCACGATTGTCCCGAATCCGGATATAGAAAAAACCCGATCAATCGGAAGCCTCGGCCGTCCGACATTTTTTCTTGTTTCACTTTCGCTCAATACATCATGGATGGTCATGACCAGCCGTTCGAGACCAACACCAGTCTCGCTCGATACGGGAATAATCGGCGAAGAAGCAAGTTTTGTCTGCGCAAGCATCCCGCGGATTTCTTCGTTTACAAGTTCCAACCATTCTTCATCTTCAATGAGATCAATTTTCGTTAGTGCCACGACCGCACGCTCGATATCCAAAAGATCGAGAATGGACAAATGCTCACGTGTTTGTGGCATTATACCTTCGTCCGCAGCGATGACGATTAAAGCGGCGTCTATCGCTCCCACTCCTGCGAGCATGTTGTCAATAAAATCGATGTGTCCGGGAACGTCGATGATTCCAATCTTCTCTTTGCCAGGTACTTCCAACCAAGCAAATCCGAGATCGATAGTCATTTCACGTTCTTGTTCTTCCTTCAATCGATCCGGATTGATTCCCGTCATTGCCAGAATCAATCGCGATTTTCCATGATCCACGTGTCCGGCCGTTCCAATAACTTTCATCTTTCGGACCAACTCCTGATAACCTGTACACTGTTTTTAGCCTGAACGATAGAAATATGAGCATCCGGACATGAGTGCCCGCTTCTATTCATCTTACCCCCCTGATTGTTCATGCTTGTATGGAAATGCCCGGGCTTGAAAATCACTTTGAGTAAAGTCTAAATTGGGCATTATCATCAGTATGAGGATTTCCTCGATCCTGTGTTAATAAAATCAATTCTTTATCTAGCTACTCTTTAATATCTTCTGCCCACTCACGGAACATCGACATCATATGGGTCAACCGCTCGAGTTCATGTTCGCGCGTTATGTTCAGTAAACGCAGGGCTTCCGAGGAATTCTCTTCGAGAAGATCCAATTGGGCTTCGATTTTTTCATGCAGCCGATTATGCTCACGCCATTGCTCGTCTACAGTCAGCTTATACGTGTTCCATCGTTTCTGATCGTCTGCCTGAAATGAACTCCACTCTTGTTTCGACCGATCGGAATTTATCCGATGCATTTCAGTAACTTCGTTAATTCTTCGATCCAAACGATCCAGCGCTTTATCTAAATCGTCTTTCAATTGCTTTAGATTTTGATGGGATACTTCGAACGCCGATAAACGCTCGTCTATTTCGCCACCTTTTTTTATGTACTCGTCGAACTCTTTCTCTCTTCCATTCCAAATCCGTTCAAATTCAGCCTGTTTTAGATTCTGTTTCTCCACCCAAATTTTCTGTATTTCATTCTGTTCGTCTTCACTGGCTTTTAGCTCTGAGATCTGAATTTCCACTCTTCGGATACGATCTTTTACACTATCGAACTCGCCATGAAGCTCAAGCACCTTTTTACGAACATTGGATGCTTCCGATTGCACATCTGCAACACGCTTCGCATCCTGCTTTCTTCCTTCTTCCATCGAAGCCAATGACCTCGACCTCAGATCATCATTGGCAATAAAATCGTCAAGTTCTTTTCTAAAATTATCCAATTCCTTCGATATTCGAACTTCTTCTCGTTTTCGTTCTATTGCATGTTCCTGAATTTTCTGCAGGTTTTGAAGCTGTTCCCTAATATCATCTATCTTGTTTGCATTCTCTTTGAGATCTCCACGCCTCACTTGTTCAATTTCTTTCTCTTTTATCGTACGTCTCTCTTCGGCATCCTTGATTTGCACTGAGACTTCTTTTCGATGCTGCACGATAATATCATCGAATTGATTGATCCGAGCTGCCAACGATATCATTCTAGTAAGCTCTTCAGCCATTTCTTGGCCAAGCCGTTCCTGTTTGGCAACGCCTTCTTCCAGATTGCTGATACGCTCCATCAATCTACTGATAGTATCGGCGTCTTTTCTTCGAGTTTCATCCAGCCATTCGAGGCGTTTTTCGATTTGTTTTTGATCCATGTTATTTCCTCGTTTTTATTGAGAAGCGCGCGGATTATAGCACGTGGCTATTGTTAACTTTAAGGAAACAATTGCTTCATTCCTGCCACGGCTTCAACCACCCATGGATAACTCAATTGGGGGAAAATTCCCAACAACAAGCAAAATATCACCCCGCCGACCATAAAGCCTTTCTCGACAATTGGAATCGCTATTGGCTTTCCTTCATACTCCGGCGATAAGAAGATCCGCACCCAATTTAAAATAATTGCCCCTATACAAGTCAGCGATAATATCAGTGACAATCCGGCCATGCTATCGGATGCGAGTAATGTTTCAATCAACGCCCATCGTCCCGGGAAACCTGCAAATAATGGAAATCCTGCCAAAGATAATAAACCCGTCAGAATCGCGATTACTGAAATCGGACAATAATATGCCGCTCCCATGAACGATTGATCTTCACTTTCTTCCAATCTGTATTTCTCAATTGCTGCCATCCCGATACCCAAAACGGTCAGACTTATTACACGAATTCCTGTCATTCCCAGGGCTAATTGGAATCCTTCTGGTGAATTTGCCCCAATCGCGAGCAAAGTAGCCCCAAAATCTGAAATAAGCACATAAGCCATAACCTTACGAAGGGATTGTTGCGCCAGTGCCCAGACACTTCCTACACCAATTATTATGATCGCAGCTATTCGAATGCCTTCAAACAAGGTTACATTTTCACGAAGCCATACAAATGTATCGATAAATCGAAGCAAAAAAAATATTCCTGCGCTCTGAAGCAGAATCGTAACAAACGCCAGCGCATACGGATTGGACTGCTGCGCAGCACCTGGCAGCCAGATGTGGAATGGCGGTACCGCCATGAGCACACAAAATCCAAGTGCAAGGAGAATGGTTGCTCGTGCGGCCAATTCAGGCGTTGCCGGTGTCACCCCCTGGTTTTCAAGAATCCAACCTGCTATGAGTATAGCGACCATGCCGAAGGTGTATAGAACGAGAAGCCTGACACTTCCGGAACGGTTTCCCTGTTCTCGGTCAGATAGAATAAGCACAGCCCCCATCGCGGCCAGTTCCAGGAAGATTGCCGCGAACAGAAATGGTTGAATCATAAAAGACGCGGCGACTACACCAATCGAGATAATTCCTACGAATACAAAAGTCCGATTAGGACGTGCGATCCACGCCCCACCGAACAAGAGTGCGCCAGCCAGGTACATGAACGCCACGGCAGCACGATTGCCTTGATCCAGTATCATCGCTCTTCCCAGTAACTGCCACGTGCTGCTCCACTTCAATGATGCGCCCAGAAAAACAAACGGCTCCTCAAGTGAAGCCAATAATGTAAATCCACCAATCAACAATGCACCAGTCGAGGCAATAGATGCTGTCAAACTTAATCTTCTTCGAAATGGCAAGATAACAATCGCCAGAATACCTGTCAGCAACAAAATGATGAATGGTGCACTCACTTATATTTCCCTCGTTTCTGATGGATCCACACCCTGGATCATGTATAAATATCCCATGACAAGTGCGATACCGATATGCACACACGCCAGCAATCCTACCACCGCCAAAGATGGTTCAATCAAACTGTAAGTAATCTCGAAACCGGATAAAAATGTTAGCAGACCGATACCCACGCGCATCGGGTCTTCACATAATCCCAAATGAAGAAAGCTTAGACAAACCAGCAGGGCCGTGGCCAGCCCCACTTCAGTAGCGATGCCTTCGAGATTTACAAAATTGACAGCGCCGAGACCGATAGCGACGAGCGTGACCAAAAACACTGCAATGATTCGAAAAAAATGATTGAACGGGATTGTTCTTGATTCTCCAACCTCAAACTTCCCATCTGAATTTCGTATGTAGATTAAGAATATCCCACATGCGGCCATTCCTGCGAGCCATTTCGAACCTGCAATTTGCATGTTAAGCGTGGACGATATCATCAGGGCAACAAAGACATACTGCACGGCCAGCGTCAACACCAACAGACGTCGATCGTCGAGCAGCACGATTAAACCACCAGTTATCCCCAAACCGATCACCGCTATCTGGATCCATATATCCGCCGTGATCATGAAATTCCTCGCACACCCAAATAAGTAAGCAGTAATATTACGACAAGCCACAACATTGCGCCCTCGCCTTCTAACACATCGCTTACTCCACGGGCTACTCTCATGATCGCCCTGCCGATTAACGCAAATAGACGAACTATGGGGCCCATATCGATCCAGGCCAGAAGTCTTCCCCAGCGGTCTACGTCTCTCATGGGAAGTTTTCGTATCGCCAGCGTTAACACAACGGCCAAACCTCCTATTACGAGAAACCCAACGAATCCCATCAGTGTAACCTCGTCAAACATTTGTAATCCAAGCCCGATTAAAACAACGATCGGGAAACTCAACCCTACGCCATACATAAAACGGACCGAGCTTTCGGCAGTTAGCCACCTTACAGAAGGCAAATAGAAAAAACGCAAGGTTCCCAGACCCAACAAAACCATACCAGTTATGCCAATGACTACTTTAATAATAGATTGCAGACTCCCGATCGAAGCGATCAAGTTCGTCAACACTACCCCGCCTGGCGTCCACGGGCAGCCGGCGATAATCATTGCATAGAAAATCGGCCATATCCTGTGAGGCGGCGAGAATATTTCGATTGAATAGAACACCCCTCCGACGAGAATCAATAAAGTACCGACGGCCGTGATCACGCTGGCATCGCCAGGACTAAAACTGGCAACAAAAATACCCAAACCGGAAATTGCTAATTTAAAAGCTTGTTGAACTCTTGATTCGTCACGATCGAATACCCATTGCACACCGCCAATCAGTAAAGTTAATCCGCCTGCCAGACTCAGCCATGGCACTACATCCTCTGGCACTCCGTTGTCGAAAACTCTGGCGAGCAATGCAAAAGCTGCTCCTGCCGGTAATAATTTTTGTAATATTTCAATTCCGTGTCGTTCAGTCGGATAAGATACTGCCCCGTACTTAAACTGGAAGAACCCGAGTCGCAGCATGGCCGCCAACGCGAGGAATAGCACAGAACTAGATGAAACGAATGGACCCGCTAAGGAACTGCTCCCACCCTCCGATATATTTAGCATCGCAGCCAGCAGAATCATGATCAAACTTGCGCCATCGATCGATAAACGCGGCATCAATGATGTAATACGTTTTTCTCGGCCGAACAAATCAAGCATTACGATGATCGACACAACATCCATTAACATCCAAGTCATCGCAAATGTGAGTATGTTTCCGGACAACATCGATACAATCGGAGATGCCGAATAAATCAACAACAATGCTTGCCTACGAGTTTTCATTTTGTATCTTGCAGGGTGTGTGAGTACGATTACTAATAATAGCGTTGTAGAAGCATATACGAATGGCCAACTTATCGAATCGAGTTTTAACTCAATCTGCGTTAAAAATAATGATTCTGGTCTCCATACCGATACATCGTATACATCAGGAATGATTGTAATCAAAGCCAAACTGAGCAACCATACAAGCAGTGTAGTGGATGTCGAAATTGTCCAGCCAATTCGTGCTGGCCGATTTCTAACGTACCATGTTGCTATGGCGCCAAGAAGTAAAATGATGATTGGCAACAATACCATTTCCACCTCAAGAACTTCCTATCTTTCTTCAACCCGCAATAAGCATACCATGGCCGGCTTCAAGGTAGTTAAACTTCATTATGTCGAATCTACAGAAATTTTATCGATGAAATATTCATTCTACAAATCCATTTTTTCGATTTGACTCACTCAATGTGCTATAATCTGGTCCGTGATTTCTCGTCATACTCGGAAATCTTTTTACTCATCGAGGCATCATTACTGTTATGAGAAGAATTGATCGGGAAAAAATCCCCGCCCTATTCGTAATACTATAATGCATTCAAAGACGGCGTGGGGAACACCACACCGTCTTTTAGGTTATTGATCGGGAGATACAGCATGTCCACGATTGCAGCAGTAAAAGGCACCCGGGATTTTTACCCGCCCGACATGGCATTTCATGATTGGCTATTTGACACCATTCGTTCGGTATCAGAACAATTTGGCTATCAAAAGTACGATGGCCCATACCTTGAAAGAATGGCATTGTATGCTGCGAAGTCCGGTGAAGAGTTGGTCAATGAGCAATCATTCGTATTTAAGGATCGCGGCGGTGACATGGTTGCGTTACGCCCTGAATTAACTCCCACGCTTGCACGCATGGTTGCAGCTCGCAGCCGTCAATTAGTCCAACCGATTCGATGGTGGTCTTTTGGACCTTTTTGGCGCTACGAACGTCCCCAGAAAGGTCGTACGCGCGAGTTCTTCCAATGGAATGTCGATCTACTCGGCATCGTCTCCCCTCAGGCAGATGCCGAACTCGCCGCCATCGCGGCCACGTTCTTCCGCGCAGTCGGCCTATCTCCTCAGATGATTCGCTTGCAAATCAACAATCGTCGTCTTATGGACGCAAAATTGGAGTCAGTCGGGATCGCCGTGGAAAAACGCCCTGCTGTGTTTCGTCTCATCGATCGCAAGGAAAAAATGGATGATCGCGCCTGGCAAGAGAAAGCCAAATCGATAGGCATCGACAAGGATCAATTCTCCGGTTTGCGTAGCATTCTCGCAGACAAAGACGCATGGAAGGATTTTGATGAACTCCGCGAGTTTTTTGATTCTGTTGAAATGATGGGCGTTGCCGATTATATCGAATATGATCCCAAGGTCATTCGTGGATTAGATTACTACACTGGAACTGTATTTGAAGCACAGGATATTTCCGGCGAAGAGCGTGCGATTCTGGGCGGCGGTCGCTATGACAACCTCGTTGCCGATGTGGGCGGCGATCCGCTGCCTGGTGTCGGTTTTGCCATGGGGGATGTCGTTCTCGGTATCGTTCTTGAGAAGTACGATTGCACACCTTCGCTGCATCCTAATCCCTCAGATGTTTTTCTACCCCTCTTTGACGAAACAACGCTCGCCGACAGCCTGCGTCTCGCTTCCGAACTTCGCAGCGCAGGTTTACGTGTTGAATGGTATCCGCAGCCCGACAAACTCAAAAAGCAGTTTAAATATGCAGACCGCAATGAAATTCCAATTGCCGTTGTGTTGGGGCCCGACGAGATTCAATCCGAAATGATCACGATCAAAGATTTACTTACAGGAACACAAGATTCCGTTCCTCGTGCAGAAATGATCAATAAAATTCGTGAGTTTCAGTTATCCCATATTATTTCTAAATGATAGTTATATGTAAGTTTATTTAAGATGTTCCTATGATAGGATAAATTAAGTCGCCGCCTGGATGGATCAGGAGAGAACAGTATATTAAACGGAGAGCGACTAGAGCCGAACTACATTGTAGCCATCGGCCTGCGCCTCAAAAATTTAGAGATGCTCTCCTCGATCCCAAGGCGGCGATTTTTTCTTGATACAACTCGAATCCCCCTATCGATATCCTCGAAATGTTCAATTCGTGTTAGAATGTTTCCGATCATGGTGCCCGTAGCTCAACCGGCAGAGCGCCGCACTGTGGATGCGGTGGTTGAGGGTTCAAGTCCCTTCGGGCACCCACATTACGCCCAGAAATGGGCGTTATTGATTCCCTGTCCCTTGCCATTCTCCATCGACAACCACAACGCGCCCTTCACATGCATCATTCAGCACACTGAATGTCGCTGTATTCCCTCGTACTTCAACACGATACTTGCCTTCGATTTCTCCACAATCCTCATCGACGACTAAAACTACGTTGCCGCGAACATCATATTTCCCGTTTATCGTTCTGCTGCGCTCCCCTACCTGAAGAATAAAGGTTTCGTCTGTGTTGAAATTCAGGCGGACAATATATTCGTCGATCTGGCGTTCCCAATCGCCAGCAACCGATACGTTATCCTTGCCGCATGCGGCAAGGATAAGCATAAGGGCCATTGCGATAAAAAAGACAAGCCGTTGTTTATTCAACAGATCACCCAAGTTGTGCCTATCGATCGCTTCTCGCTCTTTGAGAAAATTAAAAATCTACACTTGCAACTGATCAGATCCCGAATTGAGTATGCAGCATCACCGATTGATAGTCAAATATAATTGTGAAGGATTGTCGACTTTGGAAGGTAAACACCCCTTCTATTCACCCTGCACTTCATATCCTGTGTCAACAAATCCGGCTGCGAGATCTTCGATTAATGACAACGCCTCTTGCTCTCTCCCTATCGATAACAAATCACGATTTACATCGACAATCTGCAACTCCCACTGGATTTGGAAACCCCCAGTCCCTGCGAGAAGATCATTCCATATAGTTTGCAGATCTTCAAGAGCGGTAAATTGCACTGCCGCTATCCACTGGCTTTCTGGTACGATTTCCGGCCGCGGTCCATCTCCTATTATCGCGCTGTCGATCTGTGTCCATTCACTTACACTCGATTCGAACACACCTATCGGCGCCAGATAAATAACTCCGAGTTTGTTTTCGCGAATAATCCCAACAACTGAGCCCCAGCCTTGTCCGTTTGAATCGAGATGCGTTGACCGGGGGTATTCATAGAAAGGCGGAAACGCGGGCCGGCATAATCCACAGAAGTACCGCGCGCCGTTCAGGAAACCCTCTTCTATAGCTCGAACGCTATCACTCTCCCCAATGCTCACAACTCCTGCCCGCCAATCTTCGGCAACCATCGCAGCAATATAGCCGGCGGCAAACGCCTGTTGATCACTCCGCGGCTCATTTTCTCCAATTAGGCTTATATTGACGCTGGTGGTGATATTGGGAATGGCTACACCGATGAACTGGACTTCCCTGAACCTGGATGCGTAATTCACAATCCCGGGGTCTTCTTCAAAGGCAAAAATGAGGGACACATCACCCTGGATATCTTCTTCGCTAATTTGATTTAAACTCTCGACAACAAGACCGGATTCTTCCGCCAGCTCAATTACCCCTCCCCTTAATTGACGCATCGCCCAATCTTCAGATTCTTGGGCGGCGTAAAGCAGCACCTTTCGTTGGACTGGCCTGGTCGTTGCCTCGACATCGTTTTCAGCTGTCGGAGTAGAGGTGCTCAGCTGTTCCGCTTCAGTCGCCTCAGCATCATCACCCGGGAAGTTGCAGCTTGTGCAAAGAATCATGAATACAGATGCAATCGTAAAGGCATGTATTGAGCCCCACTTGATAAAATGACGAGCGACTTTAGTCTTAATATCCATTCCGATGTAACTCCTACTTGCACTTTTATAAAACAAAGTGAGGAAATCATATTGTATTTTATTTCAACCGACGAAACTTTGCCGAAAATTGAATACAATACATATATGGCTAATGTCAATTTTCAGCTACTATTGACCTCTCCAATAGATAGACAGTATGCTTATGCGGGAAAATAATTAATCATGAATGAGTCATTACGGATTAATCGCAGAGACATGATGAAACTTGCTGGCCTTGGTGTTGCCGGTCTTGCTTTGCGCCATGAATCCTTCACAACCTATTTACCTCCACTCCTTCCCGAATTCCCTGCCTCCGAACGACTCGGGAGGGTTTGTGTTGGTAAGACTGAAATCAGAGCGAAGCCCGATATCACCAGCTCGATCGTGGAAGTCCTCTACGAAGACGGCGTCGTTCCCTGGCTGCGCGAGATTCCTGGACAACCCGTCTCGATCTACGCACCGAACGTTCGCTGGGTTGAGACAGATCGAGGCTACATTTGGTCGCCACATCTCCAGCCCGTTACAAACCGACCCCAAGAACCCCTCCTTGAGTTGCCTTCTACGAGCTTGGGCGAAGGAATGTGGGTTGAAGTAACTGTTCCATATGTTGATTTAGCACTCGACAATCCACCCGCGCGATCGCCTTGGCTTAAAGACGCCTTGCTGCCTCGCTTGCATTACAGCCAGATATTATGGATCGACCAGATCAGAGCGGATTCAAACGGTCGCTCCTATTATCGCATCAATGAACGCTACGGCTATGGTGATATCCTCTGGGCTTCAGCGGAAGCTTTTCGTCCTTTACAGGACGAAGATTTTTCACCGATCCATCCAGATGTTGATGATAAACTTGTTGTAATCAACCTCACCTATCAAACACTCTCGTGTTATGAAGGCATTAACGAAGTATATTTCTGCCGGATATCTTCAGGTGCGAAGTTCGACGCTCAGGGGAATCCTGTTGATAAGTGGTCAACGCCCCTGGGCACTCACCCCATCTGGCGGAAAACTACTTCACTCCATATGAGCAGCAGAACAACAGGCGGTGGCTACGATTTGCCTGGCATCGGCTGGTCGATGTTATTCGTCGATAACGGCGCTGCGATTCATTCCACATTTTGGCATAACAATTTCGGCGTCCCGATGTCCCATGGCTGCGTCAACACTCGTCCGGAAGATGCACAATGGATCTTTCGTTGGACCACACCTTATGTGACTGCAGATCCAGGAGATGTTACCGTCGAAATGCCCGGCGGAACGAAAATATCAATTGAAGAGGCGTAAATAATAATTCCTTTCTCGGGCAAGTACAGCATGGCAGGTTTAATGCGTTAATGAATAAAAACAAATCCACCGCGCGAGCGCACCCAAATATTGCTTTAATCAAGTACTGGGGAAATCTCGACAATGAACTCCGCCTGCCTGCCAACAGCTCACTTTCGTTTTCCCTGAGCGCTCTCGTGACTCAAACAACGGTACAGTTCGATGATCAATTGACTGCAGATCAGGTCGTCATTGATGATCTTCCCGCAAACGATTCAGCAAGCCGGCGTGTTAACTTACACCTCGACCGCATTCGTCAATTGGCAGATATCAAAACGTATGCTTATGTGGAAAGCAAGAGTAACTTTCCCTCCGGCGCAGGCATTGCCTCATCTGCATCTGCTTTTGCCGCTCTCACACTTGCCGCATGTTCAGCTTGTAACCTGCAACTCGATTTGCGCGCGCTTTCTCGCCTGGCTCGTCAAGGCTCCGGTTCAGCAAGTCGCTCTATTTTTGGCGGATTCGTTGTCTGGCACACCGGTAAAACGGACGCTGAATCCTACGCCGAATCCATCGCAGACAAGGATCATTGGCCGGTTGTCGATTTAATCGCAATTGTCAATGCCAGCCACAAGACTGTAGGCTCATCCGAAGGGCATCTGCTTGCTGAAACCAGCCCTCTACAGGCCATCCGCATTGCAGATGCTACCCGTCGGCTTGAGATTTGTCGGCAAGCGATCGTGGACCGCGACTTCAACGCATTGGCTTCGATCGTTGAGCTGGACAGCAACATGATGCACGCCGTGATGATGACATCGAAACCGACGCTGCTGTATTGGTCTGCGGCGACGATCGAGATCATGAAAACCGTCTTACGCCTTCGTCACGAAGGCCTCGATATTTGCTACACCATTGATGCCGGCCCAAACGTACATTGCATTTGCATACGCGAAGATGCCAAGGCCGCCCATGATATCCTGAAGAAAATCCCTGGCGTCGTTGACGTTCTCGAATCGCCACCAGGTGGTGGTGCAATAACTCTCGATCGCTGATTGCTTGCCAGGAATACTTTATCCCTTCAAAACAAAGAAGCCTGTTTCCCACAGTGATATAATCCATAAGATCAAAAACCTAAAGGATATTTATCGTGCCTGATTTTATTCTTTTCATTGTGGTCCTCGGCACATTGCTTCTAGCCCACGAGTTTGGCCACTTCATTGCAGCTAAACTAACCAAGGTTCGAGTTGATGAATTCGGTATTGGATTCCCTCCTCGCATCTTGTCATTATTTGAAGCCGGTGGGACCAAGTTCACGCTTAATTTAATCCCGCTTGGAGGCTTCAACAGAATCGCTGGCGAAGATGATCCGGAAATCCCGGATGGTCTTGCTGCGGCCAGCAAACGCGTGCGCGTATTTATTCTCTCTGCCGGCTCTGCTGCGAACATCTTACTTGGCTTATTGGCATTTTTCCTGGCGTTTAAGTTCGCCGCCCCCGACGTCAACCGTGTCATTATCGCTGATGTGGTTGGGTCAGCTCCCGCAGATGAAGCTGGTATCCAGGTCGGCGATTTGGTCAGATACGTGGATGACAATGCAATCACCAGTTTCGAAACGATGATCGATGCCATTCAAAATCGACCGGCAGATACCGTTCGAATTGTTGTCGAACGAGATAACCAATCGTTCACCTTCGAACTTGCCCCTCGCCTCGAATACCCTTCTGACCAGGGTCCGATCGGCGTTACGCTTGGCCATCCCGCGCTCGAAACGAGTTGGCATGGGGCCATGCGTCTGGGGGCGGAGTCTCTCGTTATGCAAGTCGACGCATTACTCAGCCTTCCCGCCCGCTTGATCCAAGGTATCGCAGAACCGGAAGAGACACGTCTCAGTGGACTAAAAGGGATCCACGACATGCTCGCATGGGCAAACGAAATCGATCGTTCTTCACAACGTCCTTTCCTGACACTCAACCTGATTGGTGTCATCAGTGTAGGACTCGCCCTTGCGAATTTGCTGCCATTTCCCGCGCTTGATGGCGGCAGGCTTTTATTCGTATTTGCGGAAGCAATCCTGGGAAGAAGAATCCCTCCAAAATTTGAAGCCGTTATCCACACGGTCGGATTTGCTTTCTTGCTCGTTCTGATGATCTACATCAATCTCAAGGACTTCACCGATCCGCTGCCCCTGCCGTAATCGAATCCGATGGTATCGATATGGAAAAACCGTTTCTAGAACTACTTGATATCTTGCGTGACGAAAATCAATTGATTCCGACTCAACGTCTTGATGAATTATCCGATCTCGACAAGGAACATTGCCGGCAGTTTTCCACTGCTTGGACTTCCATTACAACGCAGCGAAAATTACAGCTGCTTCGAATTATGGGGCAGCAGGCATTCGATCATTTCGAACTCTCATTCGAAGCGATCAATCGAATTGCAATTCACGATCCGGCTTCAGAAGTCCGATTGCTCGCGATTGAGAATTTATGGGAAAGCGAAGACCCTTCTCTCATCCCTATCTTATTGGATTCCCTGGCATGCAAAGATGATGCCCAAATTCGCGCGGTCGCAGCGACAGCCTTGGGGAAATTCGTGTGGCTTGGCGAGATCGACGCGATCTCCCCTGAACTCTTACAACAAATCGAAGCTTGCTTAATTGCTGCATATCGAGACGATGATGCTCATGAAGTTCGCAAAAGAGCTTTAGAATCCGTCGGATATTCATCGGACGATCAAGTTCCACAACACATCGAAGAAGCGTATAACTCTCAAAATGAGGAAATGCAGCAATCCGCTATTCTTGCCATGGGTCGTTCGGCTAACGAACGCTGGGTTTCATACATCCTCACTGAACTTTCCAGCCCGAGTCCCTTGATCCGCATAGAGGCTGCTCGCGCCGCTGGCGAACTCGAAGTTCGTGAAGCTATCGATTCGCTTATTGATTTACTTCAAGACGTGAACGATGAGATCCGGCTTGCCGCAATTTGGTCACTCGCCGAATTGGGCGGCGAAGCTGCGTTGAATGCGCTTGTTGAGCTTGATGAACATTCTGAGGACAGTGAATTACAGGCCGTTATCCAAGAAGCTATCGATCACATGACTTTTATGGAGGGCACTCTTGATTTGCTCTTAATCGATTTCGATGAGGATGAGAACTTCAAGGCACCCGAATCTTGATTGAGCTACTACATCTTTTCTCCTCCGACTTACTTCCAATCATCATCGTCGCCGGAATTGGATTTGTGTTACAGAAACGCATTGGAATCGATCCTCGCCCTGTTTCTCAGATCGTTTTTTACGCCTTATCCCCCGCCTTGGTTTTTTGTCTTCTAATATCCACCGAAATATCAGTCAACGAATTGATGCAGATGGCGGCTCTGGCTGCGATCAATATCGTCATTATTGCCATCCTGTGCATAGTAATCGGCCGAGTTAGGAGACTCGAAGCGCCCCTTCTGTCAGCGTTTATCCTCACATCCAGCTTCATGAACGCTGGAAATTATGGACTTCCACTTTCGCGATTGGCGCTTGGCGAAAGCGGTTTGGCATGGGCAAGCATATATTTTGTCACTAGTGCAATGATGGTTAATTCCCTGGGGGTTTATATCGCAAGCGTTGGCAAACAATCACCTTTTAATGCATTCCTTGGCTTGCTAAAAGTACCTTCTGTCTATGCGATACCCCTTGCGCTGCATATCCGCTCGAATGGGATCGAACTTCCCGCGTGGATATCACAGCCCGTTGAAATGATGGGATCCGGTTCGATACCCGTCATGCTCGTCGTTCTTGGAATCCAAATCGGTCGCCTGAGCACTTTCAATCATAAAGGTCTTCTATCCCAGGCTGTCCTCTTGCGGCTGATCGTCTCGCCTCTGGCGGCATGGCTTATCTCGCCGCTATTTAATCTTGATGTAATCGCCAGGGATGCCGCTTTCCTTCAAGCAGGTATGCCTTCTGCCGTGTTTAATATGGTTATTGCGACCAAGTATGATATTGAATCCGAATTTGTAACGGGCGCGCTCGTGGCGACAACTTTGATCAGCCCAATTACCGTCACTGCCCTGCTCGTCGTGCTTGGTGTGTAGCCTTCGCGTTATCACAAATCTATCCGTTGGCCGCACATCTACATTGAGAGAGTGATAAGCGATGTTAAAAACGTTTGTCTTCGACCTGGAAACAAAACGCCTGGCACAAGAAGTTGGCGGTTGGGATCATATCGATCGACTTGGCCTTGCCGCAGCCGTTCTATTCGACATTGAATCTGATTCGTATCTTCACTTTATAGAAGACCAATCCCGGTCGCTCATCGACACCATACTCAACGCCGATCGGATGATTGGATTCAATATTATTCGATTCGACTATGCGGTTTTGAAACCCTATGGCTTGGCTATGTCGTCATCACTTATGGAAAAGACAACCGATCTATTACTGGATATATATCAATCCCTTGGATTTCGCGTCTCGCTTGATAATCTAGCTGCGACTTCCATGCAAACCCGGAAGAGCGCCGACGGACTGCAAGCCGTGGCCTGGTATAAAGAAGGAAAAATGGAAGAGGTTTTGAAGTACTGCGAAATCGATGTTGCCGTCACAAAGCAGTTATGGGAATTTGGCAAGGAACACGGCTGCGTTTACTTCCTGGATCGTAACGGTCGCCGCCGTTCCGTTAAGGTCGACTGGTCCTGATGGATCGTATCGCTTAGAAACAATCCCCATCCGGTCGCTCGTTTTCAATCATCTCGCTTGCCTAAAATATCGGCGATATTTCCGTTTTCCGACGACCAAATGTAAGTAGCATTTCCATCATCAGAGGAAAGCGCATATGAAAAAATCGCTCCCACACCCTGCACGCTGTTGATTTGACGCTTAAACGCCAGGTACTGCTGCGCTTTATTTTCCGCTTTTCCTGCAATCGACGGATTGTTGAATTCCGTTACGAAAAGCAATTTATGTGGAAATGCCTTTCGATAGGCCATTACCCGGCCCTTTCCTTGTTTTGCGTACATTCCGCTCATGTCCGTCCAATAGCAGTGCACACCAATCCAATCCGCGCTGTCCATTGCATCCTCTGCTTCATGCATGAACTGATCTGAATTTTCCCGCCTGCCAGAAATCTCATCGCCTGGCGACAATCCAGGAAACCCGATCTTGATTTCAGGAAAACTGTGCCTCAATTGATCTGCAACCCGCAGAAACCACCCCCCGAAATCTCTCCCGTTCATCCAGGATCGCCGCCAACCAGCCGATTGTAGATTTGGATTGGCATGCACCTCAAAATACTGCACACCCTGGCGGTAAAAACGTCCCACGTCTGGTTCCACTTTTCGCACAAAATCATCTGCCGTTATTGGTGCACCTGAAAAATCTTCGGTCAACCGAACCATAATAAATATCTCGGGATTTAACTCGCGCAATTGCGGTATTGTCTCTTCTTTCTCGCATTTTTCGATTTTGATGCATTCAAGTCGGGCACGGGAAATCAACGCAAGATCATCTTCTGTAAGCGATGCGCCTATGCGACCATGGGCTCCAAATAGCGTTTTTCCCGAAGGCCAGTTATGGCTCACGATACTCTTGCTGCATGCTGTTTCCGGCCACACCAGGAACGGTGTAGGATCGATCACATCTTTTGGATAATCTGTCTCACCACGCTCTGTTGCGCCGTCTCGTTTGAGAGTCAAGTGGAGATGGGACCCTACCGAAGCGCCGGTGGAGTCTGCTTTTCCAATGATATCTCCCGCATTTACCATTTGCCCATTTACGACAAGCGACTTGGCGAAATGTGCATAGACCGTCTTATATCCATTATCGTGTTGAATTCGAACGTGTATACCGTAAGGATGGTTGTCCGGATTCGTATGCACCCGATAGACAACACCATCCGCGCAGGCATAAATATTTGTGTTCGGCCTTGCGCGGAAATCCACACCCTCGTGTCCGGGAAAACCCCAACGCCCGTAAATCTCCGGATGCGCCCGGTATTCCTGCGTGATAACCGCAAATTCCGTGGGCCAGAGCAAATAAAACGGCTGTTGCTTTTGCCCGTATCGATCATTGTCCTTAATGCGTGAAGCCAATGCTTCCTTGAAGAAAATGGGGTCGTTGGCCTCAACCGCATCCAAACGAATCCCGGGACAGGCATTCCTGAGCCACTGCTGTATGTCTCTGTATTCACCATAGCCTTCCGCAGCTTTCGGAAATGTAATCACTTGGCGAGGCGCCATGTAGGCCGCAGCGGTTTTTGGGTTGAATGTCATATTAGGTCCAAAGCGCATCACGTAAGAGCTGCTCGCTCGCACCCAAGTCCAATAGTCTTCGGACGGCAGTAATAAAACTTGATAATCCATTCGCCCCTCTCCTAAGGTTTACGAGAAGCCCAATCCCTTGGATTTTAGCGATACATATCGGTTCTTCCCGATGATTAAATGATCTAACACTTCTATATCCAACAATTCTCCTGATTCAACGAGCGCTTTCGTAACCCGCACATCTTCCGGACTTGGCGTAGGATCTCCACTGGGATGATTGTGCGCCACAATGATTGCTGCGGCATTGGCGCGAATCGCCTCGCGGAAAATCTCCCCGATACGGATCATCGAGCTGTTCAAAGAACCCCGATAGACTTCCACCGTTCGCAGTACGCGATTTCGCGTGTTCAAGAGCAGCACACGCAAATGCTCCTGCTCCAGTGCGCCCATCTCGTACAGCAGCAGCGCAGCAGCATCCTCCGGCGATTGAATAACCGGTCGCTCTTCGGGCGATGCGATGGCCAATCTTCGCCCCAGTTCGATCGCTGCCTTTATTTGTGCGGCCTTTGCCGGACCAATGCCTCGACGATCGCACAACGCCTCCAAAGGTGCTTGATGCAGCCCAGTCAATCCTCCCATTTCCAGGAGCAATTTTTGTGCCAGTTGGAGCACGTTCATCCCTTCGATTCCTGCACGTAATAGAATGGAGACCAACTCCGCGTTCGAGAGTGAAGTCGGTCCAAGCATTAGAAGACGTTCTCTTGGTCGATCTGAGGATTCCATATCAGTGATACGGTAAGAAGCGCTGCTGTCCCCCATTCCTCCTCCAATACTTTGAATATTATTGTGTCACTATACTCTACGACGAACACCAGTGTCAAAATCCGTAACTCTATAAGTGATTAATGAATGTCCATTGACCGTTTTCTTTATCAAAATTCTTTTTTTCTTCCCTGTGCTATAATCCGCAACCGAAGGAGCAGAATATGTTTGATGCGTTGAATTTGGGTTCTCTTGGGAATCTCTTTACCACGCTCACCGCCTTCTTTGGCGCGTTTCTCGCCGCTTTATGGTTGAGCCTGGTGTTCTGGACCTATCGCGACGCACGAACACGAACGCAGGACCGGATCGTTCATATCCTGGCTGCTCTCGTGGTTCTCGTCCTCAATGTTTTGGGGGTCGTCATATACTACCTACTTCGTCCGCGGCAAACGCTGGACGAAGCATACCAGCAATCGCTCGAAGAAGAAGCGCTTCTAACTCAAATCGAAAGCCGTATGGCTTGTCCGGGATGCGGCGCTAATGCGCAGACCGACTGGCAAGTTTGTCCGCTGTGCCACACTCGGCTGCGAAAACCTTGCGTCCGCTGCGGTAAATTAATGGAACTCCCCTGGCAAATCTGTCCTTACTGCAGCACACCTGCTTCCAGCAACCGCGATGATTCTTCTCCTTCATCAAGCGCTACACCCATATTCAACTAGCTGGTATCTCCAACAAAAACAAAGAGAGCGACGTTTGGTCAGCCGCTCTCTTTATATCCTCGAAGTTGCGATTATATACTGGCTCGTTTTAGCGCTAGCCAACCAGCGTACATGCCCACTTCGTCCAGTTCGCTTTCGATTCGTAGCAGCTGATTGTACTTCGCAACTCGATCCGAACGCGCTGGCGCACCGGTCTTGATCTGACCCATGTTCAATGCCACAGCAAGATCTGCGATGGTTGCATCTTCGGTCTCGCCGGAGCGATGTGAAGTCACGGCTGCCCAGCCTGCCCGATGACAGAGTTCTACCGCTTCAATCGTTTCCGTCAACGATCCAATTTGATTCAACTTCACGAGCAGTGCATTGCAGGCTTTTTCTTCAATCCCCAGGCGCACTCGTTCGGGATTGGTAACGAGTAAATCATCTCCCACTATTTGAATTTTGTCACCCAATTCTTTGGTCATCACGATCCAGCTTTCCCAGTCATCCTGTGCAAGACCATCCTCGATCGAGACAATCGGGTATTTTTCGGTCCATTCCTTCCAGAAAGCCACCATTTCCTCGCCACTCAGTTCCTTTCCTTCACGGCGTAGATTGTAGCGTCCGCTTTTGGCATCATAGAACTCAGAAGCTGCCGGGTCGAGTGCAATGGCCACTTGCTCTCCCGGTTTATAGCCGGCTTCTTCGATTGCTTCCAGGATCACCTCTACGGCTTCTGCGTTCGCTTTTAATGCAGGCGCAAACCCACCTTCATCACCGACCAAAGCCGTATAGCCGCGTTCTTTCAATACTTCTCGCAACTGGTGATAGATCTCAGATCCCCAACGAAGTCCTTCTGCGAAAGTAGATGCTCCGAGGGGCATGATCATGAATTCCTGCGCATCCGTGGACTGCCACCCGGTGTGTGCACCGCCATTCAGGATGTTGAGCATCGGAACGGGAAGAATATGAGCGTGAACGCCGCCAATATAGCGATACAGCGGCAATCCCAACGAACTCGCAGCAGCTTTCGCCACGGCCAGGCTTACGCCCAGGATTGCATTCGCTCCCAGATTTTCCTTGTTCGGTGTGCCATCCAGGCTGATCATTTCCAGATCGATCAAACGCTGTTCTGTTGCATCCCAACCCAACAACGCTTCCGCAATCGTTGTATTAACATTCTCGACGGCTTTCGTGACACCCTTTCCTCGATAGCGCTTGTTATCCCCATCCCGTAACTCCAACGCTTCGTGTACACCTGTCGAGGCGCCAGAAGGCACCAATGCTCTACCCCAGCTGCCATCCGCCAGAATTACATTCACTTCCACCGTTGGGTTGCCACGCGAGTCAAGTACCTCGAGGGCATGAATCGATTCAATCATGGTATTCATTTTATGAATTTCTCCTTTTATAGCTTTTCTTTCACTCGCACCATTATACCGACCTTTTCGTCAATCGACGCCATAAATTCGCAACTCGCCAGGATTACTTGAGTACGTGATAGAATTCGCGCATGAGATTTCCAGCATGTATATTCTTTGCCATTAACCCGCCACGCACACGTCGCGAACTGGAAATTGCGAGGCGTAAGCCAGAATGACCCCGGCCAATACTCGCGTTGCCATCGCCATGAGTGGAGGCGTCGATAGCTCGGTTGCAGCAGCGTTACTCGTCGAAAATGGGCATGATGTCTTCGGTGTGATGACGCGACTTTGGAGCACAAGCCCGGATCTCCCCAACCGCTGCTGCACGCCAAAAGACGTCGAGATCGCACGCAGCATATCAGCTCATCTCGATATTCCCTTCCACGAAATCGACGCGAGTACTTTTTTCAAGCAGAACGTCGTTGACGCCTTCACCGATGCGTATCTTCGCGGGATTACACCTAATCCATGTTTGATCTGTAATCGCAGAATACGCTGGGGTTTTCTATTGGAAAAAATACAAGAGATGAGCGCATCCCATCTTGCCACTGGACATTACGCACGCATTGATAAAAAAGGCTCAGAATTTCGCCTTCTGCGCGGAGAAGACCGATCGAAGGACCAGAGTTACGTACTCAGCACGCTTCAACAGTCCGATCTCGCCTGTTCGATTTTCCCCCTTGGTGAACTCAGTAAAAAAGAAGTACGTCAACTCGCTCGGCGATTTAACTTGCCCGTGGCAGAAAAACCGGACAGTCAGGATTTGTGCTTCGTCCCTGACGGGAATTACCGTTCCTTCCTGCGTCAACAAGCGCCACATCTTCCACCGCCTGGCCCAATCATCGACGTCCGAGGGACGAGGCTCGGCACGCATGCCGGCCTTTCAAATTACACTATCGGACAGCGCCGCGGAATTGGTATTTCTTCCCCCGAGGCGCTGTATGTTGTCGAAAAGCAAATTGAATCGAACATACTCGTCGTGGGCAAACGCAGCGCGCTTGGCCGAAAAGTATTCACCACGGAACCGATTGATTGGATTGCCGGAACTCCGCCAGATCCATCGAAGCCGCTGGTTGTGAGGGTGCGCTACAAGGCGGCTGAAGTTCCTGCAACGATCGGGATTAATAAAGACAAGTCCATCGAAGTCCGTTTATCGAATACCGTTGCGGATATTACACCCGGTCAATCAGCGGTGTTCTACTCAGGTGAAATTTGTTTGGGTGGAGGTATCATTCGCAGATGAGTATTCCTTCTTTGTTTTTCGGATCGGTTATCGCCACAATCTGTGGCCTGTTGTTTCATTTACTTCGAGGTGGCCGCCTTTCGAGAATGCTGCTGTACATCGCAACAGCCTGGGTTTCTTTCTTTGCCGGACAATTTGCAAGCGAATGGATCACCTGGCGCGTCTTGCGCTTCGGCTCGCTCAACCTTCTTCCCGATATTATCGCCACCATCATTGGCCTGATGACGGCGCACGTTCTCTCTGGTCCCGAAACCAAATCTGACACATCACTTCGCAAGAAGATTCGCAGGCGTAAATAATCCTTATGCTATAATGTTCGCAATCAACCAGAGAGCAAGGTTAATCGCGTGGATTTCGAAGAAAACCGCAACCAACCCAACGAAGAAAACGGAATTTCCTTATGGTTGGTAATTCTATTAATATCTATCGTTTTGATTGTTATTGCCGGCCTGGTTGTTGCTGTGATTGCATTGCTCAATCATCCAGAACAGACGGAGGCACTGCGAGACATTGTCATCATCTTCGTCGCTGTCGAATCACTGATCATCGGCCTCGCCCTTATCCTACTAATCGTTCAAATCGCCCGTCTTACGGCTATCATCCAAAATGAAGTAAAACCTTTAATTGATTCTGGAAACGAAACCATCAGCACCTTACGAGGAACGTCTCAATTTCTTAGTGATAAAATGGTTCGACCGGTCATAAAAATTAACAGCACATTCGCTGCCATTCGGCGTGCAGTCGATTTAATCAAATCTGGACGCTCAAAACCGCACTGAAGTTTTTTTTTAGAGGAGTGATAACCATGTCTGACCGTGATAGCGATTTCGGTACCTTTGTCTCGGGATTTCTCATTGGTGGTATTGTTGGCGCGGCTGTTGCTTTACTGCTTGCTCCACAGTCCGGCGAAGAAACTCGAACCCTGATACGCGAGAAGGGTATCGAACTCCGTGATCAGGTAGAGCAAACCGCTGCCGAAACACGGGCACGCGCAGAGCAGCTCGCCCGTGAAGCTCGCGAAAGGGCTGAGGATCTCCAAAAACGCGGCCAGGTGATCCTCGAAGAGCAAAAGACGCGTATCGAGGAAGTCGTTGAGAAAGGCAAGCAAGCGACAGGCCGCAAGAAGAAGACGACCGAGCCTAAAAATTCGGAAAAGAAATCTGACTCAAAGTCCAAATCATAATTTTCCAGTTCGTACGAGTCAGACTTGCATTTCTCGAAATACGGGGATAATAAAACCAGGGCGCTGTAGAACGCGCCCTGGTTTTTCATATAGGCGATTGGTTATTTATCCGCAGATCCATTCAGGCAGGTTTTTTCTAACAATCTCGATTTTCACTTATTACTATTACTCACCGATATAAAACACTGTAAATCTGGCCAGTTCCCCCTCGATGGATATCTCGACGGTATAAAAGCCATCAGGGAGTGGATCGTCAGGATTCTCGCTGTTGACTAGTTTTTCTGTACGCATACCTACAGGAATGTCGCTACTCCAGGCATACTCGCGAATCGCATATAGTTCATTATCCAGAAACCAGGCAATAGTGATCAGGGAATCTTTCTCAATATTCGACATCGGAAAATAAGCATAGACGAATTCCGTTCCAGAAATAAATTCTGTTTGATAGTTTATTACTTCCATACCCATTGAGGCTTCCATGCTAAAATCCTCACTGATTGCAATCGGCCATACCGTGGGAAGCCATAGAACTTCAAATTTTACCGATGCCATAGTTCCGTCGTCTGCGATAACTTCAAATCTATAATTACCTTCTCTGAAACTTTCTTCCGGTTGAAGGAAAATTGCTTGCGTTCCTTCTGCGTCTTTCAAGCGTGTCGATCCACTATCGATTAGATCGTCTTGCTTATACAAGGTCCATTCGATCGCTGTCTCCAAAGACTCGGCATAATCGAATGTCGCCCAAAGAAAAGAGGCACCAACAGGAAAGCGATCTTGTGGAGCCAATAAATTCGGTAATTCCCAATCACCACCGAGTTCCACCTGCAAGTTTTCCAACTTTATAGGAACCATTGTTGGGCTTGAGGTTGTTGTTGGTGCTGAGGCCGCCGTTGCGGTTGCTGTTGGTTTCGATTCAATCTGCTGGCATCCAGAAATAAATCCGGTTAACGCCAGATAAGTGCAAAAGCGCAGTCTCATGATTGTGTATCTCCAAATGAAATGAAAGATACTTTTATATTCGGCTCAATCCCCCGTTCAGCTCGGCCATTGCAAGTGCAAGTGAATCCACGACGTCGCCGGCGATTACGCCGGCTAAAGATCCAACCATTTCCGCTGCAAGTTCCCCCGCCCTCCCATGCAAATAGGCACCCAACACTGCCGCCTCATATGGGCTCACACCTTGTGCCCGCAAGCCTGTAATAACACCGGCCAAGACATCTCCTGTTCCGGCTCGCGCAAGCGCTGGTGTAGCGAACGGTAAAACGGCACATTTACCATCAGGTGCCGCAATTACTGTGAATGCTCCCTTGAGTACCACGATGTGGCCCCACTCATCTGCGGCTTGCTGTGCGTGTTTTACCCTATCGGTCTGGATATCATCTTTGGCAATTCCTGTCATCTCGGCCATCTCGCCCGGATGAGGCGTCAGTATGGATAACGGCGGCAGGAGTGATGGCCAATCGGAAATATTGGTCAATAACCTTAAACCATCCGCGTCAACGACGCAGGGAATTTCCAATTTCGGTTTCTTTGCTTTATTCCTATCCGTCGGCACCAAACCCATTTTTCCGCGCGTTTTCGAACGCTCGCTGCTGAACAATTGCTGCAGAAAACTCGCCGTTGTCGGCTCCTGCCCAAATCCTGGCCCAATAAGCATCGCCTGTGAATTTTCCAGTTCGTTAACCAACACGTCAGTTGCATTTTCGGCGATGACTCCCAATTCATCCGGCAGAACAATCCAAGTTGCTTCTGGCACTTGTGACGCCAACATTAACTGAACCGGAGCGGGCACAGCAAGTGTAACCAATCCGGTACCTACGCGGTAAGCCCCTAAAGCAGCAAGCGCTGCCGCTCCGGGGTAATTGATTGATCCGGCGACAATCAATGCCCGTCCGAATGTTCCCTTGTGTGCATTTTTCGGCCGCGCAGGGACCCAGACTTTTACCGTATCTGCTGTTGCAAGTTCAAGCTCCACGCTGGTAATCTCCTTTAAATCTTCTTTGATTCCAATGTCGCCAAGAAATAATTTCCCGACTTTGTCTGCGCCCGGGAAAATGAATAGGCCCGGTTTCGCTGCGGCCAACGTAACGGTCAGATCACACGGAAGTGCTTCATCTGCCACTTCACCGTGATCGCAGTCCAGCCCCGAAGGACAATCCACGCCCACGATTATGGGTATTCGTTCTCTGGCCTGCAGCGCCTGATTGACTTCACCCAGTATACTTTTCGCATTTCCTCGCAACGGAAGTTTAAACCCGGTTCCGAGAACTGCATCGATGACAAAATCCGCCTCACCTATCCACTCGCGCAATTTTTTTCGTTTTGGGTCTTCTGAAGCGACGACAACCTCACATCCATCTTCCGTCAGCCGTTTCAGATTTGTATCTCCTGCCGCGCGTTGTTTCGATAAATAAGCAAGAATTGTAGCGCCAGCATCATGTAAATAATGCCCTACAACCAATCCGTCACCACCATTGTTTCCGGAACCTACCAAAATCACAATGCATTTTCCCTCTATCCTGGCCCAATGCTTGAGGATGGTATGCGCAATGGAGCGACCAGCATTTTCCATCATTTGTGTGTAATTTAATCCAGAAGCGTCCGCTGCTTTCTCTATTATTTGCATTTGGTTGACAGTTACGATTTTTGTCAAAACGGTTCTCGCTTTCTTGTGCAACATCAAATATCTTCGATAAATTTAGCGATGTTTAATTCTTCCATCTTTTTTGGATCGGGAAGACCGGTTTCGGCATCCCAGCCGCGCACCTGATAGTAGGTTTCCAGCATGTCATCGATCGGTATACGATACCCTGCCGCGCCGCCATCTTTTAGCGGCTCCAGTAATGCTTTGGGCAACCGATCGTCCGCCCTTTTCATTCCCATGCGAATATTTGCAAGCCGTTTGATATTCCATCCACGCTCTCCCACACGCATCAATTCATCCAGATCGTAATTAAAACCTGTTACAGCATTAACCAGTTCGAGAATCGTTTTCGGCGGTACGTTTGCAAAATTACACATGATGAGTGAGTTAAAGACAGTACGCCAATCTTGATGCCTGGCTACATTCTTTACCTTTTCCGCTCCCGCATGTCTCTCAAAGAATTCCACTCCGATCTCTTCTACGCTTTGTCCTATTTCTACCATGAAGTAATCGCTTTGATTATGACAAGCCCCGCGAGGCGATGTCGTGTATACCACGCCCATCCCAGACAATGCTCGCGGGTCATGATAGGGAATTTCCAACCCTTTAACATGTACGGCCATGTCGCTGGCATTGAATCGTTCAGCCATTTTCGCTGCCCCTTCAGCCAAAATCGCGCCAAATCCTTCTCTTCTGGCAATTCTATGGACCAGTTTCTCAACAACTTCGTAGTCCCCCCAGGCCAGTTCGTCCCCGTCCGCGTCTTCTTTTGTAATAATCCCCTTTTCGAATAGCAAGAAAGCAAGCCCGATGGTATGCGATACAGAAATCGTATCCATGCCGTATCGATCGCACAGATCTCCCAGCAGCGTGACTTCTGATAAATCATCGATCCCGAGATTCGGCCCAAAACCGACAACTGTCTCGTATTCCGGCCCTTTACGCTCGTTGCCATCTTTGAGCCGCACAACCCGCCCACATGCAATGACACAGCCATGGCAGGCGCTCACGGAAGTAAGTATCGTCTCGGCCATCGCTGCACCGCTCATACGATCAATTCCTTCAGCAATCCCCCTCGAGAAATACTTCTTTGGCATGTCCCCCAAATAATCCAGGTAGTCCCCGGCGCTTGACGACCCATACTGTCGCAATGCATCAGACAAGTTGTCTGTGCGCAAATCTTTATTAGATTCCGTGCGAATCTGCATAAACCGATCTGGATATACAATGAAAGGTTCCTGGCTGCCGCGCACAGCGATCGCCTTTAATCGCTTGGCACCCATTACCGCTCCCATTCCAGTTCTTCCGGCGGCTCTTCCGTGATCGCAGATTATCGAAGCAAATCTAAGTTGGTTCTCTCCAGCAAGCCCGATACTGGCTACACGAATTAATTTATTCGCATGCGCCTCACGTATTGCAGCCTGCGTATCATAGGTATCACACTTTCCCCAGAATGTTCCTGCATCACGAATTTCTATGTTTCCTTCCTGCACCCAGAGATACACTGGACTGGAAGATTGCCCGGTAATCCAAATGCCGTCGTATCCCGTTTTGCGCATCTCGGGTCCGAAAAAACCACCCACATTGGATTCGCCCCATATCCCTGTCGCTGGCGATTTCCCGCAGATGACAAAACGCCCAACAGCAGGACCTTTGGTTCCGGTTAGAGGGCCTGTCAGGAACAGGAGCGGCGCATTCGCTGAAAGCGGATCAAGATCTTCATCCAAATACGGCATCAAGAGGCGGGCAGCGAGGCTGGCACCGCCCAATGTCTCTCGCAGCATCATCGCATCTACCTGAATCACATGAGAACCCCCCGTTCCGATGTCGATGTGCAAAATACGAAAAACGAATTCAGCCATGCTGAATATCCAATTCTTCTTTTTTTTTAGCGGTCTTCTTTTGCCGCGATCCTGCTCATGGCGTATTCGGCCAACGCCGTGATGGATAGACTTGGGTTTACACCAGGATTTGCAGGAACGATCGATCCGTCGACGACATACAATCCCGGATATTTAAACGCCTCACAATCGATATTGATCACGCCTTCGCCTTCATCTTTTCCGAAAATGCATCCTCCCAACATGTGCGCCGTCATGGGGACGTTGATCAAACCTTGTGTAATTGCACCGCTTGGATGTCCACCTAATTTGTTGGCCAAAGAACGTGCGACCTTCTCTCCCAGATCGATTTTTACCGGCACTGTCTTTTCTGGGTCCTGGTCCCCCACGAGGCCTTTCCGAAATAATGCGAAGGGATTTCGCCCCAACCGCAGGCTCAGTACATTATCCCTCGTTTGCATTACCATGATCGCAATCCCGCGTTTCGTCAAACCCGGCACTATTCGCACGTTAATGAAGTCGATCGGATGGCGGAATATCTCGACCAGATTCCGCCATATACGCACCATAATCGATTTGCTAGGCTCGATTAACGGAGATGCCAACACGCGAAACAACATCGACGATCGCCTCTCCAGACGAACCGGTTCAATTTGTGTTTCTTCGTCTGCCTTGAAAATCGAGGTGATCGAAAGTCCTTCTGAATGATCCTCCGCTGTTTTCCGACGAAAAGCGCCGAAAAAGGTCTCGCTGTTCGTACGAACCATGTGTCCTAGTCGGGACGACAAATGGGGAAGGGTCTTGGTTTCATCGCGGCACCGCAAGAGCAGCTCTACCGTCCCTAATGCGCCAGCGGAAACGACAACGTTCCTCGTTATAACACTAATATTCTTTCCATCGATGAAACTCGTTGATTGTCGATACTTGACGATATATCGTGCATCCGTGGATGATTCGCCGTTTGTTGGCTCGATACCTACGACTTTCGCTTCTGCCCTGATCTCAACACCCAACCGTTCTGCGAAGTAGAGATAGTTCTTCGGCAAGGTATTTTTGGAATCATAACGACAACCTACGATACAAGCGCCACAATGAATGCATCCGATTCTCGGTGGGCCTTCACCACCAAAATACGGATCCGGGCTTTCCTCCCCAGGTTTCCCGAAATAAATCCCCACATCTGTCGGCCGAAAACTATCCTCACGTCCTAGTTCAACTGCGATTTGTCGCAAGGCTTCATCGGCAGGCCAAATCTCGGGATTTCTGTCCACACCCAACATTTTCCGCGCGGTAGCATAGTGAGGTCTTAATATGTTCGCCCAATCACCCAAATGCCGCCATGATTCTGCGGAGTAAAATCTCGGATCTGGCTCCATGAGAACTGCTGCATAAACCAGGCTGCCGCCGCCTACACCACTGGAGTGATATAGAAAATATCCCTTGGAGAGATTAAGTTGAAGTATTCCGTAGCAACGTATGGCAGGCATCCAGAGATAGCGTCGAATATCCCAATTTGTCTTTGGAAGCTCATGATCCTCGTAACGCTTCCCTCGCTCCAGTACAAGTACGCGAT